>NZ_JAIWPU010000018.1 GCF_021191705.1 Proluteimonas flavola
GCGGACTGGAGAAGGTGGACCAGATGTTCGTGTTGAACATGGCCGCCTACAACCTGGTGCGAATGCGAACCTTGGCACAGGCGTGCCCGCAATCGGGGAAAGTGGCATGAATCGGGCATCTGGAGAGAAAGATGCCGCGCTGTGCAAGCACTGGAATGTCGAATTCAGTACGAAAAGATCAACATCGGCACTGCCCGCTCACACTGTGGTCAAAGACGGCTTCGTGGCGCTCGGTATTTCAGTAGCCTGCTAAGTCACGAGAATAGTGTCCTTTGGCTCTATATGGAACTAGATAACCGTGAGATTGCATTTCTGACATGGTTCTCGCTCATCGGCGGCGCCATTCTCTGGAAGAGCCGGCGTAGCGATGCGGCACGCAAGCTGCTGTGCCTGCTCGTCGAGCCGCCGATCGTACGTCTGCTCGGCGCCATCGTCTGTTACGTGGCAATTAGCGTGTGGCTGCTGTCCCTCCCAAGCTGGTGGCAGTGGTCGAATCTGAAGACTACGCTGCTGTGGACAGGCAGTTTTGCCCTGGTTGCGGTGTTCAACTACGAGAAAGCGGACTCCGGAAAAGCGTACTTCCGGGCCACGATGCTCGAAGCGGCCGGCATCACCGCTCTGCTCTCCTTCATTGCGTCCAGCCATACTTTCGGCCTGCTCGCCGAGCTGGCGATCGCATTCTTGCTGATCGCGTTAGCGGCCATCGTTGCCGTCAGCGAACGCGATGCCAGACTGAAGTCGGCACACACCGTGGCAACCACCCTGCTGGTCCTGCTTTCGTTGCTGATGATCGGTAATTCCATCTACCACATCGTCACCAGCTTCGACGATTTTGCCACGTTGCATACGGCCAGAGAATTTGCACTACCCATGTTGCTGACAGCAATGTTTCTGCCTTTCCTATACGGGCTGTACATCTACGCCACCTACGACCTGGTTTTCAACAGCTTCGATTTCTCGATCAAGGATCCGGCCCTGCGTAGGTATGCGCGGCGCCGGCTCGTCACGGGCTTTCGGCTTGACACCGCAGGCCTAGGGAAATGGCGACGCCACATCGTGATGTTCGAACCCAAGGACAAGAGCGACATCGATACCTCCATTCGCGAGATCAGGCAGGTCCGGCGGCGCGAGAGGCACCCACATCGCGTCCCCCGGCGCTGGGCTGGCTGCCGAACCATGCGACACAGTTCCTAGTTTCAGCCGGCCTACCGACCAACGACTATCATCGCGGCCATGGAGGATGGTGGGCGAGCTCGAGGTACCTCGATATCGGCGATGAGATGCTGCCCTGCAATATCGCGTACTACTTGGAGGGCGAGGAATTCGTCGTCACTAAGCTCAAGCTGGTGCTGAACGTCAACGCGCCCAACGAAGCCGATCGTGCGTACAAGCATTTCCTTGAGGTCATCTCGGCGCTCGCCAACGCCGCAACCCCGGGTGCGCTGCGAAACGGCAATGTACTGGAGATCCGTGCCGACGATGCTCCGCTGTTCGTCAACGGCTATGCGCTCGTCCTGCGACGCATCGAATGGCCGAACGGAATCCCGGGCGGGCACGAACTCGCCTTTACCATCGAAGTCGCCGATGTGGCGGTTTCCGCCAAGGATGATCGCAGCGAGGCCGTGAAATGATCACCTCTTGATCAGATCAGAACAGCTCGGGATCTTTCACACTGCTCCGGTCGGGCGGTGCCATCGCCTACCCCCGATAAATCCATCTAATCCTTGCCCTCGTCCACCGCTGGTTCCTGGCACCAAGCGACACCAAGCCACTCACGGGTTCCAGGTGAAGATTCTGAGTTGGCCTTCCAGGCAAGCTAGTTCGAATCGTTCGATACTGCCGGCTTTAGGGGGTTGCGTCACGGTCTGCCTTACGACTAGCGACGCGTGGATGCTGGCTTCCAGCTCCTCTGATCCTATATCTCCGGGTCCGGTCCATGCGTCTCACAGGTCCGCTCACCACGAGTTGGCGTCCAGCTGGCCTTCTCCATCCACAGCCATCGCCAACGACTTCTGACGCAGTCGCAACATCCGCGTGCTGCTCGCACCCTCCCAATTCATCGCCATGCCGCTCAACTAGCTTCGATGCCGAAGTGTGGTGTGGTGTGGTGGAGGAAGCTGTGGAGGCTTTTATAGCCACGCAACCAAAGGGTATGGGCACTAGCCACGACGCCATATGCAAAGCAAGTGCGAGTCTCATGCCGAAAATGGAGTGGTCGCTTTTGAGATCGGTCGTGAACTAGAGAATCGCTGATCTAGTATTGCTGACGGGACCGCGAGGCCAAAAGCCGAACTGCGCATGTTCGTCAGAGATCTCTTGCATCGCAGCGAGGTCGTGAGCATTATCTGTCACAGGCAGGTCGCATGCCTTTTCGATTCTTGCAGCCAAGGCAATACAGTGGATGGTTACAAGTGCATAGCTTGCTTGGCGATGAGAGAAGTATTCATCGAGAGATCCGAGATCATGGCGATACGCATCAGCAAGCCTGTCCTGCATTTCCAAGTAGGCAATGCCAATCTTGAAGACGGGAACCAGTAGTGCGGGGGGGAGAGCAGTCCAGTCGAGATCAGCGTTCCACGTGGGTGCTTCTGGCGACTTAACTTGGGCAAGTCGGTACGGTTCTTCGTGAGGTCCACCGCCTGCCGGACGTCCATCCTCCGTACCATCGTCCCATGCAACAAACCGACATCGATTCGCGAATAACAGAAGCTCTGAGGCGCAAAGAGCACCTATGAAGGCCCGTCTGCGGCCAAGGTTGCGGCGCTCTCGAAGTATCTCAAACCCGACCGTTATCGCGCCACCGACTACCACGCCGACGAGTGGTAGCACTGCAATCCAGAACGGGCTGATAGTGGTATTAGGCATAAGCTGTTCGATGTTCAGGAGCCCACTATGAAGGGCCGTGCATTACACGGCCCTTTTCGCTAGAGGCGAGTGTTATCATTCGTTGGGTCGGGCCTGCGGCCTTTCGGCAGACTCTTCGTCAGATGTTCGGCAGTCGCCTCGGCAATGAATGCTTCAAGATGCTCGCGACCGGACGTCCACTCTCGCGGGGATTCAGAGCGCAGCAAAGCGATCGCGACATCAAGGAACTTCTTGTTGTTCTCGAGAGCAGGCCAAATTGGCTTCAGTTTGTGTTCGTTAGCCTTGAGTACGATCGCAAGTTCAACCCCCCTCCGACGACGTCGACCAAGGCTCTGGCCTTACGCTGCTGCGTCGAAGTCAGCGACTTACGAACATAGTGGCCTTCCATTTCAGGCTTGACGGCAGGCGTATCCATGCGAGCAACGGACAGTGTGAGGATCTTGGCCAAATACACAGGAACAAAAACGCTGCTTGCGATCAGGATGTCGTAGATCATTTTGATTGCAAGCTGCCGCTTCTCGGCAGGTGTGAGCTTCCACCACTTCTCATCAACAGGATCGGGAGCTTGTTTCTTCGATGCAGCGGCTTTCTTCTCAGGTTCGACCGCATTCTTGGGCTTGCCGACCGTCTGTTTAGCCGTGGATTTTTTTTCTTGTTGCCTGCCACGCCACTCTCCTTCCGATGGTGATTAGCTGAGGGTATTCTTGATGTGCGACGGATAGTGACCGACGACGATCTATCTTGTCACCTTCTCCGCAAGGAAATAGATCCGAAAGCACCCTCCGGCCCCGACGCGAGTCACGTCCGGCCACGTGCATGTCTAATGGCAGCCTTCCGTCCGTCAACCCGCGCGCGGTAAGAGTCGGCCCAGACCCTTGGCGCGTTTCGCCACCCCGAATGCCTGCAAGCGATCGCCAAGCCCCGCGTCAGTACGGATGCTGCCCGGGTGGTGCTGAAGTCTCTGATCAGCCAGATGGAGACCATGGCCGACAGCCTCTATCGGGTCTAACACGACCAGTCGAAAACCTGCTCACATATTTCGACTTGCAGCGCTATATCCGCCACGAGCATGTCGTCACGTTCCGCCAAGTCGGAGATCGCCAGCATCACCTCCTGCCCAAGCCCCAGTCGGTAACGCAGGTCGACTCGAGGGACATTTGCGCCGTGCAGCTGGCGAACGTGATGATCGGTGCGACCATCGAGGCGGCGAACACGGTCAGCGGGCGAGGTGTCGGGACACTGGATGCTAAGGAGGCTATAGCGCTGTATGCGGATCACCAGCTGATGCGATGCTGCTTTCGATCATCGACGAGCAGAAACGCTTCCTACTGGGGACGCAAGCGGCGCAGGTCTACGACTACCTCGCAGAGAACGTCCACAAACCATATTCGCGAAGGGAGGTACGCTCCACTCGCCCCTAGGGTGCGGGTGGCCGATAGGTACCGCCAAGGACACTACTCAGGGCGTCTTTTTGTGTAGAAGGGTTGCATGGCAAGCATTAATTCGGAATACCACCGCCAGGTTGCGCTTCGCTCCATCCTAGTGACGTCTGCCCCATCCGGGTGATGTCTGCTACCGACTGAGACCGCCGCCCACACGGGGACACGATCGTCAGGGCTCCCGCAGCGCGTGCAGCACACGCTCCAGTCCGTCAGCCAACACAGCGATGTCCGTCGCCGTGTTGTAGGCATGCGGTGCCACCCGCAGCATCCCACGGTCCCCCAGCCCCCCCACCGACACCTCTATCCTGTAGTGCTCCCAGAGCATGCGCTGCACCGCTCCCGCCGCCACACCACGCGGAAGAGCGAATCCCATCATGCCGTTGGTTGCCTCCGTTGCCGACCCCGTAGCGGCCTCCACTCCCTTGAGCGCCTCCAGCCGCGCACGCGCGTCCTGAGCGAGGGTCCTGCGGTACGCCAGCATCCGATTTACGCCGATGGCGCGATGGAATGCAACGGCGTCCGGCACCGCAAGCCACGGGCAGATATCCCGGGTTCCTTCGCACTCCAGGCGACGCAGGCGTGGTGTGCTGCCATGGATGTCTGGAACGTCCTGGCCGGGCGATTCCGCAGCACGGTCAGGGCCATCCCCCCAACTGATCGTCTGGGGATGCAACCGTGCCTCACCCGCCCTGCCCATGTAGAGGAAACTGCTGCCACTGGGGGCGAGCAGCCACTTGTGGCAACTTCCCACATAGAAGTCGCACGGGATATCCCGGAGCACGACCGGGATGGCGCCGATGGCATGGGCTCCGTCCACCACACTCACGATGCCGCGCGCCTGTGCCTGTTCGCAGATGCGTGCTGCGGGAAGAATGACGCCTGTTCCAGAGATAACGTGACTGAAAAACACTAGGCGCGTCGTCGCCCGCATCTCCCTGACCGCGCTGTCCAGAAGGTCGTCCTCGGTGCAGGCCCCAGATGGAAGGCCGAATGTGCGCAGCCGCAGGCCCGTCCGCGCCGCCACACGCTCCCAGCACCAGCGCATTGTCTGGTACTCCTGATCACTCAGCAGGATCTCGCCTGGCGTACACAGTTCCAGTGACGCCGCGATCATGCTGACCGCAGCGCTGACACTCGTGCTGAACGCCAACCTGTGTGCATCGCACCCCACATGGTCAGCCAGGCATGTGCGTGCGTGCCAGAGCAGTCCGGGCACCCTGCGTAGGAGGAACGCGGCTGGGTCGCAGGCGAGTTCATGCCGGAACCCTGCGACTGTCTCATAGACAGACCGCGGGAGCGGACCGAATGAACCTGCATTGAGATACACAACCGATTGCGGGATCATCATCAGCGCCCGCGCCTGGTCCAAGCTGCCGCCCATCGTCATGGCGCGCTCCCGCCAATCGTTCCTTGCGCGGATCACCATGGGCGCTGCGCCCGACACCGCGGGTCAGGCGGGCAACTGTCCAACGTGCATTTCCAGATAGTTGGCACCGCACCATTCCCCGAAGGTCGCGCGCTCTCCCGTCAGGTCCCCTCCCATGCCGAGCGCTTTGGCCAATGGAACGGAAAAGCAGAACTCATTCCTGGGGCGCAGGAACAGCACGCTCGACGTCCTGCTGCTGCCCACGCGCTGCTCCATGGCAGGCGACACGACGCGATGCTGGGGGGCCTTGATCCGTCCCTCGGACACAAGCGGCGCGACCGAGCCGCAGAACACGACCACGCAACCGGGACGCGGTGGAACGTCCACGAACGCACCGTCCACCTCGACCTGCAGGCTGACAAACCCGTTTGGGCTCTGGCTTTGCAGGATCAGCGTGATGATCGACAGATCATAGTGCGGCGCCATCCGGTTGGGCTGGTACTCGGCGCAGCGGTCCGGCGGAACGTCAGGGAAGTAGCGATAGCGCAGCACGGGATTGCAGTCGACCAGCGTATCGATATCGACCTTGTCTTGGACATCCATGCTGCCAAGCAGTGCTCTAGCGACATCCTGAGCGATGCCGTAGTAGAGGTCGAAATAGGTTTCCCAAGTCCGGGCAAATGCCGGGGCAGGGAACAGATTCCCGGACGTTCCCATGGAGTAGACCATTGCGTAATCCGAGTAGTCGCCCGTATTGGTACAGCGGGCGGTACTCTCTGACCCGAGCGCGGAGAAGCCTCTGCGCACGTTCGGCTCCGAGTTGGTCACGGCGCTCTTTTCCTCTTCGGTGGCCGTTGCGAAGAATGTCAGTGCAGCGTCGCCTGCCTGCGCATGCACCACCTCCAATGGGCCATCGACTACCAGGTAAAACGCGCCTTTCTCGCCCGCACAGCGGCGTAGTTCATCCATCCGTTCGCCACGCTTCAGGCCATCGAGCGTGAACACAGGTATGTCTATCTCATTCATCCACATGGTCCTTGTTGATGTTCCCGTGATCATCCGCGCGCTTCATTCCGCAGTTACGGGGCTGGCAGCCGTGCGCAGGTTGCGATAGTTGCCGCCGATCCAGTCACCGAACGTGGCCGTGTCTCCGGTGAACTCGACATCCAATCCGCTGGCACGCGCCAAAGGCACCGAGAACTCGAAGTCCGGCGTCGGGCGCAGGAACAGCACGCTTGACGTCCTGCTGCTGCCCACCCGGCGGTCCATCGGCGGTGATGCCACCTGGTGGCGTGGCGCCCTGATCCGGCCATTGGAGAGCAGTGGCGCCACCGCGCCACAGAACACCACCATCGCGCCGGGTACGGGCGGGATATCGACGAACTGCCCGTCGATCTCGCACTGCAGGCTGACGAAGCCGTTTGCGCAAGGGGTCTGCTGGATCAGGGTAATGATCGAAAGGTCGTAATGGGGAGCCATCCTGCGCGGCTCCTGCTCCGCACACCTGTCCGCAGGCACCTCGGGGAAATAGCGGAAGCGCAGCAATGGGTCGCAGTCCAGCACCTGCGCCAGGTCCTGTCCGGCGTCGGCGCCCGCTGCACGCAGTACCGCCGCCGCGATGGTCTGGCTGCGGGCGTACAGCGCATTGAAGTAGTCCTGCCACACCTGCTCGAATGCGGCCGATGGAAACAGATTGTCGCCCAGGCCCACGGAGTAGACCATCGAGTAATCGGTGTACTGCCCCCCGTTGGTGATCTTCGCTGTGCTCTCCGCCTCCAGCGCCGAAAAGCCACGCCGCATACGCGGCGTCGGATTTGTCAGCGCCTGTTTCTGCTCCAGCGTACCGTTCTGGAAAAGATCCATGACAACGTCCATTGCGGCGTCATGCATGCGCTTGATGTGCGCATCCTCCCGGACGTAGAACACGCCATGCTCGAACAGGGCCCTGCAGAAAGCGTCGGAGTGCTGGCCCTGTGCCAGCGCTTCCATCTCGAACATCTGTATTACAGAGTAGTTCATTGCCAGATCACCTCGACTGTGGGCTTCCATGTCTGATGGAGTACGGTACGGCGCTTGTCAGGTCTGTCCATTGCTGCGGATCAGATGGGCCAGCCCATGCTTGAGATAATGTCCGTAGGGGACGGCGGCGCTCACCTCCGCCGGGCCATCTGCGGCAACGTCGAAAGGCACGATCGCGCTGGAATGCGACAGGTTCACGAAGAACGGAATGGATAGCCGCTCCGCGTTGATGAACTTGACGCGATGTTCGGGTGCCGGGTAATAGCCGTACGTGATGTACGCCATGTAGGTGCCGCAGTTGATGAGCAGGTGCTCGTCGGCGACAGGGATATCCAAGAACCCCTCGGCCGTCTTGACCTGCAGGTTCGGCACCGCCGTCTGATACAGCACCGTGATGAGCGACACGTCCTGGTGGCTTTCGAAACTCAGTCGAGTGCCATCGGGCGCCACCTTCACCGGTGGATAGTCCTCCAGGTACGGGTAGCGGATGAGCGACACCGCCGACAAGGTATCCTCGGAGGAAAAGTGCGGCTCGAAAAACCGCTCCTCGCGGCCCAGCGCAATCGCAAAGCCTCTCAGGATCAGCGCAGCAACACCGGACACGTCGCGATAATAGGCCTCATAGAACTCCCGCATGCCGGGATGCCGGTGCGGGTCTGGCCAGACATTGACCTCATGGGCAGGCAAGGCGTCCACGATGGCTGGATGCTCAGTTGAGAATGCAGGATTGAGATAGCAGAACGATTCATTGGCCTTCCTGCCCTCGATCGCCATGTAGTAGCCGCTTCGATGACGGGGGCTTGCCTGGTTGTAGGCATGGATCGCCAGCTCCTTTTTCTCTTCTACGGACATGGCATGGTGCCAATCCATCGTCATGCCCTGCAGCGCTTTCAGGTCCAGTCCGTGGTTGGCCGCGTAGAAGAACCCCGCGCCCCTGCACGCCGAGTCGATCTGGGCGGCAATCGCGTTTTTCACCATGGCATCGAATCCTGCAAGCCCCGCAATATCGATGACCGGCACATCTGCAACATTCATGATCAACTCCATTCCCTTGAGGGTTGCACAACCGCACCGCGGCACCATTACCGAGGGCGGACCGTATCGATCAGGTGGTGATGGTGTCCTGGACGTGGCGGCGGATGTCGGCGGCAACCATGTCGACCACGGCCGCGTCGTGCACCCAGGAGAAATGCGAGCTGTCACCCAGTGTCGTCACCGCGAACGAGGACGTTGGTATCAGAAGGTCGAGGTGATTGTTCGCCGAGCGCGCGTAGTACTCGAACACGTCGCGATGCCCCAGGACGCATTCTTCATCGCGCACCGTCACAGCCTTGAACAGCCGGATCGTCGTTCCTGCATCCGCGAGCGCCCGCAAGGCACCGTTGTCGGGCAGGTAGCGATGGTTGATCCGGTCAAGCCCATTCCATGCGTCGGGGAGCCGCAGATCCTGCATCATCCGCGGCACGCAGAAGAACGCGTCGACCATGAACAGGTTCGCCACTGGAGTACCGGCCATGGCCAACCGGCACGCCATTTCCAGTGCGACGACGCCACCAAAACTCCACCCCGCCAGACTGATCGGCCCATGCGGCTGCAGGCGCCTGACGTGGTCCAGGTAATACGCTGCGATGGTCTCGAACGAGGGCATGGGGCTGTGCAGATGGATGTTGTTGAACAGCACCAGCCGTATGTGGGGCAGCTTCCTGGCGAGATTGGCCAGATAGCTCTCCGCACCGCCTTCTCCCGGCGGGAGCAGGAACAGCGTCGGGCCTGCCACATGCTCATTGACCACGATGCAGGGCTCGAACTCGTCCTGCGGCGGCGTGCCGCGCGACACATCCGCGCGTGGACGCATCCTGACGCCCGCGCCGATCGCCAGCATCCGCTGCCTGAGAAGCTCTGCCATGTCAGCGGTTGCCTGGGCGCCGATGCGGCCCTCCACCTCCACGACGAGACGATCACCGATGCGCTTGGCGGTAATGTCGACACTTCCCTCGGCGGCGTCGGTGTCCTCCGGTGAGCGACTTGATCCGCAGCGTGCCGGATCGAGCTGCCAGCGTACGCCCACCTCATCGTCATCCTGGGGCGCGGTGCCCGCAACCTCACCAAACTGCCCGAGATAGTTGAAGCTGACATCTGGCAGCGGTGCGGAAGTACTCCCGTACATTCCACGCACGGCTCCATACCCGATTCCATTGCACGGTACCGAGGTACGCGTGGAATGCGTGCTTTCCACGCAGCGCAGCGGGTCGTCATCGGCCAGCAGCGGCAATGGATACATGGTCGTGAACCACCCCACCGTGTCCTGCACATCCGGTGCGCCCGGCCAGGCTTCGCGCCCATGGCATTCCAGCGTTACAAAGTTCTCACGACGGCCGGTCATCGAGGCCAGCGTCTGCGCCAGCGCCGCCAACATCATGTCCAGACCACTGGCATCGCCCCCCCCATGAATCGGCCCGTACAAGGCGGCGGAGTCCTCGGGGTCAAGGGTGAACTGGTGCCGGCAACTGGCTGCACTGCGCACTGGGCCGACAGGCGTGGCGCGCTTGACCTGCTCGACGATCTCGTCCCAGTACAGCCGCTCGGCGTCACTGGCGGGGTAGGCCTCCACTGCCTCGGACCACCGGCCGTAGTCGCAGACCGGCGTGCCAAGATCAGCACAATGGTAGAGGCCCTCAAGGTCGCGGCAGATGATCTCCCAGCTCACCGCATCGACGATCAGATGGTGCAACTGCATCCACAGGCGTGCTGATCCATCTTCCAGTCCATGTAGGAACACGGCCTCCCACAACGGACCGCGCTCCAGATCGAAACGACGGTGGAGCGTCGCGATGCACGCATCCAGAGCGGCATCCGGCTTACCCTCCATGTCGATGACGCGCAGCGCGATGTCGCCGTGCCCGGCGTAGAACTGCACGGGCTCCCGCATTCCCTCGCCATCGACACGGTAGCGAAGGCGGAATGCATCGTGATGCTTCGCCAGTGCATCCAGCGCGGCCTGCAGACGCGTCACCTCCAGTGCAGGGGTGCGGATGACCAGCGACTGGTTCCAGTGCCCCTTGTCGGAGAGTGACTTTGCGAAGAACCATGCCTGGATCGGCAGTAATGCGCGCTCCCCCTGCGGCACGATGTAGGGCGCGTCCTTCAGCAACGGCGCGTCGCCCAACAGGACATTCTGGTAGAACTCCCGGATCGTGGTATGGCTGAAGACATCCTTGACGCTGACTTTCCTAGCAAGCCTGCGGCGCGTGTGGCTGACCAGATGCAACGCGGAAATGCTGTCACCGCCCGCCTCGAAGAAGTCATCGTTCACACCGATGCGTTTTCCACGCAGGACCTCACTCCAGATGCGGCACAGCCGCATCTCCATGCGATCGGCGGGAGCCGCATAGGCAACTCTGGGTTGGCCGCGTTCGTATGACGCCAACGCCTTGACGTCGAGCTTTCCAGTGACGGTAACCGGAAGCGCGCGCAGGCCCTCGATGCGATGCAACCGCGACGGCATCATCGCCGGCGACAGCCTTGCACGCATGTGTGACAGCAGCGCCTGCTCCTCCAGCTGCGGTTCGGCCAGGTAATAGCAGGACAGCCGCAGAGCATCGTCGGGGGTCGTCCCGGGCACGACCACGACGGCACACTGGATGACGCCAGGACACCCGGAAACGGTCGCCTCGATCTCGGCCGGTTCAAGCCGGATCCCGTTGATCTTGACCTGGTGATCGTTGCGGCCGAGGAACTGAAGCGCGCCGTCGGCACGGCGCCGTGCCAGGTCGCCCGTCCTGTACAGCGTGGCGACACCTGTGATATCCGGAAACACCCCTTGCAGGAAACGTTCACGCTCTAGCGCCACCTGGTTGAGGTAGCCGGCACCGACACAGGGCCCCGAGAGGCAGATTTCTCCCACCGCCCCTGTCGGCAGCTCGCGTTGCAGGTCATCGAGCAGGTGCAGCCGCGAGCCCGGCAGCGGTTCCCCCAGGTCATTGCTGTACTCGGCCCCTGGCGGGAACGCGCGCACGAGGTTGTAAACCGTTGTCTCCGTTGTCCCATATGCGCTGTAGAGCATGCCGCCGAATTCGCTCCGGATCCTGTCGAAATGCTGCCGCCTGAAGGCTTCTCCGGCGACGAGCACGACCTGCAGATGCTGCAGCCTTGCCAAGTCGAACAACTGCAGTTGCGTTGGCGTCCCGCTGAGGTAGCTCAGACGATGCGCGTTCATCATGGCGATGAAGGCGTCGTCGCAGACGAACCCGTCCTCGGGCACCAGCAACGTATGTCCACTGAGCAGGGACAACGCCATCTGTTCGACGGAAAAGTCGAATACGTAGCTTGACTGCAGGAGCACCACCTGCGGCTGCGGATCATCGCCGAAGTAACGTGCTGCCAATCCTGCCTGGAATGTGAGTACGTTGCGATGCGCGACCAGCACTGCTTTGGGTCGCCCGGTGGTACCTGACGTGTAGATGGCGTACGCCGGTGCATCCGCTGTTGCAGCCGGGCGTGGAGTGGCATCGGCCACGCCGTGCTCTGCCGCCTGCCGTGGATCCAGGATCATCATCGCCGTATCGGGGTGCAGGCTCCGCATGCGATGCAGGTTGACGCTGTCGGCGAGAATCGCCTTGGCACCCGAATCCTGCAGCATGAACGCCAAGCGTTCATCCGGGGCAGCGGGGTCCAGCGGCACGTAGGCGGCCCCCGCCTTCCATACCGCCAGGATCGAGATGATCATCCACTCGCTCTTCTCCAGCACCAGCGCCACCAGATTGCCGGGCCGTAGCCTACCCAACCCCAACAGTGCATCGCAGAGTCGATCCGCGCATCCATCGAGCTGGGCGTAGCTGAGCTGCACCGTCCCGTGCACCAGCGCTGTCCGGTCACTACGCATCCTCGCATGGTGTTCAAACAAGGCGTGGGCCGTTGCAATGCCCGTGTGTGGCAGGGCGGCCGGAGCGCCCTGCGCGCCGTTGCCCGCTGGCAGATACAGGATCTCCGCAAGACGACTGGTCTGTGCCGTGGAGGCCAGGCGCGTGAACTCGCTGAGGACCCGTGCAAAGGTCGACGCAATGCTTTCCGCTGTTCCGTGGGAAAATAGGGAAGACGCATAGGTCACATTGACAGACAGGACGCGTCCAAGATCGGACACCGTCGTGGACAGATCGAACTTCGCTGTCGTCACGCCGCCGGTATCCGGGGTGTAGGTCTGCATGGCGGGCGAAGCCGCGCTGGCGGTTTCGCGGTCCAGCAGACTGAAAACCGTCTGCACGACCGGGTGGCGTCCCGGATCGTTGGGCACGCGCAGCCGCCCCACGAGTTGCTCGAACGGCAAGTCATCGTGCAACTGCGCTTGGACGACAGACGCACCGACGGTCCCAAGGTACTGCTGCAGGCTGTCGTCCATGTCCACCCGCGCCCGCAAGACCAGCAGGTTGGCGAAGAACCCGACCACTCCCTCCAGCTCGCCGTGGCCGCGCTGTGCCGAGGGAGTGCCCACGACGAAGTCATCCTGCCCACTGAACGCCCGCATCGTGAGGTAGTAAGCGGCGAGCACGACCGAGAACAGGCTGCAGCGCGTCGTTCGCGCCAACATGCGCAGCTGGTCTGTCGTTGCCGGATCAAGCTCCAGCGTGATCTCCCGCCCCTTGTAGTCGAACTGCGACGGTCGCGGAAGATCAAGCGGAAGATCAAGTGGCCTCCAGCCTTCCAGCGTCTGCAACCAGTAATCGCCCAACGCTTCCTGGCGATGCTGGTTCAACTGGTGGCGCTGCCAGACGGAGAAATCCGCATAGCTGGCGGGGAGCTGACACAATCGTGCTGCATCCCCCCCTTCCAGCAGATGCTGCAGTTCCTCCCGAAACACACGCCACGACCAGCCATCGAAGCACGTATGGTGGAACACGAGCGACACGATGTGCTCCTCGCCCAAGGTGTACAGTGCCGCGCGGAAGGGAAGCTCCGCGGACAACGTGAAGACCTTCGTGGCATCCCCTGCCAAGGCAGCATCAAGGGCCTCCCGCTCCACGACCCTGGCCCTGCCCAGGGAAAAGCGACGCGTCGCAGCTTCCGACGGCATGACCCGCTGCACGAGCCTGCCCTGGTCATCCCGGTCCAGCAGCGTCCTGAGCGCGGCGTGGCGTATCAGGAGCGTCCGCAATGCCCGCTCCAGCCGCTCCGGCCCGTCCACCGGATCGAGCGCAAGCACGAATGCAAAGGAAATGTTGTATGCAGGGCTCCCGCCCACGAATTCATCGATGAACAGCAGGCGTTCCTGCGCCAGCGACGCCCTCACCGGCGTGTGCTCGCCTCCCGACAGGCCCCCCGGCGCCAGCGCCTTGACGTCGCCCTCCTGCTCCATCAGCTTGAGCCGTGCCGCCTGGGACTGGATGTCCGGGCATGCAAACACCGAGGCGACACTGAATGCCCGGCCGAACCGGGTGGTGATTGCCTGCGCGAGGCGGATCGCACGCAGACTGTCCCCGCCTACGCCAAAAAAGTCATTCCGGGTGCCGATGCTGTCCGCGGCGTAGCCGATGACGTTCGCCCACAACAGGCACAATGCACGCTCCGTCTGGTTCGCCGGGGGGACATGTTCTGTCGTGGCCTCCATCACCGCATCCGTCGGCGGAAGCCGCTTCACATCCAGCTTTCCGCTCCCGGTTACCGGCACCTCCAGCAGGCGGATGACCCGTACGGGCACGATGGCCTGCGGCAGGCGCGCGTGGAGCCAATCCAGCAGAGCGGTTTCCTGGAGCTCCTCGGTCGCCACATAGAACGCAACCAGGTACTTCTGGCGCGCGGCGCCACCGTCGGCAGTCCCCGCGTAGTCACGTGCAATCACAACCGCGCGGCCAACGCCGGGGAATGATGCGAGCACAGATTCTATCTCACCGAGCTCGACGCGTTGCCCGCGGATCTTGACCTGCATATCGTTGCGCCCAAGATACTCGAGCTCCCCGTTCGGCAGCCAGCGCACTAGATCACCCGTCCTGTACAGGCGTGCATTGCGTCCCTGCGCTGCGTCTTCGGTCGTCTGGAACCGGTTGGCGACGAAGCGTTCACGCGTCAGGTCGTCGCGATTGAGGTAGCCACGGGCCACCCCATCCCCCCCGATGTACAACTCGCCGATCCCTCCAACGGGCACGCGCTGCATCGCGGGGTTCACCACATAGCAGTGCGTGTTGGCGACAGGATGCCCGATGCTCTTGTCAAGGCGTGGTTCGTCTTTCCGGTACAGCCGTTTGTGACTGGTGATGGAGATCTCCGTCGGCCCGTAGCCGTTGATGATCAACCCATCGAAGCTGCTCCGGATGCCGTTGAACACGGCCGTGGTGAAGTCCTCGCCGATCGCGTCGATACGCTTGAGCGAAGGCACCGATGCATAGCGATACATGGACAGGACCGATGGCGTCCCGGACAGATAGGTCACTGCATTCCGATTCATGTAGTCGTACAGGCGTACCGCATCGCTGCGCATGGCGTCGTCCAGCATGACCAGCGTCTGCCCGGAGAGCAACGCATCCGTCATCTGTTCGATGAAATGGTCAAACGTATAGTTCGAGAAGGACAGCACCACCTCCACGCCTTCGCTCCTCCGCAGAGAGAACAAGGACGCAAGCGAGGCATGCAGGTTCACGACGCCACGATGCTCCACGAGCACGGCCTTTGGGCGGCCCGTCGTGCCGGACGTGTAGATGGCGTATGCCAGGTCCGTACTCTTCACAGGCACGTCGACACGCGCCGCCGCGCTTGGCAGCACCGCATCCTGCAGCGCGATGACCTCACACGGCAGTCCGTCGGCGGTTCGGCCAACCCGCATGGCGTGCTCGCGATCGGAAAGGACAAGGGCGGTTCGTGTGTCCTCGAGGATGAAACGGAGCCTGTCATCCGGGTACGCGGGATCGATCGGAACGAATGCGGCGCCCGCCTTCCAGACTGCAAGCATGGCGGTGATCATCCACTCGCTCTTGTCCACGACAAGCGCCACGAGAGCATCCGCGCGTAATGGCGCGCATTCAAGTAGATGCCGGGCGAGTCTGTTGGCGCGTTCATCCAACTGGCGATATGTCATCCGCCTGTCGCCGGCAACCACGGTCACGACATCCGGCCAGGCTGTCGCCACCTGTTCGAAAATGCCATGCAGCGACTGATCCTGCGGGTACGCCCGCCGGGTTTCATTCCAGCGGGCAAAGCGCGCAGCATCCGCGCTCGAGATCAACGTGAGTTCCGGGACGTTTGCATGCGGGTTGGCGGCGACCTGGCGCAGAAGCGCATCCAGCGTTCCAAGCAGGTTTTCCGCCGTGGCATCGTCGATCAACTCGCCCGCATACCACAGATTGATCTCAAGCTCGTCCTGCGTTTCACGCGCGACCACCGCGATGGGATAGTTGACCTTGTCCGAGTCCCAGGATTTCTCGACGCCAAGATAGTGCGCATGGAGTGCGGCCTCCTCTTCGCCGAGCAGAAGGGGATAGTTCTCGAGCACCAGGAGCGTCTCGAAGAGCCTGCGCTTGGCGCCGCCACTGCGTGCCGTGAACAGGTCGATCGTGCTCCGGCTGTTCATGCGGTTGATCGCGTCCTGGATGGAGGCGATGGCTTGGGCAACGGTCATCCTGGACTGCGCCTCGTGATCGACGATCGAGGGCAGCGTATTGATGTGCAACCCGACGGATTCTTCGATGCCGTCGATGGGGAGCCCACGCCCGGAAATCACGGTTCCGACAGATGTGATGCGGCTGCCTCCAACCGCGAACAGCAGCGTATGCCAGGCAAACTGCAGGACCGAATGCAACGTGACCCGGCCGGATGCACACCATGCACGCAGTGTCGTCGTGCATGTCGCGTCAACGGTGAGCGTCCGGACGCGGTGCTCGGCGATACGGTCGTAGCCGCCGACATCGACACTGTAGCGCCTCTCCGGTTTCACCAGGCCCGCCAGATCGCCGCGCTCATCGATGCGCTCGAACTCCGCTGCCCAGTAGTCAAGATGGTCATCGCGATGCGCCAGCAGATACCGTTGTGCTGTGGCATACGCAGCATCGTGGCCAGCACGCACCGGCACGCCGCGGACGATATCGATGTAGTCGCGATGCACCGCATCGTGCAGCAGCGGCAGGCTCCAGCCGTCCACGATGATGTGATGGCAGCTGAACAGGATCGTGCAGACATTGTCCGGTTGCCGGATGAGGTAGATCCGCAGCAACCGCCCCTGCCCGAGCCTGTAGGGTTCACGCCGATCATCGCGTTGCAGTTCCTGAAGAAGTTCGGCACGCAGGGCTGCATCCGCCACCCCACGCAGGTCTACCTCCCGCCAGTCCAGCGGGGCCGGGCTTGCGTCGAGGTGCTGCATCGGGCGCTCATGCCAGTCGAACCTCAAGCTGAGTGCGGGATAGCGACGTTGCGCGCAGCTCCATGCCTGGCGCATGGCAGCGACATCAATCGGGCGATGGTAGTGATGCAGCGTCTGCATCACGTAGGCATCATCACCGGCCTCGCTTTTCATGGACTGGTAGAGCAGGCCCTGTTGCAGGCCGGTCGCCGGCAGGCTCCATCCCCCGTCTGCGGACGCCTGGTCGTCATTTTCATGATCGACATCGGGGAGTGGCGCCTGTGCCGCCTGGTCGATCTTGAGCATGAGATGATGCGCAAGCTGGGCAAACGTCTTCAGTCGATACACATCCTCGACGCTGATGACCACGCGCAGGCATTGCCAGACCCGCATGATCAGCCGGAGGCAGGTGATGCTCTGGCCGCCCAGACGGAAGAAATCATCATCGTCGCCGATGTCGGCAGTCCGCAGCCCCAGCACCTGTGCCCATTCTGCGCGCAGTGTCTCGACGGGGCCGGCGGCATCGGTCCTCGCGACCGGGTCTGCGTCCGGCGCGCGCGTACTGTGCGCACCGACGTCAGGGAGGGCGCGCCGGTCGATCTTGCCATTGACGTTGACTGGCAGGTGCTGCATGCGCACCATCCGCGCCGGTACCATCACGCGGATCAGGCGGGATTCAAGAAAGGCGAGAAGATCGTCCTCATCGACGGGCGCGGCGTCATCGCAGGTGTAGTACCCCACCAGGTGCCAGTTCCCTGTCTCGACGGCCTCCCCACGCGGCACCACGATGCACTGTTGCATCCCCGGAAACTCCAGCGCGCGCGCCTCGATCTCGCCCGGCTCCACGCGTATGCCGTTGAGCTTGAGCTGGAAGTCGGCGCGCCCCATGAATTCGAGCTGTCCATCTGCCAGGAACCTGGCCAGGTCTCCTGTGCGATACATGCGCGCGTTCGTGCCCGCTGCGTGTTCCTGCGGGGTGCGGAACGGATTGTCGAGGAACTTTGCGGCGGTCAGTTCCGGCCGGTTGAGGTATCCGGCGGCGACGCCCTCTCCTCCGATGTACAGCTCGCCGATGGCACCGATGGGGACCTGCTTCAGGTCATGCCCCAGCACATAGCACTTCACGTTGCGCAGGGGGCGGCCAATGCTGCGATCACGCCGATGTGACTCTCCGGGCGCGTACTCCTTGCATGCCGTCACGAACGCCGTCTCGGTGAACGCGTACTCGTTGATGACGCGGCCGGTGAAGCGCTCCCGCAGCGTCTGCAGTCCTTTTGGCGTCAGCTCCTCACCCACCAGGAGCATGCGCTTGAGCGCGGAACAGTCACGCAGTTCGAAATGCTGCAGCACCGAGCGCGTGCCGTTGAGATAGGAAATGCCGTGTTCGGCGACAAAGCGCGGGAAGGCGATCGGATCCACCCGGACGTCGTCCGGCACCACCACCAGTGTCTGGTGGTTGATCAATGCGATGAGCGTTTGGCGCATGAATGGCTCGAACACCACCGCCGCGAACAGCGCCACCACTTCAGTGTGTGGATCGCACATGTCATACCTCACCGAGAGGTCGGTGATGGCATTGACGACGCTGCGGTGGGTCTTGGCCACACCCTTCGGCACGCCCGTCGTTCCAGACGTGTAGGTCACATAGGCATGTTGGGTGGAGTCCAGTCCCTGTACGGCAGGAAACACACCGTCATGCAGCTCGCACAGCAGTGCGTCGATATCGAGCAGCTCGACATCCGGGCGGGCCGCCGCCACCATACCATGCACTGCGTCGGCATGATGACGATGGGTCAGGATCCGCTTGGCTCCGGTGTCGCGCATGGTGAACTGGATGCGCTCGGCTGGATAGCTTGGATCGAAGGGCGTGTATGCGGCCCCGGTCTTCCACAATGCGAGTGCGGCGACGACCACACGATGGCTCTTGTCCAGGTACAGCCCGACAACCTCTCCAGGCGCCACCCCTCGCGCCGACAACGCCACGGCAAGACGATCGCACATCGCCATCAGGTCGGCATATGACACCCGCTGTTCGCCGCAGACAACGGCGCAGTGGTCCGGCGAACGTCTGGCAGCCTCCTCCACCAATGACTCCAACCGCACGTGCTGCGGGAAGTCGCCATCCGTTGCATTCCATTGCAGCAGCTGCGCGCGTTGCTCCGCGGACGTCAGCTCCAGGCGCGCCATCAGGCATTCCGGCTGCTGGACAATCTGCCTGGCAACCTCCACCAGGATGTCGAGGAAACCGGCCATGACCGCATCCTCGAACAGGGTGGCGCAATAATGCATGCGCAGGGTCGCGCCAGATGGCGCCGCCTCATCGTCGACCACGAGTACCAACGGCACCCTGTCCAAGTCCAGCCGGGGGGCGCAGCGCGCGTCGACCAGGACCGCATCGAAATGGCCCTGCCCCAGCAGGGCCGTGCCTGGTACGAAGGCGTCGCCTGCGCCAAGCGCCCCAGTGACCGCCTCCAGCGCAGCCCCCGCCGACAGGGCCGATTGGGCCCGGTGGTCCACGATCGACGGATGTACTCCCGCCGGACCGGTGTCCTGCCAGGCGTCCTGCCCCCCGTCCTGCGCCACACATGCGACGACGGTGGTCCCTCCGTTTCCATAGGCCTGCAGCACCTTGTGCAACGCCGTGAGCATCAGGGCGCGCAAGGCCGGCCCGCCCCGCCCGAGGAACTCCACCAACTGCTGATCATCGGCAAGGTGCAGATGGGCTTCGCATTCGCGGACCGGGCCGTGTGCAATGCCGTCATCGCGCACCACGATGCGATGGCGCCAGTCGTCCTTGAGCAGAATATCGAGATCGCCCCGTTCGCTGGCTGCCGCATCGATGCGGTGACGCCAGTTCGATGACTCTGCCATGACTTGCTCCCTGTCATTCCTGTTCATGTGTGCTCCCACATTCAATGGTCCCGCAAGAGATTCCTGTCCGTCCGCCACGGTCCAGCGCTCATGCAGACCGGATGGCCTCCACCGGTGGGACCCTGGATCCACGGACTGCCGGGACCAGCACGGCGGCCTGACCGACGGCAAGGAGGATCGCCATTCCGGCCACGATGACGGCCAGCGAGATCCTGTTGAGTTCGAAGGACCCCATCAGCAGAACATTCAGGCCGACCGCGAGCACGCCGCCGAGAGCGATGCCGCCGACCGCGATCAGCAGGTTTTCCGTCAGGAAGTACTGCACGATGTCCGCCCGTGTTGCCCCAAGCGCGCGGCGGATGCCGATCTGCTTGCGCCGCTGTTCCACCCAGAAGCTGGTCAGCCCGAAGATGCCGGCCGCCGTTATCAAGAGCAGCGTGAGCGAGATCGCGCCCATCAGCGTGGCCATGCCACGATCACTGCGGTAGACCTCCTCACGGACATCCTCGAAGGTATGGATGCCCTGGAACACGCGCATCCGGTCCAGCGATGCCAGCGCGGCTGGCGCTTCCTGCATGATCCGCTCCATGTCACCCGGCCGGACGCGCAGCAGGTAGGTCGTGCTGCTGCGTGTCAATGTCGCGGGCAGCAGCGTTGCATGGTCCATGTAGTCGTAGCTGTCTGCCCTGGACCACGACGCCTGCAGGTGATCGACTATTCCGATGATCGTCGTCGGCGTGGGACTGTTGTTCCCGATGTAGAAGGGCTTGCCCAGCGCGGAGCCATCCGGATAGACCTTGTCGGCCAGCGCCTTGGTGAGAATCGCCTGGGCCGGCCAGGCCATGGTCTCCTCGTCCATTGCACGGATGTCGTCCGCCGTGAACATGCGCCCTGCGACGAGCCGCGCCCCCACCACCGGAAGCGCCTGTTCATCAACGAAATACAGCTCGCTGCGCGCGATCCTGTCACGTGCGGCGGGGTCCAGCCGGATCCCCTCCGGCCAGCTGTCTTCGCCCAGCGGGAAGGAGCTCATCTCCGTGGCCGCTTCGACGCCAGGCAGCTGTCTCAGCGCATGCAGATCCGCATCGATCAGGGGGCGCAGTTCCTGCGCGGAGCGCCCGATCCTGTCGCCGCGGATGGTCAGCAGGTTGGACTCCACCATGCCGGTGGGCCTGTCCACCCGCGCGACGCGGTCCTGGATGATGCAGAGCGCATTCGTACTGATCGCCAGGGTGAGGGCGATCTGCAACGCGATGAGGATGGCGCCTGCCTTGTGCTTTTTCAGGGCCGCGAGTATCGGTCCAACGTGTGCCATGGTCTTCATCTCAGTTCGTACTCAGCTGCCACGCGGGCTGGATCTGGGCAGTGCGCCACACCGGGTAGAGCGCCACCAGCACGGTCGATACCACGGCCACCAGGACAGTCAGAATGGCCAGAGGCACATCAAGGACCGCCAGGCGCGCGATCTGCGGCTCGAAGACAAGGCCGGCCCCGACAATCCCCAGGGCAGTGAGCGGCAGCCCGACCAGTCCCCCTGCCAGTCCAACGGTCCCTGCTTCAACCAGGAACTGCTGGTAGATGGCACTGCGGGGAGCGCCCAGCGCACGACGCACGGCGACCTCCTGGGCACGGCGCATGAACCGCGCCAGCAACAGTCCGATCGTGTTGACCAGGCAGATCAGCAGGAAGCCGAAGCCCAGCAGCGCTGACATCTTCGATTCGGCCGGCACGATCTTGAGATAGTCCAGCCACTCCAGCACCGTGTGCAGCCGCACGTTGGCGGGCCAGTCAAAACGCCCGGATTGCTGTTGTTGCGAGGCATAGTTGTGCAGGTAGTTGCGGTACTCCTCCGCCGTGGCGGCGTCCGGCAACTCAACCCAATAGGCGACCCAGGCGCACTCCGACTGCAACCACGCCTCCCATCCCGCGTCAGGCGTCTTGTAGCAGCTGCGGCTGCCGGCGGTCGGAAGCTCCAGGTTGATGGCCAGCGTGAACGGCATGAACAGTTCCGCGGGCCGCCCGAAGCCTTTGGTGTTGGCCGCATCGTAGAAGATCGGTTGGGGATTCCAGTCGTCCATCACGCCCGTGACGCGGTAGCTGCGGCCCTCGATCGACACGGTGCGGCCGACGCTGTTCACGCCACCGAACAGGCTGTCGTTGAGCGATCTGCTGATCACCGTGACGTCCGCGCGCGCTTCGTCGTCCTGGTCGGTCCATCCCTGTCCATACAGGAACGGCACCTGGAACATCGCAAATGTCTGCGCATACGTGGCATAGCTTTTTGCCGGGAACGGAAGCCGTGCCGGATCGTCGGGAATGATCAGGGACGTCAACGGATACATCGCCGTCTGGCGCCGCGCGTGCTGGTCGCGCATGAGCGCGATGGTGTCCCTGTACGTGATGGCCCTTGGCGGCTCTCCACCGCGCTCCACCGTGACATCCGGACCCCAGTTGTCGATCTGCAGGGTGTACAGCTGCGCAGACCGTTCCGGAATGGGGTCACCTGAGGTCGCTCGGAAGACGGCATATGTCGTCATGGACGTCGCCACGCCGATCGCAATCGACGCCACCATCAGTGCGGTCAGCGCTGGGTGGCGTGACAGCCTGCGCAGCCCAAGGCGGAAGTAGTAGCCAAGCATCATGATTCCTCGGATGTCGTCATGGAGGTCATTCCACGACCTCGGGGGCGGAGTGGATGACGGTGGAGATGGGCTGGCGCTCGATGAAGCCACACAGTGGCCCCGCATAGCTCTCCAGTGCTTCGCTGGTCAACAGGATGTTGTGGTGGTAAGGCACCCTGACCTCTTCCACATGGCTCGGAATGAATGCACGCATCGCGTCGTACTTGCCGGGATGGTCTGAATCCTTGGCGATCACGATCATGGTGTCGCCATGGAACGTCTTAGGATCACGGTAGTAGGACAGCCGCGTGTTGTTCTCCTGGATGGCACTCATCCGATCGATCATCATCTGCTTGAGTTCGTCGGACGCATCCTGGTAGTCGCGGTACCCGACCAGACGCTCCTCGAGGTCGCGCCGATGGTCCGTGATCGCCTGCTCGGGCCACGGATCGTCGCCAAGCGGGGTCGGATCGATCATCACCAGGCCCGCCACGCCGATGCCACGCTGCTGCAGTTCGGCCGCCATGGCGTGGGCTACGATCGCACCGAAGGACCATCCCAGCAGCAGGTACGGGCCCTCCGGCTGTATCCGCTGCATCTGTTCAATGTAGTCGCTGCACATCTGCGCGATGGTCGATGGCAGTACATCGTCGTCATTGAGGCCCCGCGCCTCCAGCGCATACACGGGACGTTCCTGCGGAAGATAGCGCAGCAACGCCATGTACGGCCGGGCGAAGCCACTGCCGGGATGGATGCAGAACAGCGGGGGACGCGAACCGCTGCGCTTGAGGGCCAGCGGCCTTCCCTGCGGAGGGCGTTTGGTCATCTCGTCGATCGTCGCTGCGATGCGTTCGATCGTCTCCTCCTCGAAGACGGTCCTGATCGGCAGGCTGATGCTGAACTCTTTGTTGATGCGCGCGACCATCATCGTCGCCAGCAGCGAATCACCTCCGATATCGAAGAAACCATCGCGCACGCCCACATCGTGCATACCGAGAAGTTGCTGCCAGATCGCGACAAGTTCTGTCTCGATCGTCGTACTGGCAGCGACCGGCATGGGGTTGACGCCGCGGACATGCAGGTGTGACGTCGCCTCCCTGGAGGCAGATCTGTCCACCCATGCATCCCGCCGTCGGCGGAGGTCACCGGTACAGTGGACCAACTGCGGTGCATCGGACCACGACAGGACGTACGCAAGTGCGGCGGCCCCCTGCTCCCCCGTCATCCGGGAATCGGTCATCCGGGCCTCCGTCATGGAGGACGGCTTGCCACCGACATTCCACCCGTCCCAGTTGATGCTCAGCCAGCGCGTATCACCGCGCGCATGGCGGGCCGCGGCGAAGGCATCCATGAACGCATTGGCCGCCGCATAGGCCGCGAAGCCAAGCCCTCCCAGCACGGTGGACAGCGAGGACATCAGGACGCAGAAGTCCACCTGTCTGTGCCGTAGCACGCGATGCAGCACCATGGTGCCCTTGGCCTTGGCAAGGAACTGGGCACGCACACCGGATTGCGTCAATTCGGCGATGGGCATCAACGCGTTGCGCACATCGCCTGCACAGTGGATGACGCCATCGATGCGGCCAAACCGCACTTCCGCTGCCTCGAAGGCCGCATGCATTGCTGCTTCGTCGGCGACGTCGGCGCTGCAGACAAGGACCTGCGCCCCCTTTGATTCCAGTGCCAGCAGGCGCTCCAGCTTCACGACCATGGGATCGGACTTGCTGCGCTCCACGACAAGGTTTCCCCATTTCGAGCGTTCGGGCACGGTGTCGCGGATGACCAGCACGATCCTGGCGGCCATGCCCGCCAAGTGGGCGGCAATGGCATAACCCACGTTGCCGAGCCCACCCGTAATCAGATAGACGCCACCCCGCCGGAGCCGTGCCGTCAGTCCTGCCTGCGCCCTGTGCACCGGCACATGGGACTGCACCCAGCGCACCCCGCCGCGGAACGCGACGGTCCTGTCCTGGCCCCCCGCAAGAAGCTCCTGCACCAGCAATGCCATGGACGGGAGCGGGCTTCCGGCCTCGTCCAGCGGTTCCAGCCCGGTGCCGAGGTCGATGTCGGAATCGAGGTCGAGGTCGAGGTCTACATGACGGCAATCCAGATGCGGGTATTCCTGGGGCGCAACCCTGCACAGCCCGATCATCGTGGCCTGTTCCGGAGACACCCTCTCGCGCCCGGTGACCAGGAAGGCATCGCGGGTCACGACATGGACCGGCAGCGGCTGCTCCCGCGCGTCGACAGGAAGCGCGCGGATGAGTTCAACCAGGCTCTGGTGCGCGCCCTGCATCGCGACCGCGACGGCGTCGTAGGCCTGGACGTCGTCGCCGGCACCTTGGGTACCCATGTCAAGGGCACGCAGATGGACCGCGCCCTCGATGTGCTTGTTATCACGCCTCAAGGCTGCAACGGTCTCTGCGCAGCCCGCGAGGAGACCGTTGCTGCTGGCCTGATCGTCATCCGGCGACGCGGATGGCCGCACTGGAGGATGCAGGATCACCGCGTCCCTTCCCGCTGCGCGCAGCGCCTCGGCCAGCGCGCTGGCCGTGCCACCTGCATCGGCCACCAACAGCCATGTCCCTTGCGCCGCCTCCGGCTTTGTCCCACCTGGCCCCGCACCGGATGGCCTCCAGACGGGTGCGTGGAACCACTCTTCATGCGACCCCAGAGGCGAAACCGACGGCGTCGGTTCGGCGGCACCCTGCGCATCAAGCCAGTAACGTTGCCGCTCGAATGGATACGTGGGCAATGCGACGCGACGGCGGCTGCCGGAGGCATGACCAGCCATCCAGTCGATCCGTACGCCCAGCTCCCACAGCCGTCCGAGCGCCGCCTTGAATGCACGCCAGGCCCCAAGGTCATCGCTGCTGTCACCCAGCACGGACACTGCATAATGCGCGCTCCCGCGCGTCAGTCGCGATGACAGTCGTGACAGCACGTGTCCGGGTCCGACCTCCAGCAGCGCACACCGCTCACCCTGTTGGACGGATCCGTCGATGGCCGCGCGAAGGCCTTCGGAAAAGCGCACCGTTGCCCGCAGATGCTGCACCCAGTACTCCGGATCCGTCGCCTGCGCGTCGGACAGCCGCTCACCACTGACATTGGACATGACAGGAATTTTCGGCGCGTGCAGTTGCACGCGACTGACGACGGAGCGCCATGCGCCGAGCATCGGCTCCATCATGCGCGAATGGAACGCGTGCCCCGTCTCAAGCAGGCTTGTCGCCACGCCTTCATCGGCCAGGTGCGCCTGCAACTGCAGGATCAGACCGGACTCACCTGCCACGACACACGCGTCGTCGGCGTTGATCGCTGCCAGCTCCAGTCCCGAGGCCTCCAGCCACGGGCCCAACCGCGTCGCGGACTCGCGAACCGCCAACATCGCGCCGGGCTCCATCTGCTGCATCAAGCGACCTCGGGCCGCCACCATGGCAAGCCCCTCCTCGACGGAAAACACGCCTGCGACACAGGCCGCGACGTACTCCCCAAGACTGTGGCCGATCAGCGCCGAGGGGCGCACCCCGTAGTGCAGGAGCACCCTGGCCAGGCTGTACTCCACCGCAAACAACGCGGGCTGGGCGAACTGCGTCTGTGCCAGCAGGCGCTCCGCCTGCCGGTCATCCGCCGAGGGATACAGCAGCGCGCGCAGGTCGCATCCGAGTGCGTTCTGCAGGGACTCGCTGCAGGTGTCCAGCGTCGCGCGGAACACAGGCTCATGCAGATAGAGCGCCCGTGCCATCGCTAGCCGCTGTGTTCCCTGGCCCGGGAACATCCAGACCACCGGGACGCTCTGCTGCGCCGTCATCGATGCGTGTGCTGGTCGTCCAGACAGCAGCAGAGCCGCCTCCTTGCAGTTACCGCAGGCGACCGTGCGCCGGAACGCATGCGCCGTGCGCCCGACCTGCAGTGTCCAGGCGACATCGGCCAGCGACAACGTGGCAGACGCGTCCAAGTGGTGCGCCAGGCGCGCGCACGCCATGTCCAGCGCTGCGGCACTGCGTGCCGAGACGGTCAGCACGTGGACGTCGGGGTCATCCGCCACGTGCGTCGCTGCGGGCGCCGGGGGTGCCTGCTCGAGGATGACGTGGGCATTCGTCCCGCCAATGCCGAACGCACTCACGCCAGCACGGCGGGGTCCGCTGGCAGGCGGCCAGGCCGCCAACTGCGTATTGACACGGAAAGGACTGCCGGAGAAAGGAATCTGCGGATTGGGTTCATCAAAGTTGATGGCGGGGGCCAGAATGCCATCGCGTATTCCCATGACGGCTTTGATCAGTCCGGCAACACCCGCGGCCGCATCCAAATGCCCGATATTGGGCTTCAATGTCCCCACGGTGCACGTTGCCTCTGCACAGCCTTGGTAGACCCGGCCAAGTGCCTGCGCTTCGATGGGATCACCCAGCGGTGTCCCCGTCCCATGCGTCTCGACATACTGGACGTCCTCCGCACGCACACCGGCATCACGCAACGCCGACTCGATCACGGCAACCTGACCGGCCACGCTTGGAGCCGTGTAGCCCACCTTGTTCGCACCATCATTGTTGATGGCGCTGCCTGTGATGACCGCCAGCACCGGATCGCCATCACGCTCGGCGTCTTCCAGCCGCTTGAGCAGCACGAGCCCTGCTCCGTTTCCTGCACGGGTTCCGCTGGCGCGCGCATCAAAGGCGTGGCATCGCCCATCCCTGGATTCGATCGCGCCCTCGCTGTAGAGGTAGCCACCGGGCGCGAACCTGGACACCCCGGCACCACCGGCAAGCGCCATCGCGCACTCCCCGCGTCGCAGGCTCGTCACGGCCTGGTGGACCGCCACCAGTGACGTGGAGCAGGCGGTGGCCACGTTGATGGCCGGCCCGGTCAGATCCAGCTTGTACGCAATCCGCGTTGCAAGGTAGTGCGGGCTGTTGGCATGCAGGACCTGCAGCCCCATGTCCTTGAGCAAGGCGACATTGCCGAGCAGCTGGCCCGCCAGGTAAGCACTCTCTCCGCAGCCGACGAAGACGCCGCAACGACGCGGCGTGCCGGCATCTCCATACCCTGCGCTCTCCAACGCCTCGACGGAGCACTCCAGCAGGAGCCGTTGCTGCGGGTCCAGCAGCTGGGCCTCGCGCGGGGTCATGCGGAAGAAGTCCGCGTCGAACAGGTCCAGCCCCGCGGGCACGGCACCGCTACGGACGAAGCCCGGGTCCGTCAGCAGCGCCGCCTCATACCCCTGCGCAAGCAGTTCCTCATCGGTACAGACCTGCAACGCCTCGTGCCCGGCGCACAGGTTCTTCCACAGTGCCTCGGGCGTCGGCGCATCCGGGAACCGCCCGGCAACGCTGATGACGGCGATGCGCGCCTGCGGATCGCTCGCCGACGCGACCGGTGTTGCGGGCAGGTCCACGCTGCCCGGTGCCGCGGTGCCGAGGCTCTGCTCGATATACGCGGCCAGCGCAGCGATGGTGGGATGCTCGAAAAATGCCACGATGTCCAGGCGGCACCCGAAGCGTTCCTCGATCTCTCCGCGCATGCGCAGGAACAGCATGGACGTACCGCCAATCTCGAAGAAGTTGTCATGGATGCCGACATCCTCCACTGCAACAGCCTGCTGCCACATCGTGCACAGCGCCGCCTCCGTGCCGGTTGAGGGCGGTGCGGCACCGGCACCGGAGAGTGCGGCGACGTCCAGCGCCGACAGTGCCGTCCTGTCGATCTTTCCGTTCACGGTCAGGGGCAGCACGGGTACCAGTTTGAACAGCGTCGGCACCATGTAGTCGGGAACGATCCCCGCGAGGCAGCGCTTCACTTCCTGCACGAACGCCGGCAGGTCCTGGACATGCCCGGCTGGCTGAAGATAAGCGACCAGTACAGCGCCGGCATCGCCCGGGTGGGTGAGCACCGCAGCATTGGACACGCCGTCCACCGTGCGCAGCGCCGTCTCGATCTCCCCTGTCTCCACCCGGTATCCGCGGATCTTGATCTGTTCGTCGTGCCGGTTCACGAACTCGAACAGGCCATCGTGCCGTAGAAGCATCATGTCGCCAGTGCGGTAGAACCGCTGCGATGCCCCCGCTTCGGCCAGCGTCACGAAGCAGCTGGCGGTCAGCTCGGGCAGGCCGACATACCCGTCGGCCACGCCCGCCCCTCCAATGTACAGCTCGCCCACCATGCCCATTGGCGCCAGGCGGCCGTCGCTGACGATCAGCATCTGCGTGTTGCGGATCGGTGTTCCGATCGGAACGGCGCCTGTCGTGGCCGCGAGCTGCGTATGCACGTCGACGCGATAGGTGCAGCATCCAACCACCGTTTCCGTCGGGCCATACTCATTGATGTATGTCGCGTCAGGCAACCAGCGCGAGCGCCACTGGGCCAGTACGGAATGGTCAAGCTGCTCTCCACCGATGACCAGCACGTGTGCCTTCCCGACCGGCCCCATGGCGCGCAGGTCAGGGGCGAGTGCCGACAGATGCGAAGGCGTCAGCTTGAAGAGCCAGGCATGCGCGTCCTCCATGAGATGACGCCGCAGTCCGTCGAACATCGCATCCAAGGCACGTTCGAGGATCAGCACGCGCTTTCCAAGAAGCAGCGGAACCAACAGCGACGTCAAGGTTGCATCGAAGCTGATCGACGTGCTGACCACGGCCCCGCGCGTCTCCTGGCGGAAGTACCCCACCGCGTGATCCAGATAGTTGGCAAGCGCATCGTGAGGAATGAGCACGCCCTTCGGCCGCCCCGTCGTGCCGGACGTATACAGGACATAGGCCACGCCGCACCCGACCGGGGGCACAGGTGCACCGGCATCCAGGCCGTGCGCATCGCAGTGCTCCGGCGCATCCACGTCAAGGTGGATCACGGCATGCCCTGCTGGCGGCATGACGTCGCTGCCCGGAGCCCCCGCCACCACCACACGGACGCCGGCATCCTGCAGAATATGGGCGACCCGCGCGGTCGGATAGCCGGGATCGATGGGGACATAGGCCGCGCCCGCGCGCCAGATGCCCAGGATGGCGGCAACGAGCGCTGGGCCAGGTTCGACGTGGATGCCGACGCATTCGCCTCCGCGCACCCCCTGCCCGCGCAGCCTGCGCGCGAGAGTGGTCGCCAGGGCATCGATGCAGGCATAGCTGAAGGTCCGCCCACCATGCTCGACGGCCACCGCGTCCGGCGTCGTCAAGGCGTGGGCCGCAACACGTTCCCAGACCGGCACACCCGTGCGTGCACGCACGGGACCCGTGCCGGCAGCCTCGATGGCAGCACGCTCCTCGGCCGGCAGGTGCGGCAGTGTTCCGATACGCGCGTCCGCCGATGCGATGACCGCCTCCAGGACCACCAGGAAGGAGGCCTGCAGACGCCGGATCGACTCACCGCGGAACAGCCCCGTGGCGTGGACCCAGTCGAGCTCAAGATGCCCGCCGAAGTCCGTGGCCGTCACCTCGATGTCGTACTTGGCTCCCGCGCCTGCGAGCCTCAAGCGCTCGCAGGTGAGACCGTCCAACGACAGGCGCGTGCGCCCGGCAACCTGGTAATTGAACATCAGCTGGAATACCGGCGCGTGGGCGGGCGAGCGCACGGCCACGACCTCGCGGACCACATCCTCGAAGGCCGCATGCTGATGTTCGAATGCATCGAGGATCATGCTCTGGGCATTGGCCAGGTATCCAGCCACCGTCAGGTCATCGTCGATGCGCGTGCGCAGGATCAATGGGTTGACCAGGAACCCGACGATCCGCTCCCGCATGGGGTGATCACGCCCGGAACTCGATGTCCCGATCAGGATGTCCTTCTCGTTCGACCACCGGCTGAACGTCAAGGCGAAGGCCGCCTGCATCACCGTGTACACCGTGACACCACGCTCCAGGGCGAACCCACGCAGCGCGGTCACCAGCGGCGCGTCGAGGGTGTGCCGGCTGCTCGCGCCTTCGTAGGACTGCACGCGGGGGCGTGGATGATCCAACGGAAGTGCATGTGCCGCCGGTGCTCCGGCGAGCTGCCGCGTCCAGTACGCCAGGTCGTCGCGTTGCTGCTGCTGCGCCTCTGCGCCAGCGCACCACCGTGCGTGCTCGTGGAACTGGACCGGCACCGCGGGAAGCAGCGTCTGGTCGCCGCCGGCGTTGTAGAGGGTCTCCAGCTCATCGACGAGCACGGCGCAGGACCAGCCATCGGTGATGATGTGGTTCATGCACAGCAGCAACACCGCCTCCTGATCGTCGATCAGGAACAGATCCGCACGGATGGGCAGGTCGTGCTCCATATCAAATGGCCGCCAGGCCAGCGCATGGAGGGTGCGCTCAAGCGTGTCGGGGTTGAGCTGCGACGCTTCCATGCGATGGAGCGTCGGCGCAAGCAGGCCATCGTCGAGTATCGCCACGACGTCACCGTCTGCCTCCACGAACCGGGTGCGCAGCGCGTGATGCCGGCTGACCAGCCCCTGCAGGGCGCGCAGCAGCGCCTCGATGTCCAGCGTCCCCTTGAGCCTGACTGCGAGGGGAACGTTGTACAGGCCACCGCCGCTGGAAATCTTCTGTGTCAGCCACAGCCTGCGCTGCGCACCGGTCATCGGCAGCACATCACCGCTGCGGACCGCCTCGCGGGCCGCGCGCTCCCGTGGAGCGTCGGCGTCCTGACCGCTCTCCAGCAGCGCGACAAGCGCATCGCGGTGATCCCGGATCTGCGCCGCGATCTCCTCGGTCATCGCGCCGGTCGGTGCGCGCGTCCTCAGGCGGCCGCCCTCCACCGAAACGATGATGTCCCTGGAACGAAGCAGCTCAAGCAGCTTCCCTGCAGTATTCATGGCTACCACTCCATTTCTTCGTAGAGGGGGCGCTCGCCGGCGTCGCCCGCGGCATCGGAAGGGGGCTCGGAAGGGGGGCCGGCGTGTTGGTCGATGTGCGCGGCAAGCTCGACCAGGACCCGTCGTTCGAACACGGTCCTGAGCTGCAGCGCCCCCTGCCATCTGCGATTGACGTGCTGGACCATGCGCGTGGCCAGCAGTGAATGACCGCCAAGCCGGAAGAAATCGTCGTCCAGACCGACCGGCTCCGTCCTTTCAAGCAAGCCCTCCCACAGCGTGGCGAGCATCCGCTCGGTCTCCGTCGTCGGCGCCCGATAAGGACGCGCGAGCGGCGTGGCCAACGCGACGGGCAGCGCGGATCGATCGATTTTTCCATTCCCCGTCAGCGCGAAGCAGTCCACCACAGCCAAGCCGTCCGGCTGCATGTAGGCCGGCAGCGTGGCGCTCAACCTGTCTCGCAGCGCGAGGACAAGCGCCGGGCGCCCGGCAGGCTCCACCGCGCTGACGACAAACCCCAGCAGGCGGCGTGCATCTCCATGGCCCTGCACGGTGACGGCAGCATCGAGCACCCGGTCGTCCTGGAGCAGCTGCGCCTCCAGTTCGCCCAGCTCGATGCGGTGGCCACGGATCTTGACCTGGTCGTCCTGGCGCCCGAGATACTGCAGTCGTCCTTTGTGATCAAGCCGGACCATGTCGCCACTGCGGTAGGCGCGGTACGGCATCCCGTCCGTGGACACGTGCTGCACGAAGCGCGCATGGGTGAGCGCGTCCTGTCCCAGGTAGCCATGGCCGACGCCGTCACCGCTGATCCACAGCTCCCCGATGGCTCCCACGGGCACCGGCTGTTGCTGCGCATTGACCACATGCAGCCGCGTGTTACGGATCGGCCTGCCGATGGGGATCGACTGCATGCCATCGGCCAAGCCGTCCACGTAGTGGACCGAGCATCCCACTGCCGTCTCGGTCGGACCATACTCGTTCACATACTCGGCAAGCGGGAGTCGCTCCACCTGCCAGCGGCGAACGGTCTCGCCCCGCAGCTGCTCACCGCCAATCACCAGGCAATGGCGCCGCATGACGGGCGCCGCGCCGGCCGGGAACAGCGCGTGCAGGGCGTCGAGATGGGCCGGCGTGAGCTTGAACAGCCACTCATGCGCATTGGCGAAGAGATAGTCTGCTAACGCCTCCAGGCGCTCTGGCGTCGTTCCTGGAAGCACGACCAGGCAGCGTCCCGTCAGCAGCGGGGTGAACAAGGTCGTCACCGTGGCATCGAACCCAAGCGGTGTGCTCATCACCGCACCGCGATGGTGAGGCTTGAGGTAGCCGACAGCGTGATCGAGATAGTTCACGACGGCGCGATGGGGCATCACGACGCCCTTGGGGGCCCCCGTGGAACCGGACGTATAGATCACGTAGGCAGGCATCTCAGGATGCCACCGCGCCTCGTCCCCGCCCTCGTCCATGCACACCGCTGACAGGTTCTCCGATGCGGGTGACTCATCGATCAGGTGGACGCCCTCCGCCCACGACGCGCAGCGGCTGGACAGCGCCTGCGTCGTCACTACCCACCCGGCGTGGCTGTCCGCGCACAGGTGCGCCAGCCTGTCCCCCGGCATGTCCAGCTCAAGCGGCAGGTAGGCCGCGCCCGCCTTGAGGATTGAGAGGACGCCGATGACCTGCGCCAGCGACGGACCGACGTGGAGCGCCACGATCTCACCAGGCCGCACCCCGCGATGATGCAATGCACGCGCATGCCGCCCCGCCAGCGCGTCAAGTTCGCCGAATGTCATCCCGCGCCGGCCATCGGTGATCGCCAGCGCGTCCGGAGTACGTCGCGCCTGCTCCTCGAACAGGGAATGCAGGCCTCGGTCGGGCAGGCGCGGCGCTACGGTGTCGTTCCATTGCGCCAGGAACTGTGCATCGCGCCTGCTGAGCATTGGGAGTGCGAGGATGGGTGTGTAGGGGGCGTCCATCGCGGCAACCAGCAGCAGCTCGAAATGCTCCGCGATGCCAGCGACCGCCTGCGCGCTGAACAGTCCAGCGGCGTAGTGCCAAGACAGCATCAGCGCGCCGTCCTGCTCCCATGCCCCGATCTGGAGGTCGTACTTCGTCACAGGCGGCGTGTAGTCGACCACATCGATGTCCAGACCGGGCACGTCCGGCACGCCACTCTGGAGGTTGTTCAGGGTAAACAGCACCTGAAAGAGTGGGGCATGGCTGGGATCGTGCCGGACTCCCGCCACCTCGAGCATCCTGTCGAAGGACACGTCCTGGTGTGCGAAGGCGTCCAGCACGACCGCCCTGCTCCGCGCGATGAAGCTGGCGAAGGACTCTTCTGGACACAGCGTGGTGCGCAGGGGCAGCACGTTGATGAAGCAGCCCATCATCACCTCCGTGCGCTGGTCCAGGCGTCCGGCCACGGGGGTTCCGATGACCACATCATTCTGATCGCTGTAGCGCGCCAGCACGAGTGCAAGGACGGACGCCAGCACCATGAACGGCGTCAGCCCATTGGCATGGCAGAACGTCTGCATCTGCCGCATGGTGTCCGCATCAAGCGTACTGCGGTACTCCGCGCTGGTCGCATCGCGACGCGCTGGGCGGGGTGCATCCGCGGGAAACAACGACAGCGCGGGGACGTTGGCCAACTGCTGCCGCCAGTAGTCAAGCGACGCTTCACCACCATCCGCGTCGGCCTGCTCTTCAAGCGCCACATCGGCGTACTGCCACGGCAAAGGACGAAGCGAGCCTGGCCTGCCGTGCCGTGCTGCCGCGTAGAGGTGCGCGATGTCGCTGACAAGAACATCCATCGACCACGCATCGGCAGCAACATGGTGAACGGACAGAATCAGCACGTGCTGCATATCGCCCAACGCCACGAGGACCGCACGCAGCATGAGGTCTGTCCGCGATGCAAAGCCGGCGCTCGCTTCTTCGCGCAGCAGGCGGTCGAGGACGTCACCCTGTTGCGCTGGATCCAGCGCGGTTGCGTCCTGCTCGTCCATCGGGACTGCACCGCAGGGTCGTACGTGTTGCCACAGGCCGTCGTCGTCCAGGCTGAAGACCGTCCGGAGGACTTCATGCCGCTCGACGACGCCATCCACGGCCATCTGCAGCGCCCGCTTGTCCAGATCGCCTGTGAGGCGCAGCCCCACCACGATGTTGTAGGCGTCGGCCGCATCCCCACCCTGTGCGGCGAGCCACAGGCGCCGCTGTGCGGCAGACGCTGGCACCCTGGCGGGACGCGCATGGGGCACGGCGGGGCTGGCGACGGCAACGGTCGCCCGCTCAACGCGCCGGGCCTGCTCGCGGATCGTGTGGCACTCGAAGACGTCGCGCAGTGTGAGCGCGACACCCCATTCGGCGCGGATCGCAGAGACCAGCCGCGTCGCAAGCAGCGAGTGTCCACCCACCGCGAAGAAATCCGACGTCGCGCCGATCCCATCATGCCCCAGCAGGTTCCGCCAGATTCTGAGCAGCCGCGACTCCGTCTCGCCCAGCGGCTCGACGCGGGAGACATCGGAGTAGTCGGTCGCGTCCGCACGCGGCAATGCCTGGTGATCGACCTTGCCATTCGGTGTCAGCGGCAACTGATCCAGGATGACGAACGCCGCCGGCATCATGAAGGGCGCGAGGACGCCCGCAAGCGCGTCCCGGCATGCTTGGCGCCACGCGGACGGATCCGCGATGCGGGACAGGGGAACCAGATAGGCGACCAGCACCTGCTCGCCTGCGTCGGTGGCCCACACAGTAACCGCGGCATGACGCACCTCGTGCAGCGCCCGCAGTTGCTGTTCGACCTCGGCAGGCTCCACCCGGTGACCACGGATCTTGACCTGTCTGTCGCAGCGCCCGGACGACAACAACACGCCGTCGTTGGTCCAACGCACGAGGTCACCCGTCCGGTATGCCGTGGTTCCGTCAGGAAGGCGGATGAATCGCTCGGCAGTCAGATCGTCACGCCCTAGGTAACCGCGCGCGACGCCTGCGCCCCCGATCAGCAGTTCGCCCTGCACGCCGATGGGGACCGCGCGCAGGTGCGCGTTCACCACGAGGAAACGGGTATTGGCGACAGGCCGCCCGATGCTGACCACGCCATCATCCTGCAGCTCGGCGCACGATGACCAGATCGTCGTCTCGGTGGGTCCATACAGGTTGAACAGGCGCGCGCGCGTATGGCGCCTGATCTCTCCCACCAGCGCCGGCGGAAAGCCTTCCCCCCCCACCATCAGCACCTTGATGCGCGCAAGCGCGCGGCAGAAGTCCGGAAGCTCCATGTACATGTGCAGCAGGGAGGGGGTGCACTGCAGGTGTGTCACGGCATGCCGCTCGATGAGCGCCGGAAATGCGCTGTCCTGGTCGGCCCGGCGTGCGTGGTCGCCGAGCACGATACTGTGGCCGTAGGCCAACGGACACAGCAGTTCCAGGATCGAGATATCGAACGAGCACGCCGTCAGTGCGAGCCAGGTGCCGTCCTGCAATGGCAGGCAGTCCTGCATGGCGGCTGCAAAATTGATCAATTGCCGGTGTTCGACCATGACGCCCTTGGGCTGCCCCGTCGAACCGGACGTGTACATCACATAGGCAAGATCGTCCGGACCGGCGTCCGCTCCGCAGCTGGTCGTCTTGGCCGCACCAGCTGCATCAGCCGTATCAAGCGCATCAAGCAGCACCGGCTCGATGCCGGTGGCCAACGCGGCCGCGGCGGAGGCCAGCGACCTCGCCGTCACAACACAGCGCACCCCGCTGTCCTGTGCGACATGGGCAAGCCGCCCATGCGGGTAGGACGGGTCCAAGGGCACATACGCCGCACCGGCCCGCAGGATGCCCACCAGTGCAATGACCAGATCAGCCGTGCGCGGGAGATGGACACCAACAAGCGCCCCGGGCTTCACGCCACGCTGGCGCAGGCACCGTGCCAACACGTCGGCCCGGGCCATCAGCGCGCGGTAGTCAAGGGGGCCCGCGCTGTCGACCACCGCCGTCGCCGTCGGCGTGCGTGTTGCCTGCGCTGCGATCTGCTCATGCAGCGGATGTGATGCATACACACGATCGGTGGTGTTCCAGCAGGCCAACCGCTGCCTGTCTGCCCCGGTTAGCACATCAAACGAACGCAGCGGCGCGTGCACACTGTCCACGACGGCCTGTGCCAGCAGCAGCCACCCTTGCGCCATGCGCTCGATCGTCGCCGGGTCGAACAGAGAGGTCGCATACCGCCATTCCAGCGCCAATGCATCCCCGCTGGGTTGCACGACCAGCTCAAGATCGAACTTGACCTGGTCGTTGCTCCACGGCAGCACGTCCACTTGGAGATCCTGCATCACGAGCTGATCCTGTTCGGCATCCTGGTAGGACAGGAACACCTGGATCAGCGGATGACACGCAGGAGACCGGTCGACGCCCTGCATGTCGACAAGCATCTCGAACGGCACGTGTTGGTGTGCGAAGACCTCTGCGGCCTGCGCCATGTGCAGGTCCAGCAGTGCTTCGAAATCGAGCGACCAGTCCAGTTGATGGCGGAAGACGAGCGTGTCGGCGAAGAACCCGATGAGCGCCTCGGAACCTGGCTGGCTGCGCCCGGCCGCAGGAACGCCGATGACCACGTCGTCGTGGCTGCCATGGCGCGCCAGGACTAGCGACAGCAGGGCCTTGACGACAACGAAGAGCGTGCATCCCTGCCGTGCCGCCAGTGCGCGCAGCGACGACAGCAACGCGCCATGCAACCACTCACGGTGCGACGCGCCGGCATGGTCCTGGCGCGCAGGCCGCGCCCTGTCAGTCGCGAGTCCATGGACATGGGGAACGCCTGCCAAGGCGCGCATCCAGTAGCCGACGTGGTCAGCATAGTCCTGCTGCTCCAGTGCAGCGCGCTGCCATTCCGCGAAAGGGCCGTACTGGAAGGCAAGCCCCGGCAGGCAGGCATCGCCTCCCGTGCGCGCCGCTTGGTACAACGCGGCGAACTCGCGGGCCAGGATCCGCATCGACACCCCGTCAACCGCAATGTGGTGGGCGACCAGGAGCACGACGTGCATATCGGACCGACACCGCACGAGTGTTGCCGCCATGACGTCGCCGGCGACGAGGTCGAAGCATTGATGGGCCTGATCGTCCATCAACGCGTGCAGGGCCGCGTCGCGCGCATCGCGTTCCAGCGCAGCCAGGTCGTGGAACCGCAGCGCCATCGGCATGGCGGGCATCACCTGCTGCCACGCTTCTCCCGCACGCTCCACATACCGCGTCCGCAGGATCTGGTGACGATCGACGATGCAGTCCAATGCCTGCCGCAGCGCCCCCACATCGAGCGCGCCCTCCAACGTCAGGCCAACGCGAAGGTTGTAGTGTGCGGCGCCCGCACCGATGTCACTCAGAAAGTACAGGCGCTGCTGTGGATAGGACAGCGGCCAGATGTCCTGCTGCGGGTCCTGCTGGATGTCGGGCTGCGTGGCTGGGTACGCCCCTGCCACCAGTGGCGCGCCAAGCTCGCCGTGGCCGCCAGCGTCGATCAAGGCCGCCTGCTCGGCGATGGTCTGGTGCACGAAAAGATCGGCCAACTGCAGACGGCACCCGAATGCCTCCCCCAGGGCGGCGGACAGGCGCATGGCCAGCAGCGAATGGCCGCCGGCAGCGAAAAATCCCTGGTCACAGCGCAGGTCGCTGCGTCCCAGCACCGCTGACCAGATGGCGAGTACGCGCGTCTGCGTCGGTGTGCGTGGACCTGCGTCAACGGATGCGGCGGCGGCGGCCTGCGCGGCATCAGCGAGTGCAACCAAGGCCTGGCGATCCAGCTTTCCACTGGCCGTACGCGGCAGCGCCGCCAGCAGCTGCAAGCGCGCGGGCACCATGTACGGGGGCAGCAGAGTCATGAGACGACGGCGGATCGCGCGCTCCTGCGCTGGCCACGCCTGCCCGTGTGCGCCAGCAGTGACAAAGCCGACGATCTGCTCGACGTGGCCGAGGGCGTCGCGCTGCGGGATGACCGCGCACGCCTGCACCCCCGCGCACTCCGCCAGCACGGCCTCGATCTCGCCAGCCTCGATGCGTTGGCCGTGCAACTTGAACTGGTTGTCACGACGGCCCAGCAAGCGAAGGGTTCCATCCGGCCGCAGGTACGCCATGTCACCGGTACGGTAGAACCGCGTTGACACTCCACGGCTGCCGAACCGCTCGCTGCTCAGCGTTGGCTGGCCGAGGTAGCCCGTCGCCAACGCCGTGCTCTCCACTACGATCTCGCCGGGCTGGTACAGGCGTGCCACTGCCCGACCTTCGGCTTCCAGCCACAGGCGCGTGCCAGCCACGACCCCGCCCAGTCGTTGACAGGGCGTCAGTCCCTGCGCGACGCGCCGTGCGTGCATCATCACCAAGGTTGCTTCGCTGCTTCCATACAGATTGACAACCTCACAGGAGCCGGGCAGGCATCTGGTGGCAAGCGCCAGCGTGGGGGCGTCCACTGCTTCTCCCCCGAACACGACCGCCCGCAGCCCCTCTCCCTCCGCCACGTGCCCGTCGGCGAAGAGGAACCTGAAGACAGTCGGGGTGGAGTGGTAGATCGACACGCCGCCACGCAGCACCGCGTGGACCCCCTCGGCACCCGCACGTTTAGGATCGAGCAGGTGCAGGCAGGCGCCGGTGGTGAGCGCGGCAAACATGTCCAACACCGCCGCGTCATGGCTGAATGAGGCGAGCTGCAGCAATCGGTCCGCTGGCGATATGCGCAAGCGGGAGACATAGGCCTGCACGTAGTACGCCACGTGCCCGTGGCACTGCATGACGCCTTTGGGACGCCCGGTGGAACCGGAGGTGTACAGCACGTACGCGGGTGCCGTGGGGTGGGGCTGCATGAACGCCACAGTGGCCATGTCGCTCCCGCGCGGTCCCGTAGGGGCGTCCACCCGCATGAGCGCACACTGGCCAAACTGTCCAGCCGCCAGCTCCGTGGCATCGTTCACCAGCACGCACGCCACGCCTGCATCTTCGACGATGCCCTGCAGCCGCTCCGCCGGATACTCTGGGTTCAGGGGCACATAGACCCTGCCCGCCTTGATGCAGGCCCAGATCGCCACCACGATGTCTGCACCATGTGACAGGCACAGGCCAACGTGCGTACCAGGCACGGTGCGCAGCCTGGAGCAGAGGGTGCTGCTGGCGGCGTCGATGTCCCGATAACTCGCCGCGCCCGCCTCCGAGAGAACCGCGGTGGCATCCGGGCGTTGCTGGACCTGCTGCAGGAACTGGTCCAGCAGTGGTGGTGGCGCTGCGTCGGCGCCACCGTCAAGGGCTGCCAGCGCCGGCGTGGCATCGAACAGCGCATGCTCGCTGATCAGCGTGTCGGGAGCCTCGACGATGGCATCAAGCAACCGATCGTATTGCTGTGCAAGGTTGTCCACCGTCTCCGGTTCGAACAGGGATATGCGCACCACCCAGTCCAGCGACAGACCGGCATCGTCCTCCACGGCATACAGATTGATGTCATGCTTTGCCGCGTCTACTTGCCAGCGGCTCTCCTCGCGGACGGTGCATCCCGGCAGCTGCATCTGGATGCGCGCATTGTTCTGCAGGACGAACCACACCTGGAACAACGGGCCGTACGCGCTACTCCTTGGGGGATTCAGTTCTTCAACGAGCACGTCGAACGGAAGGTACTGGTACTCATGCAGCATCGGGGCGCGCTGGCGCGCCTGGAGCAGGCGCGACCTGAAGGTGTCAGCGGCGTCATGCCGATCGCGCAGGACCACGGTATTGATAAACAGTCCAATCAACGGTTCCAGCCCCGTGTCGGTGCGTCCTGACATCGGAGTTCCCATGACGACGTCGCGCTCACCGCCAAAGCGATGCAGCAGAACGGAGAGCGCTGACTGCAGCAGCATGAACAGGGTTGCGCCATGCTCCCTGCACATCGCATGCAGCCGTGCGAGGCGATCCGGATCGATCCGCTTCCTGACACGAAGGGCGGCATGGTTCTGGCGCTCCGGTCGCGGGTGATCCAACGGAAGCGCGTGCACCACAGGCGCATCCGCAAGCTGCTCTCTCCAGAACGCCAGCGCCCGCGTGCGCGCGCCTCCCTGCAGCAGCCCGCGCTGCCAGCGGGCATAGTCCGCATACTGAAGCTCCAGCGGCGGCATTGCACCGTGTGCCCCGCGCAAATGCACGCTGTAGTAATGGGCCAGTTCCGCAGACAGCACGCCAAGGGACCAGCCATCCGAAGCGATGTGATGCATGCTGATCACAATGACGTGCTCATCCGCTCCCAGTTCGATGACACGCATGCGCAGCAGTGGCCCATGCTGCAGATCGAAGGGCGCCGTTGCGTCCTGGCGGATCAGGCACTCCAATGCGTCGTCACGTGTCCCAGCGGCCACATCCCTCAACGACGTGAAAGCAACGGGTGCATGGGCCTGCACCTCCACCCGCTGGATGAACACCCCGTCGACATCCACCAAGTGCGTGCGCAGGATGTCGTGTCGCGCGACGATGCTGTCGATTGCCGCCTGCAATGCGGCGATATCCAAGGGCCCCGTAACATGGTAAGCACCTTGGATGTTGAACTGCGCACTGTGGCTGTCCATGCGATTGACGAGCAATAGTTGCTGTTGCCCGTAAGACAGCGGTGCATCACCGGGTGGCATCCCGGGCCCGATGCGCGGGAGTGTCCACGCGCCTGCATCGTGATGCTGCCGCTGGCGCAGGTGGTCGATGATGGCGGCCTTGTTGGCCAGGATGTCCGTGCGCAGCGCATCGGGTACGTCCCTGCCCGCCGCGGTCCGGTAGGACAAGCCGTCGCCCTTCAGGAACAGGACGATGTCCTCCTGCAGCGCCCTTGCAATGATTGCCTGTGCCGCCATCAGAAGTCCCCCTCCTCCACCTGCACCCCCGATGCCGCCAATCTGCGTTCAAGTGCCTCCACGCGCTGCAGTTCGGTGCGCGCGTCGACCAGTGCGGCAATCCCGGAAATGGTCGGACTCAGGAAGAACTCCCTGACGCCCAGCGCGGCGCCATCGAGGCCGAACTCGTGGGTCACCCTGCTCGTGAGTCGAGTTGCCAGCAGCGAATGTCCACCGATCTGGAAGAAGTCGTCCTCCATTCCGATCCTGTCGTGCCCCAGCAGCTCGCGCCAGAGTGCAAGCAGACGCGCCTCGGTCTGCGTTGACGGCACACGCCTGCCTTGTGGGCGGTGCCACCCCTGCGCGTGCACCGCCTCGCGTTCAAGCAGGCGACGGTCGATCTTTCCGTTTGGCGTCAGCGGCAACACATCGCGCGGCACGAGTGCGGCCGGGACCATGAACGCGGGAAGCGCGCGAACGAGGGCGGCATGCACGGCGGCCAGCTGGGCATCCGTCTCCGTCTGCGCCTGTCCGTCCACACTCCGATGCAGCACAACGAACGCCACCAGAGCGGCGTCGCCGAACGCACCTTCACGTGCCACGGTGACTGCGCCGGCTACGCCACCGACGCCGGCAATGATCGCGTCGATCTCTGCGGTCGCGACCCGGAAACCGCGGATCTTGACCTGGCCATCAGTACGCCCGACATAGTGGAACACACCGTCGGGCGTGATCCTGGCAAGATCACCGGTCGCGTACAGCATGCCCTCCCCCGGAAGCACGCCGGTGAGAAAACTCTGCCTTGTCAGGTCATCACGATCGATGTAGCCATCACTGACCCCGATGCCGCCCAGATAGAGATCCCCCACCACGCCAAACGGCTGGAGCTTCAGCGTGCTGCTCAACACATAGGCCGTGCAGTTCTGGATCGGACGCCCAATCGGCAAAGTGACATTGTGCGAGGCGGCTGCATCAGCGTCATATATGGCAGCGATCCCGATGTCGGTGCATTCGCTTGGACCGTACATATTCACGATCGTCGCGTGACAGGCCCCACTGTGCAGCCACGGGTGGAGGTCGGCCAGCCGGACGGCCTCCCCGCCCATCGCCAGGATGCGTAGTGATGCCAGCGCAGGCCAACGATGGTCGGATGCCACCAAAACACCGGCCGCGCTCGGTGCGCAGTTGATCAGCGTGACCTTATGCGCGCTCACCAGCGACGCAATCGCTTCAGGATCGAACATGTCATCCGGAATGACAATCGTGCCGCCGGACAGCAACGGTGCGAAGACATTCTTCTGGGTCATGTCGAATCCAATCGACCCCACCAGCAGGCAGCGGTCCGACGGCGACAACCCGTGGTCGTGGATGTACCAGTGCAGGAGGTTCAGGAAGCTGTCCTGCCTGACCATCACACCCTTCGGCTGGCCCGTCGATCCAGACGTGTACACCACGTAGGCCAGAGAGCCGGCGGGGGAGAGGACACCCGCGTCGACATGCGCCGGTTCGCCATGCGCTCCGGCGTGGCTCCTTGCGACGTTGCCCGCCTCGTCATGGCAGAACACGGCTGCCGGCAGCGCCACCCCACTCAGCTGCTCCAGCGACTGCGCATCGCAGAGCAGCGCGGAGGCCCGAGCGTCTGCCAGGATGAACGCAACCCGTTCGGCCGGATACGCCAGATCCAGTGGCAGGTACGGCGCACCCGCCTTCATCACAGCGAGCATCGCCACGACCAGATCGACGCCACGCCGCATATGGATGGCCATCGGCCGGCGCATGTCCAACTGAGCCGATGACAGCACGGTGCACAACCGCGTCGACCTGGCATCCAGCTCGGCGTAGTCCACCACGCGATCACCATCGATGATCGCCGGTGCGTGGCGATCGCCAACGACGATGCGTGCAAAGCGATCAAGGATGGAGCTACCCATCATGACGCCCGGCGCAAACGTCCTGGCGGGCGCCATCAGCATGCGCCGTTCCTCCACGGTAACGATCTCAAGATCGCGGATACCCGTCGCCGCGTCTTCCGAGAGGCCGTGGAGCAGGTGCAGGAACGAACCGGCCATGCGGCGGACTGTCGCCTCCTGGAATACCGCCGTATCGAAGGTCCAGCGGCATCGCAGCCCGTCGTCGCTCTCGGAGACCATGAGCTCCAGGTCGAACCTGGCCTGGCACTCGCCGTCCTCCTCCAGCACGCGCAGTGCCATGCCGTCGACGACGGCGTGCCGCAGCTTCCGTGCCGGATCGTCCTGCACCGAGAACAGGATCTGCGCCAGCGGCCGACTGCCGCCCACGCGTTCCTTCGATACCGCCTCGACCACCGCATCGAACGGGACATGCTGGTGCTCGAATGCCTCGGTGAACTCTCTGCGCGCCTGCTCCAGCAACGCAACGAACGGACGGTTGACAGTACAGTCGGTCCGCAGCACCACGGTGTTGGCGAAGAAGCCAATCAGCGCATCGAGGTCCGGCTGGTGGCGGTTTGCCACGGGCGTTGCGATGAGGACATCCCCGCTTTCGCTCCATCTGCCCACCAGCACCGCAAAGGCCGCGTGCAGCAACACGAACAGGGACGTGTCATGCGCGCGCGCAAGACCACGCATGCGATCGGCCAAGGCGCCAGGAACGTGGGTGGTACAGGCCATGCCACGCGGCGACCGTTGCACATCCTCTGCCCCGTCACGCGGCAACGAATGCCGCGGCGGAGCCCCGGCAAGACGTCGCGTCCAGAACTCCAGACCCGCCTCCATGCCGCCGGCGTCGGCCCATCGTCGCTGCGATTCTGCGAACTGACGATACTGCAGGGGCAAGGGCGGAAGAGCGTCGCGCCCCACCGTAGACGGCGTTGCGTAGATCCGGGCGAAATCGGCAATGAGCCTGTCCACGGACCAGCCGTCAGCGGCGATGTGGTGCATCGTCAGGAACAGGGCCGCATGCGCATCATCCTGCAGCAGGGTCGCACGGATCAGCGGACCGGTGCGCAGATCAAACGGTGTGGTCTGCTCTCTGGTGCGCAGGCGATGCACATCGGCGTCCCAGGTGCCGCCTTTCCCCTGCAGGACCTGCAGTTGGAAAACGGCATCGATCACCCACTGCAACGGCACGCCATCGTCATCCACGCCGAACACCGTGCGCAGGCTTTCATGGCGTTGCAGGACCTCGTCGAGGGCCATCTGGATGCGCGGGGGGTCGATGTCACCTTCCAGATGCAGTGTAACTGCCATGTTGTAGTGACAGGAGCCCCCTTCCATCTGGTCGATGAACCATAGGCGCTGCTGTTCGAAGGACAGGCGCACCGGTGTCCCCGGCAGATTCTTCGCATGCATCGCGGTGGGGGCCATCGGCCTCGTCCCCGCGCCCATCCCCGGTACCGCCTCGGCACCGTCGCCACGTGCCTGCGCGTCGATCAGCGCTGCGAGCGTCGCGATCGTTCCCGTCTGGAAGAACTGCCGATAGCCCAGAGACACGCCGAAGCGCTCCCGGACTCCGGCGAGTACGTCAGCCACCTGCAGTGAGTGGCCTCCCGCCGAGAAGAACCCGTTATCGGGATCCTCCCTCGCCCCATGCAGCACTCCGGCCCAGATGTCCTGTACGCCCTGTTCGGTCGTCGTCAGGGCGCGATGCGTTTGCGGCGCCGACGATGCGGGGCCGAGCGCCTTGAGGCGCCTGCTGTCGATCTTGCCACTCGGCGTGAGCGGAAGTGCATCCACCACGTACGCGAGGGACGGCACCATGAACCGCGGAAGCCTCGATTCCAGTGCATGACGCAGCGCCACCGGACAGACAGTCCCCGACGACGCTGGCACGATGCAGGCCGCGAGCGTGGGCTCTTCGGCGGCGCCATCATGCACGAACACGACCACGTCGCGCACCTCCGCGCAGGCCCGGATCGCACGCTCGACCTCGGCACATTCGATGCGATGTCCTCGCACCTTGACCTGGCCATCCGCGCGTCCTTCGAACAGCATGTCGCCGTCTGGAAGGCACCTGACGAGGTCTCCCGTACGGTACAGCTGGAGAGGTGTCCCCGCCCCCGTCATGACCTCGACGAACGCCGTTTCAGTCTCCTCGGGACGATTCAGATACCCGTTGGCGAGCCCCACGCCTGAGATGCAGAGCTCCCCCTTGGCGCCAAGCTCCACCGGCCGAAGCCACCGGTCAAGGACATTCACGTGCAACCCGCGCATTCCCTGGCCGATAGACACCCTCGCATAGGTAGTGTTGATACCGCCGATCGACGCACATACCGTGGTTTCGCTCGGCCCGTATGCGTTGATGAAGCGGCAATGCCTGGACCACCGCGTGGCTTCGTCCAGTGCGATGGGCTCTCCGGCGGAGATGGCATGGGTCAGCGTGGGCAACACGTGCGGTTGCAGCCGCTTGAGCACCGTCGGCGGCAGTGTCACATGCGTAACGGCATGGTCGTTGATCCAATCCGAAAGCGCCTGCGCGTCCGGCGCGACGCCCTCCGCTACGAGCACCAGTTCTGCGCCGGATATCAGGGCGGTACTCCATTCCGATACCGACGCGTCGAAGCTGAAGGTGGAGAACTGAAGCACGCGTGCCCGGGCGTCGATCGAGAACGCCGCACACTGTGCGCGTGCCAGATTGGTCAGGCCGCGGTGCGCGATCCTTGCCCCCTTCGGGCGACCGGTGGAGCCGGACGTGTAGACGATGTAGGCATCGTCCAAGGGCGTTGGGTCAGCCATCGCACGCGGCACATCTTCCGGTGCCTGCTCAGTCAGCGTCGCGCGCACTCCAGGATCATCCAGGACAATCAGCGGCGCATGCAGCATGTCGGGCTCGTCCATGCTGGTGGTCATGCCATGGACCAGGATACAGGCAGGCCCGGCATCGTCGTAGATTTGCTGGCGCCTGGCCGACGGATAGGCCGGATCAACAGCCAGGTACGTACAACCTGCCTTGAGCACGGCAAGCGTTGCCACGATCAGGTCAACGCCACGCGGCAGGCAAAGGGCGACCCTGCGACCTGGCCCGAGGCCACGCGCAAGGATCAACCTGGCAAGCTGGTTGGCAGCCTGGTTCAGCGCTCCGTAGTGGATGACCTCGCGTCCCATCCGCAGCGCAACCGCATCCGGGTGGGACTGCGCCACGCGCTCGAACAGCCGGTGCACACATATGTCCTGATCGGGCAGCGGCACGTCGCTGCCAGGCAGGTTCCATGCCGCTCGTGGCCCGATGACGCCGATACGCTCTCCAGGATCGACCAGAACACTGTCAAGCAACGTAACAAACGCGTCGGCCATCGCCCGGATCGAATGGCGCTCGAACAGGCCCGGCTGGCCGATCCAGCACAGATGCCACGCGGCATCGCCCCGGCGGACGAGGAGCTCCAAGTCGAAGCGTGTCGCAACGGTGGCCGGATCCCGTCGCCGGAGCGCAAGCTTGTCCGTCTCCACGGCTGCGGGCAGATCATCCTGGAACGCGAACATCACCTGGAACACCGGATGCACGCCATGCTCGGGCCGACGCTGCAGCGCATCGACAACCTGGTCGAAGGGCAGCTCCTGATGCTCAAGTGCCTGGGCGACCTGCTGCTGGAATGCACCGAGCTGGTCGGCGAAGCTCTCCTTCGGATCGAAGCGGTGCCGGTAAGCCACCAGATTGACCAGCATCCCCACCACGCCATCGAGACCAGGCCCGCCACGCCCGTGGACTGGACTGCCCACCACCACCTCGTCCTCGTGGCTCCATCGGCACAGCAACAGCGCGAACACGCACTGCATCAGGCTGAACTCCGTCACCGCCAGGCGGCGCGCCACGGCCTGGACACGCTGTACCTGCTCGGACGTGAGCATCGATTCAACCGGCTCCACCTTCCATGGACCGCCTTGGCGACGACTGCCGTCGAACGCGAGCCCATGCTGTGGCGGTGCACCGTCCAGATGCGCACGCCAGTAGCGTTCCTGTCCTGCCCATTGGCCCCGTTCCAGGCCCTGCCGTTGCCAGTCCGCGACATCCCGGAATTGCCGCACGGGGTCTGGCAGGACAGCGTGCTCGCCGCGTGCCAGAGCCGCATGCAGATGAAGGAACTCGGAGAACAGGACGCGCACCGACGCGCCATCGGCAGCGATATGATGCACGTTCAACGCCAGCAGCGCCTCTGCATCCGCCTGCTGGATCAACAGCGCCCGGAATGGCAGATCGCGCTCCAGATCGAACGGCGCGTCCGCATGGGCGCACAGCGCCTGCTCTATCCGCTGTGCCCGCTCCGCGGGTGCCCACTGCATGGCGTCCACGATGTCCAGGCACCACTGCACGGGCTCCACGACATCCAGCAGCAACGCTTCACCGGCCTGCCTCACACGCGTATGCAGGCTTTCATGGCGCAGCACAAGCAGCTTCAAGGCGTGCTCGACCCGCGTGGGCGCGATATCGCCGGTGACGGCATACACCACCGGCATGTTGTACCGTCCCGTCCCCGGCTCCGCGACCTGCTGGTACCAGAGCCTGTTCTGGCCAGCAGACAGCCTCACGGTGGGTGCATGCGTCCGTGGAATCGACGCTGGTGCATCGTCCTGTTGCGGGGCACTGGACACGCACGCTGCAAACTCGGCCAAGCCCGGACAGCGGAAGAGGTCACCGATGGTCACCTGCCGCCCGGTCATCGCACGGACCCGGGCGACCAGCGTCGTTGCGACCACGGAATCCCCACCACGTTCAAAGAAGCTGCTCTCGCGCACGATCGTGGCCGGTTCCACACCGAGCATCGATGCCCATAGTGCCGCGATCCCGCGCTCCAGGTCCGATGCGGGCGCCGTGGCCCCACCACGCATGCCATCCGCCCGGGGCAACCGCGCCTTGTCCAGCTTTCCGTTGGTGCCGATAGGAATCGCATCCACCGGGGTGAGCTGCGCGGGCACCATGTACTCGGGAAGCGCGAGTATCAACTGTGCACTTATCTGCGCCAGTTGAACCGACTCCTGCAGGCAGACGTACGCGATCAACCGGCCCGCACGCTGATCGTCGCCGGGCTGGTGCAGGACGGCGGCATCCCGCACTCCCTCGATGCCGCACAGCGCTGCGCGGATGTCGCCAAGCTCGATACGATACCCGCGCAGCTTGATCTGGTCATCATTGCGTCCGAGGTAGCGAAAACACCCTCCTCCCTGCCCCGTAACGATGTCCCCCGTGCGATACAGCCGCGCTTCCGGCAGCGCCGGAGCGGACACGAACTGCCGGCCGTTCAGATCCGGGCGATTGACATACTCCAACGCCAATCCTGTCCCTGCAATCGCCAGCTCACCGGGCATCCCTGGCGGCACCAGCCCCTGCTGCGTGTCGAGCACATAGTGCCTGTAGCCAGGCAGCTGTGCGCCGATGGTGACGCATCCGCGCGACGCGTGTTCAAGCTCGACGCGGCTGACCAGTGAATAGACCGTCGCCTCGGTCGGACCGTACCCGTTCCAGAGCACGACGCCGGACTCCAGCAAGCATGTCGCCAGATCAGGCGGCAAGGGTTCGCCAGCGCTGACCACGCACAGCCCCGTCTCCGGCACCCAACCCGCCGTCATCAGCTGTTTCAGACGCGAGGGAGTCGCCTGCACGAGGCTCAACCCGGCATCATTGAGAAAGCTCGCCAGTTGGAAGGGATCGTCCCTCTGCCCGGCCACGGGAATCACGCAGGTGTGGCCCAGACACAGGCACGCCAACCACTCGACCACGGAGATATCAAATGCAGGACTGGACGCAAACAACCAGCGCCCACCCGGCACGGACTGGATGCGCGTCGCGAACCCACCCAGCAGGTTCGCCAGCGCTCCCCACGACACAACGACACCCTTTGGCATCCCCGTCGAGCCAGAGGTATACAGCACGTACAGGGGATCATCGTGCACGCGCTCGACCACTGGAACGCTGCCCGCACCGCTCTGCCAAGCCATCAGCGCACCCGCCCTCGCGATAGGCTTTGCCAACAGCATGCTATCGCCCACGGGCGATCGGTCCCCAACGATGAGCAGGCGCGGCTCGCTGTCATCCAGAACAGGCTGGATGCGCGCCGCCGGCATGCGCGGATCGATGGGCACATACACGGCACCAAGGCGCATGATCGCGAGCAGGATGACCACTAGCTCCGGTGCCGGGGGCAGCAGCACTGCGACCCGGTCCCCCTCCACCACGCCATGGCCTTGGCGAAGCGCGGCCGCCGAGGCGATCACGCGGGCCTGGAGGCCGGCACCATCCAGGCGTTCATCCCCGCATTCCAGCACGATGCGACCGGATCCTTCGACATACTGGCGTTGCAGGTGTGCATGGAGATCAAACTCCACCGCGGTGGAGGCGTCGCCGTGCACTGCCTCGGCGAGCAGTTGTTCACGTTCCTCGGGTGTCACGCACTCTAGCCGGCCAAGCGGAATCTCCACATCGTCGCTGAGCTGATCCAGTAGATGAAAGACCCGCTGGATGATGGGCCCGATCTGCGCTTCCGGGATGACATCGAGATTGTGATCGAACAACAGCACGCTGGATTCCTCATCCGCTCCCTCCCAGTACGTCACCAGCAGCGGATGCTGCTCGTGGCCATGGGGGCAGTAGACCAATGGAGCGGCGGCGCCATTGATCATGGGAGCCGCGCCGACACGCAGGTAGCTGAAGGCAAAGTCGAAGGGACGGCTCGTGGATCGCGGGTTGGCTGGATGCGTGGTGATCGTCGATGCCGGATACCGACGGTGGCGATGCACCTGCCGCTGCGTCCTGAGAACCTCTTTGATCAATGCCGCCAGGCTGTCCTGGGTAATGATCCCCACACGCAGCGGCAGCATCTGCACGAACAGGGCGATGCTGTTGCGCTCGCGCTCCGTGGCCCGGCCATGAACCGGCGAGCCCACGACAACGGAAGGCGACCGATGTGTCCGTGCAAAATAGACTGCCAGAAGCGCCATCACCACATGGTGCGGTTCAGCATCCACTCGCCGCGCAATGCGGTGCAGCTGCGCCAAGCGAGCATCGGTGAGCGGCACACGCACTCGTCCGCTGCGGCCAGCCCGTGTTGACGCCGGAACGGACGCGCCAGGGAAGAGACTGTCATTGAAGCCGCGCACCTGGGCCTCCCACCACGCCGCATCCGTCCTGCAGCGCTCGCTGGAGGCGTACTGTGTCTCCCGCTCCAACAGCGCCAGGTGCGTCATGGCCGGATATGCTTGCAACCAGCGCCCCGAGGGTTCCTCGTAGAAGCGGGCCAATGCTGCCCCCCAATTCAGGAAGCCCGCGCCATCCAGTAACACGTGGTGGCCCATGCCGACGTAGAAGTGCCGATCGTGACGAAGGCGGAGCAGCGCCGCGCGATAGAGCGATGTGTCATCGAAGCGGAAGGCCGTCGAGAACACTACTTCGATCCACGCTGCAGCCGCGGCATCCGGATCGCGCTGCCCGGACAGGTCGACGACTTCCAGCGGTGGATGCCCCTCCACGAGGGTTGCCGCGTAGCCGCCGGATGCGTCCACGCTGATGCGCATGGAAAACGTGTCGAAGGTCTCGACAAGACGCGCGTGGGCCAGACGGATCCGGTCAACGTCGCAGCGGCCCAGCTCAATATAGCCGCCGACGTTGTAGAAGGGACTTCCGTCGTTTACATCATGATGGCGACAAATGGCTTCCTGCGCCGATGTCAGTGGCATCCTTTGCTGCATCTGCACGCTCCCTACCCTGCACCATCCGCTGAATACATCCCGCATGTCGCGCGGGCGTCCTGATCCATCGCACACCACTCCCTGTGACGCCGTACTGCCAAGCGGAGCCCTGCATCACGCACACCGTCGCGCAGGCATGTACGCGACCCGCCGCACCGCGCGCGGCGCTCACCAGACACAACTGCTCACGACTGTGCTGGCATCAATCCGGGCAACGTTCACCGTGCACTCCACTCCGCCGCGCCAGCGCTCAGACAGTGTTTCGTCGATGACAAAGCCCAGGACGTCCATGCGCTCTCCTGCCCACCCTCTCCATCGGAGCGCCGTGAAGTCGATGAAGCGCCCGACAGAGGGATACACCGCCTTGAAAAAACTTTCTTTCGCGGAGAACACAGCCGTCATCAGCATGTCGCTTGGCCAGCGTCTGCTGGTGCACGGAGCAAGCAACGCCATCTCCGCAGGTCCCAGTGCCGCCACGGCGACGGCCTCCAGGGCATCCGCCGGGATCCTGGTCTCCACGTCCACGCCCACGCCGCTGTGGCGCGCCCGCGGTGCGGCAATGGACACGGCATACCGAGCGTTGTGGGAAATGCTGCCAACGACGCCCTCGGGCCAGACAGGCTCGCGTGAACGCCCCATGGCGACCTCATGCGGCGCCGGTAGACCCATGGCCCGCATGGCGGCCCGCGCCGCCAAGCGGCCGTGGAAGAACTCGGCCTGCCGCTTGTTCACGCTCCTCACGACGTCGTCTGGCATGGACATGCGCGCCGCTGCGAACGACTCCGTGCGGAATGAAGCTTCATCGAACTCGATGGCGACCATGGGGGGGACGCAGGGCCACGGAGACGCGCGCCATGCGCGCAGGAACGAGGCGTCCTCCGCCGGCGCGACCCGGTCCAGCCGCGTCCGCTTGATACCATCACTGAAAACAGTCTGCACTTCCATTGCCATGTGATCTCCTTGCTCTGCTCCAGCATCCGCGTGCAATGTGCAGCACACTCTCTGTTGTAGAACATAGCGGTGATGTTGGAACGTGGTGGCGTGCTAGCGGATGACCCTAGCGGATTAACAACGCGCCCCGTCCCACATCACATGCAAAACAACTCACACATCCATACGCACAACGAGCCATCCATCGCACATTGCACCTATATCTACGACAGACCGCTTTCACGCCCTGCATGATGCACGTATTTCCTTGCGCAGCGTCGCGCTTTGTCACCGCACACAGCTCAAGGAGGCAACATTGAGCACGGACACCTGGCTCATCCGACCGCACCCACGTTCATCTCCCGCATTGCGCCTGATCTGCCTGCCCTACGCCGGCGGTTCTGCATCCATCTATTGTCCCTGGGGCCGACACCTCCCCGACAGCGTCGAACTCATCGCGGTCCAGCCTCCGGGCCGCGCCTCACGTATTGCGGAGCCGCCGTGTCCAGATATGCAGACACTCGTTGGCGCCGTGGGTGCAGCACTTGCCATGCTTCCCAACTGCCCATACGTGCTGTTTGGCCATAGCCTGGGCAGTCGCGTCGCGTATGCGCTTGGCATGCACAGCAGCATGCTCGGACTCGTCCCTCCGCGCCTTCTGATCGCCTCCGGCAGCCGTGCGCCGCACCTTCCGGGGCGACGCGCTCCTGTCCACGACCTTCCTGACGACCTGTTCAAGGAGTGGTTGCGTGCATTCGGAGGAACACCGCATGCACTACTCGACGATGCCGAATTCATGGACCTGCTGATGCCCGCGTTGCGCGCCGACTTCAGCATTGCCGACCAGTATCGTGCCGAACCCGCCCCGCTCCCCTGCCCAGTGCAGGTCCTGACAGGCAGCCACGATACGGACGTCACGCCTGAAGAGTCGCAAGCATGGATGGCGCTCTCCAATGGCCACTGCGATATCCATTCCATTGATGGCGGCCATTTCTTCATCCACAGCCATGCAGAGCAGGTGCTGTCGCACATCAAGGACGCAATCTCGCCACTGCTTCCATTGCGCTGAATCGCTGTCATCGCGGCGCCTCGAACACGATCCGCTCCTGCGCGCCACGTGCGGAATTGATAATGCCGTCATGTCCATCGTTGGATCGCGGCATCATGCGCAGCCAGGCACCACCATAGCGGCTGCCAAACTGGAACACACCCCACACGACATCGAACAACGCCGTCGATTGCCCAGGATGCCCCGAGTGCCCGGGGAACTGCACGGATTCGCAATGCTCTTGGGCAATCCAGTGCTGCGGTTGCGGCAGGTCGGCAATGATCGATGCCCATTGCTGCGCTGTCTGGTAGCGACCAACGTGCACGTCCGCGCCCTGCATGCCCCGGCACGGCTTGATGACGTACATGTCTTTGTTTGACAGAACCTGCTGGTGTGTTGCCGGCGAGTGCAGTGCGCCCCCCAGGATGAACGTCCTGGGTACGTACCTGCGCACGAATCCTGCGTCGTCGCCCGACAGCAGCCCCATGTCCGCCGCATGGTGGAGCAACGCGAGATTGCGCTTGTCACCCAACAATCCGGAAGCGGGGAAGTCCGGGCAGGCGATCTTGCCTGCAAGGATGCTGCGCAGCAGTGCGATCGGCGGCGTCTGCCCCGCACTGACATCGCCAAACGTCACCATATGTGCACGTCGCCCCCGATGCCAGACGCCGCGCGCATCCACCTCGACATCCTCGAACCCCGTGATGAAACGGATCTCGCAGCGAGCCCCTGCGCCAGCGATGGCCGCGTCGATCCACTCTCGCAGCCTGTCACCATAATCCTGCGCGTTGAACGACCTGCCGACCATGAACAGGATTAACAGTTGCTCGCCCCTGGTCCCGCGAGCCGCCGAATCTACTAGGAAGCGGAAGAACGTTGCGGGCGTGTTCGTACAGGACACCGGATGCCGCGTGAAGAAGTCGCGGTACTGCGCGTGCTCGCGGAATGTCTCCTCCAACCACTGGATCTGCCATCCACCGATGGACGTACCGACATTGGCCTCGACCACCTTGAAGCCGTCCAAGGTAAGAATCGCGTCCGTACGGAAACAGATATCATCCAGGCACACGCCGGACATGAAGAATGTGCACTGCACCGGGTCGATGCCGGTGGCCTCGGCCAGCGCCATCGGGTCGTTGCGGAAGATCGCGCGTATCGCCTTAACCGACAACGCGAGGATTCTGGCGTTCATGTCCTTGAGACTCGCCAGGGCCTCCGGGCCAACGAAGAACGGCCACGCGTTCACCGGGTACTCATAGGTGCGCATGAACGCGGTGGACGCCCCAGCCTGTACGTCCAATGGTACACAGTCGCCGCGATCGCGCATTTGCTCCATGAACGCTTGGTTGAGATCGGAGACGTCGCTTCCATCCACGAATACGGTCTCGCTCACGGTCTCGTTCATCGCGGCGCGTCCGGCAGGGCATGGGGCGGGTGGAAAGGGGGGCTCGCATGCATCTGCATTGCTCCTTGAAGAACAGATGCCGCGCTCTCACTCCGTCGTGCCCGCATGTCGACGCTCTCGCGGATGCGTCCCTGCTCCATATGGATCAGCCAGTCCGCCTCACTGAAATAGCGATCGTCGTGGCTGATGACCACGACCGCCTTTCCCGAAGACGCAAGATCGTGGATGACCCGACGGTAGAACAGCTCCTTGAACACCGGATCCTGGTCGGCTGCCCATTCATCGAACACGTACACATCCTTGTCCTCAAGCAGGGCCGCCAGCAGGGCGACTCGCTTTCGCTGCCCGTCAGACAGCGCAGTCGTGGAAAACGTCCTGTCGCCATCAATGGATATCTTCTGATCCAAGCCAAGCAACTGGAGATAGGCCTGGATGCGATGCGCCTCGTCGCGCCCTGGTTCGCCCAGCAGACGGTCGAACAGATGGTAGTCGGAGTAGATCGCACTGATTCGCTGCCTGAAAGCAGCCAGATTCGATGAGGACAAGTGTTCTCCATCAAACGCGATGGTACCCTCGCTGGCGGGATAATGCAGCGTCAGGATCTTGCTGAGCGTCGACTTGCCTGATCCATTGCCCCCGACGATGAAGTTCACTTGGCCACGCCGGATGTCCAGGTCCACGGGACCGACGCCAAAGCCAACATCGCCCGACGCTCCCTTGTGCTGGTAGCACACGCCACGTAGACGCAGCACATCCCAGGCCGGCATCGCCGCGGGTGGGGCGTCCGCATGCTCCTCAGCCGGGATATCCCGCATGAGCGCCTCCACCTTGGCCAGCGAGATGCGCGCCATGATGACGGACGGAACCGTATTGATGACCAGCGAGATCGGCGTGGTGATGTAGAGCATCGCCATGACCACCCCGGTGAGTTCGGAGGTCGTGATCGCGCGATAGTTGACGAAAATGTACGCCACGACACCGATGACGAAGAAGCTGATCATGTCACCATAATTGGCAGCGATCCGCATCACGGTGTTGCCGGTTTTGTCCGCGTCCACGACGGCATGCTCGTTGCGCAACAGCACGCTGGAGAAGTAGCGTTCGCGCTTGCCTGCATCCAGCTTGAGTTCCTTCGCTCCCGCTATCAGGCCGTGGATGGCCTCCTGCAGGAGATCGACATGATGGCGTGATCTTCTGAAGAAGCGGTTGGCGATCAACACGGGAATCTGGTACGTCACCACACCGAACGCAATGGCCTGCAGCACGATGAAGAACACCGCATGGTTCATGAAGGCCATGAAGCCAAGCATTCCGATGATGGTGACGGCGCTGATCAGCAGATCCGGCAACATGCGTGCGCCGACGACCACCCGTCCGACATCGGTCGTGATCGCAGCAATGAGCCTGGCACCCCCGATGCGCTCCAGCTCGGCGATCGGGGCCTTTGCAATACGTCCGTAGATGTCCTGCCGCATGCTAGATGTCACGTCCATGGCCACGCGCAGGAGCATGACCTGCGAAATCGACCGACCGACCAGCACGAGCAGGCAGGTCCCGAAGAACACCAGCGCCAATTTGTATTGATGGACTTCGACGCCCAGGATCAACGTGGCCCCTCCGTCCTGCGCGCCGCCGGCGTCCTGGATCCCCGTCTGGACAAGCGGGATCAGCAGCGAGTAGCAGATGCCAGCCAGCGCTCCGAGCAGGATGGAGATGAAGACCCGGTTGGGGGCCTGCCGGATGAAGGGCCCGAACAACGTCATGGGCGCGAGTCCGCCGGTCCGTGGGACGGATGCAGCGTCAGGACAGCGTCAGGCCGCGCTGCACCCGCAGCGAGATCGACGAGCTTGCCCTGCGCGAACAGCTCCATCATGTCGTCGTAGTGACGGCTCATCGGGTGTCCGGACTGACCGGTCGAGTTCATGTAGAAATGCTTTGGCCGTTGCGCGTCCATGACGAAGACCTGGCGGAATACGGCGCCAAAGGTCTGCTCGAAGCCTTCGAGCGGCGTGTACCGTCCCGCAGCGACGTTCACGGTGTTCTCGGAGCCGCCGGCAGGTAGTTTGCGACCGAAGACGCGATCCAGCAGGTTGACGTCACTGTAGGGCACGTGCCGGAACGCGGCCTGCTGCTGCCTGTCCCACCGCCATGCCTCTTGTGCACCCTGGCGCTTGCCCAACTCGCGCAGGGCATCGTCGAGCGCAGCGGCCACCAGTTCCGACGCATCCAGTTCCGACGCCTTCGACTCCGGTGCCTTCAGTGCGGCTGCCGGTCCACAACACGCACCCGCCTGTCCTTCCAGCAGCATGCGCCTGACCTGCAGTGGCGTGATCCCGCCCACGTAGGAACGCAAAGCATCCAGTGGCGCTCCCCCCGTTGACGCCCGCAAGGGATCAAGCAGCATGCGCTGCTTGAGCTTGACCACCCAGAGGTTGAACACGGCGGGCATGGCACTGTCGGCGTCCATGCCGCCGTCCCACGCCCGCAGGTCTTCCAGCACCGGAGGATGGATGCCCGCCTGCGCGAGGACGGAAAGCAGATGGTCCCTCAGTGCCAATGCTTCCAGATCGATGACATCGGACTGCATCGCCAGCACGTCGTCCAGGGCAACGCCCCGCCCCCGGGCGGTGGCGTCGCGGATCATCGCCATGATCCGTTCCGAGCGTGCCGACGGCGCCCAGTCATGTGAGATGAAATATGGGTAGTCTTCGTCGACCACGCGGTTGTTTGCGTTGACGATGTAGCCGTCAGGAGGATTGAAGAGCCTCGGCATCTCCTGGAAAGGGATGTAGCCAGACCATGCTGTAGCGGGGTCATCCGCCGGTACCGGAAGCAGCCTGGCACCTTCGGCGCGCACTGGAATCCGGCCCGCGCCTACATACCCGATATTGCCGGTGTTGTCGGCGTACAGCACGTTCATGGCGGGGGCAACCACGCGCTCAAGCGCCTTGTTGAACCCGTCCCAGTCACGCGCATAGGCCAGGCGGAAGATGCCCTCGTACGACGTATCGCCCCGGTCAAGCCCGGTCCAGCGCAGTGCGACAGGCTGATCCACCGCCCCCATCACATCGCTGATGATGGGGCCGACATGCGTGCTTCGTACCTGGAGGCGTACCGGCTCCGGTTGGCGCCGCAGCGCCGCCGGAAACGGCGCCCTGACATGGATCTGTTCGACCCTGACATGCATTGGCTCCCATCGCCCCTGGTGCCGATACCGACCGGGCTGCTGCGGATCGATCTGCAGGACGTACAGGTCCTGCGTATCGGCCATCATGTTCGTGCCCCCCCATGCAATGTCATCGTTCTTCCCGAACACGATGACCGGCAGGCCTACTACGGACATGCCTGCCACCGACACGCCCGGCGCGGAGATGCTCGCCACATACCACAGCGATGGCATCTGCAGGGCCATGTGCGGATCATTGGCGAGCATTGCATGGCCGTCTGCCGTCAGGTTGCCGGACAACACCCAGGCGTTGCTACCCACGTTCCTTCCCCCGATGGCCATGCGTTCTGACAGGGTGATGCCCATCTGTGCAATGCGTTCAACGACAGGCGTGGGACGGGTTGTCGTCGGTGCCGCTTCCGGATCCTCACGTTCCAACACCGACCACAGCGAAGGCGGTAAATACCTTCGCGCGACATATCGGTTCGCCTCTGCACGCATGCCATCGGCCTGCTTGAGCGTAAACACCTTGAACCAGGCAAGCGAATCGATCGGCGTCCACGGCTCCGGCGCGACACCAAGCATGGCGAACTCGGGAGGGAGCGCATGTCCTTCACGTAGATAGGCATTCACGCCATCGCTGTAGGATTGCAACGATGCCTGCGCGGCAGGACTCAACGCGGGCCAGTCGGTCGATGCCGCCGCATGGACGCCGAGCGTCCGCATCCACATATCGCCGTCCAAGGCATCGCGGCCCAGGACCTCACTCAGCCGTCCCTGGGCAATCCTCCGGGACAACTCGAGTTGCCAGAGGCGATCCTGCGCATGGACATACCCCATGGCGAAATACGCATCTGTGTCCTTCCCTGCTTGGATGTGCGGCGTGCCGTAGCTGTCCCGACGAATCGTCACGGTCCCCTGGATGCCCTCGACGGCGCGCTCGCCGGCGGGTTCCGGGAGCCCGGAACGCGCCGATCGCACGCCGACGATGCAGAGCGCGATCAACGGCATAATCACCCAGACCGCGAAACGCACCAGCAACTGATGCTTCCGGCGCACTTCAGCCATCCAGCCTCCCTGCAGTGCTGTCAGCGCCCGACAATGGCGGGTTCCTGCACCTCGCCACTGCTTCGGCGCGACAGCCGGACAGTTCCTTGGTCAAGGCACCACGCGGACGGGAGGCCCTGCACGCCATCAGCACGACGACCATGGAGACGTCACGCTTGGACGGCTGCATACGCTGTGTTGTCCGCGCCCATGGAGAAGCTCGTGGCGAGTACGGCGGCGGCGTCCGACCCACCACCCCCTGCACCGGATGCCAGACGGGACCTGGAGGGCACGAACTGAAGCATATGCCCCTGCCGGCGCCACACGCCATGACTGATCAGGCCTTTATCGCTCGTGCCGACCACGAGCCAACCCCCATCTTTGACTGTCGCTGCCAGCCGCTTCAGGACGACACGCTGCATATCCACACTGAAGTACTGCAACATGTTCATGTTGCGCACCAGATCGAACTCCTGTTGCGCCATGTCATCGTGCACCAGGTCGATGGTACGACGGCTCATCGCGCCAGCATGACGCTGCATGAACTCTTCGACGCGCCAGTCGATTCGATCGAATGCAACGCCATCGCCGCGCGCCCACGCATGCTCGAGTGCACGGCGCCCCATTTCGCCGCCTCCATGACACGAAACGAGTGTTCCGTCGATATCGAAGACTCCGCACGCATCGCCGGAGCGCACCAGCCGCAACTCGAATTCCCTGTCGGAAAACACGACATGGACGCCTCTCTCATGCAGCTTCCCGGCAAGGCCGAGCGTTGCCGCACCGGGGCCCGCCGCGGAATCGTGCACCACTGCACCAGGCGGAAGCTCGATATCAAGCACAATTCGATCGATGCTGTCCTCATAGCGATCCGCGCGGGTGAACAAGCGCCGTGGCCCGAGCGTTCGCGGCACCTCGAGGAAGGTCAACAGGTTGCGTCGCGTCTGGGCGTCATCCAGATGGCGCCACAGCGGCCTGATCAACGCGATGAACTGGAACTGCGGTGTACCAGGTGGCGCCATGTCCAGAGGCCTGCCTAATGCATCGTAGGACGCCATCAGCGCAATCCTGTCGATCATGACCACCGTCAGGTGCGCGTCGAAGTTGCGGAACAGCGCAACCAGCCTGCCACCCTCACTCCGATAGACGCGTGCGTTCAGCGGACCGTCTGCCAAATCATCCGGCTCGCGCAGGAGATGTCCACTGGCGGCATCGACTTCGAATACGGTCTCTCCGGACTGCACCGACATCTCGACAACCACGCCATCGCGCACGCGCAGGCGGGCTGGAACTGCGACGTTCGACATCACTGATGTGCTTGGGCTCACGTCCATGAATCCTCGTCCTTTCAGTGCGCTGCTGCTCCTGCATCTCTGCACGCATTCTCTTGCAGGGCGCCAGGCCCGTGACACTCGCTGCTGCGGGCATGAGACAGAAAACGGCATGACCATGCCCGCTATTGCTCATGCAGGGGCTTCATCAACCTCGCCATTCCGACAGCGGAATGCAGCCTACACCGCTTCCATCACCACAGCATGCTTCAGTGCACAACGACATTTCCAGTTGCGAGCAAGGCGATGCGCTAACAGGTGACGCAGTCCACTTTTTTTTGTGGTTTGTTCATCACGAACATCAGCAACTATACCGGACACTCGCGTTGACAGTCTGCGCAAGCCGATGCTATATCGACGTGGCTGCACAGGAACGACGCAGCTTCGCGCCTTGGATTGCGAAAGCATGACCGTAGTCCTCCGGCCCATCGTCCATGGTCAGGCACACTCGGTGACACAGATGGAAACTGTCTCTACGACGTTGTATTACTCCGCGCCCCTCACCCCGGGCGGACGCGAGGACAACTGGCAGTGCGATGCCGCCACGAACCCGCCCGCCGTCATCTGCAACTTTCTGACGGTCGGCGTCGAACTCGGCGTCACCGATCTGCGAAGCGCCCGGGACGCTCATCCAACACTCGACAGTGCTGGCTTCCAGAAATTCGATGTTCCCACCGCCGTGGATCAGCAGGGATTCCTCGACTACGACAATGCGGCGATGGAGCACTACATCGCGGAGACCGTTGAATTCCTTCGCGCACACCTTGGCGCAGACGACGTAATCCACTTCGACACATGCATCCGTCGCAAGGATACCCGCACCGAAGTCAAGCTGGTCAGCAACCCATTCGTCGGACCTTATCAACGCGTGCACGTCGATCAGGACCCTGTCAGCGCACAGGCGCGCATCGATCATCACGTGGGACGCGACCGTCGGTTCCGCCGCTTCCAGATCATCAATGTCTGGCGTGCGTTCCTTGATCCGGTGAAGAACTATTCGTTGGCGCTTCTTGACTACCGTTCGATCGATCCATCGGCAGACCTCGTGGTGACCCAGCGCATTCTTCCCGACTGGATGCACCAGCGCTGGGTCCAAGATCGCGAAGGCTTCTCGCTCAAGCATAAGGATTCCCATCGTTGGTACCACTGGAGTGGCCTGGGGCCTGGCGAACTGGTCCTGTTCAAGTGCCACGACAGCGCCAGCGACAGTTTGATGAAAGCGCACGGTGGATCCGTGGCGCGGGATGGCCAGGAGCGGCTGGATGTGGCCGGCGTCTGTCCACACACCGCGTTTTTCGATCCGCATGGACCGAGCGAGGGGCATCTTCGAAGCTCCGCGGACCTGCGCTTTCTCGTGCTGTACAACTGATCCAGCATCGCTGGATTCCACTCATGCTGCAGACTTGGAGTTGCACGATGCCGAACGAACCCGATATGGATTCAACTGCTGATCTCTATTCGCAGGCCACGCGTGACGACTGGAAGAGTGTCGACGCACCTGCAACGGATGCCGCATCCGCTGCGCCTGCCCCCACCCCGGGGCAGGGGACTGAACCGCTTTCGAAAGCGGAGACCATCCGGCTCATGAACGTGGCGCGCTCCATTCTCGTCAACGAAAACGGCAGTGTCGGCTGACGATGCACTGTGCCCCGCCCTGGCGTTCTGTCGCAGCGTCAGGGAAGCGGCTCTGCCCCCGCCTGCACAGGCAGGCATCGTGTTGAGCAGGATGCGGGCTTTCACGGAACCTGGCACAAGGAGGTTGCGTGTCAACGTATTCCCAGCGCAGGGTCGCCGACGTGGCCAGTGTCACGCCGGCGCATGCATTGCATGCGTTCCATGCGGCCCATCTACCCGGCACGCTGGCAAACGCCCTGTCTACACCGTTCTACCGTGGGCACTGGGCAGCATGTGATCCCGGGCGCGTGCGGACTCCCGTTGACCTCCAGCGACTCCCCCTTGTGGAGAAGTACGACATCCGCACAGCGGGCGGGGATGCGCAGATCCGGGAGGGCGTGGTCTGCCATGATGTATTCACCACGGGGACAACCGGCGATCCGCTGATCACCGTGCGCAGTGACCGCGAGCAGGCCTATATCGCAGCGTTTTTTTCCCGTGTTGCAACGCGGCGGCCATACAACACGCGACTGCGTGGGCTTGAGTTTACCAATCCCTATCATGGCCACCTTCTCAGGATCCCCGGTGCGACGCATTTCCATCGCACCAGCATCTACGATGCCGGCAGCTTCGCGTACGGCCGCGCGACACTTGCGCGCCCTCATCGCGATCACGGCGTGGAGCCTCGCTGTACGATTCTCATGGGGCTGGAGCAGTGTCTGCGGGCATTCACGCTGGATACCCTGGCCCTGCATCCGGACGGTTTCCCCGACAGTCCGCTGGAAGCGGTGGTGACCTACTCCCAGTACCTTACTGACGCCTGGCGCAGCCGGTTGCAGCGTACCTGGCATGCGCCGGTCATCGATCGCTTCGGCGTCAGCGAGATATTCGGTGGTGCCAGCCAATGCCTGCGATGCGGCTGGTACCACTTCGAACCCTTTGTCATCGCCGAAATCGTCGGTGCCCACAGCGGCAACGTGATCCATGAGGGCTGCGGCCTGCTGGCACTGACAGCGCTGCACCCGTTCCAGCAGGCCCAGCCCCTGATCCGGTATCTCACCGGTGATCTTGTCGAAACCAGCGCCACCGCGTCCTGCCGTCCAGGGACCACCGCCATGCGACCGCTTGGCAGGGCGCGCTACGGCGTTCCGGTGCCCGGCACGGATCTGTGGGCCATCACACCCTCTTCTGTACTGGAAGCGGTGGATGAGTGCACCGATATCGAACGGACAGGCCGGTTCCCTGGCCTCGACCAGGTCCGCGATCCACTGGCTCTTGGAGTTCCCAAGTACCGCACGCGCTGGAGCGAGCAGGACGGAAGGCTGCACATCCGGCTCGACATCGCCATCCGCCCGGAGACGCCGCCGGATCGCCGCGCTAGGGTCGCCGGTAAGGTCAGGGAGCGCATCATCGCCCGCAATCCGCGGCTCGCGTCCTCAATTGGCACGGACTCTGCCACCTTGGACGTGTGTCCCTGCGACACCCTGGGTGCGTACGATCTGATTGCACAGGCCCACTCGGGAGGGGTATGGAGCGCAAGCTGACCGTGCTGACGCAGTGGCGTCAGGGAGACCCCGCCGACAGCCGCATGACACACCTCTGACATGCAGGACCCGATGACCTCCATCGCTTCGACCACCCACATGCACAGCCTGCACGAGCAGACCATCGCCGCGCTGTTCGGCCAGGCGCTAGGCATGGACATCCAACAGATCGACCCCACTTCCGGCTACCTCGGACGTGGTGCGCCCCCCATTCTTGCAGCCGATCTTGCAGCGAAGATCGCGCGTGCATACGACGTGGAACTGTCCAGCGACAGCCTCAACCAGCATTCGACCGTACGCGACATCGCGGCCATGGTCGAGGACCTGGGCAAGCGCCTCCCACAGGGAGAGCCGCTGCTGCTGCGTTCCGGCACAGACACGCTGCCACTGTTCTGCGTGCACCCTTCCAGTGGCTTCGGGCGCCCGTATAGCGTGCTGGTTCCACATCTCGCGCCGGGCATGATTGTGTTTGCATTGGAGGCACGGGGGTGTCGCGATGACGACGCGTTGCCTGCATCACTCGATGCAATGTGCGCGACATACATGGATCAGATCAGGCACGTCCATGGCAGCGGCCCCTGCCATCTCCTAGGTTGGTCGTTCGGCGCGATTCCCGCGCATGTCCTCGCCACACGCATGCAGCGCGAAGGAATGAACGTCGCCAGCCTGGTGCTCGTGGATGGCTTTCCTTTTGATGGAACGCCTTGGATGGACCAGTTGATGGAAGGACATCGCGCATTCTGGCAGCACGAAATCCAGAACTTCCGCGAGGTACAGCACGCCTCCGCGGCGCGACGTGCCGAACTGCTTGATCGGCTGTGCGCAATCAAAGAGAACAACATCCGACTGCAGAGATATGCAGATCGTCGCACGTTTACCGGCGATGCACTGTTGATACGCTGCGGCCCGCATCCGTTCCCATGGGCTGACCATGTCTCCGGAACCCTCGCCGAGCACACCTCGTCATTTGGGCACAACGTCCTCATGACCGCGGAAGCCGCAGCGGAGTATGGCCCCGTCATCGCCAGGCATCTTCAACATGCCGAGGCACGCTTCGCTCCCGCCCAAGGCGCCGCATGAGCGTTCATGTCGGCAGCAGCCTGGTCGGGTCCTTCACGGCACACACGTGGAACGGCACGCGGGCAGGGGCGCGTCCTGGGCGTGATTTCGCCCGGGGCCTGCCCGCACGCACCACTGTTCCCTCCTCCGCCATGTCCATCCTGCAGGCCATTCAATGATCCGCGACACCTCCGCCCAAGACCAGGTGACGTCCTCTCCTACAGCACACCGCAGGGCCATCTGGCAACGCCTGCGTTGGCCGATCCTGGCCGGGGTGGTGGTCCTGGGCACCGGATGGCTGACGGCGCGCGCCTGGTACAACGCGAGCCATTCATTCGACGGCGGCCGACTTCGCATTGCGGAAGTACAGCAGGGGGACCTTGTCCGTGACATTGCCGCCGACGGCCGCGTGATCGCCGCAAACAATCCGGTGTTGTATGCAATCTCAGCAGGAACCGTTGACCTGCGGGTGGTGGCCGGTGACGTGGTCCGCAAGGACCAGGAACTGGGGGTCATCGACAGTCCCGAACTGCGCAGTCGGTTGGCACAGGAACAGGCCACGCTCGCCGGCCTGGAGGCGGAAGCCAGCCGCGCCGCTCTGGACGCCACGCTTGCCCGTGCGAATGCGCACAAAGAAACCGATCAGGCGTTCATCGAGCTGACCGCCGCCGAACGCGATTTGCAGCGCTATCAGCGCGGCTATGATGGTGGCGCCGTTCCCCAGATCGACCTCGCCAAGGCCATGGATACCCTCAAGAAGGCCCAGATCAGCCTGACCAATGCAAACGCCGATGCGAAGCTGCGCGGACAGGGTGCCGATCTGGACGTCCGCAACAAGCGGCTGATCGCCGACAGGCAGGCCGCGGTGGTGACCGAAGTGCAGCGCCAAGTGGACGCCCTCACGCTGCGGGCGCCATTCGACGGCCAGGTCGGCCAGGTGCAGGCCACGCAACATACGAACGTGGCCGCCAACGCACCTGTGCTCGGCGTGGTGGATCTGTCAAGGTTCGAGATCGAGATCAAAGTGCCCGAGAGCTTTGCGCGCGACCTCGCCATCGGCATGCCGGCCCAGCTGACCGGCGGCAATGGAAGGATGTTCGGGGGCGAGATAAGTGCCGTATCCCCTGAAGTCGTCAATGGCGAAGTCGACGCCCGCGTACGCTTCTCCGACCTGCAACCCGAGGGCCTGCGGCAGAACCAGCGCATGTCGGTCCGGGTACTTCTGGACACACGTCGCAACGTCGTCAAGGTTGAGCGCGGCCCGTTCGTTGAACAAGGCGGAAGCCGTGCCTACGTCATGCAGGGAGATACCGCGGTGCGCCGCCCCGTGCAGTTCGGTGTGAGCAGCCTGCGGGAGGTCGAGATCCGCTCTGGGGTCCGCCCTGGAGAGCGCATCGTCGTCTCCGGGAGCGAGCTGTTCAAGAACGCCGAGCGCGTCACCATCAACTGATTCATTCCAAGACACAGAGGCCCAACCATGTACATGCTTGACATGCAATCGGTTGCAAAAGTCTTCCGTACCGAACAGGTCACCACGCACGCCCTGCGCTCGCTGGACCTGCGGGTGCACGAGCGCGAGTTCGTGGCGGTGACCGGGCCGTCCGGCTCGGGAAAGAGCACATTCCTCAACATCGCAGGCCTGCTTGAGACATTCACCAGTGGCACGTACACGCTCGATGGTGATGATGTGAGCGCGCTGGACGACAATGCACGCAGCAGGCTGCGCAACCAGAAGATCGGCTTCATCTTCCAAGGGTTCAATCTGATACCCGATCTGACGCTCTTCGACAACGTGGACGTCCCATTGCTCTACCGCGGAATGCCGGCAGGTGAACGTCGCGAGCGGATCGAAGGCGCCCTGGAACGGGTTGGGCTGGGATCACGCATGAAGCACTATCCCAACGAGCTGTCCGGCGGACAGCAGCAACGTGCCGCGATTGCACGTGCGCTGGCAGGCAGCCCACGGCTGCTGCTCGCGGATGAGCCCACGGGAAACCTCGATTCGGAGATGGCGCAGAGCGTGATGGAGCTGATGGAACAGATCAACGCCGCAGGCACGACCATCATCATGGTCACGCATGATCCCCTCCTCGCGGCAAGGGCACACCGCAATGTGCATATCGTGGACGGTCAGGCGACCAACGTCATGCACGACAGCACCACCTCCAACAACGCCCGCGCACAGCACGTGCACGCCCCCACCGCCTGAACGCCAGGCTGCTGGGACGCGCTGTCACATGACAACTGGCGTCGTACCGCATACGTCGCGGATCGATGCCACGCTCATCCGCGCCGGGCCGACAGGTGCTGCCCCCGGCGGCGCGTCCGTGCTAGTCAACAGCCCGCTGCAATCGGCAGCGCGAAGGAGAACACCGCGCCCCGTGCGGAATCCAGGAGCGACACCTGGCTGCCATGCAGTTGCAGGATGCGCTGCACGATCGGCAATCCCAAGCCGCCCCTGGCGGCGCCCGGGGCCGAAGGGGGCAGGCTGCCGGAACAGCGTCTCGCGCAGTGCCGGGTCGACACCTGGTCCCTCGTCCGCCACTGTCACCACCACGCAGTGCACGCCCTGCCGCACCGAGGGCGTGACGCTGCCATCACGCCGAGTATGCCGAATCGCGTTGTCCACCAGATTCGTAGTGACCCGCTCCACAATCGCGATGTCCCCGCGCACCCACGGAACCCCGGGCGCCACATCGATGTGCAGCCGCTGCCCGCGCCGTGCAGCCGCTGCCCGCGCCGTGCGGCGCTGAGTGCTAGCTTCTGGACCACATCCTGCTCCAGGTCCGACAGCGCGAAGGGCTGCAGGTCGAACCTGACCTGCCCGTGCTGAAGCCGTGCCAATTCGAACAGCAACTGGGCTAGGCGCGCGACGTTGCGGCTTTGCGACAGTGCAATGTCCAGATAGTGGCGACGCTGGCGGCATCGAGCTGCGCGTCTTTCAGCCCCAGCGTCTCCAGATAGCCATGCAGGGACGCAAGTGGGGTGCGCAGATCGTGGGAGATGTCGGCCACTAGTTCGCGGCGTTGCACGTCCAGTTCCTGTAACTGCTGCCACTGCTCACCGACGCTCCATGCAAGCTGGGTGAAGGCGTAATCCAGGATGACCAGCTCGTCCCGTTCCCCGTCCGCGGAGGGCCGGCGCCATGGTTGAGCGGGCGTGCTCCCCTGCCCCTTCCAGCGCCCGGTGCCAGATCGCGGACTGTGCCCCCTGATGCCGCTCAGTGGCCGGTCTAGGACGAGGGCGTTCTCGTGGGGCTCAGGAGACGGTCCGTTTCAGAGCAGATCACCCACTTCGCGAGCGCCTCGGCTTAAGACAACGTAGAGGTTCTTCGCACCTATCTGCTCGGGGTGCGGCACCACCGCCAGATCGGCCTCCAGCCCCTTAAGCAAGAGCGTGCTGCCAACAGCCACCCGCCCTGCGCGGCGACCGTTGTGGCGGTGGGCCTCTCTGGCCCGGACGACCGCCTCGTAAAATGTGATGCCATCGGCACAGGCCCTCTGAAAAGCCGACTTCAATACGCGAAGCGCTTCATTGCGGTAGACGCGTACATCCGGGCTGGTTTCCAGCGCCCCGAATAGAACCGAGGCCGCCTTAAGGGACGGGGCTGCCCCGAATCTGAGGCAGGCTGCTTCAAGCGCATTGGCCGCCTTCTTCGCTTTTCCGGCCTGCAAGGTGGCCAATCTTCGGCGCAGCTCGACCCCACCCAAATTGGTCATCATCTCGCCGGCAATCTCCAGCAAGGCTTCCATCGAGCCGGATGTCGAGGGGTCAAACCGCCGTACAAACTGGGCTAGATCGACAAGATCAATGGACTCCACCACGGATGCGCCGAACGTGACGCTCGCCAGCTGCCGGTGGGTTTCAGGCTTCTCACTTCTGGCGATGATCAGGAAACCTCCATCCTTGTTGGGAGCACGGCTCCTCGCTACCTCCATACGCTGGAAATTGGCCGTCTTTGGAGCGCTGCTCAGTTGCACGTGGCGCACTGCTCGAGGTGCGCCGCTGAGCGAGACCAAGGCCCCGGATAGGATCTTTTGTCGGACATCGAGCAACCACTGGCCCAGCGCTTCGGCCCCAACACGGCGCCATCGCCAAGGGGTGGATAGACATCCCACCTCGGGAAAGTCGTTTCGAACATGCCGGTCCCAGTCCACCGTCGGCTCACGGAAGCCAAAGATTGCCTGCAGCGTATCGCCCAAGACGCACACTGGAAGCGGCACCGACAAGGCGCGGATGAGTCCGTGCTGGGTGATCGAGCAGCCCTGGTACTCATCTACAATGACGCCGCAGTACGTCGCAGCCAAAAGGTCATTGATGTCGCCAGACTGCAGGGCGCGAAGAACGCCGTGGCGATTAGCCGGGTAGTCCGTCGCCTTGTTCTCGTGGCGCAGGACGCTTGCTGGGGACCCCCGTTCTCCCGGGAACTTCATCGCCCCCCTGCCCGCCCAACTGTCAATCGTTAAGGACCGGTAAGCCTTTTGAGGGACGCTGGCGCGCTCCAGCTGCCAGTCGAGTGCGGCACGCCCGGCGTTGGTGTGGGTCAAGATAAGCACCCGGTTTGGACGCTGAAGCGCTGCCGACTGTCGGCGATGAGCTGCGTCTTTCCGCAGCCGGCGGGAGCCACCACTGAGCCCAGCCGTGACGCAAAGATGTCGAGCTCAACCTTGACCATGACCCCATTCCAACAGCCCTGACGCGATGGCATTGAATCCCGGGTCCGAGTTCGCGGCATTGGGACAGAGGATGCCATGAGAGACCCGCTCCATCTTGCCGACGGACTTGAACCAGCCGCCCTCCTTTCGCATTCTGGATGCGCGGCCCAGCAGGTCCCTCGTCCCTTGGGAATACTCACCGACACGGCCCTCTTGCAGGACGGAATCCAAGGTTGCCTTGCCGTTGGAGGCCGTCGAAATGAGGGCGCTGACCATCCCCTCTTCCGTCAGCTCCTGCGCTATCTCCAGCAGCGCGGTGATCGCTGCCGCTGGAAGACTGGCGAACAACTCTTCTTCCAACTCGCGACCATCTCGCCAGGTGAACAGGACACCTCCATCATTGATGAATTGCTTCAGTAGCGCCTCTGTCGGCGGCTTGTCGTTGTCCTGGAACACTGCCACGCGGAAGCCAAGTTTCAAGAAAACCTCAGCACGTTTGAATCCGCGATCCACGTCTCCGCCGCCGGCGTCCAGACACCAAATACCGAGGGGACTTCAGGGAAAGATTGCCGCAGTCCACAATGTAGCGGTCAATGCCGCAGACCCATCTCGCTGGCACTCTCACAGATCACACCGTCTTGGCCAGAAATGCTTCCAGGAATTCCGAATAGCGCCTGCGCCTTGTTGCTATACCCGGGGACAGGACCTGATGTCCCTACGGCATGGCCCTGACACCCGTAGCTGAGGCGCGTCGAGCTCAGCGAGAACGGCCGGGGAGTGGCTCGTCATGAAAACCTATGCAACAGGGTCGAGCGCTCTAGGGAAGGTCTGCGTATCGGTCCATGCGAAATGCTCCCGGAGCACCGGGAGCATGACGTTGTCGCGCGAATTGAGCGTATGGATGCCGGCAATGCTCCGAGGAGACACCAGCTGCCTTGAATCGTCTAGGCATGGTTAGGGCTTCGCCTGCGGACTCGAGTCACACGACGCGATTTCCGACGACCGGCACTCGACCCGGGTTCAGCCGCGAACCACCTGGGGGTCGCCGTTCCCATCAAGATGGGCGGCCAGGCATGCGATGCGGGTGCGATGAGAGTCGGCCACTGACTCAATCCAGGTCTTCAACGAATCGTTGTTGATAAAAACACCGAGTGGGTAGTTCAGAGTGTCTATCATCGCAACCAGGTTAATGGACGCCTCGGCGGTGGTGCCGCGGGTGGCACGCTGCTTGAGTTCCATCACTGCATGGTTGCCTTGATCTTGACCAAGATGCCGGTCTGGATCGAATGGCTCGTGGAGAATGATGTCCGGTCGGATCCGCAGACCATGCTGCACCAGCCTCTTCTGGTACTCCTCCCGAAGCAGCGCGCCCTCCGGCAGCACCAAGTCCCGCAGCCGCAGGCGCAGTCGTACATAGAACTCACCTGGAAACCCCGCTCGTCCTCATAGTAGTGCGGGTCCGTTACCGAATTCAGTGCGGCTGTAAATCCTAACCCAGACTCGCTATGCTGCAGCTAGTCGGATGTCCAACTCGGGTCGAAACCTTCCTTTCCCTACCCCCGATAACGCGGCCTAATCGCATACACGCGCTACCTGACCCGAGTTGACGCCTGAGGCGACGTTCTCGACTACATCGAGCGCTTCCAGGATCGAATGCAGGCTGGATGCTCTGGATCAGGGTTTTATGCTCTTAACCCAACCGCTGTGAAAACGGAGCGGGTTGTGGGGCTGGAAGCACGCGGGTCACTAAGGAATCTCTTGAGCGCTAGCTCTCGCTCAGGATCATTCCACCGTCTTGTGCCCACACAAAGATCTTCAACTCTCCTGCAACCTGTTTGGCGACCTCGCGCTTGACGGCGTCGATGCACGACAAGGGTTGAGTTTCGAGTTGCTTGGCGCCATCGAAGTACACCACCCCGATCCACTGGCTGCCGTCGACCGGGTGTAGATGAAGCTCCCTCGGAGCGTCGAGCTCAGCACCATCCAGAGACTGATTGTTCATCTTGCATCCTTCTTCGTTGGCTGTGTGGTTCCTGACCAAAGCCCCTGCTCGAAAGCCGGACTCAGGAACTGCGCCAAGGCGTCGATTTGCTCATCAGAGAGTGAAGCGCGTACTTCCTTTGCAATACGACGATCCCGTTGTCTATCCAGTGACGCGACTGACTCGCGCGCGCCTTCCTGCGCTGATTGGGCGATCCCAGCGCGTTCGGCGGACATCGCTGCGGCAACCAATTCGTTCAACAGGAAACGAATCACCTCCTCCTCCGCTCGGGATTCGGCAAGGACACGCTCGCGAATATAGTCGGCCAGTGACTGGCCGCTGAGTTCCGAGAGCTGGGCAAGCTTGTGCCTTTCCTCGGAGGTGAACGTGACCACGATCGGTTCGTTGTGGGCATCAGCCATATGAAGCTCCCATCCACCATGCCGGTGGCCGGCACGAAACTGGCGGTCGAATCGCTATTTCACCGGGTCAGTAGACTGTTCCGCCAGTTTCACAAGATCGCGCTTCTGTGCCTTGCTCAGGCTATTCCAGCGCAGCAGCAGCTTGGCCAGCATGTCGTCTTCGGTGTACAGGAAGGCTGCAGGCACATCCAAGGCTTTCGCAAGCTTCTGTGCCATCTCGGCACGAGGCTCATGCACGCCGCGTTCGTACTGGTTCACGCGAGGGCTCGCCACTTCGGGCTCCATACCGGCCAGAACTCCAACCTGAGCCTGGGAAAGACCCGCGCGCCTGCGGGCTTCAGCCAGTCTCCGGGCAAAGATTGGACGCGAGGATTCTGACACCGGGCCCCCTATGGTTAGCACCGTAGGATGGCGTAAGCGTCTGTTCTTTTACACTAAGATACTCTTAGTATTGGGTCAAGCATCCGAGGATCCAACAGTTCCATGGGCTTGTACTTGGTCGAACCCGAACACGGCATTGCCCTTGAAGTCCCTTTGTCCGAGTCGGAAGAGCGGGCCTTGGTTCTTCAGTGGGCTCGCCTGAAGGAAGCCGCTGCACGCGAGCGGTTCAGCCTGCGCTTCGGAAAACACCTGACGAGCGCGATCTCTGAGGCCCTGGATTGGGACATCAAGGCACCCACCGATGCGCAGCTGGCTTACGCCCTGGTGCTCTCACAGAAGCTGGGAACCGACATCCCGCCTAGCGCCATGTCTTCCCGGCTTGAGATGTCGCTGTTCATCGACAGAGCGTCCGCGCGTCTCCGCGACGGATGAACCCCACGTTGGTCACTGACGGCGATGCGCCGTCATCCTTGCCCTGCCCGCTCAAGGAACATGATCAGGCACGAAGCGCACGCACTGACCGGCACCCAGTACCGATGCGCCCCAATCGCATCTGGCGTTGTTTGTCGCCACGAAACTGCACACGCTAGGACAGGCCGCTTCGGCTGGCACGATCAGCTTGAGGCGCGGTCCCAGGCCGTACAGGAGGTCGAAGCCGAAGTCTAACTGCAGCAGCCGTCGTAGCTGCCGGGTGTTGCCGACCAACGAGAATCCTCGACGGCCGGCCGCGTGTAGCTGCATCGCTGTCCGCCTGAGCCACCCAGCTTGCGCGTTGAGCATGTTCCTATCGAGATCCATCGCGAACTCTTTGCCTGCGGTCATCGGGAAGATGTCCCGGATGAAGAACTCGAACAGCTCGAGCGAGATGAACTTCAACGGGGATCCAACCGTTGCCATTAGCAGGGTTCGGTGCAGTGATCGACCGGTGGTGAAAGCCTTTGATCTATCGCCATTTGCGTGGGCGTCGCGCAGCAACACCACAATGGCTGCCAGGGACTGCAGATCCGCTTGTCCTTCCAGGCTCCTCAACGAAGTGCCGAGCGCCCCACGGCGGATATATCGCCCCTTCGCCAGCTCCTGTTCGTCGAACACGGCGCTCTGGATACTCGGGCGAAGGCTTCTCAGAAGCGCGTCGCCGCAACCCTCCAGCGGTCGGGTGACATCCAGAGCACGCCAGGCGGGACTGGCGAGCAGCTCCTCTGAGCCCGGGAGCTTCTTCGCACAAGCCCGTACCGTTTCGGAACCTGGCAGATGCCGGCCTGCGGCGTACTTCGCCCAGAGATTGTTGTGGTGAAACCCCTTCTTGTAGGTGTGCGGCTGAACCACCTGACCGAGGCCATATGCCGTCGCGCACCCCAACTGCGTACGTAACTCTTCAAACCACAGGCCGACTCGCAGCACATCGAGTGCCTTGCGTGCCGACTTGGAATGTCCAGCATCTGCATGGCGGACCAGCTGTTTCAGACGTACGTCGCCGTAGAACTTCATGCAATTCATTGGCTTAGATGCGGCGCAGGGGCAAAATATGGAGTAAAGAAAGGGCTTGTTGTTCCTTGTGGGCTGAAATCCTAGCAACCGTTACGCTGCATGCGTGACGTACCGTGACCAGCCGAATGATTCGCTCGCCGATGCACTGCAGCGGGACTTGCTGCAGCGGTATGGGCCGGTTATCGGTCAGGATGATCTGCGTCAGGCACTGGGCTATGCCTCTCCCGGCGGGTTCCGCCAGGCGCTGGCCCGGGGCGTGATCCCTGTACCGGTCTTCGCCATCCCTCATCGAAGGGGCAAGTACGCCCTTACCAAGGACGTCGCCTCGTGGCTCGCCGAGCTGCGGCGCCAAGCCTCTCCAACGGCGGCTGCGTGAGGTTCGAGGTGAACGCGACGCATGCGATGCGAGGCGGTAGTACCAGCCACCAGACCACTTCCCCGCCGGGAGGGATGTGCGGGTCATCCGGGCGGGTTGATGCCGCCGATCGAATCAAGAAGGAGCCAACGATGAGCGAGTGAGATTCCATCGCTCAGAACGAACTGGGCCCCGCACGCCAATGCGGGGCCCAGCAGCTGAAACGGATTCGCTCCCGTTGCGGCCATGTTCCGAGCGCCTTCCGAGGAAGTCAAGTTCCCCTGCCCTGTTCATACAGGGCGGGACGTATCTGAACATGCCGGTTTCTCATCGAGAGGTCGGCAGGGAGAGCTCGATGCCTATCAAATCCTACGCCCGGCGTGTGCCGGGCTATTTGGCTACGCCAGTGCACACACATGGGAGCCGGGTCGCGGGCGGTGACCGCACCGGTGACCTACCGCTGCTGCGAGAAGAAGATGCAGTTGAAGGAGGTGCCGCATGGACCTCCTGCTGAAAGTGGGAACCGTCTGCATGGCCAGCGGGCGAGTGATTGAAATCGACAGGGTCAGTTCGATCTCACACGTTGATGCCCGAGACATGGCGACCGGGAAGATGATCTCCGTTCCTATTGCCCAGGTTGAGGTGCTTCCTTCGACTGGCATCGCCCAGGAGGCAGGGATCATCCGCGAAGCCGAATGGAGACGGTGCACCGAACTCGCCAAGGATCTGGGCGCTTACAGCGACTGCAGGACGGTTCCCCGCGCCGCGCTAGCAAAGCTGGCCAAGCGACACGAGATGAGTGTCCGTCAACTGCAGCGCGTCCGAGCAGCTTTCGCCAAGGACTCGAGGGCCAGCACCTTGGCCCGGAAGCGTGGTGGACGACCGCTGGGGTTCAGTGGGCTTAATCCGCGAGTCGATGCATTGATTCGGCACGCCATCGCCAAGCACTACATGTGCCACGAGAAGCCGCCTAAGGAGTACGTCGTGGTCCGCGCCCAGTCGATGGCACGACGACTGCAACTACCGACACCATCACGCAAGGCCGTCCTGCTGCGTTTGAACCAGGAGCTCGGTGCCGCTTCGGACATGGCACGCGAGGGTGGACCAGCCGCACGTCAGAAGTGGCGGCCGCGAACGGGGGGGCTGAGCGTTGGCAAGCATCTGGACCTGATCCAGATCGATCACACGCGTGCTGACGTCATGGTCCTGAGCGACGACCGTCTCGAGCTCCTGGGTCGTCCGTGGATCACCTTGGCTGTAGACGTCGCGACTCGCTGCGTACTTGGCATGTACATCTCGATGGACGCGCCCTCTTCTGTGGCCGTGTCGCTGTGCATCGAGCACGCCGCCCTCCCGAAGCCGGAGAACGACAGCGATCGGGGAATCTGGCCGATGTACGGCAAGCCGAAGAAGATTCTCGTCGACAACGGGAAGGACTTCCGCAGCCTGGCACTGGAGCGCGGCTGCGACGAACACCAGATCGAACTGGCATGGCGCCCCGTCAGGACACCGCACTACGGAGGCCATATCGAGCGGCTGATCGGCACGCTCATGAAGATTGCCCATCTGCTGCCGGGAACGACCTTCAGCAACATCAGGGAGCGCGGGAACTATGACAGCGAAGGCAAGGCCAGCCTGACCCTGGAAGAGTTCCGGCAATGGATGACGCAGAAGGTCTGCAGGTTCTACCACCAGCGCAACCACCGCGCGCTCGGCGTGCCGCCGATCGTTGCCTGGGAGCGCAGCCTCACCGATGCATCAGGAAACATCACCAGTCCACCCTTGATTGCGCGGCCGATGGACTTCCGGATGGATTTCCTGCCCTTCGAGATGCGGCTGGTCCGTCGCACCGGGGTCGAACTCAAGGGTTCGCGTTACTGGCATGACGATCTGGCGCCTATGCTCAACTCGGACGGACCTGTCCGTGTTCGCTATGACCCAAGAGATCCGGGGACGGTCTGGGTACGACGCTCGGATGGCGTGCTGGTGACTGCAGCCCTGATCGGCGGGCGTGCCGCTGATGCCATCCGCACCGGGAAGTTGGATCGGACCACGCGAGCCAGACTCGATGCCGAGACAGACAAGGGGTTCGAGGCCACCGACAGCATCGAGGTCAACGCCCGAAAAGCCACCCGACAGGCCCGCGGTGGCCAGCGACCCGCGAAGCGCTCGGCGCGCCCCGGAGAGGTTAGCTTGACAGAGCCGGCGCCGATCGCGGGCACGACATCGCCCAACCGTGCCGCCGTCCAACTCGAAGAGTGGGACTGATCGACATGAGCGATTTCAGCCACCTCGACCCCGTTGCACGGAGCCAGCTCGATCTGCCTACCGAAGAACGCGCCGGCCGCATGCTCATCGAGCGCTTCATCATGCACGAACGACTGATCCCAGTCCTCGACCACATCGAGTTCCTCATCCGCATGCCGACCCAGACACGGGCCAATGGACTGGTCGTCTCCGGCAAGCCTGGATCAGGAAAGACCATGCTCTCTCGGGCCATCCTTCGTCGATACCCCCCGACGCCGGCAATGATCGGCGCAGCGGCCAGCCAACCCGTTCTGGCGATCAATATGACCAACGCCCGGGAAGCAAAGACGCTCTACAGCCGGATACTGGCCCGGTTCGGGGTTCCTGAGCCTAGTCGCTACTCAGGAAGCGATCGGGAACGCATGGTAATCAAGCTCTGCCGCGCGGCGAATCTCAAGCTCCTGGTCGTCGACGAGATCCAGGACATCCTGACAACAACGGCCCGCCAGCAGCGGATCGCCCTGGACACCATCAAGTTCCTGATGAACGAGTTGTCGCTCCCGATCCTCATACTGGGAACATCTCACGCACCCGCTGCGATGCAGGTCGATGAGCACTTAAACGCAAGGTTCAAATACCGGGAGCTGCCTGTTTGGAAGCGCGACGCATACCTGAAGAATTTCCTTGATGCGCTGGAGAAGGCGCTCCCGTTGCGAAAGCCTTCCTATCTGTCATCGCCCTCCCTCTCGAAGGAGCTGACACAGCTGTCCAAGGGCATTCTTCAGACGATCGTGCAACTGGTAACCCATGCGGCCGCACATGCCGTCGAGTCGGGCGAGGACCAGATCACGACGGGGCTGCTGGAACGGGCCATGTTCGAACCACCGCTGGCTGCTGCAAGGCAGGCGGCATTGCAGACCGAACTGCGAAAGATCGATGATTGAGGTGGTGCCGAGCTGTCAGCGTTGGTGGATCCAACCGCCGATGCCGGACGAAACGTTGCGTTCGGTCGTCAATCGCGCCGCCGCGCTTTACGAGTGTCCCCCCACTCGGCTCTGGGAATGCCTGAACTGGGATGATCCTCAACCATATGACGAGGTCGAATCGCCTTCTTTCGACACGCTGCGAAGGATGGCCGCTGCGATCGGAGTACGGGCACCCGACCTCTCGACGCACCGCCTACCAGACGCCCCTTGGCTTCTGGCACCGCTGACGGATGAAGCCTATTGCCCCATGTGTTGCATCGAAGATCAGCGTCGAGGAGACCCCCTATGGATCCGTCGGAGCTGGAGGCGGGTTCTACTCACGCGGTGTCCGGCTCATGGCTGCCCGCTCGATCTCAGGCCCGAACGCTGGGCTACGTGGTCCGGATCGCCCGCCCTACACCTCCCCGACTTGACGGAGAACGAACAGCGAATTCTCGAACTGATCGCGTCATTCGGCGAAACCTTGGAACGTAGCCTCTACGGCGGCGAGCCTTGGCCCGAAAACCTGACCGGCAATCCCCAAATCGCCCGCGGGCTGCTCATCGCCGTGAGCTTCAATATGAACAGGATCAGGGACCTCCCTCTAACCAAGTGCGTACAAACCAGTGGGAACCTTGCGAGGTACATCCACGGTCCACTGCACCGCCAAGAACCCACCAAGAAGCTGAGATGGGATGCCTACCGGAAGATCGCTGATCCCGCGATCCGGCGCGCAAGTCTTTGGATTACGGCATGGGAACTGATGCGCGAGCGTCCTTACGACCTGTCCCCGGGCTGGAGCAAGCTCCCGCCACACGTTGAGCACATGATCCGGCGCGCCACTAGTGAAAACTCGCCACTCCGGCGAGCAGGAAGCGCTCGGCTCGATCCGTTATCGTGGCGCGAGCTTCAGCGACACCCCTTAACCATGACGCATTCCAACACTTTGAAGTAAGTGAAATTCAAAGATTTAAGCAACTTCCTATTTTTTTTCAGATAGTTAGGCTGTCAGAGCTCTCGACGTCATGGTTCAGGGGTTACCGACAGCCGGCACGGTAGCCGGCCCCCTCGACATGGAGTCCTCTATGCGTGATCGAAAGCTGACCGGCCCCTGGGCCGGTTTTTCGTTTGTCCGTGGCGAACTGGTGTCACCAGAGGTCCACGTGTTCGGTCCGGAAGACCCGACCTGGAAGGTAACGCTGAAAAAGTCGTCATTCCCGCGAAGGCGGGAATCCAGTGCCTTTGCTTTCAACGGCTTGAGATCGTGTGGATTCCCGCCTTCGCGGGAATGACGAACAAGGACAGACCGACGAGGGTCTCGCCGACGACGAGGTCGAAGTCGGTGCCTGCGAGCACGCGGCTCATCGACGATTGCAGCGCCCAGTTGGCGTGTGGCCACAAGCCCGCGCCGACGGAAATGCCACCCAGCGCGAAGTCCTGCACGAAATGGGGATACGACGACATGACAACGCGACGCCATCCGTGGGAATTCGGAATGTCATGTCTGCTCCGGATCGGATGCCAGGTCGCGATGCGACCGTGCCCTGCCCCGGTCGAGTACGATCAGGCGCGGATGATCGGAGGCCTGACGGGATCGTCGAGATGGCGTGGCGCGATCTTCGCGCTCGATCGCGTGTGGTCCTGCTCACACAGCAGAACGGGCAGCTCCTGCGAGCTGCCCGTCTGCTTGAAAAGTGGCGTCCCCACGGGGATTCGAACCCCGGTGTCCACCGTGAAAGGGTGGTGTCCTAGGCCTCTAGACGATGGGGACGCAGAAACCTGCGTCGTTCTATCGATCGGCCTTTGATCGACAGACGAATTGTGGTGGAGCCAGGCGGGATCGAACCGCCGACCTCCTGCATGCCATGCAGGCGCTCTCCCAGCTGAGCTATGGCCCCACGTTTGGGAGCGCGAAATTGTAGTGTTCCGTATCGGCAACGTCAACAGGATTTCGCACTTCCTTCGTTCGCTTCGATTCGTTCCGGGGAACGTCTCAGCCGGTGGCGCCAGCCTCACTGCGATCGAGCCGCGCATCATCCGGATTTGGACGCAGGCTTGCAAGCCCATGTCCCTGATCGTCGAGATACTGCAGCCACTTGCCGAGGAATGTGTTCATGCGCAGGCGGTGGTCGACCACTTCTTCCGGCGGCGGAAACATGCCGATCACGTCCTGCCAGCGGCGCCCGACATAGCAATGCGTGGCCTCGACCTGCCCCGCATCGCGATACAGGCGCAGGTGCGCGGACGGGTCCGGTTGACCGGTCACCGGGTCGAGCATTGCGTAGCTCAGGCGCAGTTCCGTCGTGTACGGGTGCTGCTCGACGATGTCCAGCAGCACCGTCAGCGCGCCGGGCACATCGGACCGGTAGCGGCCGGGTGCAAGAGTCGCGGGATCGAACAGGCGCACCAGCCGTTCGTGGTTCTCCGCGTACAGCGCCATCAGCCAGCCGAAGCGGCCCATCGAGGGCACGCGGCGGCGGCGGCGGGTCAGGACTTTTTCCATGGATCGATGCTACATCCGCGGCGATGAATCCGTCAGGATCGATCAACGTCGCGCGGGATGGGGATCCGGGCCTGCCGTCCCCAGCTCCGACACGAAAACCTTCAGTACATGACCCGCTCGATTCCCAGGGTCGACAGCACCTTGCTCGAGATCTCCTCGATCGAGGTGTGCGTGGTGCTCAGCGACGGGATGCGTTCGGCGCGGAACAGCGCTTCGGCGGCGCCGACCTCGCGCTTGCAGGTCTCCAGCTGTGCGTAGCGGGAGTTGGGGCGCCGTTCCTGGCGGATCTGCGCCAGCCGCACCGGATCGATCGTCAAGCCGAACAGCTTGTCGCGATGCGCGCGCAGCCGTGGCGGCAGGCGGTCGTGTTCGAGGTCTTCCTCGGTCAACGGATAGTTCGCCGCGCGAACGCCGTGGTGGAGCGCCAGATAGACGCAGGTCGGCGTCTTGCCCGCACGCGATACCGCCACGAGGATCACGTCGGCCTGGTCGTAGTTGATCGACATGCCGTCGTCATGGGTCAGCGCGAAGTTCATCGCATTGATGCGGCGGTGGTAGGTGTCGAAATCGACCATGCCATGCGCCCGGCCCACCCGCGACTCGCGCGTTTCCAGCAACTCACGCTCCAGCGGTTCGATGAATGGCGCGAATACATCGAGCACCAGCGCCCCGCTCTCCCCCAGCACCATTGCCAGCGCCGGATCGACGCATGAACTGATGACGATCGGGCGGACGCCCATCAATTCGCCGCGCGCGCGGATCAGGGCGGCGACCTCGCGGGCGCGCTCGAGCGTATCCACGAACGGGATGCGGTTGGTGCTGAAATGCGTGCCCGAGAACTGGGTCAGCAAGCTGTGGCCGATGGTTTCGGCGGTGATGCCTGTGCCGTCGGACACGTAGAACACCGGGCGGGGACTGGACATGCGGACTCCGGAAGGTCGCGGACGAGCGCCATGGCGCCCGGGAGGGCTAAAATAGCCGTTCGATGCCGGGCCTGCCCGACCTCCTTCTCGATCAACGCGACACGGAGTCTCACCTTGAGCGCCAACATCCTGTGGCTGCATGACCTGCGCCTGTCCGACCTCGCCCAGGTCGGCGGCAAGAATTCGTCCCTCGGCGAAATGATCGGCAATCTCGCCAAGCTGGGCGTTTCGGTGCCCGGCGGGTTCGCCACCACGGCCGATGCCTTCAAGGCCTTCATCGCCCACAACGATCTGCACCAGCGCATTTTCGATCGCCTGGCGCCGCTGGACGTCGAGGACGTCGCCGCGCTGACCGCGGCCGGCAAGGAGATCCGCAGTTGGGTCATCGACGCGCCGCTGCAGCCTGATCTCGATGCCGATATCCGCGCCGCCTACGACAAGCTGGCATCGGAAAACGGCGGCGGCGACGTCGCCGTGGCCGTGCGTTCGTCGGCCACCGCCGAGGATCTGCCCGATGCCTCGTTCGCCGGCCAGCAGGAGACCTTCCTCAACGTCACCGGCGCCGACGATGTGGTGGTCAAGGTCAAGGAAGTCTTCGCATCGCTCTACAACGACCGCGCGATCGCCTACCGTGTGCACCACGGCTTCAAGCACGAGGACGTGTTCCTGTCGTCGGGCGTGCAGCTGATGGTGCGCTCCGACGTCGGCGCGTCCGGCGTGCTGTTCACGCTGGACACCGAGTCCGGCTTCCGCGATGTGGTCTTCATCACCTCGAGCTTCGGTCTCGGCGAGATGGTGGTCCAGGGCGCGGTGAATCCGGACGAGTTCTACGTCTACAAGCCCACGCTGTCCAAGGGCCTGCCGGCGATCCTGCGCCGGTCCATCGGCAGCAAGCAGCTGCGCATGGTCTATTCCGACACGCCCGGCGAGCGCGTGCGCACCGAGGACACGCCGGCCGAACTGCGCAATACCTTCTCGATCACGGACGAGGACGTGCACGAGCTCGCGCGCCAGGCGCTGACGATCGAGAAGCATTACGAGCGTCCGATGGACATCGAGTGGGCGAAGGACGGCGTCAGCGGCAAGCTGTTCATCGTGCAGGCGCGGCCGGAAACGGTGAAGTCGCGCGCCAAGGCCACGCAGATGGAGCGCTTCCATCTCGGTGACCGCGGCGATGTGGTCGCCGAAGGCCGCGCCATCGGCCAGAAGATCGGTGCCGGCGTCGCCCGTGTGGTGCGTTCGCTGGACGACATGAGCCGCGTGCAGCCCGGTGACGTGCTGGTCGCCGACATGACCGATCCCGACTGGGAGCCGGTGATGAAGCGCGCCTCGGCCATCGTCACCAACCGCGGCGGCCGCACCTGCCACGCCGCGATCATCGCGCGCGAGCTGGGCGTGCCGGCCGTGGTCGGCACCGGCAACGCGCTGGATCTGATCGAAGACGGCAAGGACGTCACCGTCAGCTGCGCCGAGGGGGATACCGGCTACATCTACGACGGCATCCTCGAGTTCGAGCGCATCACCACCGATCTGTCATCGATGCCCGAAGCGCCGCTCAAGATCATGATGAACGTCGCCAATCCGGAACGTGCCTTCGATTTCGGCCAGTTGCCCAACGCCGGCATCGGCCTGGCGCGGCTGGAAATGATCATCGCCGCGCACATCGGCGTGCATCCCAACGCCCTGCTCGAGTACGACAAGCAGGACGCGGACATCAGGAAGAAGATCGATGAGAAGACCCGCGGCTACGCCGATCCGGTCAGCTTCTACGTCAATCGCCTGGCCGAAGGCATCGCTACGCTGACCGCCTCGGTTGCACCGAATCCGGTGATCGTGCGCCTGTCGGACTTCAAGTCCAACGAGTACGCGAACCTCATCGGCGGCACGCGTTACGAGCCGGAAGAAGAGAACCCGATGATCGGCTTCCGCGGCGCCAGCCGTTATGTCGATCCGTCGTTCTCGGCCGCGTTCGCGCTCGAGTGCAAGGCCGTGCTCAAGGTCCGGAACGAGATGGGCCTCGACAACCTGTGGGTCATGATCCCGTTCGTGCGCACGCTCGACGAAGGCCGCAAGGTCGTCGAAGTTCTGGAGCAGAACGGCCTCAAGCAGGGCGAGGCCGGCCTGAAGATCATCATGATGTGCGAGGTGCCGTCGAACGCGCTGATGGCCGACGAGTTCCTCGAGATCTTCGACGGCTTCTCGATCGGTTCCAACGACCTCACCCAGCTTACCCTGGGCCTCGACCGCGACTCGTCGATCGTCGCGCACCTGTTCGACGAGCGCGATCCGGCCGTCAAGAAACTGCTGTCGATGGCGATCAAGTCTGCGCGCGCCAAGGGGAAGTACGTCGGCATCTGCGGCCAGGGCCCGAGCGATCACCCGGATCTGGCGCAGTGGCTGATGGACGAAGGCATCGAGTCGGTGTCGCTCAACCCCGACACCGTGGTCGACACCTGGCTGAAGCTCGCGAAGTCCAAGGTCACCAAGGGCTGACGCGCTCCGGCCTCCCGACGTCGACGCCCGGGCCGGTCCCGGGCGTTTTTTTGGCACCGCGGTGTCGTCAGAGTCGGCGTTGTGCAGGAGCGCGCTCGCGCGCGATGTGGCTCTACCGAGAACGCCCGATCGCGCGCGAGCGCGCTCCTACAG
>NZ_JAIWPU010000019.1 GCF_021191705.1 Proluteimonas flavola
GGCGGTCTGAGCGGGGGTGGTGCCGGCGCGCCCTCGCGCGCTTTGGCTCACCCCCCCCCCCCCCCCCCCGCCCCCCCCCCCGCTCCTACAGGTTGCAGGGCTCGGCCAGCGCCGCGAAATGCCGTCGGTAATGGCGCAACTCGTCGATCGAATCGCGTACGTCGCTGAGGGCAGTATGCGCCGAGTGCTTGGTGAAACCCGAGAGCACCTGCGGCGCCCAGCGGCGCGCGAGTTCCTTGATCGTGCTGACGTCGAGATTGCGGTAGTGGAAGAACTTCTCCAGCGCCGGCATCTGCCGGTGCAGGAAGCGGCGGTCCTGGCAGATCGAGTTTCCGCACATCGGCGACTTGCCCGGCTCGGCCCACAGCTGCAGGAACTCGAGCGTGCGCGCCTGCGCTTCGGCGAGGCCCACGCCCTGCTCCAGCGAGCGCTGCCACAGGCCCGAACGGCGATGCTGGCTGCGGTTCCAGTCGTCCATCGCTTCCAGCACGTCGAGCGGCTGCACGATCGCCAGTTCCGGGCCTTCGGCGAGCACGTTGAGCTCGGCATCGGTGACGATGGTGGCGATCTCGAGGATCCGGTCGTGATCGGTATCCAGACCGGTCATTTCCAGATCGATCCAGATCAGCCGGCCTTCGATGGCCTTGTCGGCATTCATGCGTGCGTTCGCCTTACGCGGAGTGACAGCGCATGATATCGCAGCCGCCCCGACATACTGCCCACGTGCTCCCTTCCCAGATGTTGTCCAATCCCGCTGTGACGCACTACGCCATCCTCACCGCGATGCTCGCGCCGGCGTTCTTCCTGACGGCAACCGCCTCGCTGCTCGGTTCGGCGAACGCGCGCCTCGCCCGCGTCATCGACCGCACGCGTTCGCTGCTGCGCGATCTGGCCGACGACGAGGGCAACGATCCCGAAGACCGCCGCATCCTCGAAGAGCGCATCGCCCTGCAGCGGCGACGCAGCCGCATCATCCTGCGCGGGAGCCAGCTGCTGTACGTGGCGATCAGCTGCTTCGTGGGCACCAGCCTGACCGTCGCCGGAGATTCTTTCTTCGACCATCGCTTTGTCCATGCGCCAACGCTGCTGGCATCGCTCGGCGTGCTGGCGATGTTCGCCGCCAGCCTGCTGCTCGCGCGCGAGGCCTCGATGGCCGTGCATGCGGTCAACGAGGAGATGGACGATGCACACCGCAAGGCCAACCGGCGCAGTCCGTTGATCTGACGAGAGCGTCCGCTCTGCGCATGGCGGGGCATTGCGCCCTTCACGGGTGGAAGGCCGGGATGGGGGCGAACCTTCAAGTCGCAACACAGCATCGATCTGCTGTGGCGCTGCGCATGCCCCCCATTTCCCGACCTGTGATCGATTGCCCCCACCCAACCCTCCCCCGCCATGCGGGGGAGGGCTCGAGCTCACCGCGGAGGCAGGCCGCGCTTGGCGCGGAAGTAGTTCGTCAGCATCGGTCCGGCCACGTCGGCCAGTACGCCGCCGACGACTTCGATGCGGTGGTTGTGGCGCGGGTCGCCGAGCACGTCGAACACGCTGCCCGCTGCGCCGGTCTTGGGATCGAACGCACCGAAGACCACCCGCGCCAGACGCGCATGGACCATCGCCATCGCGCACATCGCGCAGGGCTCGAGGGTGACGTACAGCGTGCAGCCGACGAGGCGGTGATTGGCGAGCGCGACGCCGGCGCAGCGCATCGCGACGATCTCGGCATGCGCACTGGGATCGTGCTCGACGATGTTGCGGTTCCAGCCTTCGCCGACGGCGCTGCCGGTGGCGTCGACGACGATCGCGCCGACCGGGATCTCGTCGTCTTCGTGCATCGCGCGCTCGGCGAGCGTCAATGCACGCGTCATCCAGGCGCGATCGATGCCTGCGGCGTTCGGTGTCGACAGCGGCGACATCGGAACCTCAGCGGGTCTCGCGGATGTGCGCGGCGAACCCCTGCACGAATGTGCCGAGTTGCTCGCGCGCCTTCTCGTCCTGCAGCGTGCCGTCGTCGGCGAAGGCCTGGCCCGCTCGCGACACCAGCAGGCGACCGCCCGACCAGTGCCGGCAGCCGAGCATCCGCAGTACCGGCAACCACGCGGTCTGGGCCAGGATCGTGCCGAAACCACCGGGCGATGCGCCGGCGACCGCAACGGGCCGGTCGCCGAACAGTGCGGGAATCCCGCTGCCGGGTCGCGACAGCCAGTCGATGGCGTTCTTGAACACGCCCGGGATGCCGTTGTTGTACTCGGGCGTGAAGAGCAGCAGACCATCGCTGGCGAGGATCCGCGCCTTCAGGGCTTCGACGGCCGCTGGAACACCGTCACGCGCTTCGACATCGCCGTCGTAGAGCGGAATGCCGTGCAGGGTGGCCGCGTCGATCGTCAATGCATCGGACGCGAGCCCTTCTGCTGCGCGCAGCAGGCCCGTGTTGTAGGAGGCGGCGCGCAGGCTGCCGGAGATGCCGAGAAGCTTGACCATGGACGCGAGAACCCGAGCGGGACGAGGACACGGGATTGTGCCATCGGACGCGCCGCGCTCATGCACCGCAGGCGAACACCAGGAACTGGTGCAACGCATTCGCCGGCGCGGACAACGCCTCGTCGGGCCGCCAGACCAGGCCCACCTCCATCGGCGGCACCGCGTCCTCCAGCGTGCGCACGTCGATCCGGCGGCCTTCCAGCGACCACGGCCGATAGACCATGTCCGACAGGATGCTCACGCCGAAGCCCCAGGCGACCAGGCCACGCAGCGCTTCCAGCGACGACGTGCGGAAGGCGACATTGGGTTCGCGGTGCACCGACTGCCAGTAGCGCATCGCCGACGCTTCGCCCTCGTCGACCTTCAGCATGATGTAGGGATACGCCGCCACGTCGGCCAGGCCGATCACCGGCTGCTGCGCCAGCGGATGCGATTCGGCCAGCCACAACTGCCGGCGCGAGCGGATCAGCAACTGCCGCTTCAGCGTGTAGGGCTCGACCATGTTGGAGATGATGCAGAGCCCGAAGTCGAGCGCGCCCTCGGTCACACCGCGTTCGATCTCGACCCGGTCCATGTCGATCAGGTCGATCTCCACCAGCGGATACGAGCGCTTGAACCGGGCCAGCAGGCTCGGCAGGAAGTAGCCCAGCACCGTGTACGAGGCCCCGACCCGCACCGTGCCGGCCAGGGTGTTGGCCAGGAACATCGGCTCGCTGAGCGCGTCCTGCAGGGTGTCGAGGATGTGGCGGACATGCTGGTGGAAGCGGTGCCCTTCCGCCGTCAACGCCACGCCGTGCGGCATCCGGTCGAACAGGCGCAGGCCCAGCAGCGTCTCGAGCTGGGCGACCGCGGTGGTGATGACCGACTGCGAGACATGCAGCTTGCGCGCGGCCTGCGAGAACTGGCCCAGTTCGGCCGCCTCGGCGAAATAGCGCAGTTGCCGCAGCGACATGTTGGCGGGGATCTGCATGCACCGCTCCGGCGAGCCTCAGGTATCTGAATAAACGATACCTCATAGTCAATTAAACAAATTTACGATATTCGCCGCCGCCTTTAGACTTCACGTCTGGCGGACTGCGTCACGCTCCACGCCGCCTTGAAAGCCGCGGGCCGACGCCCGTCCGACCGGGAGAAGCGTTCTTGCACTGTGCCCCGTCCAGTCCGCCCGCGCGTGCGCACCCCGCGCGCAGCTTCGCGGCGCGGCCCGTTCCGGCTCATGACCGTGTGCCCATCGCCCGTACCGCCCTCTTCATTGCCGCCGCCCCCCGCCGCCGGCATGCCTGCAGCTCCATGACCCATGCCCAGCGAGGCCCCTGACATGTCCACATCCCAGAATCCGGCCGCGACCGAACCCTTGCGGTTGCACGTGCCCGAGCCGAGTGCCCGCCCGGGCCAGGCCACCGACTTCTCCTATCTGCAGCTCAGCCCCGCCGGCAGCGTCGACAAGCCTGCGCTGGACGTGACGGCGAGCCAGACCGCGCCGCTGACCAGCCAGCTGATCCGCGTACTCGACGACAACGGCGACGCCGTCGGTCCCTGGGCCGCCGACATCGACGACGCCGTGCTGTTGCGCGCGATGCGCGCGATGCTCAAGACCCGCGCCTTCGACGCCCGCATGCTGATCGCGCAGCGCCAGAAGAAGACCTCGTTCTACATCCAGTGCCTGGGCGAGGAAGCCATCGCGGTCGGCCAGACCCTGGCGCTGCGCGACGGCGACATGCAGTTCCCGACCTATCGCCAGCAGGGGATCCTGATCACGAAGGAGGTCTCCCTGGTCGACATGATGTGCCAGATCCTGTCGAACGCCGCCGACCCGCTGAAGGGCCGCCAGTTGCCGATCATGTATTCGTACAAGGACGCCGGCTTCTTCTCGATCTCCGGCAACCTGACCACCCAGTACATCCAGGCCGTGGGCTGGGCGATGGCCTCGGCGATCAAGGGCGACACCAAGATCGCGACCGCCTGGGTCGGCGATGGCGCGACGGCCGAAGGCGACTTCCACGCCGCGCTGGTGTTCGCGCATGTCTACCGCGCGCCGGTGATCCTCAACGTGGTCAACAACCAGTGGGCGATCTCGACCTTCCAGGCGATCGCCGGTGGCGAGAACACCACCTTCGCCGCGCGCGGCGCCGCCTACGGCATTCCGTCGCTGCGCGTGGACGGCAACGATCTGCTCGCCGTCTATGCCGCCTCGCGCTGGGCTGCCGAGCGTGCGCGCAGCAACCTCGGCTCGACGATGATCGAATGGGTGACCTATCGCGCCGGTCCGCACTCGACCTCGGACGATCCGTCCAAGTACCGCCCCGCAGACGACGCCCGGCACTTCCCGCTCGGCGATCCGATCGACCGTCTGAAACAGCATCTGGTCAAGCGCGGCCTGTGGAGCGACGAACAGCACGAACAGGTGCGCGCCGAACTCGACGCCGAAATCTCGCGCGCACTGAAGGAAGCCGAAACCCACGGCCTGCTCGGCAGCGACAACCGCCCCGGCGCGGCCGACATGTTCAACGACGTCTACAAGGAGCTGCCCGACCACCTGCGTCGCCAGCGCCAGCAGTTGGGAGTGTGAGATGAGCGACACCGAACTCCAGACCACCGGCGGCTCGCCGATGACGATGATCCAGGCGCTGCGCTCGGCGATGGACGTGATGCTCGAGCGCGACGACAACGTCGTCGTGTTCGGCGAGGACGTCGGCTACTTCGGCGGCGTGTTCCGCTGCACCGACGGCCTGCAGGCCAAGTACGGCAAGCAGCGCGTGTTCGACGCACCGATTTCCGAGAGCGGCATCGCCGGTGCGGCGATCGGCATGGCCGCCTACGGCTTGCGCCCGGTCGCGGAAATCCAGTTCGCCGACTACATCTATCCGGCCTACGACCAGATCGTGTCCGAGGCCGCGCGCCTGCGCTATCGCTCCAACGGCATGTTCACCTCGCCGCTGGTGTTCCGCACGCCCTGCGGCGGCGGCATCTACGGCGGCCAGACCCACAGCCAGAGCCCGGAGGCGATCTTCGCCCACGTCGCCGGCCTGCGCACGGTGATGCCGTCCAATCCCTACGACGCCAAGGGCCTGCTGATCGCCTCGATCGAGAACGACGATCCGGTGATCTTCCTCGAGCCCAAGCGCCTCTACAACGGCCCGTTCGACGGCCATCACGACCGTCCGGTCGTCGCCTGGTCCAAGCACGCCGACAACCAGGTGCCCGAGGGTTACTACAGCGTGCCGCTGGACAAGGCCGCCATTGTCCGCGAAGGCCAGGCGGTCACGATCCTGACCTACGGCACCACCGTGTGGGTGGCGCAGGCCGCGGCCGAAGACGCCGGCATCGACGCCGAGGTCATCGACCTGCGCAGCCTGTGGCCGCTGGATCTCGACGCGATCACCGCATCGGTGAAGAAGACCGGCCGCTGCATCGTGCTGCACGAGGCCACGCGCACCTGCGGCTTCGGCGCCGAGCTGGTCGCGCTGGTGCAGGAGCACTGCTTCTACCACCTGCAGGCACCGGTCGAACGCGTCACCGGCTGGGACACCCCCTATCCGCATGCGCAGGAATGGGACTACTTCCCGGGCCCGGCCCGGGTCATCGACGCGTTGCAGCGCGTGCTGGAGGACTGAGCCATGGGACATCACGTCATCAAGATGCCGGACATCGGCGAAGGCATCGCCGAAGTCGAAGTGATCGCCTGGAAGGTCGAAGTCGGCGGCCCGGTCGCCGAAGACCAAGTCGTGGCCGAGGTCATGACCGACAAGGCCATGGTCGAGATCCCCTCGCCCGTCGCGGGCACCGTGGTGTCGCTGGGCGGCAAGCCCGGCGAGATGATGGCCGTCGGCAGCGAGCTGATCCGCCTCGAAGTCGAGGGCGCGGGGAATTTGAAGCCGGGATTGGGGATTGGGGAGTCGGGATTGGAAGAAGCTGCGCCCGATCCCGCCAAGCCCGCGGAGCCGAAAACTGAAGCGCCGAAGGTCGAAGCGCCAAAGCCTGGGCCCGCCAAGGCGGAATCCGCCAAGGCGCCGGCTGTTTCGAATCACCAATCACCAATCACCAATCACCGCGGCGCCGTCACCAACGGGGTGCTCAGTACCGGTGAAGCGACGCTCGCCTCGCCTGCCGTGCGTCGCCGCGCCTGGGATCTGGGCATCGAGCTGCGCTACGTGCCGGCGACCGGTCCGGGTGGCCGCATCCTGCACGCCGATCTCGATGCGTATGCCGCGGCCGGCGGCAAGGCGCAGCCGGTCGGCGCGGGCGCAGGCGGCAGCAGCTACGTGCGTCGCACCGGCGAAGAGCAGGTGCCGATCATGGGCCTGCGCCGGAAGATCGCGCAGAAGATGCAGCAGTCGTGGTCGAACATTCCGCACATCACCTATGTGGAAGAAATCGACGTCACCGAAGTCGAGGCGCTGCGCGCCAAGCTCAACGAGCGCTGGGGCAAGACCCGCGGCAAGCTGACCCTGCTGCCCTTGCTGGCACGCGCGGTGGTGCTTGCGGCACGCGACTTCCCGCAGATGAACGCCCGCTTCGACGACGAAGCCAACATCGTCACCCGCTACGAGGGCGTACAGCTCGGCATCGCGACGCAGAGCGCGGTGGGCCTGTCGGTACCGGTGATCGCGCATGCCGAATCGCTGGACCTGTGGCAGACCGCGGCCGAGATCGCGCGTCTCGCCACCGCCGTGCGCGAAGGCAAGGCGACCCGCGATGAGCTGTCGGGTTCGACGATCACCATCAGCAGCCTCGGGCCGGTCGGCGGCGTGGTGTCGACGCCGATCATCAACCACCCTGAAGTGGCGATCGTCGGCGTGAACCGCATCATCGAACGTCCGATGTTCCGCGAAGGCCAGGTCGTCGCCCGCAAGCTGATGAACCTCTCGTCCTCGTTCGACCACCGCATCGTCGACGGCATGGACGCGGCCGAGTTCGTGCAGGCGATCCGTCGTCGCATCGAGACCCCTGCACTGCTGTTCGTGGAGTGAGGGCGCTCCAGCGCTCGCGGAACAGGCCACGCCGCGCTTGCGCGCGCGCGTGGCAAGGAAGAACGAGGAACTTTATGTCGATGAATGATCGAGTGATGACGCCGGCACGCGCGCACGCAAGCGTGGCCCTCCGGGTTGCCGTGTCCGACTCCCAGGCGGCCGCGTGCGGCTTGGGCAGGCGTTCAGCCTTCCCCTGCGCCGCCCACAACCACCTGGGAGCCGGACACGACAACGTGGCCTGTTCCGCGAGCGCTGGAGCGCCCTTCTGATGTCCAACACCATCGAAACCCAGCTGCTGGTCATCGGCGGCGGCCCCGGCGGTTACATCGCCGGCATCCGCGCCGGCCAGCTCGGCGTCAGGACCATCGTCGTCGAAGGCGTCAATCCGGGCGGCACCTGCCTCAACATCGGCTGCATTCCGTCCAAGGCGCTGATCCATGCCGCCGAGGAATTCGCCAAGGTCGCCAGCTACGCGGCCGGCACGTCCCCGCTCGGCATCACCGTGCAGGCGCCGGCACTGGATCTGGCGAAGACCGTCGCGTGGAAGGCCGGCATCGTCAAGAAACTCACCGGCGGCGTGAGCGCGCTGCTGAAGAAGAACGGCGCGCAGCTGGTCAAGGGCTGGGCCGCCATCGTCGACGGCAAGACCGTCGATGTCGCGGGCGCTGGCGAGGACGGCGGCACGCTGCGCATCAAGTGCGAGCACCTGCTGCTGGCCACCGGTTCGGAGCCGGTGGAACTGCCGTTCCTGCCGTTCGGCGGCAAGGTCATTTCCTCGACCGAAGCGCTGTCGCCGACGTCGCTGCCGAAGCGGCTGATCGTCGTCGGTGGCGGCTACATCGGTCTCGAGCTCGGCACGGTCTACCGCAAGCTCGGCTGCGAGGTCATGGTGGTCGAAGCGCAGGACCGCATCCTGCCGGCCTACGACGCCGAACTGACCAAGCCGGTGGCCACGCATCTGGAGAAGTCGGGCGTCAAGGTGCTGACCAGGCACAGCGTGCTCGGCCTGACCGATGGCGGCGCCTTGCGCGTGCGCGATCCGGACGGCAACGAACTCACGCTGGAGGCCGACCAGATCCTGGTCGCGGTCGGTCGTCGTCCGAAGACCGATGGCTTCAACCTCGAATCGCTGGGTCTCGATCTCGCCGGCAAAGCCGTGAAGATCGACGACCAGTGCAGGACCTCGATGCGCAACGTCTGGGCGATCGGCGATGTCGCCGGCGAGCCGATGCTGGCGCACCGCGCAATGGCGCAGGGCGAACTGGTGGCCGAAGTGGTCAGCGGCAAAAAGCGCCACTTCGTGCCGGCCGCGATTCCGGCGGTGTGCTTCACCGATCCGGAAGTCGTCGTCGTCGGCCTGTCGCCGGACGAGGCAAAGGCGCAGGGCATCGACATCAAGACCGCCCTGTTCCCGTTCGCGGCCAACGGCCGCGCGATGTCGCTGGAATCGACCGATGGTTTCGTGCGCGTGGTCGCACGCGCAAACGATCACCGCATCCTCGGCTGGCAGGCCGTCGGCGTGCAGGTGTCCGAACTGTCGATCGCGTTCGTACAGTCCATCGAGATGGGCGCGACGCTCGAAGACATCGCCGGTACCATCCATCCCCACCCGACGCTGGGCGAAGCCGTGCAGGAAGCTGCGCTGCGCGCACTCGGCCACGCCCTGCACATCTGAGTTTTCCGCATGACTGACGCCACGTTCCCCACCTTCCGCATCGTCCCGTCGCAGCAGGCGCGCCTGCAGGCCGACCGCGAGAAGATCCTCGCCGATCCCGGTTTCGGCACGCACTTCACCGACCACATGGTCGCGATCGACTGGACGGTCGAGGATGGCTGGCACGATGCGCACGTGCGGCCCTTCGGTCCGCTGACGTTTTCGCCCGCCGCGGCGGTACTGCATTACGGCCAGGAGATCTTCGAAGGCATGAAGGCGTTCCGCCATGCCGACGGCTCGGTGTGGACCTTCCGGCCCGACGCGAACGGGCGCCGCCTGCAGCATTCCGCACGCCGCATGGCGCTGCCGGAACTGCCGGTGGACCTGTTCGTCGAATCGATCCGGCAGTTGGTCCAGGCAGATGAAGCCTGGGTGCCGGGCGGTGGCGAATCGAGCCTGTACATCCGGCCCTTCATGATCGCCAACGAGGATTTCCTCGGCGTGCGCCCGGCCCGTCGGGTGGCCTACTACGTGATCGCCAGCCCTGCCGGTGCGTACTTCAAGGGCGGCATCAAACCGGTCTCGATCTGGCTCTCGCGCGACTACGCACGCGCCGGCCGCGGCGGTACCGGTTCGGCCAAGTGCGGCGGCAACTATGCGTCGTCGCTGCTGCCGCAGCGCCAGGCCGTCGAGAACGGCTGCGCACAGGTGCTGTTCCTCGACGCGGAAACCAATACATACGTCGAAGAACTCGGCGGCATGAACGTGTTCCTCGTGCAGCGAGACGGCAGCGTCATCACCCCGTCGCTGACCGGCAGCATCCTCGAAGGCATCACCCGCGACAGCGTGATCCAGCTGCTGCGCGAACGCGGCCATACCGTGACCGAACGCCGCGTCGGGATCGCCGAGTGGATCGAAGGCGTGCGTTCGGGCGACATCGCCGAAGTCTTCGCCTGCGGCACCGCGGCCAGCATCTCGCCGATCGGCGTGCTCAAGGGCAGCGACTTCAGCGTCGGCGATGCCGACGCCGACGCGCAGCCGGGCGAAATCACGATGGGCATCCGCAAGGACCTGCTCGACATCCAGTACGGCCGCTCGCCGGACCGGCATGGCTGGCTGACGCGTCTGGTCTGATCCATCGCGTCACGGTGTGACGGAAACGGCCCGCATTGCGGGCCGTTTCTTTGCTGCTCGTCTTCGTACCCGGTCTGTCGATGAGAACGCATCGGAGACCTCGCGGCGCGGCGCCTGCAGCGCCGCGCCTGTCGCGGACACTGCATTTCCGCGCGAATCACCGGTTGACAGATGGACGAGCCGGCCCGAGGCTCGCCGGCATGAAGATCGATGTCGATGCACTCACCCTCCCCGAGCTCGATGCACTGCTGGTCGCCGCCGAGCGGCGGAAGAAACTGCTGGCCAGCCGTCGACCCGTTGCTGTCGTTCGCAGTGCGCTGATCGCGTTCGCCGAATCCCATGGATACGCGATCGATGCACTCATCGATGCCGGGTCTCCGGCGCCTGCCGCCGGCAGGCCCGCGAAGAAGCATAAGCGCGCGAAAGCCGCGGTGAAGTATCGCGATCCGGACAACAGGCGGAACACCTGGTCCGGCCGTGGCCGCATGCCGCGCTGGCTCGCAGACAAGACGAAGCGGGGCCAGAGCGCCGCGGACTTCCTCATCCCCGGCCTGGGCCGGCCGACGGCGAAGAAGCGCAGTTCGATCGGCCAGCGGACCGTGTACAAGCAAGGCTGATCCTGGACTGCGACCCGACGCAGCAAGACGTTTCGATCAGCCTGCCGCGTTCGCCAACGCTACCGTCGCAAGCTTGCTCGCCGGCTTGCGTCCCAGTTCGCCGCTGATCCAGACAGCGGTTCCGGTCACGGCTTCCAGATCGATGCCGGTCCGCAGGCCGAGTCCGTCGAGCATGTACAGCAGATCCTCGGTGGCGAGGTTGCCGCTGGCGCCCCTGGCGTACGGGCAGCCGCCGAGCCCGCCGACCGCGCTGTCGATCACGCGCACGCCGGCTTCGAGACAGGCCAGCACGTTGGCCAGCGCCTGGCCGTAGGTGTCGTGGAAGTGCACGGCGAGCTGCGCCATCGGTACCTGCTGCGCGCAGGCCAGCAGCATTTCGCGGGCCCTGGCGGGCGTGCCGACGCCGATGGTGTCGCCGAGCGAGATCTCGTCGCAGCCCATTGCGTGCAGTGCACCGGCGACGCGCACCACGTCGGCCAACGGCACATGCCCCTGGTAGGGACAGCCGAGCACGGTGGACACATAGCCGCGCACCGACACACCCGCGGCGCGCGCCTGTTCGACGACCGGCTGCAGCCGGTCGAGCGAGCCGTCGACGTCGATATTGGTGTTCTTGAGATTGAAGGCATCCGAGGCCGCGGTGAAGACCGCGATATGCCGCTCGCCCGACGCCAGCGCCCGCTCCAGACCCTTGGCATTGGGCAGCAGCACCGGATAGGCGACGCCGTCGCGACGGCGGATCCCGGCCAGCACGGCTTCGGCATCTGCCAGCTGCGGCACCCACCTCGGACTGACGAAGCTGGTGGCTTCGACGACCTGGAAGCCGCACACGGACAGTCGGTCGATCAGTGCGATCTTGGTCGCAGCGGGTACGCGCGTCTTCTCGTTCTGCAGGCCGTCACGCGGCCCCACCTCGACGACGCGAACGGAATCGCTCATGTGCTGCTCTCTTCATCGCCAGCGGCGAAATCTACCAGCACCGCGCCGTCGGCCACCAGTTCGCCCTGCCTGGCGAGAAACGCCTTGACCACCCCGTCGTGCGGCGCCTGCAGCGTGTGCTCCATCTTCATCGCTTCCATCACCAGCAACGGCGTGCCTGTCTTGATGGGCGTGCCGAGCGGCGCCAGCAGTTCGACGATGCGGCCCGGCATCGGTGCGATCACGGCGCCGGCATGCGCTTCGGCGCCGGCGTGCCGGTGCAGCGGATCGACGTGTTCGAACACGAAGCGGTCTTCGCCGCGATACAGCACGACCTGCGTGCCCTGCACCAGCACGTCGACGTTGCGACGCACGCCGTCGAGGGCGGCGGTCAGCGTCGGCGCGGTCCATGCGATGGTCGCAGTCTGCATCGCCGCACCATCGAATCCGATCTCGACGCGATCGGCACGCGGTTGCAGGGCGAGCCTGCGGGTCTCGCCCCCGGCGGACAGTTCGATGTAGCGCGGCGCGCTGGCGCCGATCCGCCAGCCATCGCGCAGGGCCCATGGCGAGGTGTCCTCGCCCGCCGACGATGCGCGCGTCTGCGCCCAGAGCCCGAGCGCCGCCAGCATCCACGCCGCGTCGTCGGCCCCGGGCAACGGCGCCAGCAGCGTGTCGATCTCGCGCGCGACGAGTCCGGTATCCAGGCGCGCCGCGGAGAAATCCGCCTGGCGCGCGAGACGGCCAAGGAACACCGCATTGGTCGTCACGCCGACGACGCGCACCGCATCGATGGTCTGGCGCAGACGCTGCAGGGCACGCGGACGGTCCTCGTCCCAGACGATCAGCTTGGCGATCATCGGGTCGTACCAGGGGCTGATCGCGTCGCCCTGCTCCACGCCGGTGTCGATGCGCACGTGTGCGCTGGCTTCCGGGAACTGCATGACCTGCAGCGTGCCGGTCGAAGGCAGGAAGCCTTTGAGCGCGTCCTCCGCGTAGAGACGCGCTTCGATCGCATGGCCGCGATGGCGGATCTGGTCTTGACGCAGCGGCAGTGCCTGACCGGCGGCCACCCGCAACTGCCATTCGACGAGATCGATGCCGGTGACCAGTTCGGTGACCGGATGTTCGACCTGCAGCCGGGTGTTCATTTCCATGAAGTGGAAGTTGCCCGTACCGTCGCCGGAACCGGCGTCGGGGCCACCCTCGCCCACGATGAACTCGATCGTGCCGGCTCCGACGTAATCGACCGCACGCGCTGCAGCGACCGCGGCCTGCGCCATCGCTTCGCGTTGCGCGTCGCCCAGTTCGGGCGCGGGCGCTTCCTCCAGCACCTTCTGGTGGCGGCGCTGCACCGAGCAGTCGCGCTCGAACAGATGCACCACATTGCCGTGGCTGTCGCCGAAGACCTGCATCTCCACATGGCGCGGCCGCACGATGTAGCGCTCGATCAGCACGCGCGCATCGCCGAACGAACTCTCGGCCTCGCGCTGGCAGGACAGCAGAGCCGCCTGGAAATCCTCGCGCTTCTCGACCAGGCGCATGCCCTTGCCGCCACCGCCGGCGCTGGCCTTGATCAGCACCGGATAGCGGATCTCGTCGGCCTGCTGCTGCAGGAACGCGGGATCCTGGTTGTCGCCGTGATAGCCCGGCGTCACCGGCACATTGGCGGCCTGCATCAGCGCCTTGGCTTCGCGCTTGTCGCCCATCGCCTGAATCGACGATGGCTTCGGCCCGATGAAGACCACGCCGGCATCGGCGCAGGCCTGCGCGAACGCGGCGTTTTCGGACAGGAAGCCGTAGCCGGGATGGATCGCCTGCGCACCGGTGCGGCGTGCGGCGTCCAGCAGCCTGTCGGCGCGCAGATAGCTCTCGCGCGCAGCCGACGGACCGATGTGCACGGCCTCATCCGCCAGACGCACGTGGCGCGCATTGCGGTCGGCGTCGGAATATACCGCCACGGTGCGGATGCCGAGCCGGCGACAGGTCGCGATGATGCGGCACGCGATCTCGCCACGATTGGCGATCAGCACGGTGTCGAACAGCGCGCCTGCGGAAATTCCACTGGTCATCGGGCGTCCTTTGCGCGGCGTGCGGACAGGAAGGCGTCCAGCCGCTCGCGGGCTTCGTCAGTGGCGCGGATGTCGGCGATGCGCGCGGCGGTGTCGGCAATCAGCGCGTCGCCGATGGTCTGGCCATCGAGATCGCGGATCAGCCGCTTGGATTCGGCCTGTGCATTCGGGCCACCCTGCGCCAGCGCCTGTACCAGCGTGTTGATGGCGACGTCGAGCGCATCGTCGGCGACGACTTCGTGCACCAGTCCGATCTCGTACGCCTTCGCCGGCTGGATCAGCTCAGCCGTCAGGAAATAGCGCGCGGCCTGGCGCGGGCCGATCGCGCGCAGCACGTACGGCCCGATCGTCGCGGGGATCAGCCCGAACTTGACCTCGGACGTCGCGAACACGGCCTTGTCGCTGGCGACCGCGATGTCGCAGGCAGCTATGAGGCCCAGCCCGCCGCCGATCGCCGCGCCATGCACGCGCGCGATCGTCGGCTTCGGCAGTTCCGCCAGGCGGCGCAGCATGCGCGCCAGTGCTTCGGCTTCATCGCGATTGCGCGCCACGTCGTAGTCCGCAGCGCGGCGCATCCAGTCGAGATCGGCGCCGGCGGAGAAACTGCGGCCGCGACCGGCCAGCACGACGACGCGTACGGTGTCGTCGGCGCCGAGCGTCTGCAGGCCGCGATCGATCGCATCGATCAGATGTTCGTCGAACGCGTTGTGCCGCTCGGGGCGATCCATCCACAGGGTCGCCACGGCGCCCGTGTACTCGATCCCGATGTTCGGTGTGTCGGTCATTGCGGTGTCCTCGTCGCGCCCGGTCACATCCGGAAGATGCCGAACGTCGTTTCTTCGTTCGGTGCGTTCAATGCCGCCGACAGGGCCAGCCCAAGGGCGCGTCGGGTCTTGGCCGGATCGATGATGCCGTCATCCCACAGTCGCGCACTGGCGTAGTACGGATGCCCCTGCTGTTCGAACTGCTCGCGGATCGGCGTCTTGAACGCGTCCTCGTCTTCCGCCGACCACGTGCCGCCCTTGGCTTCGATGCCGTCGCGGCGCACGGTGGCCAGCACGCCGGCCGCCTGTTCGCCGCCCATCACGCCGATGCGGGCGTTGGGCCACATCCACAAAAAGCGCGGCGAGTACGCACGCCCGCTCATGCCGTAGTTGCCGGCGCCGAAACTGCCGCCGATGACGACGGTGAACTTCGGCACCTTCGCGCAGGCGACCGCGGTGACCAGCTTCGCGCCGTCGCGGGCGATGCCGCCGTTCTCGTATTTCTTGCCGACCATGAAGCCGGTGATGTTCTGCAGGAACAGCAGCGGAATGCCACGCTTGGCGCACAGCTCGACAAAGTGCGCGCCCTTGAGCGCGCTTTCGGAGAACAGGATGCCGTTATTGGCGACGATGCCGATCGGATAGCCGTGCAGATGCGCAAAGCCGGTGACCAGCGTGGTGCCGTAGCGCGCCTTGAACTCGTCGAAGCGCGAGCCGTCGACGAGACGCGCGATCACTTCGCGCACGTCGTAGGGCTTGCGCGTGTCGGCCGGAATCACGCCGTAGAGTTCCTCGGCCGGATACAGCGGTTCTTCCGATGGCTGGGTCAGCAGCTCGCCCTGCTTGCGCCAGTTGAGCGAGGCCACGATGTCGCGCACGCGCGCCAGCGCGTCGAGATCGTCTTCGGCGAAGTGATCGGCCACGCCCGAGATGCGCGTGTGCACGTCGGCGCCGCCCAGCGATTCGGCGTCCACTTCCTCGCCCGTTGCGGCCTTCACCAGCGGCGGGCCGCCGAGGAAGATCGTGCCCTGCGCCTTGACGATCACCGTCTCGTCGCTCATCGCCGGCACGTAGGCGCCGCCGGCAGTGCACGAGCCCATGACGCAGGCGATCTGAGGAATGCCCTGCGCCGAGAGATTGGCCTGGTTGTAGAAGATGCGGCCGAAATGGTCGCGGTCCGGGAACACCTCGTCCTGCATCGGCAGGAAGGCGCCACCGGAATCCACCAGATAGATGCACGGCAGGCGGTTCTGCTGCGCGATCTCCTGCGCGCGCAGATGCTTCTTCACCGTCATCGGGTAGTACGTGCCGCCCTTTACCGTCGCATCGTTGGCGACGATCATGCATTCGACGCCGCTGACCAGCCCGATGCCGGCGACGACACCCGCGCTCGGCACCTCGCCGCCGTACATGCCGTGCGCCGCCATCGGCGCGACCTCGAGGAACGGCGCGCCGGGATCGATCAATGCACCGATGCGATCGCGCACCAGCAGCTTTCCGCGCTTGCGATGCTTCGCGCGCGCGGCCTCGCTGCCGCCTTGGGCGATGCGCGCATGGGTGGCGCGCAGATCGTCGAGCGCCGTCTGCATCGCAGCGGCATTGGTCTGGAAACTCTCACCGGCCGGGTCGATCCGGCTCTGCAGGACGGCCATCGACGGACTCCTCAGCGGGTCTGGCGGAACAGTTCGCGGCCGATCAGCATGCGCCGGATCTCCGACGTGCCCGCGCCGATCTCGTAGAGCTTGGCGTCGCGCCACAGGCGGCCCACCGGGTACTCGTTGATGTAGCCGTTGCCGCCCAGCACCTGGATTGCCTGCCCGGCCAGCCACGTGGCCTTCTCGGCGGCGTAGAGGATCACGCCCGCGGCATCCTGCCGGGTGATGCGGCCGGCGTCGGCCGCCTTCGCCACCGCGTACACGTAGGCGCGGCAGGCGTTGTAGGCTACGTACATGTCGGCGATCTTGCCCTGCATCAGCTGGAAGTTGCCGATCGCATCCCCAAACTGGTGGCGCTCGTGCACGTACGGCAGCACGGTATCGAGGCCCGCGGCCATCAGGCCCAGCGGACCGCCCGACAACACCAGGCGCTCGTAGTCGAGACCCGACATCAGCACCTGGACGCCGCCGCCGACCTCGCCGAGCACGTTCTCGACCGGCACTTCGCAATCCTCGAACACCAGCTCGCAGGTGTCCGACGAGCGCATGCCGAGCTTGTCGAGCTTCTGCGCGGTCGAGAAGCCCTTGAAGCCCTTCTCGATGATGAAGGTGGTGATGCCCTTCGGGCCGGCCTCCGGATCGGTCTTGGCGTAGACCACCAGCACGTCGGCGGTCGGGCCGTTGGTGATCCACATCTTGTTGCCGTTGAGCACGTAGCGGTCGCCGCGCAGTTCTGCGCGCAGCTTCATGCCCACGACGTCCGAACCCGCACCCGGCTCGCTCATCGCCAGCGCGCCCACGTACTCGCCGCTGCACAGCTTCGGCAGATATGTCTGCTTCTGCGCCTCGCTGGCGTTCTTGCGCAACTGGTTGAGGCACAGGTTGGAGTGCGCGCCGTAGGACAGGCCGATGCCGCCGGACGCGCGCGAGATCTCCTCCATCGCGACCACGTGGGCCAGATAGCCCAGGCCGGTACCGCCGTATTCTTCTTCGACGGTGATGCCCAGCAGGCCCTGCGCGCCGAGCCTGGTCCACAGCGCGTGCGGGAACTGGTTGGCCTCGTCGGCATGCGTGGCGAGGGGCGCGATCTCCTGCGCGGCGAAGGCCTGCACGGACTCGCGGATCATCTCGATCTCTTCGCCGAGTTGGAAATCGATGGACGGAATACGCATGCTGGCTCCAGGTTCCCGGGGACGACGACCCGCTTGGCATCGCGCCTGCGTGGTGGTCCTGATCGGCACAGGCTAGCGGGTTCCGGACAAGAATTGAACTAGAATTCAAAAATTGAACTCAGGATCAAGATTTTGAGCTACCGGCGTTCAGACCTGATGGAAGAACGGATGACCCGCAACCGCGAGCGGATCGTCCAGGCCGCGCGCACGCTGGTGTCCGTGGGCGGCTTCCGCGAGGCGCAGGTGGCCGCAGTCGCGGCCGAGGCCGGCGTGTCGACCGGGCTGATCTACCGCTACTTCCCGTCCAAGACGGAACTGTTCGTCGAAGTGCTGACCGTCGCCATCGACGCCGAGATCGTGATCCTGCGCGGCGCGGCTGCCGCCCACACCGATGCCCGCGACCAGCTAGGCGCCGCCATCGAAGCCTTCGTGCGCCGCGCCCTCGCCGGCCCGGCCCTGGCCTACGCCTTCATCGCCGAGCCCGTGGACCCGGAAGTGGACGCCGAACGTATCCGCGGCCGCCGCCGCTTCGGCGAAGTGTTCCGCGACATCCTGCTGGCCGGCATCGAACGCAAGGAGTTCCCCGCCCAGGACGCCGACGTCACCGCCGCCTGCATCGTCGGCGCGTTCACCGAAGCGCTGGTGGGGCCGGTGGCGCCGATCCTGAAAGAGAAGACGTCGGGGCCGGCGCAACTTGTAGATTCGATTCGTGAGGTGTGTCTGCGGGCCGCGGGCGCTCCGGGAAAGCACTGAGGGCTCGATCGAGCGCACGTCCAAGCATTCGGGGACATCACGCCAATGCAGCGCGGAATCGGAACAAGGCGCATCTGCGTGAGTGCGCACGCGAGCCGTGGCCTGCTGGGATGCCCTCCTTCGCCTCCTCGGTCGGGACCTCGCCTCGGTGGGACACCACGTTATCCGCATCTACGAATTCTGCACGGCCGAGAACTGGGTGCGCCATCAGGGTTGATATCGGACCGCCTGCCTGGCGCGCATCTCCTGCCACCGCGTGTACTGCGCAGCTTTGGCCGGTGCCGGATCTTCTTCGTCTTTAAGCCAGAAGCGGAACCAATCGAGGTTCCGTTCATAGACGGCGAGCTTGTGCCGGGGTTGAAACTTCTGGTGTGGCTCGTGCGGGAACACATAGAGTTCCGCGCGTCGCTCCCGCAGCAGCGGGATCATGTAGTCCATCCCGTAGAGGTATTCCTGTTCGGAGTGTTGGAACAGCACCGGCGCATGGAGCCGATCGAGCTTGAACGCCGGCGAGAGCGCGTGCCAGCGGTCCGGCGTCTCCTCGGGTGAGCCCAGCTGCCACAGCGTCTGCAGCCCTTCGGCAAAGCCGTCGCCTTTCATGCTGGCAAACAGGTGATAGAGCGGCGAGACGACGGGGGTCGCGGATGACGCTGCTGCAAGCAGGTCGGATTCGGTGGCCGTCCAAAGCGTGACCGCACTACCGAAGCTCAAGCCGCCCATCCCGACGCGGGTGCGATCGACAATGCCCGCTTCCGAGAGCAGGTCGACCACACTGCGCGTTGCCTCCAACCCATAACGATGTCGCGCGATGGCATCCACGGCGAAGCCTTGCCGCTGGTTGATGCAGAGCGCGGAAATCCCTGCCACCGCAAGGGAGGCCAGAGGCCACTCGTTGCCCACGCCGCCACGGACGAAGCCCGGGCAGCTGTAGTAGGTCACGAAGAGCGGCGCAGGCCCCTCGCCGCTCCCCTTCGCCGCATAGAAATGGCCGGCGTACTCGTAACCGCTCTCATCCGTCCATCGAAGCAGCCGGGGCGGCGCCATGTGCGCGATGTCGCGAGCAAGCGCAGCATTGGGATCGAACAGCACGTGGGGCGAGCCATCGTGCAGACTGATCCGCTCGAGCCGAGGAGGTTGATCGGCCTCTGCACTGATACAGACCGCCGCATCGGCCGACAGCCCACAGGGCATTGCAGGATACCGTCCACCATTCAAGAGGCCTCGCGCCTGCGAAACGACGCGTACGTTTCCCACGTCTACGCTCCAGAGGTTCAATGACTGCGCCAACGTCTTCGGATCCGTGATGGTGAACAACACCTCGTCATGTCCTGGACGCCACTGCACGCCAGTGATGGCCTGTTGCCTGCAGAGCGGCGACTCACAGTGCGTCGCCGCCCTGCCCTTGACAGGAAACACCGACAGCAGCACATCCGGCCGCGCCATGTTCCCGGCCTGCTCACCGATACGCGTCAACGCCGCGACTCTGGTGCCGTGATGCTCACGCACAGCCGTCCACGGGTCTCCTTCAACGCCCCTCGGTAGAACCGGAGTAGGCGCACGTCTCGGCTCGAAACCGGGCAAAGCGCGTCGTTCTCCCGTTGCGAGATTCAACTCGTGCCAATGGTCAGGCTCGGTGTCCAGCAGGAATCTCCGGTCGAACCACGCCTCACCGAAACGCTGCGTCGCCAGCCGTCCTTCCAGTTTCCCCGAACGGAACAGACCCTGCCCAATGGGAACGCCTGCATCGATGCGGATTCCCCGGTCGTACTCCGCCTGCTCAGCCTCGATCACCGCCTCGCGGGTGGCCCCCACGCTGTACCTCAAAAACCGACCATCCTCGCTGAGCTCGAAGGCCCGGACATCCGCCGCGTCTTCGGTGATCGCGGCGGCGCCCGCCCCGTTCGCAGCCGCGCGCCAGACATCGGCGCGACCGTCGATCTGCGCCAAGTAGTAGATCCATTGCCCATCGGGAGACCAGGTCACCTGTCCTTCCAATGGGTTGCCCGCCGTTTGGTGGAGAAGCGCACCGCCATCGGCAATCCGCCGGGGTAGAGGATCGGCTAGCCCCTGCACATACCAGACCGTGTCGTAGACGTTGCGCTCCACAGACGCCTGCTCGGTCCGGAACGCCACGTGCGCGCCATCCGGCGACACGGTCACACCCGAGAAATCCACGACTTCCAGCAGCGCCCTCGGCGGTACCGCATGCACGGGACCGGCCAGGACGCACAAACCCATCAGGGCGCCGGCACAACGGCGCCCCCAATCAATACTCAACATCGCAAGCTCTCCCTCGAGACTGTTCCGTGACCGGCCGCAGGCGGGTCGCAGTTGGCTACCAGCGCTTGGAGATCGCCAGGCTCAGAAACCGGCCGATCGGCGAATAGTTCGTAGAGTCGTAGGGCGCCGCGTACAGCGGCGATGCCACCTGATACAGCGGCGGATCGCGGTCCAGCGCGTTGTCGATCGAGAAGGCGAACTCCATGCCCGCCCACAGATCACCGCGATCGCTTGTGGCGTAACGCACGGTCGCATCCAACGTTGTGAACGATGCCGACTTCACCCCGTCCAGCCGATTGGTCACCCCGCCTCGGTAGTTGCCGAACATCGACGCGGACAGCCCGCCCCGGCTCCAGACCCCACCGACGCGGCTGCTGAGCTTAGGTGGATTGAACAGCGTGCCCGACAGATCGAAAGGCGCCTCGTCGGGGATGGTCTGCTGCGTGCTGTCCAGCCAGCTCGTCGAACCGCGCAGCGTCAACGTTCCGGATGCGAACGCCAGCCGATACGAGCCGGACAGATCCACGCCCCGGATGTCCTGCTGCGCCACGTTGGCGTACTCGGTGTGGATGATCGCGACCACACCGGCCGGGTCGTAGGGCGCGCCGGTGAAGTTGTAGAACGCATCGGCACCGGCAATCAGACTGGCCTGCGCAGCCGCACTTGGATCGCGCTGCACGAACGGCGCGTAGATCGGGTCGCTCATCGCCTGCGTGGGGTTGGCGAGTGGCTGGATCACCCGGTCCCGGTAGTCCACCTGGAACCAGGTCAGTTCCGCGTCCAACCCGGAGACCGTCTGCGGGTGATACGCCAACGAGACCGACGTGGTGCGGGCCCGCTCCGGATCCAGGTCCGAATTGCCCCCGTTCAGCACCAGCACGGTGGCATCGGCCGGCGCGCCCCCGCCGCCGAATGCGCTGGCGAAATCCACGTACGCACTGGCCGCATAGCTGCGCTCGAACAGCGTGGGCGCCTTGAACGACTTGCCCCACGACGCTTTCAGGGTGAGATCGGCGCCAGGCGCATAGATGAGGCCAAGCTTCGGCGTCGTCACACCTCCGAAGCTGCTGTAGTCCTCGCGCCGGACGGCAGCCGTCAGCGACAGCCGCTCGATACCGCGCATCCCCTGCCCTTCACCGATCACGGGCAGATCGATCTCCGCATACGCAAAGTGCGCGCTCTCGCGCTCTTCCATGATCACGGCGCCCGTCGGATTGTTGAGGTTCTGGAACGTGTTGCGCCGGTACCCCACCCCGGCCGCGACCCGTGCATCCCCAGCGGGCAGCGCGAACACCGGACCTTCCGCGCCAAGCTCGTAACTCCGGCTTTCGTTGCAGTAGCACTGGTCGATGATGCTCACCGCGCCCGAGGCCACCACTGTTTCCCGGCGGTACTGGTCGTGGGTGCCACGCCCGAACGCACCACTCAGGGACAGACTCCAGTCGTTCGGCAGCCAGACATCGATACCGGGCGCGACAAGCGTCGAGGTGGTGCTGGGCGTCACCCGGCTGTGCCGCCCCGCCCAGTTGTACAAGTGCATCTGATCGCGCTCGGTGCGCAAGGCATCCACGCGCAGTTCGACGGCGTCCCCGACAGCCTGATGCGCGCTCAGCAGGCCGCTGCGCAGATCACTGCCGGGATAGAGCGTGGAGGGGTCCACCAACTGCTCTGTATAGGCGCGCCGGTCGGTGTAGATCGGATCAACCGAAGCATCCTTGTACGTGGCGATCAAGCCGCCGCTGGCCCACGTGGACCCGGCGGTCACCGTGTACTCGCGCGTGGACAAGCCGCCCTGCGTGGCCGAGCCGAACCGCGTACCGACCCCCACGCCGTTGTAGTCACGCTTGAGCACCACATTGCCCACACCGCCCACCGCATCGGAGCCGTAGATGGCCGAGGCGCCATCGGCGACGATCTCGATCCGCTCCACCGCATCCAACGGAATCGCGCTGATGTCCACCGATTGGGTGTAGCCGCCATAGGCCATGCGGCGCCCGTTGAGCAGCGTCAGCGTGGCATCGGCGCCGAGGCCGCGCAGATTGAGGGCCGATCCACCCGTCATGTTCTGGTTGGCGTTGCCCGCGCCCGCCAGGTTGCCGCTGAGCACGCCGGGGTTCTGCCCGCCGGAGAAGTTCTGCGACACGCTGCGGATCACCTCGCCCAGGTCCGCGAAGCCTTCTTCCTGGATGCGCTCGCTGCCGATCGTGATCACTGGCGATGGTGTCGTACCACCACGGATGCGTGTGCCGGTCACCATGACCGTGTCCATGGTGGTCGATGCCGACCCGGTTCTGGCCGCCGCTGTTCCAACAGCGGCGGCGCTCATCCCCAGCGCTTCAGGGCTTACGGCCGCCTTCACCTGCCTGACGTTTTTTTGTTCTTCGCCCGACGGGGTCGAGTACGTCGGCCGGATCGTTGCCGCATCGTCGGCGCTGTAGATCACCTCCAGCCCGGTGCCTTCCAGCAGTTGCCGCAAGGCCTCGCGCCTGTCCATCTGACCCTGCACCGGCCGCGCCGTGGCATTGCCCACGGCTTCGGTGCGATACAGCAGTTGCATTCCGGCCTGGTCTGCGAAGGTCTTCAACGCCGCAGACAGAGGCTGCGAGGGAATGTCGAACGCGACAGTCGTGGTGGGCGGCGCTTGGGCGGTAGCGGAGACAGACAGACAGAGTCCGGTGGCGATGACACCTGCGTAGAGCGTCCTGACGATTCCCTTGTTCACTTTGGTGCTGCGAGCCTGCGCTTGCTTCATCGGCCTGATTCCCCGGTTGAGTGATGTCCCCGCGGCTGCATTCGCAGACCGCCTGCATTGACAACAACACCCGAGCAACCGATTTCCCCCAGTTGGATTTCCTCAGATTAACTATTCCACGTAGACACGCTGGCCCTCTTCGCGCCGCACATGCAACCCGAAACCGTCACTCAGCATGCTGAGCAATGCCTCAGCCCCCTGCGGATTGGACTGGAAAGTGCCCCCCACCGGCAGGTCACGCGCGTCGCTACCCAGTTCGATGCGCAACGGGGTGTATCGGGCCAGTTCGTCGACCACTTCGTGCAGGGGGCGGTTTTCGAAGTACACCGTTCCGCTGCGCCAGGCGACTTCACGGTCCACATCCGGCAACGGCAACCGCCGCACTTGCGTGGTGGTGCCGCGCAGATCCGCCTGCTGGCCAGCTTCCAGCAACGACGCTGGCAGTCGCGCAAGCGCGGCGTCCGAAGGCATGTCGCGACTGCCAGTGGCCGCGGCCACCTTCACACGTCCCTGGCTGACAGTGACGCGCACGTCGCCCTCGCGACGGTACACATTGAACGCCGTGCCGACAGCGCGTACCCAGGTGCGATCGGTAACGACCCAGAACGGACGCTCCGGTGCATGGGCAACTGTGAAGAACGCCTCGCCCCGCTCCAGGCGGATCAGTCGCGTGCTGTCGCTATAGGCCACCTGGACCGCGCTGTTGCTGTTGAGTTCGAGGCGCGATCCGTCCGGCAGGGTCACAGCGATATGCTCCCCGATACCAGTCTCGAAGGTCGACGGCGCACGCCATTGCCACCACCCGCCAAGCGCTATCACGGCCAGTACGGCCGCGGCCGCGAAGGCGATGACACCATCTCGTCGACGCTTCATCTGGGTGGCGGCCTGCATGGCAGTGCCGAACGAGACCGCGCGCACGGTGCGGCCCGCATCGGAGAACTGCTGCCACGTCGCCATCAGCTCGTCGTAGGCACGCGCGTGCCGCGGATGCGCGTTGCGCCATGCCTCGAAGCGGACACGATCATCGAAGCTGACATCATCCGCCTGCAGGCGTGCGATCCAGTCGCTGGCCTGCCGTTCGGCATCTTCGATGCTGGGGAGGTGGTGGACGTCAGTCATGGGGCTGGTCCGCAGCCTTGGCCGGCAGTTGGTAACGACGGCGTAGGTAGGCATGCGTCTCACGCAGGCCGCGCGCGATGTGCTTCTCGACAGTCTTGGTGGAAATGCCCAACTGGTCGGCGATGTCCTTGTAGGAACATGCATGGAAGACTTTCAATGCGAACGCCGCCCTGCACTGTTCCGGCAGCCGCTCGATCGCCTGACGTAGGAGCAGCGATGCCTCCTCGGCGATCAGTGCTTCCTCGGGAGAAACGCCATCAGCCTCTATGCCGGCCAACTCATCGACATCTCCCACTGTTTCAGTGGCGGCGGTACGGTGGTGGCGACTGGAGTTCCATGCCAGGTGACGGGCCGTCACGAAGAGATAGCTCTGGGACGCCACGACCTGGTCGCCACGCGCGAGGGTCCTGGCATAGGTTTCCTGCACGATGTCTTCCGCCGCCTCCCGGGATCGGGTCAGACGGCGCACGTAGCGCAGCAGCCCTTGGCGGGTCTCAGCAAAGAACACGGAAAAGCGCTCGTGGGCGGCGTCGGTCATGGTCGTCGGGCAGCAGGAACACGCTGAAACTAACGCTTAAAATCCTTGCATTGCAATGGGTTAGCGCAGATTTCACTTTCGAGGCGTGACGAAAACAAGGGGCATTCGATCTACAACACGCGAGCGTGGGAAGTCCCCCATGCAAACTTCTTTCTCTGACGCAAGCTTGCTGTTCCGACGCCGAAAGCGACATCTGCTGATGCATGGGCTCTGGAAAAAGTGACCCTGCCCCTATTGTTGTTCGGACCTCCAAATTCGCTGCGCAAGGCCTTCTTTGCTGCCGCGCCAGCGTGTCAGTCCTGCCGCAACTGCCGCACCATCTCCGCGATCGGCCCATGCACGATCTGGCGCAGCAGGCGCGCTTCGCCCTGCAGCAAACTGCCTTCCGCACCCTGCAACTGCTGTTGCGCTGCCTGCGGGATCGCATCGATCAATGCCTGCACGTGGCGGTTGGCCACGCGTTCCGGCACGCCCAGTGCGGCTGCGAATGCCAATACCTGCGCGCGCCCGATACGCGCCAGTAGCTGCTCGCCTCCCGTGGGGATCACGATCTCAGCACTGCCCCAACCCGCCGGCGCATAGACCGCTGTACTGAGAAGATCGTAATGCGGCGCCAGTTCGATGCCGTCCGGCCCCACCAGCACGCTCAGGTTCTTGAGGTGGGCGTCGCCGTTTCCGATCAGCAGGTTGAAGCAGTGCCATCGCAGCAACGCCAGACGGGTTGCCGCCGGGCGACGGCATCGATCGACGAGTTCGACCAGCCGTTCGACGCGGGCCTGCGAATACTTGTAGATGCGATCCAGTGACAGCAGCTGGCACGCGTCGAGCGCATGACGCCTGCGCGCGTCCAGCCCCTCCCCGATCCGGTCGAAGCGCCGCACCAGGTACACCGGCTCGGGCACGCGCCGCAGCGACACGCGCGGCACCGGCAAGCCGCAGGCATCGGCCAGTCGCATGCAGAACCACTCGTTGGCAGCACTGTGCGGGTAATCGTCGCGCCGCTCGTGGTCGGGCTTGAGCAGATGGCTGGATGCGGCGCGCCCAACCGGCTCCCACAATCGGCCGTCGAGCTCCACCACGGGCAGCTTGTGCTGCGCGCCGGCCAGCGACATGCGCTTGGGCGCGGCGTGGTCCAGCGGCAACTGCGGCAGATTTCGAATGCGCGATGACAAGGCGGCATCCGTCAGCGGCACAAGTCTGCCTTCCGCGAGCGTCTGTCCGGCTGAAAGCAGCGTCAGCGCGCCCGCAGACTCCGGCCCGAAGCGGACGAGCAGGCCGAACGCGTCGGCGGCATCGAGGCCTGCATCCCGGGCAAGCAGGATCCGCGCGCCTTCCTCGGGCAACAGGTTGTCGAAGAACCACTGCACCGGCCGAAGGCTCGCCCCGTCAACCAGTTCCCCCTCCGCTCTCGGCAGTCCGGGGGCGAGGTCGAAGCCAGTGGCCTGCCACTGCGGATCGTAGGCAAGTGCCCAGACATTGCCGTGCTCGCGCAGTTCGCCCACCCGGCGATCATCCAGCAGCACATTCAGACGGCGGGTGGGCAGCGTGTCCATGGTCACGGCGAGACGGCGGGCGGCGGCTCGATCGGCAGGTCCAGGCGGACTTCGATACCCAGCTCACGCAGCGCCGCGAACAGGCGCCCCCACTGCACGGTGTCCTTGCCGCGTTCCACGTCGCCCAGGAAGACATGACTGGCGCCGATCAAGCCAGCCAGATCATCCTGCCGCAGACCTTGCGCCTTGCGGACCGCCCGCACCCACTGCCCGATCTGGCCGGGCGTTTCCAGTGTGACCTGCATGATCGCCTCGAAATCTAAGCAAGAGCTTAGATAGTGCCCGGCGGACGGGACGCCTGCAACAAATATAAGCTGTGGCTTAGAAAACTTGCCGGGATGCTGGGATCCATTGGCGAACTCAAGCGGAGCTTAGAACCATGCCTTTCAACGTCTTTCGGCCGCCTCCTTGAGTACGCGCCCGGTAGAGACATGGGATCTGGCGATGGAACCGCTGACATATCCCGCCCTGGTTGGGCTGGTCTTGGGCCCGCGTTTGCTGGTGGCCAGTTGTCTGGGGCTGAGGCGGGTGGCCAGCAACAACAGCCGTTGCAACAGACGCTGCGGATCATCGTCGGCACACGGCAGATGCTCGGCCGGAAGGATCAGGAGCATGGATTCATAGGTGCTGGCGATCTCCACCGTCAGGTGATAG
>NZ_JAIWPU010000020.1 GCF_021191705.1 Proluteimonas flavola
GAAGACTCGTCCCACGATCTCGTTCGACCTGAAGCACCGCGCGCTCCTCACTACTCAGATGACTGTACTGTCTTCCCATCGCAACACCTTACGCGCTGAGGTGTTGCACTTGGAACTTGAGTCTGCCAACCGTGTCATGTGATGGCGCCACCTTGTGAGTCAGGTTCTCTCCGGAGCGGTCTGACCGCTTGCGACCTGTTCGCTCTGGCGTTGCACATCGTGTGCCGTGCTGCCCGTGCCGACCCGGTCGCACCCGTCCAGCACGCACATCGAAAACGCTTGCTTTGCGAGGTCCTCGCCCATCGCTATAGTGCCCGTTGGAGACGTCCCCTTCGTCTGATTGTTGCTTCTAAACACAATCATGGGCACTCGATGCCGAGCGGCTTGCCGCTGAAGTGGGAAGTCTCCTTTTTACTCGTTCAAGCCGACGCCGCTTCGCGCATTGGCTTGATCCAGACGCCAGGCCGCTCAAGAACCCATCCACGAGGAAATGCAGTCATGCTCCCATTGAACGAACTGCTTCTGTTTTCAGGTGCAGCCTTGCTGATGGTTCTGACGCCTGGGCCGAACATGATTTATCTCATCTCGCGATCGATCTGCCAGGGCAAACGGTCCGGAGTGCTGTCGCTGTTCGGTGTCATCGCAGGTTTTCTCGTGCACATGCTTGCCGCTGCCATCGGATTGACGGCCCTTTTCATGGCAGTTCCACTTGCATACGAAGTACTCAAGTGGGCCGGAGCGGCCTATCTCCTGTATCTGGCGTGGCAGGCAGTCAAACCGGGGGCGCGGTCTCCGTTCGAAGCTCGCGCGCTCCCTGTCGACTCGCTTCGAAAGCTTTTTCTGATGGGATTCGTCACCAACCTTCTGAACCCCAAAATCGCGGTCTTCTATTTGGCAATCTTTCCACAGTTTGTCTCGCCGGAACGTGGGTCGGTTTTTTCGCAAAGCATCCAGTTGGGCTTCACACAGATCCTGGTCAGCTTCGCCGTCAATCTTTGTATCGTGCTATCTGCTGCCAGACTGGCAGCCTGGTTCGCTCGCAGCCCTCGCTGGCTGGCTACACAGAGGTATATCATGGGCAGCGTGCTTGCGGGCCTGGCGGTTCGACTGGCAACCGAGCAGCGTAGAGCCGGCTGACGATTCATTCAAACCGACTGGATTCGCCAGTCGGCTTGATTCAGCGCCAGCCACTTTACTTATGGCCAAACGAATCCTCATCATCCAGGGCCATCCCGCGAAGCAGAGCCTCTGCGGAGCGTTGGCGAAGGCGTACGCACAAGGGGCGCAGGAAACGGGCCATACGGTCAGCACACTGATCGTTCGCGATCTCGACTTCGACCCTATCCTGCATGAAGGATACAAAGGCATCCAACTGCTGGAGGCGGATTTGATCCTGGCTCAGAACGCGATCAAGTCCGCAGATCACATTGTCGTTATTTTCCCCACTTGGTGGGGAGGCATGCCCGCGCTACTGAAAGGATTCATTGATCGGGCCTTCCTCCCAGGCTTCGCTTTCAAGTACCGCAAAGGGTCTCCCTGGTGGGACAAGTACCTCACGGGGAAATCCGCGCACGTCATCACGACCATGGATACCCCGCCTTGGTATTTCCGGATTTTCTACAGAGATGCGGGCCTCAATCAGATGAAACGCACGATTCTGCAGTACTGCGGCATTGGCCCCGTCAAGGTCACACGCATAGGACGCGTCAAGGATACCCCTGCCGCCTGGAGGGACGCATGGATATCGAAGGCCAAAGGGTTCGGTCGCGCTGCCTGAGCATGCATACAGCCGATGCCATTCCATGGCACGGCCCACCACTGTTCTGAAGCCGGGTTCGCAGCACCTGCCCGCGTGCAAGACACTCGACGCCTGGCGATGACGCATCGCCGGGAGTTCACGACCGCCGCGCTAGCGTGGCCGCCTTTCAGTCCGGGCCAGTACCATGAATGCCGATCACAGGGGCGCAACTGCATGGCGTTCGCCCTGGCGACGGGTCGATTGACCATCGCTCGCGGATGAACGCACCGCCCGTCCACAGCTTCGCGCCGGTCGTCGATGCACGCGCACGCGTGCTTGTCCTGGGCAGCATGCCGGGCGTCGTGTCACTCGATGCCGGGCGCTATTACGCACATCCGCGGAACCTGTTCTGGCCCATCGTCGGTGCGCTGTTCGGCTTCGATCCGGCATTGCCCTATGCAGACCGGCTTGCACGACTCCAGGCGCACGGTGTCGCGTTGTGGGACGTGGCGGCCGAATGCGTGCGACCCGGCAGTCTCGATGCGCGCATCGAGGCGGGAAGCGTGGTGCCGAACGATATCGCCGGCTTGCTCGCGCAATATCGGGGCATCACACGGATCCGCTTCAACGGCGCGGCGGCCGAAACGCTGTTCCGGCGGCATGTATCGCCCTTGCCCGATCCGGCGCCCGACCTGCGGCGCCTGCCTTCGACGAGCCCCGCGCATGCCGCGATGGATTTCGAGGCCAAGCGCTCGGCGTGGCGGGCGGGACTGATGAGCGACGCATAGGTCCGCGCAGTGCGCATGCTTCGATGCGCCCTCGAACCGGCATGTCTTGCCCCCTCTCGATGCGCCAGGGCTTCGTGCCGCGCGACGGATCGTTCCGCCGATCAAAGGCAGAAGGGAGCCCGGCGCTGGCATGCTGACACCTGCCCTCGCCGCCGCCGGAGCCGCCATGACCCTGTTGATCGCGCCGCGTAGCCACGACCTCGGTGGTTTCGAAGTGCGCCGGGCGGTGCCGACGCTGCAGGCGCGCAGCGTGGGACCGTTCGTGTTCGTGGATCACATGGGACCGGCGGTCTTCGAAAAGGGCGCCGGTATCGATGTGCGTCCGCATCCGCATATCGGGCTGGCGACGGTGACCTTCCTGTGGTCGGGCACGATCCACCACGCCGATACGCTCGGCTGCTCGCAGGACATCACGGCGGGCGACGTGAACTGGATGACCGCCGGCCGCGGCATCGCCCACGCCGAGCGCACGCCGCAATCCTTGCGCGAGGGCGAGCACCCATTGCACGGCATGCAGACCTGGGTGGCATTGCCCAAGGCGCATGAAGAAACCGCGCCCGAGTTCCACCACCATGCCGCGGCGACGCTGCCGCAGTTCCGCCGCGCTGGCGCTTGGGTGCGGGTGATCGCCGGTCGCGGCTTCGGCGAGGAGTCGCCGGTACGCGTGTTCGCCGACACGCTCAACGTGGCGCTGGATCTCGAGCCGGACGCCGAGCTCCCGATTCCGCCCTCGCATGCCGAGCGCGCGCTCTACGTGCTCGAAGGCGAGGCGCAGCTCGACGGCGCCGACATTCCGCCGCGCCACCTCGCCGTACTGGATGCGGGCGCGGTCGCGAGATTGCGCGCGAAAACGCGACTCAAGGCGATGCTGTTCGGCGGCGAACCGCTCGATGGGCCGCGTCACCTGTGGTGGAACTTCGTCTCGTCTTCGAAGGACCGCATCGAGCAGGCCAAGGACGACTGGCGCGCGGGCCGATTCGGCACCATTCCGGGCGATCCGGAGTTCATTCCGCTTCCTGAACGGTGACGATTATCACAATCCCTGCCGCGCCGCAGCACGGATGCAGGCGTATCGTCGAAGGCTGTGTCACAGGGGACCAAACACGATGCTCTCGATCCGACCGCTCGCGCTGTTGGGTGCGCTGCTCTGTGCCGGCACGGCGCAGGCACAGACCGCCACCGAATGCCCGCGACTGCCACCCGATGCTGCCGTGCGCTGGGACGTGCAGCCCGGGCCCGACTTCGTGTTCTGCCGTGCGATGGACATCACGAACGGCGAGCAGGCCTTCGCGGTGACCGTGGGACGCAATGCGCCCTTCAAGCCACGCCGCAACGATCGCGTGGGCGAGCGCGTCACCATCGACGGCACGCGCACCTGGTGGCACGCACCGCACAACGAACTGCTGGCCGGCACGATGGTGCGCGAGACGCTGCTGGAACTGCCGTCGGGCGACTACGCACACATCATCGTGCGCGCAGGTGACGAGGCGGCGCTGGCGCGTTCGCTGCGCGATGCAGAAGCGCTGCATTTTTCGGATGTGCGGCTGGGCAGCAAGTAGGATTCGAGCTCCGTCAACGCCGGGAATGCGCGTCAACATCCAGTGCCTTGAAGAGGCTGACGCGAATTGTCGTCCCACACCGCTGACCCGATTGGAGCCGCACGGGCGCGAGAGTCGCTGGATGACCGGACATGCGTCCGTCGAAACCGGCGTTCGCCGGGATGACGGTCATGGCGCTGATGGGTCTCTCTCTCGCGCGCATTTATCCGCGCGAGAGCCGTGGAACCGGGAATCCTCTGGACAAGTCCGTCAGCCCCGCGAAAGCGGGGATCCATGGACGTGAACCCATTGAAATCAAAGTCCATGGATTGACCAGCCATTCGGCTGTTGAAAAGCGCTTCCGCTTTCGCGGGTAATGACGAGCAAGCGTGGACTTGTCCAGAGCATCCCTAGAACCGCCCTTGCTCATAGTCCACGAATGCCTGCATCAACTCTTGGCGGGTGTTCATGACGAAGGGCCCGTGCCGGGCGACCGGTTCGCGCAGTGGACGGCCTGCGACGAGGATCAATCGCGCGCCCGCATCTCCGGCTTGCAGGATCAACTGCGCGCCGCCACTGAGCACGGCCAATTCCTGCGCCGACAGCGGTCGTGCGTCGGCGCCCGCGCCCACGCGGGCATCGCCCTCGAAGGCATAGGCGAATGCGTTGTGGCCTTCGGGCAGCGCGTAGCGCCATGTCGCACCGGGTGCGAGCGCGATGTCGAGATAGAGCGGATCGGTGGCAGGCTGCGCGATCGGTCCGGCGACGCCGTCGACGATGCCCGCGATCACCTTCACCGACACACCCTCACCCGCCTGCACGACCGGAATGCGCTCGGGCGCGAATTCCTGGTACTTCGGCGCGGTCATCTTGTCCTTCGCCGGCAGATTCACCCACAGCTGGAAACCGCGCATGCGGCCGGCTTCCTGCTCGGGCATTTCCGAATGCACGAGGCCGCGCCCGGCGGTCATCCACTGCACGCTGCCCGGCACCAGCAGGCCCTCGTTGCCGTGGTTGTCCTTGTGGCGCATCCGGCCGTCGAGCATGTAGGTGACGGTTTCGAAGCCGCGGTGCGGATGCTCGGGGAAGCCGGCGAGGTAATCCTCAGGCTTGTCGGTACCGAACTCGTCGAGCATCAGGAACGGATCGAGATCGGGCAGCTGCGGGCTGCCGATCACGCGGGTGAGCTTCACGCCGGCGCCGTCGCTGGCGGGCATGCCGCGCACCTGGCGGACGATGCGGGCAACATCGGTGGTGGCGGTCATCGGCGGCTCCTGTCGGGTCTGCAGACACGATGCGGGCATGATGGCCGGATGCCACGCGCGTGGGTGGAACGGAGGTTTCTGCGGGACGCAGCGGTACGTGTGGGCGCGCTTGGGCGCGGTGGCGGATTTCCGGTGAAGCCTTTCGCGCGCGAGCGCGCTCCCACAATAAATGCGCGGGCCGTGGCCACATCCGCCGGGCCTGGCCTGCGGGATGCGAAGCGGCGACCTGCCCATCCAGTCCAGCCGTTCACCCCATCGGGTCTCAGCTCAGCGCGCGGTGATCCGCCAGGCGCGATGGATGCGCGGGTTGCGTTCGAAGTCCGGGGGGATCGTCGCGGGGCTGATGTCCTCGCAGTGCGCGAATGCGGCGACGGCTTCGGTGTCGAGCTTGAAGCGGCGGAAGTTGTTGGAGAAATACAGCACGCCGCCGGGGGCGAGACGCGCGACCGCGGCTTCGAGCAGGCGCACGTGTTCGCGCTGAATGTCGAAGTCCTTGGCGCGCGCGGAGTTCGAGAACGTCGGCGGGTCGCAGAAGATCAGATCGAACTGCGCCGTTTCGGCCTCCAGCCACTGCAGGGCATCGGCCTGCACCAGCCGGTGCCTCGCACCACCGTAGCCGTTCGCGGCGAGGTTGTCGGCGCACCATTGCAGGTAGGTCCCCGACAGGTCGACGGTGGTCGTGGTACGCGCGCCGCCGCCGGCCGCGTGCACGGTCGCCGCGCCGGTGTAACCGAACAGGTTGAGGAAGCGCGTGTCGGCGGCTTCGTCGGCGATGCGCAGGCGCATCGGGCGGTGATCGAGGAACAGGCCGGTGTCGAGATAGTCGAACAGGTTCACGCGCAAGTGCACGCGCCCCTCGTCGACGAGCAGGAACTCGTGGCGCGCGTCGAAGCGGCCGTACTTGCTGCCGCCCTTGCCCTTCGAACGCGTCTTCACCGCGATGCGCTCGCGCGGGATACGGAACACGTCGCGCGCGGCGGCGAGGACATCGCCGAAACGGCGACGGGTCACGGCTTCGGGAATCTCGGCCGGGGCGGCGTATTCCTGGATGTGCAGCCACAGTAGCGTGCCTTCGGCGCCCACGTCCGCTTCTGACTGGATGTAGACGTCGATCGCGGCGGCGTATTCGGGCAGATCGGCATCGTAGACGCGGTAGCAGGTCACGCCCTCGCGCTCGCGCCAGGTCTTGAACCTGCGCAGGTTCTTGCGCAGGCGATTGGCGACCATCGTCGCGCCTTCGCCCAGTTCTTCCGGCGTCTCGCTGACGGCGCGCTGCGGCGGCCGCACCGGATCGCAGACGATCAGGCTGCACTCGATGGCGCCGTTGAACACCTGGTACTTCTTCTTCGCACGCAGGCCGGTGGCGTGTGCGAGTTCGGGATCGCCGCACAGCAGGCTCGCGCGCCATTCGGGCACCGCGCGTCCCAGCGCGTTGCCGAGCGTGCGGTACAGCGCGGGGTCGGCGGCGAGGCGCGCGTCGTAGGGTGGATTGCAGACCACGAGGCCGCGCTTTACCGATTCGGCCAGCGCAGCCGGCTCTGAAAAAGCATGTCCCTGCGACGCCGGCGGCACCGGTGCCTGCAGCGTAGCGATGTCGCCGATGTGCCAGTCGATCGCATCGCGCAGACCGGCCGCGGTCGCGTTCTCGCGCGCGGCGTGGATCGCGTGCGGATCGAGGTCGCGGCCGAAGAACACCGCGCGCAATCGCTCGCGGCCACTGCGTTCGCGCGCCAGCGCGTCTTCGCACAGCGTCTGCCAGTAGGCGACGTCGAATCCGCGCCAACGGCTGGGCGCACGGCCCGCCGTGGCCGCGCCGCCATCGCGCGCCAGGCCGGGCGCGACATCGGCGGCCATCAGCGCGCCTTCGATCAGCAGCGTGCCGCTGCCGCACATCGGGTCGAGCAGCGCGCCGCCCTCGGCGTACAGCGCCGGCCAGCCGCCGCGCATCAGCACCGCGGCCGCGAGGTTCTCCTTCAGCGGCGCCTCGCCCTGCGCGCGGCGCCAGCCGCGGCGATGCAGCGGGCCGCCGCCGAGATCCACCGACAGGATCGCGCGGCCCTTGCGCACGACCAGGCTCAGGCGCAGATCCGGCGATTCGACATCGACATCCGGACGCGCGCCGGTCGCTGCTCGCAAGCCGTCGACGATCGCGTCCTTGACCCGCTGCGCGGCGTAGCGCGCATGGGTGATCGCGCTGCCGGAGACGTGCGGATCGATGGCGAGCGTCATCGTCGCGTCGAGATGCGCGGTCCAGTCGACCGCGCGCGCGCCGGCGTACAGCGCGTCCTCGTCCTCGCAGGCGTAGTCGGCGATCGGCCACAGCACGCGGCTGGCCAGGCGCGACCACAGCACCGCGCGCTGCGCGTCATGCAGCGTGCCTTCGACATTGGCGCCGGCGGTTGTCGCCGTGGCGTGCACGCAGCCGAGTGCGAGCAGCTCGTCGACGAGCAGGTATTCGAGGCCCTTGGGGCAGCTGGCGAAAAATTTCATGGGACCTGGGTCGTACGTTTGAGGGCCGACGTGTCGACTCCGTCATTCCCGCGCGGGCGGGAATCCAGTGTCTTGAGGTGCTGGCCGAGCGATGTGTGCCGATCAAGGCACTGGATTCCCGCCTACGCGGGAATGACGAAAGGAATTCTGGAAGAAGTGGACGCTGACACTCGCGATCCGCCGTTCAAAGCGACCGCAGCAACGCCGTGAATGCATCCGCCGACGCATCCACATGCGCGGTCAGGCGATGATTGTCGTCGACCAGCAGCAGCCGGCCGCGGCGGGCGCAGGTCCAGCCGACGACATCGGCGGCGGGAATCAGCTCGTCGTCCCAGCCATGCACGACTGACAACGGCACTTCGGCGGCCTGCAGCGGATGCGCGGCGTCGAGGCGCACCGGCGGCGCCATCAGGAACAGGCCGGCAACCGGCACCTGCAGCGAGACATGTCCCGCGATCCAGGCACCGAGGCTGGAACCGGCCAGCACCACCGGTCCGCGCGCGGCGGCATCGAGGGTCAGCCGCAGCAGGCGTTCGATGCGCGCGGCGACATCGCCGAGCGGGCTGACGTCGCGCTTGCCGTCGAGATCGGTGTAGTCCGGACGCTCGTGGCGCCAGCCGAGGCGCTCCGCGGCCTCGGCGAGCGCAGTGACCTTGGTCGCGTCAGGGCCGCTTTCGAACCCATGCGAGAGGATGCAGTGGCCGCGCGCGCTCATGCGTCCACCCACTCGACCGCGTCACCGATCTTCAACGCGCCGCCGGTGATCACGCGCGCGCACAGACCACCCATGCCGCGGATCGCGTTGTAGCCGCCGGGACCGAGCGCCGCTTCCATCTTCGAACACGGATCGCAGGGCGCGGTGCCTTCGAGCACCACGTCGCCGACGCGGAAGCGCCGCCCCTTGAGCGCGATCAGCGGAATGCCCGAGACCACGAGGTTGCGGCGCAGCGTCACCGGGGTGACTTCGGCGTGGCCGCTGAGCGCGGCGATCGCCGGCAGATGCTCGGCCTGGATCAGGGTCACGCCGCGCTTGCCGCTGCCGCCGGTGTAGCGGTCGCCTTCGAGGCCGACGCCGGTGACCGCGACCGCGCTGTCGACGGCGTGGATCGGCACGTCGCGGGCCGGCCGCAGGCCGATCCAGTCGACCCGGCCGACGCGCGGAAACTGCGTCATCAGGGCGTGCAGGTCGGAGTCTGGCGGCGGATTTCTCATGCGCGAATGCTAGCATCCGGGCCATGTCCGACCCCACGTCCGCGCTCCGGATCGCACTGCAACCGCTGCCCTACGTGGACCTGCTGGCGCCGCGCGCGGCGTCCGACATCACCCTGGTCGTCATCCACTGCACCGAACTCCCTGACCTCGCCACGGCGCGCGTCTACGGCGAGCGCGTGCTCTACGACAGCGGCGCCGGCGCTAGCGGCCACTGGTACATCGACCGCGACGGCGCCATCGTCGAATACGTGCCGGCGACGCGCGTCGCCCATCACGTGCGCGGCCACAACGCGCAGTCGGTCGGTATCGAACTGGTCAACACCGGACGCTTCCCGGACTGGTACGACAGCCGCCACCAGGCGATGGACGAGGCCTACACGCCGGCGCAGATCGAAGCACTCGTTGCGTTGCTCGCGCATCTGCGCGCGACGCTGCCCGCGCTGCGCGAGATCGCCGGGCACGAGGATCTGGACACCGACCGCGTGGCCGCCAGCGACGATCCCGCCCTGACCGTGGCCCGCAAGCGCGATCCCGGCCCGATGTTCCCGTGGGCGGACGTGCTGGCCCGCGTGCCGCTGACCCGCGTCGGCGTCTGAACGCCCGCGTCAGGGCGCGGGCCGCACCCCACCTATAATCGCCGGCCGGCACGCGTCCCGCGCTGCCGCCCCACCGTGCACGGCTCCCGCGATGACCCCGCCCGTTTCCGAACTGATCGACCTGCTCAGCCTCGAGCGCCTCGAAGACAACCTGTTCCGCGGCCAGAGCCGCGACATCGGCACCAAGTACGTGTTCGGTGGCCAGGTGCTGGGCCAGGCGCTGTCGGCCGCGCAGGCCACGATGACCAGCCCGCGCCCGGCGCATTCGCTGCATGCGTATTTCCTGCGCGCCGGCGATGTGGATGCGCCGATCGTCTACGACGTCGACCGCACCCGCGACGGCGGCAGCTTCTCGGTGCGCCGCGTGACCGCGATCCAGCACGGCAAGGTGATCTTCTTCTGCGCGGCCTCGTTCCAGGAAGAGGAAGCCGGCGCCGAGCATCAGTTGACGATGCCGGAAGTGCCGGCGCCCGAGGACATCGCGCCGCAGGATCCGCTGCCGGCCGAAGTGGTGGCCAGGCTGCCGGTGAAGGTGCAGCGCTGGCTCGACCGCAGCGGGCCGTTCGAATTCCGCCATGTGTACCCGCGCGACGAACTGCATCCACCCAAGCGCCCGCCGTTCCAGCAGATGTGGTTCCGCCTGACCGGGCCGGTCGGCGATGCGCCCGCGCTGCACCGCGCGCTGCTGGCCTACGCGTCCGATTTCCAGCTGCTGGGCACGGCGACGTTCCCGCACGGCATCAGCTACTACCAGCCGAACGTGCAGATGGCCTCGCTCGATCACGCGCTGTGGTTCCACCGCCCGTTCCGCGTCGACGACTGGCTGCTGTACTCGCTCGACAGCCCCAGCGCGCAGGGCGCGCGTGGACTCGCGCGCGGGCAGATCTTCGACCGCACCGGACGGCTGGTCGCCAGCACCGCGCAGGAAGGCATGATCCGCGTGCTGCCGGGCGACGCCGCCGCGCCGAAGGCGGGCTGAGATGCGCCAGGTCTTCTCCAGTCCACGGCTCGAGAATGTCGAACGCGTCGCCGCCCTGCTGCGCGAGGCCGGTATCGAGGTGCAGATCCTCAACGGCCGCTCCTACAAGGGCAACCGCCGCAGCAATTTCACTTATCGCGAGGATGCCGGCGGCCCCAGGCCGGCCGTGTGGGTCACCCGCTCCGACGAACAGCCGCGGGCACGCGAACTGCTGCGCGAGGCCGGACTGCTGCAGAGCCAGCCCTCGGCGCGCAGCTACCTGCAACAGGCCGACGTGGTGTTCGCGCCGGCTGCCGAAGCGCCGCGCAGGGGCATGACGCGTGCATCCAAGGTGCGCTACACCTTGATCGGCGGTGCGGTGCTGGTGATCGCGCTGTCGTGGTGGAACCGGCCTTCGACCGACGCGCCTGCCGAGACGCCCGTCGCCGCAGCGCCCGAGCCTGTGCTGGACATGGTGCCGCCGACCGTCGACGCCAGCGAATACCGCGCACCGGTGCCACGCGCGCTCGCGACGGCCGTACTGGCCGATGCGCTGGCCTCGCAGGCGGGCCCGGTGTGCGTCGCGATCGACGGCGATGCCCCGGCCGCGCCGCTGCTGGCCGAACTCGAGGCCGGCTATCCCGACGTGCGCCCGTCCTCGACCTGCATCGGCGGTGACGGACAGGCCGCATCGCTGGAGGTCACCAACTACCGCACCGACGGCTCCGGCCAGGGCACGGTGGATCTGGTGAGCGGTGGCAGCGACGCCGCGCAGGGCCTGGTCACGCGCACGCTGGATGTCCGCCGCGACGGACGCGACTGGCAGTTCGACGCGGCCAACTGATCGCAGCCGGGCGATCGAGCAGGCATCATGAGGGCGCCGGTCACATCCAGCGCCCGGGTCGCGTCCTTGAAAGCGACCCGACCTGCAAGGATCGCCATGAACACCATTGCCGCCGACCTCGGCCTCGAAGCCCGGATCCACCTGGAACTGCCCGCCGCGCGTGGCGGCGACCAGGCCGCGTACGGCCGCATCGTGCAGATGAGCCAGAACGCGACCACCGCGATCGCGCTGGCGATCACCCGCGACGTGCAGGCCAGCCAGGACATCGCGCAGGAGGCCTATCTCAAGGCCTGGCAGCAGCTGGGCAGGCTGCAGAACACGACGAGCTTCCTGCCGTGGCTGCGGCAGATCACCCGCAACCTCGCCCGCGACTACCTGCGCGCGCGCCGCGAACGCATGGTGGCCGGCGAGGCCGCCGACATCGCCATCGCCCAGGCCGCCGATCCCGACGCCTGTCCGATGCAGCAGATCATCGACGACGAGACCGGCCGCGTCGCCGCGAACCTGATTTCCGACCTGCCCGACGACAGCCGCGAAGTGCTGCTGCTGTACTACCGCGAGGGCGGCAATTCGAAGCAGGTCGCCGCCCTGCTCGGCCTGTCCGATGCCGCCGTGCGCAAGCGCCTGTCGCGCGCACGCCGCAGCCTGCGCGAGGATCTGATGGCGCGCTTCCAGGAATTCGCGACGAGCTCGGCGCCGGGCACGGCGTTCACGCTGCTGGTGACCGCGGGGCTGGCGGCATTCGCGAAGCCTGCCGCCGCGGGCACGCTGGCGGGCACTGCAGGCGGTGTATTGGGCGCCGGCATGGTCGGCAAGGCCGCGTGGAGCGGCGCGGGCGCATTCGGCGCCGCCGGTGCCGGACTCGTGTTCGGCGGCCTGACCACGTGGCTGTGCCGGAAGATGGTCGCCCGCTATGCCGACACCGATGAAGAGCGGCGCGCGATCCTCAAGCTCTACGACCGCTGGTTCGTCTGGGGTGCGCTGGTCGGTGTGCTGCTCATGTTCGGCGCCGGCTTCGTCGTGGGCGCGAACGAGGGCTCGCCGACCTGGCTGTTGGTATCGGCCCTGCTTCTGCTTTCGCTCTACAACTATCCGGTGCTGGTCAGCCTGCCGCGGGTGATGAATCCGTTGCTCGCACGCGATGCGGCGCGCGATCCGAAAGGCGCGGCACGTCGCGCGCTCGGCTATCGACTGATGTTCGGGCCGAGCGGCTTCATCATTTCCAACCTCGGCGTCGGCGTCATGCTGTTCGTGATGTGGTTGAAGATGGCGCCGGCGTAACCGCACGACACCCCGGCCGATTGCCTGCTGCTCCAGCCGGATGATGTCCGCACCCGCGCCGCACGAACGAAAAGGCCGCGCAACGCGCGGCCTTTCCGGGGACATGACGCCCGCGACTCAGCGCTGCGGGCGTGCCGGTTGCAGTTCCTCGCGGCTCAGGAAGCCGTCGCGATCCTCGTCGAGCCAGGCGAAGCGCTCGGCCAGACGCGGCATCTTCTCCGACACCTCGACGCGGCTCAGCTTGCCGTCGTTGTTGAGGTCGGCCTCGCGGAACTTCGCATCGAAACGGCGCTCGCCCTCGGCGCGGCGCTCGGCGGACTTCGCGGTGTGCCAGGTACGCAGCTCGCTGCGGGTGAGATAGCCGTCGCGGCTGGTGTCGATCGCATCGAAGTCCGCGACCAGATCGAAACCACCACCCTTGTGCGAACGCGGGCCGCCCGGGCCACGCTGCGGACGCTCGCCACCCGCATCGGAGCTGCGTGCGCCTTCACGGCGCGGGCCCTCGGCACGCGGGCCTTCACCCCGCGCGGCGCGTTCGGTGCGATGCGCATCCAGGCGTGCCTGCCGGGCCTGCTGACCTGCCTGCGCTTCGGCCCGGCTGATGCGGCCGTCGTTGTCGGTGTCGAGTCGCGCGAGCGCGTCGACACGGTCGCCGCCGTGACCGCGCGTGCCATGGCCGCGATGACGTTCGCCATCGGGCTTGGCCGCCTGCGCGCCTGCGACCGGCGCCTGCGCGGCGGCCGCGCCGATCGTGGTGATGGACAGCGCCGCCAGCAGCGCGGTGGTGATGAGCCTCGTCTTCATGGGTGTGTTCCCGTTGCCGCGGCACCGTGCCGCTGTGCAGGGGTCAACGCCCGCACCGCGCGCGGCGTTGACCGACCGCCCGCCCGGTTCAGCCCGCGGTCGGCGAACCGGTCGCGCCGCCTGCGACGCCGGTGCGTATCCTGCCGGCATGCAGAACCCGTTGCGCCCTGCCCCAGAACCCGATGCCGGCACAGGCGAGCTGCGCCTGTTCCACACCGCGCCGCATGCCTGCGGATACTGGCCCGACCGCGAAGCGCGCGACCTGGTGCTCGATCCGCGCGATCCGCGCCTGGGCAGCGTCTATCCGCAGGCGTTGCGCTGGGGCTTCCGACGTTCCGGCGACATCGTCTATCGCCCGCATTGCGGCGACTGCCGCGCGTGCACCGCGGTGCGCATTCCCGTCGATGCCTTCGTGCCCAACCGCAGCCAGCGCCGCACGCTCGCGCGCAACGCGGACATCGACGCACGCGTGGTGCCGGCAGAACGCGACGACGAACGGCTCGCGCTGTACCGGAAGTATCTGGTGTCGCGCCATCCGGCCGGTGGCATGGACGACCACGGCGCGCACGAATTCGACCAGTTCCTGATCGGCAGCTGGAACGAAGGCCGGCTGCTGGAACTGCGCCTGCACGGGCAACTGGTCGCGGTCGCGGTGACCGATCTGGCCGAGGACGCGCTGTCGGCCGTCTACACTTTCTACGACCCCGACTTCGTGTCACGCGGGCTCGGCACACTGGCGATCCTGCGACAGATCGCCTGGGCGCAGCGCGACCGCCGGCGCTATCTCTATCTCGGCTACTGGATCGATGGACACCGCAAGATGGCTTACAAACGCAATTTCCAGCCGCTCGAAGGCTTCGATGGCCGCCAGTGGCGCCCGTTGACGGACGCCGCGCCATGAGCCGCACGTGGCTGATCGTCCTGCTCGCCTGCGCAGTCGTCGGACTGCTCGCCGCCTGCGTGCGCGTCAACACGCATGGCGACGCGCCGCGCACCGCTGGCGCAGATTCGCCCGGCACGCTGCGCATCGCGACCTACAACACCTCGCTCAACAGCGACGAAGCCGGCGGCCTGCTCGAGCGCCTGCAAGGCGATGACGCAGGCGCGCGCAAGGTCGCCGCGGTGCTGCAGCAGTTGCGTCCCGACATCGTGCTGCTCAACGAGTTCGACTACGTCGCCGACGGCAGCGCCGCCGAACTGTTCCAGCAGCGCTGGCTCGAACGCGCCCAGCCCGGCGGCGGCGCGCCGCTGCGCTATCCGTACCGCTATCTCGCACCGGTGAACACCGGCGTACAGAGCGGTCTGGATCTCGACGACAACGGCACCATCGGCGGCGATGGCCGCGAACGCGGCAACGATGCCTGGGGCTACGGCCTGCATCCCGGCCAGTACGGCATGCTGCTGCTGTCGCGGTATCCGATCGATGCCGCCACTGCGCGCACGTTCCAGTTGCTGGAGTGGAACGCGATGCCCGACGCGCGGCGCCCGCGTCATCCCGATGGCCGTCCGTTCCATGCCGATACCACGTGGTCGCAACTGCGGCTGTCGTCGAAGTCGCACTGGGACGTGCAGGTACGCGCGCCCGGGGGCGTGATCCACGTGCTGGCCTCGCATCCCACACCGCCCGCGTTCGACGGGCCGGAAAAGCGCAACGTCGCGCGCAATCACGACGAGATCCGCTTCTGGACCGAGTACCTGTCGCCGGGCACGCACGAGTGGCTGTGCGACGACGCCGGCCGTTGCGGTGGGCTCGAACCCGATGCGCGCTTCGTGATCCTCGGCGATCTCAACAACGACCCCGTCGACGGCGCCGGCGACCACACCGCGATCGTCGAGCTGCTCGAACATCCGCGCGTGCTGCGCATGGCCACGCCGCGCAGCGAAGGCGCGATCGAGGCCGCCGATGCCGACGGCGGCGCGAACGCCGAGCATCGCGGCTCGGCCGCGCACGACACCGGCAGCTTCGGACCGCGCGTGGGCAACCTGCGCCTCGACTATGCGCTGCCGTCGGTGGGCCACGCCCCCGTCGGCAACGGCGTGTTCTGGCCGCGCAGCGACGCGGCGCATGCCGACATCGTCGACGGCACCGATCATCGACTGGTGTGGGTCGACGTGACGCAATAAGTCGACGCCGCAATGTTCGACACGCCACGACGTACATGATCGCTTGACCTGCTGGTGAACCGGCGCGATCATCCGCGCCGCCAGCTCCGAGCCATTCCAGGTTTTCTTGCCAGCCACGGGCGCAATGCCCGCCTCTTCTTGCTGACAGGAATCCCCGCATGCATCGCCTCACCCTGGCCATTTCGCTGGCCCTCGCCGCCATGTCCGTGCAGGTCGTGGCCCAGACCCCCGACCCCGCCGCGCAGCAGCAGGATGCCGAAGCGCCGGCACCCGCCCCTTCGAGTGCCGATACGGCGCAGGCTGCCGGCGCATTGCGCTTCGGACCGCTCCGCGTACAGGGCGGTCCGGTGTTCCGCTACCAGGAGGGCATGTCGCTGGGCGAGGACTACATCCGTCAGACCAACACTGCCGACGGCGACCTGGCCACGCTGCTGCGGATCAATCCGGCGGTGCAGTTTTCCGACACAGCACGCACCGCGCGAAACGGTGGCGAAATCCGTCCGGCCGACATCAGCATCAACGGCGCGCCGTACTACCAGAATCTTTTCCTCGTCGATGGCGCCAGCTTCAACAACGACATCGACCCTGCGAACAACATCTATGATTCGAGCAGCGTGTTGGTCACCAGCTTCTTCGACGTGCCCGGCACCAGCCAGGGCATTGCACTGGACACCGAGCTTCTGGAAGGCGTGGATGTCTACGACAGCAACGTGCCGGCCAGTTTCGGCGGGTTCACCGGCGGCGTCGTCGATGCACGCACACGGCGAGCGCGCGATGCGTTCTCCGGCAAGGCCTGGTTCCGCATCGCCCGCTCGGCCTGGGACGAGATCCTGATCGCCGAGGGCAATGAGACGGCATTCGCCGAATCCTCGACCTATCTCCGGCAGCCGAACTACGACAAGCAGAAGTTCGGACTGCGACTGGAGGGGCGGACGGAACAGGGCCTGGGCATCATCGGCACGATCACCCAGACCCGATCGACGATCCCCCTGAAGGGCTACAACACGACTGACAGCACCATCGACGCCAACATCAAGGACCAGACGCGCAAGAACACCGCGATCTCGCTCAACATGGACTGGGCGAATGACGACGGTGTGTCGCTCGGGGTTTCGCTGCAGCATGCGCCGACCGACGAGCGCTACTTCATCGTCAACCAGAAGGACTCCTGGATGGACCTGAAGTCTGGCGGGCCTGTGATGTCGTTCCGCGCGGACTTCGAACGCGGCGCCTGGCGTTTTGGCAACACCCTGAGCTACAGCGACGTGGAGAGTTCGCGCGATACGCCGGTGGACTACTGGAAATCCTGGGCACGTTCCGAAGACAAGAACTGGAACTCGGCGAACGCCAATAGCGAGGGCAGCGGCGGCAGCATCAACCAGCACGACCGCAAGATCGCCTACAGTTTCAGGGCGACACGCGACCGGTTCACCGTCGGCGCGACCGAGCACGCGCTCAGCGGTGGCTTCGGCTATCAGCGGCGCGACGCGTTCTACGAACGCCCGAATGCCCATGCCTACTACTACACACCCACCGCCACCACCAGCTGCACACTGTCCGACGGCACCATCGACACGGATACCTGCTCACTGTCCCCCGTCATCGGCACGCGCGCCCAGGTCGTCAACGGCCGAGGTCAGTTTCTCGCACGCGCGATCGTCTATCGCGCCGGGAGCGTGGACGTCGAAGGCGACGAGTGGAACGCCTGGGTGCAGGACGACATCGGCATCGGCAACTGGAGCATCCGTCCGGGCCTGCGCTTCGACGACGACAGCATCTGGAGCCGCCCATCCCTCGCACCCCGCCTGTCCGCGTCGTGGGACGTGTCGGGCGACGGCAGCACGGTGGTGACCGGCGGCGCGAACCGCTACTACGGCCGCAACTTCTTCACCTACCTCATGCGGGAAGCGCGCGGCAAGCTCGCGACCGAGAAGACCCGGACCAGCGCGTCACAGCTGTGGGACGACGTCCCCGGCACGGTCCAGACCACCAACAACCGCGTCTCCGATCTGGACATCCCCTACACCGACGAGTGGACGCTCGGCGTCCGCCAGCAGTTCGCCGGCTTCGACGTCAACCTCAAGTACGTGGACCGCGACAGCCGCAGGCAGGTGCTGCGCCAGAGCGTACGCAGCGGCGACACCTCGGGCTACTACCAGACGAACGTCTACGAGTACAACAACAACGGGCGTAGCGAGAGCGGCCTCTACTCGCTGACCGTAACCCCGACCGCACACTTGAATGCGTTCGGCACCCGCACCGGATTCACGTTCGCGTTCGACCACAGCGACATCCGTCGCAACTTCAACGACTACGACACCGCCTGGAACGAGGACACGTTCAACGAGCTGATCGTCTACAAGGGCGACGTGATCTCCAAGTACGACATCCCGGCGACGAACTTCAGCCGTCCGTGGACCGCACGCCTCTCCACGCAGACCCGCTTCGAGGCGCTGGGGCTGTCCTGGAGCAACTTCCTGCGCTACCGGGCGGGCTACCGCGACATCGGCGTCGTCGACGAAACCGAGATCGACGGCACCTACGTCGACGTCTACGACGATGTCGACTATCCGCGCAGTTGGACCTGGGATTCGACGGTCGAGTACGACCTGCCGCTGCCCGGGATCGATGCCTACGTCAGGGTGGAGGCGACCAACGTGCTCAACCGCATGAACCGGATCGTCGGCACCACAGCCACCGGCGTCTACTACGAACCCGGCCGCAGCTACTGGCTCGAGGTCGGCTACCGGTTCTGATGCGTTCGCGATTGCCGATGCGTGCACACCACGGACCGCGTACTGCGCGGTCCGGGGTCGTGGCCGTGCTGGCCTGCCTGCTCGCATGGCCGGGCCACACCGTGGCGCAGTCCGGCGCGCAGACGGACACGGCGGAGCCTGCGCCCTCGCTGGCCGCGTGCAGGGCGCGCTTCGGGGTCGACAAGGCGTCCGAGCCGGCCTGCCTGCGCCTCGTCTACACCCGGCCGAGCAGCGACTGGCCCGCCCCGCATGTGGATGCCGGCGTGGCCTGGCGCGAGCTGGCGCCCTTGCCCGACACGCCGCCGCACCCTGCAGACAATCCATCGACGCCTGCCCGCATCGCGCTCGGCAGGCGACTGTTCGAAGACCCGAAGCTGTCGCACTCGGGCCAGATCGCCTGCGCGAACTGCCACGATCCGCAACTGGGCTGGGGCGACGGGCGCAGCGTGTCGTTCGGGCACGACCGGAAGACCGGGCGCCGCAATTCGATCGGCCTGCAGATGAGCGGCTTCATGCGCACGCTGTTCTGGGACGGCCGCGCGGATTCGCTCGAAGCGCAGGCGCTGCATCCGCTGGTCGATGGCGTCGAGATGGCCAACCGTTCCGTCGCGCGCGCGGTGCGCCGCGTGCGGCGCGATCCGTCGTATCGCACGCAGTTCCGCGAGGCGTATGGCGATGCGCCGCTCGATGCCGCGTTGATCGCGAAATCCCTGGCGACCTTCCAGCGCAGCCTCGCGCCGCGCCGCTCGCGCCTGGACCGGTTCCTCGAAGGCAGCGACACGGCGCTGAGCGACCGCCAACTGCTGGGCCTGCACCTGTTCCGCACCAGGGCGCGTTGCATGAACTGCCATTCCGGGCCGGAGATGACCGACCACAGCTTCCACAACCTCGGCCTGCACTTCTACGGACGGGAGCGGCAGGATCTCGGGCGTTACGGGATCACCGGCGATCCGGCCGATGCCGGCAGGTTCCGCACACCTTCGCTGCGCGGCGTCGCCCGCACCGCGCCCTACATGCACAATGGCCTGATCCCCAGCCTCGACGGCATGCTGCGCATGTACAACGTGGGCATGCCGCGTCCGCGGCGGGGGCCCGACCAGCGGGACGATCCGCTGTTCCCGGCACCCGACCCCTTGCTGCAACCTCTGGACTTGTCGCGCGAGGAGATCGACGCGATCGTGGATTTCCTCGAACAGACGTGAGCCGGTCCGGGCGCAACGCCGTTGCCGCTGGCGTCAGCGACGGCGCCCCGAACGCCAGATCGACAGCAGGATCCACACCCCGCCCAGTCCCGCGCCGACGAAGCCCACCACGCCCAGCGCCATCAGCCAGCGGTTGCCTGTCCCCACGCTGACACTGTTCATCACGATCGACGAGCCGATGACCAGGGCGGCCACGACCACGCCCATCGTCAGCCGGTTGGCGGCGCTGTTGACCTGGTCGCCGAAGGCCTCGAGCGACGTGACCTCGATCTGCCCGCGCAGACGTCCATGGCGCGCACTACGCAACAGCCGCCGCAGATCGCGTGGCAGGTCAGCCAGCAGATCCAGCGCGCCCATCAGCGACTGCTGCCCGCGTTGCGCCAGCGCACGCGGCGAATGACGCTGCCACATGATCCGCTGCAGCCATGGCTGCGCGGCAGCGGTCATGTCGAAATCGGGATCGAGTTGCCGGCCCAGGCCTTCCAGCGTCAGCAGCGCCTTGATCAGCAGCGCGAGGTCCGGCGGCAACATCAGGCCGTGGCGCCGCAGCAGGCCGGTCACTTCGCCGAGCATCGTGCCCATCCGCAGGTCCTTCAGCAGGACGCCGCGGTACTGGTCGACGAACGCCTCGATGTCCGCCTGCAGCCGGGATTCGTCGACATCGGCGCCGTCGGCCCAGTCCAGCAGGACGTCGCTGACCATCTCCGACTGCTGGAACACCAGCCCGTACAGCAGCCGCGCGACCTGCTCGCGCAGCACCGGCGAGACATGCCCGACCATCCCGAAGTCGATCATCGCCACGCGCCCGTCGCGCAGGAAGAACAGATTCCCCGGATGCGGGTCGGCATGGAACACGCCATCCTCGAACACCATCTGCATCACGATGTCCGCGCCGGTGATCGCCAGCGCATGGCGGTCGAGGCCGGCGGCGTCGATCGCAGCCAGATCCGCGGCCGGTACGCCATCCACCAGCGCCTGCACGTTGAGCCGTTCGCAGGTCCACTCCCAGTACACCCGCGGCACCAGCACCCGCGGGTCGTCGACGAAGTTGACGGCGATGCGTTCGGCGTTGCGGCATTCGCGCGCGAAATCCAGTTCACGACGCAGCGAGGCGTCGAACTGGCGGACCACTTCGACCGGCCGGTAGCGGCGCAGGTCCGGTGCCTTCGCCTCGACGATTTCGGCCAGGCGCGTGAGCAGGCGCAGGTCGGCCTCGACCACTTCGCGGATGCCCGGCCGACGCACCTTGAGGATCACCGCGGTGCCGTCGTGCAGCCACGCGCGATGCGCCTGGGCCAGGGACGCCGCGGCGATCGGCACCTCCTCGAACCGCGCGAACACGCGCTCGGGCGCGTCGCCCAGATCCGCTTCCAGCTGCGCGCGCAGCGCGTCGATCGGTACCGCCGGCACCTGGCTCTGCAAGTGACCGAGCACCTCGATCCAGTCCGGCGGCAGCAGGTCCACGCGCGTGGCGAGGATCTGGCCCAGCTTGACGAAGGTCGGCCCCAGGTCCTGCAGCGCATGGCGCACGCGCTCGGGCGACGACAGCCGCAGCACCGAATCCTCGCCGCCCTGCGCGATGTGCAGCAGGCGGCCTGCGCGTTCGAGCGCGCCGGCCAGGCCGATGCGCTGCACCACGTCGCCGAAACCGTAGCGGATCAGGACCCCGGCGATCTCCTGCAGCCGGCCGAGGTCGCGGACGGTCGCGAGCGTCTCCCACATCAGCGCGTCTCCACGGTTGCAGTCAACCCGCGCAGCGCAGCGGCGACGGTCTGTCGACGCACCGCGTCGCGGTCACCGTCGAACTGGAACAGCGTCGCGCACGCGTAACCGCCGCGCCGTTTCCATGCGATCCAGACCGTGCCCACAGGCTTGTCGTCACTGCCGCCACCGGGACCGGCGATGCCGGTCACCGCGACCGCCACGCTCGCACCGGAGTTCACCAGCGCGCCGGACACCATTTCGATCGCAGTCTCGCGGCTGACCGCGCCGGTCGTCTCCAGCGTGTGCGGGTTGACCCCGAGCAATGCCTGCTTGGCTTCGTAGCTGTAGGCCGCCATGCCGCAGTCGAACCAGTCGGAGCACCCCGCTACATCAGTCACGGCCTTGGCGATCCAGCCGCCGGTACAGCTCTCGGCGGTGACGAGACGATGGTGCGTCGCGCGCAGCAGCGTGCCGGTCGCTTCGGCGAGCGTGTGCAGCGCGGCATCGGAATGGGTGTCGTGCATGGGCGGTCCCGCGATCGGAGCCGCCGTTGTACCGCATCGTGCCGCACGCGTCGCCCCGGCACCTGGAACAGGGTGTTGTCGACGCTCCGACCCGCGAACGGCCGACCCTCCCGGGCCGGCCGTCGCGTCGAAGCGTCAGTAACGCAGGCGAAGCGTCATGCCGTAGGTGCGCGGCGCACCGAGGAACGCGTTCCAAGAACCGGCCTGGATCGGCGCGTCGATACCGACCTGCCTGTAGGTCTCGTCGGTCAGGTTCTGGCCCCAGAACTCGAGCATCCAGCGCTGGTCGCGACGCCCGAAACCCAGGCGCGCGTTGACCAGCGCATAGCCGTCCTGCAGTTTCTCCGGGTCCAGATCGGAGCCGGTGTTGTACTCGGACATGTACTTGGCGCCGATGTTGAACCGGGCCTGCAGGTTCGCGCCGACGTCCCAGTCGTAGGTCACCGAGGCGTTGCCCGACCAGCGCGGTGCGAAGCTCATCTGGTTGCCGGGCAGCGCCACCAGTTCCGGATCCGGCAGCAGGTCGTCGCCGTATTCGGTCCTGGCGTAGGTGAAGCCGCCCTGCACCATCAGCCCGCGGACCGCCGGCTGCCACAGCACCTCCGCGTCGATGCCCTGCGAGGTGACCTTCGGGATCGAGCGCACGACGAACGCGGTGCCGAGGAAACTGTTGAGCTGGAAGTCCTCGTAGGTCTGGTGGAACAGCGCCGCGTTGAACAGCAGGTTGCCGCCGGCCCAGGTGGTCTTGAGGCCCAGCTCGTAGCTGTCGACGAACTCGCCGGGGAACGCGGTGTCGTCGACCGGGACGATGCCGGCGACGCCGCCGGACAGCCCGTTCGACGACTGCACGCGGTCGAGGTTGAAACCGCCGGCCTTGTAGCCGCGCGCGGCCGACACGTAGGTCATGACCTCGTCGGACCAGTCGTAGGCGACCTTCAGCGTGCCCGACCATTCCTTCTCGGTGCGCGCCTGGTAGGTGCTGCGGCCGTTGTGGGCGATGTTGGCCCAGGGCAGGCACATGAAACCGGCGACCTGCGGCGCGATCGCCGGGACCAGTTGCGCCAGCAGTTGCTGCTGCAGCGCCGGCGGCAGGCTGCCGAAACCGTTGATGCGCTGCGCCAGCGCGCCGCCGACGCGCGCGGCCGGGTTGGCCAGGGTCGCCGCGCAGGCCGGGCTGCCGTTGGGGTTGGCGAAGTCCGACTGCAGGGTCTTCTTCTCGCGGGTGTAGCGCAGGCCCAGGGTGACGTCGAGCGCATCGGTCACGCGGAAGGTGTTGTTGGTGAAGATCGCCGCGCTCCTGGCGTTCTGGGTGTAGCGGTCGAGCGCGCCGACGCCGGTGTAGTTGCTGCCGTAGGGCAACCCGCTGACCTGCGACAGGAACGTCGCCGGGTTGGCGGTATTGACGGTCAGCCCCAGCGGCGCCAGTTGCTGGGCCATGCCGGCGAGGACCTGGCTGCCGACCAGCGTCGACAGGTAGGGCTCGTAGACGCTGCCCATGTAGTAGGCATCGTTGCGGCCCAGGTCCTCGTCCGAATAGAACAGGCCGACCATCCAGTCGAGGCGGTCGGTCGAGCCGGTCAGGCGTAGTTCCTGGCTGAAGTTCTCGAACGCGACCAGCGAGGCGTCCTCCTCCGGCGGCCGGTACATGATGTCGGCGGCGGAGTAGTCGAAGTCGATGCTGGTGATCGCCTTCCAGTCGCGGAACGCGGTGATCGAGGTCAGCACCGCCTCGTTGGCCCACGGCGTGGTCCAGTTGACCTCGGCCGAGACGCCCTTGTCCTTGATGTCCTGCTCGGTGGTGCGGTTGGCGTAGGCCAGGCGCCGGTCGAGATCCGGCACCGGGATCACGCCCTGTCCGCCCGGCGTCAACGCGTCGATGATCGCCGCGGTCGGGCCGCGATGCGTGGTCACCGAGACGCAGCAGTTCTCCTCGCGGCTGGCGTAGTCGGCGATGATGTTGATGTCGAGCCCGGGCGTCGGCTCGAACAGCAACTGGCCGCGCAGTGCGTGGTAGTTGTTGTCGCCGTCGTCGGTTTCCCGACGCGGCCCGCCGGCGGTGACCACGTTGTCGACGCCGTCGCGCTTGCGCTTGGTGGCGTAGATGCGGAACGCGGCGTTCTCGCCGAGCGCGTCGTTGTACGCACCGCCGACGCCGATGTGGCCGTAGTTGCCGACGGTGATCTCGCCCTCCGCCGACTGGGTGTAGCTCGGACGCCGGGTGATGACGTTGATGACGCCGGCCGAGGTGTTCTTGCCGAACACCGTGCCCTGCGGCCCCTTCAGCACCTCGATGCGCTCCAGCTCGCCCAGGTCGCCGAAACCGATGCTGTTGCGCGCGCGGTAGACGCCGTCGATGACGATGCCCACCGACGACTCCAGGCCCGGATTATCGCCGACCGTGCCGATGCCGCGGATGCGCGCGGTGGTCTGCGCCGCCGACTGCGTGCTGGTCACCGTCAGGCCCGGCACCAGGACCTGCATGTCCTTGATGTCGCGCACGCCGGTGTCCTGCAACAGCTGCTCGCCGAGCACGTTGATGACGATCGGCACGTCCTGCAGCGCCTCCTCGCGTTTCTGCGCGGTGACGGTGATCGCCGACAGCGTGGTCGGTGTTTCGTCGTCCGTGGTGGTCGACTGCGCCAGCGCGGGCGCAGCGACCGTGGCGGCCAACGCGACGACGACAGCGTGGCAGAGGAGGCTGCGCCGCAACTTGCATGTATCCATGTTGTCCCCCGAGTGACGTGGTGTGGTTTTTTTAGAAACCGACGCCCGACGGCATTGCGCCATCGGGATTCCCCGCAGCTCCGGTCATCGTGGGGGACAGACCGGAACGTGACGGCAGTCGCCTGCCGTGAACGGAAACCTAACACACCTTTCCAGACGCGTGGGCATGGAGATCGCGCGCCATGGCGGACCCGCCCCGAGGTCACGCGGACCACGGAAATCCATGAATTCGGGCAGACTATGCGGCCGGTCGAACGAGCGATTTGATGTCCGCGCCCCAGCACACTCCCTTGATGCAGCAGTTCTTCGCCGCCAAGGCCGAACACCCCGACGTGCTGCTGTTCTTCCGCATGGGCGATTTCTACGAGCTGTTCTACGACGACGCCCGCAAGGCGGCGCGGCTGCTCGACATCACCCTGACCCAGCGCGGCAATTCGGCCGGCGCGCCGATCCCGATGGCGGGCGTGCCGCACCACGCGGCCGAAGGCTATCTCGCACGGCTGGTCGCGCTGGGCGAGTCGGTGGCGATCTGCGAACAGATCGGCGATCCCGCCGCGAGCAAGGGCCTGGTGGAACGCAAGGTCGTGCGCATCGTCACGCCGGGCACGGTGACCGACGAAGCGCTGCTGCAGGAACGCCGCGACACCTTGCTGATGGCGGTCGCACGCAATCGCGCCCGACAGTACGGCATCGCCTGGGCGGATCTGGCCGGCGGCCGCTTCCTCGTTTGCGAATGCGCGAACGAGGACATGCTCGAAGCGGAAATCGCGCGGCTCGATCCGGCCGAACTGCTGGTGCCCGACGAAGACGGCTGGCCGGGCTTCCTGTCCGAGCGCACCGGTGCGCGCCGTCGGCCGCCGTGGCTGTTCGATGCCGACTCCGGCCGTCGTCAGCTGCTGCAGTTCTTCGGTCTGCACGACCTCACCGGTTTCGGCATCGACGACCGGCCGCTGGCGATCGCCGCAGCCGCTGCCCTGCTCGGCTACGTCGAGGAAACCCAGAAGCAGCGACTGCCGCATCTGACGTCCATTTCGGTGGAAAGCGGCGACGGCGCGATCGCGATGAACGCCGCGACCCGGCGTCATCTCGAACTCGATACGCGGATCGACGGCGACACCCGCAACACCCTGCTCGGCGTACTCGATTCCACCGTCACGCCGATGGGCGGGCGTCTGCTGCGGCGCTGGCTGCACCGGCCGCTGCGCGACCGCATCGTGCTGGGCGAACGCCTGCATGCGGTGCAGACACTGATCGATTCCGGCGGCGACGGGACTCTGCGCGAGCGCTTCCGCGCGCTCGGCGACATGGAACGCGTGCTCACGCGTATCGCATTGCGCTCGGCGCGCCCGCGCGACCTCTCCACGCTGCGCGATGGTCTGGCGATGCTGCCCGATCTGCGCGGCATCCTCGGCACACTCGATTCGCCGCGGCTGCGCGCCCTGCACGACAGCCTCGGCGAGCACGCAGGCGAAGCGCATCTGCTGGCCACCGCACTGGTCGAGCAACCGCCGGTGCTGGCGCGCGACGGCGGCGTGTTCGCCGATGGCCACGACGCCGAACTGGCCGAACTGCGACGGTTGAGCACCCACGCCGACCAGTTCCTCGTCGATCTGGAAACGCGCGAGCGCGAAGCCAGTGGCATCCCGACGCTGAAGGTCGGCTACAACCGCGTCCACGGCTATTACATCGAAGTCTCCAAGGCACATTCGGCGAAGGCGCCCGCGCACTACACGCGCCGGCAGACGCTGACCAATGCCGAGCGCTACATCACCGAGGAACTCAAGACGTTCGAGGACAAGGTGCTGTCCGCGCGCGAACGGTCGCTGGCCCGCGAACGGCTGCTGTACGAACAACTGCTCGACGCGCTCAACGATCGCATCGAAGCGCTCAAGCACTGCGCCGCCGCGCTCAGCGAACTCGACGTGCTGGCCTGCTTCGCCGAACGCGGCCAGGCGCTGGACTGGTCGCGCCCGCAACTCGACGACGCGCCCGGCATCCGCATCGAACGCGGTCGGCATCCGGTGGTCGAAGCGGTGCGCCGCGAACCCTTCGAGCCCAACGATCTGGTGCTCGGCGACGGCCACGAATTCGACTCGCGCCGCATGCTCGTCATCACCGGCCCGAACATGGGCGGCAAGAGCACCTACATGCGCCAGAACGCGCTGATCGTGCTGCTCGCGCACATCGGCAGCTTCGTGCCGGCCTCGCGTGCGGTGATCGGACCGATCGACCGCATCCTCACCCGCATCGGCGCCGGCGACGACCTGGCCAAGGGCCAGTCGACCTTCATGGTCGAGATGGCCGAGACCAGCTACATCCTGCACCATGCCACCGACCAGTCGCTCGTGCTGATGGACGAGATCGGCCGCGGCACCTCGACCTACGACGGCCTCGCCCTGGCCGACGCCTGCGCGCGACACCTGGCATCGGCGAACCGCAGCTACACGCTGTTCGCGACGCACTACTTCGAACTCACCGCACTCGCGCAGCCCGGCAGCGGCATCGCCAACGTGCACCTCGACGCGGTCGAGCATCGCGACCAGCAGGGCAACGAGACGCTGGTCTTCATGCACGCCGTCAAGGCCGGCCCGGCCGACCGCAGCTTCGGCCTGCAGGTCGCAGCGCTGGCCGGCCTGCCCAAGGCGGTCGTCCGCGACGCAAGGGCGCGACTGGCCGAACTCGAACAGCGACGCCACGACAGTCCCGCGCCCGCGCCGATGTCGGCCGCCACGCTCGACAGTCCGCAGCAGATCGGTCTGTTCGCCCCCGCCTCGGCAGCGCTCGAAGCACTGGCCGGGCTGGATCCTGACGAGCTGACGCCGAAGCAGGCGCTGGAAGCGTTGTACCGGGTGCGGGCATTGCTCTGAAAGTGCGCCTCTGCCGACTCCGGCTTCGGGTCGGTCTTGAGAACCGTCGTCCCAGCGCACGCTGGGACCCATTTTGATCCTGGCGCACCGGGCGAGAATCACAAAGGGTGAGCGGCAATCCGGCCGTTGATGCGCATTCCAGTCCAATCCGGAATGCGGGGCATCGAAGCCTCGCTGAATTCGCGCCCGCTCAGTCCGCGCAGCAGCCCGCCCAATCTCGATAGCCCACCCCTATCGAATAGACGCGAACAATCGATTTCCCTCCCGCCAGTGACTGCGCCTACCCTGAACGTCCAGTACAGGAGGCCGCCAGCCATGCGCCAGCAGATCGATTTCCCTTCACCGCGGCCACGCTGCCGCGCGTTGCATTCCATCGCGGATTGACCGCGCGCGGGCACCGCCGCGTGCACGCCTTCTGTCATCCATTTTTCGCAGACTCGATTTCCGATGCCCGCCGGCTCACAGCCGGCGTGACATCGCCGAACGACCACACGGGAGAACGCCAGCCATGTCGACCGACGCCAAATGCCCTTTCCACCAGACCGCCGGGGGCGGCACCAGCAACCGCGACTGGTGGCCGAACCAGCTGCGCCTGGATCTGCTCACCCAGCATTCCTCGAAGTCCGATCCGATGGGCGGGGATTTCGATTACGCCGCCGAGTTCACCAGGCTCGACTACGACGGCCTCAAGCGCGACCTCGCCGCGCTGATGACCGATTCGCAGGACTGGTGGCCGGCCGACTTCGGTCATTACGGCGGCCTGTTCGTGCGCATGGCCTGGCACAGCGCCGGCACCTACCGCATCGGCGACGGCCGCGGCGGTGGCGGTCGTGGCCAGCAGCGCTTCGCACCGCTCAACAGCTGGCCCGACAACGTCAGCCTCGACAAGGCGCGCCGCCTGCTGTGGCCGATCAAGCAGAAATACGGCCGCGCGATCTCGTGGGCGGACCTGATGATCCTCACCGGCAACGTCGCGCTTGAGACGATGGGCTTCAGGACCTTCGGCTTCGCCGGCGGCCGCGACGACACCTGGGAGCCGGACCTCGATGTGTACTGGGGCCGCGAGACCACTTGGCTCGGTGGCGACGTGCGCTATGCGCACGGCTCACCCGGCGTGCCGAAGGATGGCGACGACGGCGTGCTGGTGTCCGACGACGATGCCGACGGCGACGTGCATTCGCGCAAGCTCGAGAACCCGCTCGCCGCGGTGCAGATGGGCCTGATCTACGTCAATCCGGAAGGCCCCGACGGCAATCCCGATCCGCTGCTCGCCGCGCACGACATCCGCGACACCTTCGGCCGCATGGCGATGGACGACGAGGAAACCGTCGCGCTGATCGCCGGTGGCCACAGCTTCGGCAAGACCCACGGCGCGGCGCCGTCCGAGCATGTCGGCGAAGAGCCCGAGGCGCATACCCTCGAGGCGCAGGGGTTCGGCTGGCACAACAGCTTCGGCAGCGGCAAGGGCGCCGACACCATCACCAGCGGCCTCGAAGTCACGTGGACGAAGACGCCGGCGCAGTGGAGCAACGATTTCTTCGAACATCTGTTCGGCTTCGAATGGGAACTGTCGAAGAGCCCGGCCGGTGCGCAGCAGTGGGTGGCGAAGAACGCGGAGGCGACGATTCCGCACGCCTACGACGCGTCGAAGAAGCTGGTGCCGACGATGCTCACCACCGATCTCGCGCTGCGCTTCGATCCGGCCTACGAGAAGATCTCGCGCCGCTTTCTCCAAAATCCCGACCAGTTTGCCGATGCGTTCGCGCGCGCTTGGTTCAAGCTCACCCATCGCGACATGGGTCCGCGGGCGCGCTACCTCGGCCCGGAAGTGCCCGATGAAGTGCTGATCTGGCAGGACCCGGTGCCGCCGATCGAACACGCGCTGGTCGACGATGCCGATGTCGCATCGCTGAAGCAGGCGATCCTCGCCAGCGGCCTGGCGGTCTCCGAACTGGTCTCGACCGCGTGGGCCTCCGCATCGACGTTCCGCGGCGGCGACAAGCGCGGTGGCGCGAACGGCGCGCGCATCCGGCTCGCGCCGCAGAAGGACTGGGCGGTCAACAATCCGCCGCAGCTGGCGAAGGTGCTCGCCGCACTGGAGCAGGTGCAGGCCGATTTCAACGGCAAGGCCGCCGACGGCAAGCAGGTCTCGCTGGCCGATCTGATCGTGCTCGGCGGCGCGGCGGCGGTCGAGAAGGCCGCGCAGGACGCCGGCGTGCCGGTGACCGTGCCGTTCTCGCCGGGCCGCAGCGATGCGTCGCAGGAGCAGACGGACGTCGAATCCTTCGACGCGCTGGAACCCTGGGCCGACGGCTTCCGCAACTACGCCAAGGGCCATTCGGTGGTGCCGCTGGAGCATCTGCTGATCGACCGTGCGCAACTGCTGACCCTGACCGCGCCGGAGACGACCGTGCTGGTCGGCGGCCTGCGCGTGCTCGGCGCAAACCACGACGGTGGCCAGCACGGTGTGCTGACCGAGCGCCCGGGCGTGCTGTCGAACGACTTCTTCCGCAATCTGCTCGACATGGGCACCGAGTGGGCGCCGTCGGGCCGTACCACGTTCGAAGGTCGCGAACGCGGCACCGGTACGAAAAAGTGGACCGGCACCCGCGTCGATCTCGTCTTCGGTTCGAACTCGGTGCTGCGTGCACTGGCCGAGGTCTACGCCAGCGACGATGCGCAGGAGAAGTTCGTACGTGACTTCGTCGCCGCGTGGACCAAGGTCATGGACCTGGACCGGTACGACCTGCGCTGACGCTTGCGCGACATCGCCCTCGGGCGATGGTGTGACCGGACGCCGATGCCCATGCATCGGCGTTCGCGTTTGCGGACATCGCACGCGTGATGCCGCCCCGCGGCGGTCCTACACTCGACGACCCGTTCCTTCAGAGACCCGGCGACCGATGCACTTCGATCTCCGCAGGCGCCGCCTGCTGCAGGCCGGCACACTCGCCGCATTGGCGACCGCCCTGCCCGGCTTCGCGCGCACGCCGACCCTCGACGCCACGACCACGGCAGAGCATGCGACCGCCGGCCTCGACCTGCGCGGCCACACCATCGTCGTGACCGGCTGCACGTCCGGCATCGGCCAGGAAACCATGCGCGTACTGGCACTGCGAGGCGCGCACGTGATCGGCACCGCGCGTTCGCGCACGAGCGGCGAAGTCGCCTGCGCCGCGGTCGAAGGTCGTGCGACGCCGGTCGTCCTGGATCTGGCCGATTTCGATTCGGTCGTCGCCGCCAGCGACGCGATCCACGCGCTCGACGTGCCGATCGATGCGCTGGTCTGCAACGCCGGCGTCGTGCTCGACGATCTGGAGCAGGTCCGCGGCATCGAGAAGAGCTTCGTCGTGAACCACCTGGGCCACTACCTGCTGGTGCGACGCCTGCTCGAACGCGTAACCGCCGCGCCGCAGGGCCGCGTGGTCGTGCTCGGCAGCGGCGACGAACGCAACGCGCCGGCGGGCGGCATCCAGTTCGACGATCTCTCCGGCGCGGGCTGGGAGGCGCGCTACGCGCATTCCAAGCTGGCGAACGGCCTGTTCTCGCTGGAACTGTCGCGACGCCTGGCCGGCACGCGCGCGACGTCCAACTGCGTGTCGCCCGGCCACACGCGCAGCAACATCCTGCGCAACGTCGGCAACCGCTACCGCGACGACGCACGCAGCGTGCAACAGGGTGCGGCGACACCGTGCTGGCTGGCGGCGTCGCCTGCGGCATCCGGCATCAACGGCGCGTTCTACCGCGATTTCGCGCCGGCGCCGCAGAGCGACGCGCAGCGCGACACGGCGATGGCCGCGCGGCTGTGGACCGTCTCCGAAACCCTGCTCCAGGACTGGCTGCCCGGCTGACCGGTCAGTCGGTGCGGGCCGGCTTCGAGACGCCCCCGAAGCGGATGCCGGTCGTCGCCTCCCGGCACTGCGGCGGCAGCGAATTGCGGCTGCGCTCGCGCGATTTCGGTGGGGGCGTGTCGCGCACCTGGCGCTCCAGCTCGGCGCACCAGGCCGGATACGGATAGCCCGAGTCCGCCCGGTATTCCTGCTGACTCGTGCATCCACCGAGCCCGATCACACCTGCCAGTACCAGCGTCTTGGGTATCCGCACGACTGCGCTCCTGCCATTCCCTGAGGATTGGCCCAGCTTGCCGCAACCGGGCGCAGCGGCGTTGAACGGCCGCCAACGCAGCGATGCGTCGGATCAGAGCGCGTCGATATCGCCGAGCGCGCGGATCAGTTTCCGCGCACGCTTGTCGGGCTTGTGCTCGGGCGCCTGGTAGCCGGCACGCGCGGCGCGCGCATCCGCCAGACGCGCCAGGCGCGCTTCGCGCGATGCGTCGGTCTCGCTGTACAGCGTCTGCGCGACGCTCGCGGGCCCACGGGTGTCCGACAGTCCGGCAACTGCGACTTCGAACACTTCCTCGCCGCGCGCCACGCGCAGCGCATCGCCGATCCGAACCGCACGCGCCGGTTTCGCACGCTGACCGCCGACATCGACCTTGCCGGTCTCGATCGCCTGCTTGGCCAGCGCGCGGGTCTTGAAGAAACGCGCGGCCCACAGCCAGAGGTCGAGGCGGACGCTGTCGGCGGCGGTGGGAACCTGTGCTTGGCTCATGCGCCCGATATCGGTGCGCCGGCGGGCAAATCAAGCAGCGCGCGGAATCCGTCCTGCAGATTCTCGAGTACGAGACTGCCCTCGTAGCCGGCCGCGATTCCTTCGACGATCGACAGGCCCAGCCCATGCCCGGGCATCCGGTTGTCGAGGCGCACGCCGCGCTGCAACGCGCGCTCCAGGGCGTCTGGCCCCATGCCGGGGCCGTCGTCGTCGACCGCGATCCGCACGCGCCCGTCATCGGATGTCGCGTGGATCCGCACCTGCGCACGTGCCCACTTCACCGCATTGTCGACGAGATTGCCGAGCATCTCTTCCAGATCCTCGCGCGCACCGGCGAACACCAGATCGCGCGCGACCTCGCAGTGCAGCGTCACGCGATCGCTGCCAGTCTGCGCGAACAGACCGCACAACGCTTCGGCCACCGGTGCGATCGGCGTGCGCTGACGCGCATCGACGGCGAAGCCGCCCGCGAGCCTGCGCTCCACCTCGCCGCGCATGCGCTGCACCTGGCTCGAGACCACACCGGCGATGTCGTCGCCCGGGCGCTGCGCTTCCGCCGACAGCACAGCGAGCGGCGTCTTCAGTGCATGCGCGAGATCCTCGGCAGCATGGCGCGCGCGTGCAACGCGGCGTGCGTGTTCGTCGAGCAGATCGTCGATCTGTTCCGCCAGCGGCGCCGCCTCGGCGGGCCAGCGCTCGGCGCCGAAGCGCACGTCGTCGCCGTTGCGCACGCGCTGCAGGATGCCGCGCATGCGCCGCAGCGGGCGCAGGCCCCATTCGATCTGCCAGGCCAGCAGCGCCAGCAGCGCCGCCGCCGCACCGGCGAAAGCCAGCATCGCCGCCTGCCGGAAGCCGCGCGTCTCGGCGATGACATCGCCGCGATCGCCGGCGACATGCACGGGAATCGGGTCTGCGACACCCGGCAACCGCAGCAGTTGCGCGCGCAGGCGCAATTGCTGTCCGCGCGGGCCTTCCACGACCGACCATACGGCCGCGTTGCCGGGCACATCGGGGGCCACGAGTTCGTCGTCCCACAGCGAGCGCGAGCGCACCGCGTCCGCGCCATCGCCGATTCGCCAGTACCAGCCCGAGAACACCCGCGCCCAGCGTTCGTCCGCCGGTGGGCGACGCAACTGCCAGCCACCGTCCGCACGCGCTTCCAGCAGGCCGGCGAGTGTCGCGAAATCGTCGTCGAGGCGACTGTCGAGCGCGCGTTGTCCGGAGCGTTCGAACATCGCGCCGAGCAGACCACCGGCGATCAACGCCGAGATCGCCACGCCCAGCGCGCCGGCCAGCCACAACCGCCAGCGCAGCGACAAAGCGCGACGGGCGTTCATGGCGTCTCCGACAGCCGGAAGCCCTGCCCGCGCACCGTGTGCAGCAGCGCGATGCCGAGCTTGCGGCGGATGCGGCCGATCAGCACGTCGAGCGCGTTGGAGTCCGGATCGAAGCCGTTGTCGTAGACGTGTTCGCCGAGTTCGCCGCGGCTCACCACGCGGCCGGCGTGGTGGATCAGATACGCGAGGATGCGGTGTTCCTGCGCGGTCAACGCGAGTGGGTCGCCGTCGAGCGCGAAGCGGCCCGCGTTCGCATCGAACTCCAGCGGCCCGCAACGCAGGCGCGGCGACGCATGGCCGGCGCTGCGGCGGATCAGGGCCTGCAGGCGCAGCACCAGTTCCTCAATCTGGAAGGGTTTGGTGAGGTAGTCGTCCGCGCCGGCATTGAAACCGGCCAGCTTGTCGTGCCAGCGGCTACGCGCGGTGAGCACCAGGACCGGCAAAGTAAGACCGGCTTCGCGCCAGCGGTGCAGCACCGAGACGCCATCGAGATTCGGCAGGCCGAGGTCGAGCACGACCGCGTCGTAGGCTTCGGTCTGGCCGCGAAATTCCGCATCCGCGCCGTCCTCGGCGCGGTCGACCGCGAAGCCTGCGGCGCCGAGCGCAGCGGCGACGCGCGCCGCGAGTTCGACGTCGTCTTCGGCCAGCAGGATGCGCATCAGTCGTCGATCTCGACCTTGAGCAGGCGCCCGGAGCGCGCATCGTACTTCAGCTCCACGACGCGCCCGTCGCGCATCAGGATCTCGATCTCGTACTCGTCGTCGTCCTGGTCGAGTTCGACTTCGATCACGCGCCCGGGATAGCGGCGTTCGGCATCGGCGAGCAGGCGTTCGAGACGCACGAATTCGCCACTGCGCACGCCGTCGCGGGCGTAGTCGGCGGTGCCCTGCGGATCCTGCGCATCGGCGTGCAGCGGCACGGCGAGCGGCGCGGCGAACAGGAGAGTGGCGAGTGCGATCGGAGCAATGGGAGTACGCATGGCGCAAGTGTGGCGAGGTGGATTAACAGAACCGTGAACGGCTCGATCAGAACCGCGTTAAGCGCGATCGGGAGACTGGCGTCAACCGGTTGCAGACCGGCGCACCCCATCCCACACCGAGGAATCGCTATGACCCGTATCGCCATCGCCAGCCTGATCACCGCCGCCACGTTCGCCGTCGCCGCACCGCTCGCGTTCGCCCAGGACCGCGACGACCGTCGCGGCGACGACGACCGCGTGCACGCCGCGGCCGCCGCCAAGGCCGACCCGCGCTTCCGCGCCAACAGTGCTTCGCTCGACAGCATCCTCGCCGATGCGCAGCGCCGTCATCCGGGCCGCGTCATCGATGTGTCCTACGACGATGGCGAGTACGACATCGACATCCGTCGGGACGATGGCCGCATCGTCGAGCTGGAATACTCGGCGCGCACGGGCCGCCTGCTCGAGGCCGATTACGACTGACGCTCGCCGACACGCCGTAGACACGAGGGCGCTGGATGCGGATCCAGCGCCCTTTTCATGCACGCGTGCAGGATTGTCTGCGGATGCGACTGCCGCCAGACCTGACGGCCCGTCTTGCGAGCGCGATGCAGGCGCTCGTCGGGCGCATATCGTGACAGCCGCTGCTCTCACCCGACGCGCTGCGCGCGTCGGCCCCGGATCAAGGCCGGGGCAGGCTTTCTCCCGGAAGGAACAAGGTGCCGGTTCGTTCGCGCGACGTCGCCCCCGGCCAAGACGAGGACACGACGGCAGTCCATCCTCCCAAACGCAAACGGCCGCCTTGCGGCGGCCGTCGTGCGACTCGGAACTGCCCGATTACTCGGCAGCGGCAACCGGTGCTGCAGCGGCTGCGGCCTTGTCGGCGCGCGCCTTCTCGTTCTTGGCCTTGGCCGACGCGGACAGGTCTTCCTTGATGCGCGCCTTCTTGCCTTCCAGGCCGCGCAGGTAGTACAGCTTGCCGGCGCGGACCTTGCCGCGGCGCTTGACTTCGACCGAGTCGATCTGGGCGCTGTGGCTCTGGAACACGCGCTCGACACCGAAGCCATGCGAGATCTTGCGAACGGTGAACGCGGAGTTCAGGCCTGCATTCTTGATTGCGATGACCACGCCTTCGTAGGCCTGCACGCGCTCGCGGTTGCCTTCCTTGACCTTGACGTTGACGACGACGGTGTCGCCGGGGCCGAAGTCGGGAAGCGTGCGCGCGGTCTGGGCGCTTTCGAATTCCTGCAGCAGGGTGTTCAGGGAGGGCTTGTTGGTCATGGTCTGGGCCTGTTGGTGTCGTTATAGGCGTGGTGCACGTGGACGCACGCTCTGGCTCGGCGAGCTCTTGGGCTCTGGGTGAAACGGGTTAGCCGCGCATTATAGACGGGGCGGCAGGGCGAATGCCAGCACCCTGCCCGGTGGGATCAGCCGCTTGACCCGCCTGTCGAATTCCCGTCCTGTTCCGCCCGCCAGGCCGCCAGCAGGCGGCGGTCGGCCTTGCCGAGCGCGGCCTCGTCGATCAGGTCCGGGCGTCGCTCCAGCGTGCGCACCAGCGACTGCTGGCGCCGCCACCTGGCGATCTCGGCATGATTGCCCGACAGCAGCACGTCCGGCACCCGCCCCAGCGCGTGCGTCACCGGGCGTGTGTAATGCGGGCAGTCGAGCAGGCCATCGCCTTCGAAACTGTCCTGCACCGCGGATTCCGCGTCGCCCAGCGCGCCGTCCTGCAGCCGGGCGACGGCATCCACGACGACCGCCGCGGCCAGTTCGCCGCCCGACAGCACGTAGTCGCCGATCGACAGTTCCTCGTCGACCTCGGCCTGCAGCAGGCGTTCGTCGACGCCCTCGTAGCGGCCGCACAGCAGCAGCAGCCGCGGCAGCGCCGCGAGTTCGCGCACCTTGGCCTGGGTCAGCGGGCGCCCCTGCGGGCTCATGTAGATCGCCCGCACCGGCGCCGGGTCGGCCGCACGTGCAGCAGCGAGTGCGGCACGCAGGGGCTCGATCAGCATCACCATGCCCGGGCCGCCACCGAAGGGACGATCGTCGACGCGGCGGTAGTTGCCGGTCGCGTAATCGCGCGGATTCCAGCCCTGCATCGTCAACAGCCCGCGCTCGCGCGCACGCCCGACGACGCCGACGGCCGCGGCCTGGTCGATGAAATCGGGAAACAGGCTGACGACGTCGATGCGGATGGAGCCGGGATTCGGGAGACGGGATTCGGGATTCGGCAATGCGTCCGACGTCATGACTGCCTCTCCAAATCCCGGCTTTCAACGGACGAACGTCCGGTCATCCCGAATCCCCATTTCCAGTGCTTTTCAGAACTCCGCGTCCCAGTCCACCGTCACCAGCGCCGTGTCGAAATCGATCGACACGATGTAGTCCGGCACGACGAAGGGGATCATGCGTTCGTGATCGCCCTGTGCGACCAGCACGTCGTTGGCGCCGGTCGAGAACAGATGCGAGACGATGCCGAAATCGATGCCTTCGGCGTTGCGCACGCGCAGGCCTTCTAGGTCGACCCAGTAGTACTCGCCGGGTTTGGGCGGCGGCAGTGCCTCGCGCGGCACGAAGACTTCGAGTCCGCGCGCCGCCTCGGCGCCATCGCGATCCTCGACGCCCGGCAGTGTCGCGACGACGCCCTTCGGCGTCTCGCGCCCCTTTGCGCCTTCGCATTCGCGCTCGACGCCGCGCGCGTCGCGCAGCACCCAGGGCTGATAGCGGAAGATCGCGCTGCGCGGCTCGGTGAAGGATTCGAGCTTCACTTCGCCACGCACGCCGAACGCGCCATGGACCTTGCCCACCTGGATCATCCGGCGGGGAGGTTGGCGCGTCGGGTCGTTCATGTCGACAACGGCCGCGCCCGGAAGGCGCGGCCCGTCAATCAGGCAGCGGCGGTCGCAGCAGCGACCTTGCCGGCGTCCTTGTACAGCGCGCGGACCTTGTCGGTCATCTGCGCACCCTTGGACACCCAATGGTCGACGCGCGCGGTGTCGAGGACGATGCGCTGCTCGCCACCGGTGGCGACCGGGTTGTAGTAACCCACGCGCTCGATGTTGCGGCCGTCGCGCGCGCTGCGCGAGTCGGTGACGATGATGTGGTAGAACGGGCGCTTCTTGGCGCCACCGCGCGTCAGACGGATCTTGACCATTGCTTTGCTTCCTGTGTTGCCCAGTCGCCAGGGTGGCGAGGTAAGCCGGTAATTATAACGGGAATTTTCGCCCCCGGCGCAAGCACCGTGTCAGTCCACAGGCTCCGCCGGCTGCGTCGCCAGCGCCTGCGCAAGCAATCCATCCAGCTCCGGGGCCAGCGACAGCGGTCGCCCGTCGACCGAACCGATCCTCTGCTGGCCGCGCGAATTGCAGGCGAATGCGGCGATCGGCGCCGCCAGCTCCGCCAGCGCGGCAGGGCGGATCCGCTGAGGCACGCCAAGCGCCGACAGGCCCGCCTGCAGCAGCCGCTCGCGAGTGCCGCGCAACGCGTCAGCCTGCGGCCAGGTCAGCGTGTGGCCATCCCACAGGCCGAGGTTCCATACCGTGCCCTCGATCACGTGGCCGCTGGCATCGACGAACAGCGCATCGTCGGCGCCGGCCCGCCGTGCCAGCCGCTGGTGCTGGAACAACGGAAACGTCCCCGCATGCTTGATCGCCGGGGTATCGCGCTGGAACACGAACGACTGCAGCCGCAGCGGCGCAGTGCCGGGTTCGGCGGGCGGTGCCAGCGAGACCAGCACGTCGACCTCCGGCGCCGCGCCCTCCCCCGCACTGCCCGCGCGCGGCACCACGGTGATGCGGACCGTCGCATCGCGCGTCGCCGTCGCGGCCAGCGGCGCACTCAACGCCTTGCGCACGCGCGCGGCATCGAGCCCCACACCGAACAGCGCCCGCGTCGCGGTGTCGAGCCGCTGCAGATGCAGGGCCAGCCCAAGGACCGCGCCGCCGCGCAACTGGAACGTCGTGAAATGGCCATCGTTGCGCAGTGCCGGTGCGGCCAGGTCCTCGACCGTCGCCGGGAGGCCGTTGCAGAACACGACGTTCACAGCAGCGCCCCGGCGTCGGCCCACCAGCGCGCGACCAGCGCCTGCGCGGGCTCGGCACGGGCCAGCCATGCCGACTGGCCGGCCCAGGCCTGCATGCCGGCGAGCGCATCGCCGCGGGCCGCGGCCTGGCGCATCGGCGCGGTCAGCCCACGCTGCACCGGAAACGGCTGCGGCGCCGGCGCATCGTCACCCGCCGAGGCGCGGACATAGGCGGTCGCGATCGCGCGGCCCAGCCGCCCGGAGAACGCACGCGTCGGCCAGGTCTGCTCGGGCTCGGTGCACGCCAGCGCATCGGCCCACGCCGGGACCAGCGCGGCTTCGGGCGTGCGCAGCAGGCCGGTGCCGACCTGCACTGCGCTCGCGCCGAGCGTCAGCGCCGCCGCGATTCCGCGGCCATCGGCAATGCCGCCGGCGGCGATCACCGGAATGCGCAGATGGTCGGCCAGGCGCGGCAGCAGCGCGAACAGGCCGCTCAGCTGGCGCTCGGCGCTGGCGTCTTCGAACGCGCCGCGATGTCCGCCGGCCTCGACCCCCTGCGCGACCACCGCGTCGGCGCCCGCAGCTTCGGCGGCGCGCGCCTCGTCCAGCGTCGTCGCGCAGGCGAACCAGGCGATGCCCGCGGCCTTGAGCCGGGCGACGAACGCAGCGGGAAACACGCCCATGATCGACGATGCCGCCACGGGCCGCGCCGCCAGCAACGCCGCGCATTGCGCATCGAAGCCGATGGGCGCGGGATCGCCGGCCTCCAGCGGCACCGGCGGCCCCCACTGCGCCAGCCAGTCGCGCGTGCGCGCCTCGGCGGCGGCATCGCGCACCGGCGCGGGATCCGGGATCCACAGGTTGATCTGGACCGGACCGCTGGACCGCGCACGGAAGTCGCGCATCCACGACCCGATGTCGTCCGGCGACGACAGCACCGCGCCCATCGCCCCATGCCACCGGCCTCGGCCACGGCCGCGGCGAGCGCCGGCGGACAGGCGCCGGCCATCGGCGCCATCAGCACCGGCAGGCGCAGGCCGAAGCGGGCACAGAAGGCCCGGGACCGGTGCAACGGCGTTGTGTCGATCAAGCGCATGACTCCTTCACGGCCGGGCACGCATCGCGGCGGTGCCGCGGTTCGCGATCAAGGTCGGCACGCCATTGTCGTCGCCCGGGCGCGGATTCGCTGCGCGCGTCGGGATGTCGACGCGTTCCGGGGCGGCTCCACCATGGCGGGATGTGTCCGTCTCGATGCCGGCGATCGGGACGGTCGCACGCTCAACCCCGCGGCACCGGCATCAACTGCCGGTACCGGCCCTCGACGCTGCCCTCGCGCAGGTCGAAATCGCGCAGTGCGTGCGGGCGCTGCAGGAACGCGCCCCACAGGCGCAGGTCGATGAAATCCGACACCGGCCGGGTGCGCCATCCGGGCGGCCCGAAACATTCGAGCTCCAGGCAGTAGATGCCGTCGGCATCGCAGGTGAATTCATCGATGCCGCGGGGCGACAGCGCATCCACCCACTGGTGATGCAATGCGGGACCGCGTACGAACCGGTAGATCGACAGTGCGCCATTGGTGCGGCTGGTGGCGGTGTCGCCGCGAAAACGCAGCACCTGGTCGAACCGCGCCGCCTGCCAGGCGTACTCCAGGGCCAGCACGTCGCCGCGGCTGAGCTGCTGGTACCAGCGATACAGATGCCGGTTGTCGGGGTGCCAGTCGGAACCCGGCTGGGCGATGCCCGCAGCGTCCCATTGGTCCTCCGCGCTGGCGAACAGCAGCGTGGCGCCGAGGGGGACCTTGCGGATCCGACGGGCCGGCAACCGGGCATGATCCTCGCGATGGGTCTCGCCGCCAATCCGCGCCACCAGGCCGCCGTCTGCGGCCGCCTCGTAATGACAGGCAGAGGTGTCGGCCGGCGCCAGCGGCAGCGACAGCGCATCGGGCGTGGCGACCTCCAGCCACACACCAACGCTGCCGCCAAGCGCCAGCGAACCCGGTGCGTCCTGGCCGATGCCCAGCGAGTACACACCGGTACGCGCGATCGGCAGCCGCGTCTCGGCGTCGGCCCGTACCTCGAACCGCCGGCGCGTGCCTGCATGGCAGAGGTCGCACGGCCAGGACGAGGGCCGCGTCTGCGGATCGCCCTGCGCATGAAAGCGCAGCACCAGCACGTCGCCCGCGCGCAGGAACAGCGACGTCGTGGTGCAGATGCCGGCACGCGGATAGCGCTCGTTGTCGAAGGGCGCGATGTCTTCGACATGCCGCCGCCATTCGCGTATGCCTGCATCGGCCGCCGGCGCCAGCGCGTCGACGCGCCGCGGTGCGCCGCGCAGCGGATCGAGCAAGGCCCCGGCGGCGGGCACGATCCCGCCCGTGCTCGCGTCGAGGGCCGGTTCGGGCGCCTGGGATCGCGGATGACCGAACAGGTGGTCGACCAGTCCGGCGGCCAGCAGCAGCAGAATCCACACGACGAAGGTCGCCGGCAGCAGCGCCCACCCCGACGCCAGGCATGCGGCGATCAGGACCGACAACGCCAGATGGATGAAATGCGTCCCGGGCGAACACGGCATGCGGGCGATGCTTCAGCTCGGACAGCGATCAGCGGAACGGCATGCGGCCGCCCATGCCGCCCATCATCCCCTGCAGGCCGCGCATCATGCCCTTCATGCCGCCGCGGGCCATCTTGCCCATCATCTTCTCCATCTGCATGTACTGCTTCATCAGCTTGTTGACGTCGGCCGGCGTGGTGCCGGAACCGGCGGCGATACGCGCGCGGCGCGAGCCGTTGAGCAGGCTCGGGTTGCGGCGCTCCTTCTTCGTCATCGAGCCGATGATCGCGATCATCCGCGGCACTTCCTTGCCCTGGCTGACCTGCTGCTTGAGGTGCTCGGGCACCTGCCCCAGGCCCGGCAGCTTCTCCATCAGGCTGCCGATGCCGCCCATGTTCTGCATCTGCTCGAGCTGGTCGCGCATGTCGTTGAGGTCGAACTTCTTGCCCTTGGCGACCTTCTCGGCGAGCTTTTGCGCCTTGTCCTTGTCGACCTGGCCCTCGACCTGCTCGACCAGCGACAGCACGTCGCCCATGTCGAGGATGCGGCTGGCGACACGCTCGGGATGGAACACGTCGAGGCCGTCGACCTTCTCGCCGGTACCGACGAACTTGATCGGCTTGCCGGTGATGTAGCGCACCGACAGCGCCGCGCCGCCGCGGGCATCGCCGTCGGTCTTGGTCAGCACCACGCCGGTCAGCGGCAGCGCTTCGCCGAAGGCCTTGGCGGTGTTGGCGGCGTCCTGGCCGGTCATCGAGTCGACGACGAACAACGTCTCGACCGGATTGACCGCGGCATGCAGCGCCTTGATCTCGTCCATCATCGCTTCGTCGATCGCGAGGCGGCCGGCGGTGTCGACCAGCAGCACGTCGATGAAGGACTTCTTCGCCGCGGCGATCGCCGCGCGCACGATGTCGACCGGCTGCTGCGAGGACTCGGACGGGAAGAACTGCACGTCGACCTGTTCGGCCAGAGTTTTGAGCTGCTCGATCGCGGCCGGACGATAAACGTCGGCCGACACCACCATGACCTTCTTCTTGCGCTTTTCCTTCAGCAGCTTGGCGAGCTTGCCGACCGTCGTGGTCTTGCCCGCGCCCTGTAGGCCGGCCATCAGGATGACCGCCGGCGCCGGCACGTTGAGGTTGAGCTCGGTCGCCTGGGCGCCCATGACCGCGGTCAGCTCGTCGCGGACGACCTTGATCAGCGCCTGGCCCGGCGTCAGCGACTTGAGCACTTCCTGGCCGACCGCGCGCACCTTGATGCGTTCGATCAGCGCCTGCACCACCGGCAGCGCGACGTCGGCTTCCAGCAACGCGATGCGCACCTCGCGGGTGGCCTCGCGGATGTTCTCCTCGGTCAGGCGACCGCGGCCGCGCAGGCGCTCCATGGTGCCGGACAGGCGCTGGGTCAAAGACTCGAACATGCGGGACTCGATGCGGCGGAATACGGCCGCCGATTATAGCCCGCAGTCCCGACGCCACCCGCGGCCCGCGCGCCTGGCAGCTCCCTGCGGACGCGCCTGGCGTGAGACACTCGCGCGATGACAATCGTTCTCATCGCAGCCCTGCTCTATCTGCTGGCGGCCGTGGCGCTGGTGCGCGGCGTGGCACGGGAACCGGCGGCAAGCAATGCCTGGTGGGCGGCGCCCGCGCTCGCCGCAGTCGCGCTGCATGCCGCCGCGCACGTGCTGGTATGGCGCGAAGTGGGTACCGAACTGCATTTCTTCGCCGCCCTGTCGCTGGCCGGCCTGGGCATGGCGGTGCTGACCGCGCTCTACGACGTGCGCGGCCGCATGGCGGCGCTGGGCGTGATCGTGTTCCCGATCGCCGCACTGACCCTGCTCGGTTACGGCCGGTCGGCGCATCCGGCGTCGGACACGCTCGACTGGCGCCTGCAACTGCACGCGTGGTTTGCGCTGCTGGCCTACGCCACGCTCGCGGTCGCCGCGCTGCTGGCCCTGCTGCTGTGGGCGCAGGAACGCGCGCTGCGCCGGCGCGAGTTCCACCGCTGGCTGCGCGCATTGCCGCCTCTGACCGAACTCGAATCGTTGCTGTTCCGCACGATCTGGGTCGGCTTCGCCCTGCTGACCGCGACGCTGGTGACCGGCGTGCTGTTCGTCGACGATTTCTTCGCCCAGCACCTGATGCACAAGACCGTGCTCAGCGTGCTGTCGTGGCTGGCCTTCGGCGCCCTGCTGCTGGGCCGCTGGCGCCACGGCTGGCGCGGCGCGCGCGCCGTCGGCTGGACGCTGGCCGCGATGGCACTGCTGGTGCTGGCGTTCTTCGGCAGCAAGTTCGTGCTGGAACTGGTGCTCGGGCGCAGCGCCTGACGCCTGCACGTTCCTCGGCAAAGCGGGACGGCGTCAGGCGGACATTGAGCCGCGCGTCAGTGCCCGTGGGGGGGGGGGGGGGGGGGGGGGGGGGGGGGGGGGGGGCGGGGGCCCCCCGCCGCCCCCCCCCCCCCCCCCCCCGCCCCCCCCCCCCCCCCCCCCCCCGCTCCCACGGGATCTTCAGCCTGTCGCCAGCAGCACCGCGCCGGACAGCAGCCCCAACGCCGCACCGCCCAGCACCTCGGGCATCGTATGCCGCGCCATGTTCAGCCGGGCCCAGCCCAGCAGCGGCAGCGCAACCAGTGCGAGGACCGTGGCGACAGGCCACAGCGGCCACGCGGCGACGCCCGCGAACGCCAGGCTTGCCATGTGCAGCGACAGCTTGATCCAGCGGTTGGCGATGCCGGCGACGCACAGCATCAGGACCGCGGCGAGCACGCCGTTCGAGGTCGCCGACGCACGACCGCCCATCCACAGCCAGTAGCCAGCAGCGACCAGCAGCGCGAGCGCATACAGCAGCGGCCGATCCTGCCGCCGTGATGCATCGACGGTCTGCCAGTGGCCGCCACGGCGGCGCTGCCAGATGAAGAGCGACACGATCGCGATCGCGGCACCGATCCCGAGCGCGGTGCGGACAAGCGATGCGGGATCGACGCGCCACGCGGCCAGAAGCGCTAGCGCTGCCAGCACGAGGAAGGGATGCAGGGCGATGGAGACGACGCGCGCGGCGGTCGTCGAGATGGACGTTCGGGGCATCGCCCGATGTTAGCCGGCGCGCCGCGTCAGATGTGTTCCAGCGCCTCGGCCAACCGCTCGACGCCGATGACCTCCATGCCCTTGAAGATGCCGGTCTTCGGCGCGTTCGCTTTCGCGACGATCGCGCGCTTGAAGCCGTGGGTCGCCGCTTCGCGCAGGCGCTCCTCGCCATTGGGCACCGGGCGGATCTCGCCGCTGAGTCCGACCTCGCCGAATGCGATGGTCTTCTCCGGCAGCGGCGCGTCGCGCAGAGACGACAGCACCGACAGCAGCACCGGCAGATCGGCCGCGGTTTCCTGCACGCGGATGCCGCCGACGACATTGACGAACACGTCCTGATCGCCAGTCATGATGCCGCCGTGGCGATGCAGCACCGCCAGCAGCATCGCCAGGCGATTGCCTTCCATGCCCACCGCGACGCGGCGCGGATTCGACAGCGGCGACGCATCGACCAGCGCCTGCACCTCGACCAGCAGCGGCCGCGTGCCTTCGCGCGTGACCATCACGCAGCTGCCGGGCTGCGGCGTGCTGCCGCCGGACAGGAAGATCGCCGACGGGTTCGGCACCTCTTTGAGCCCCTTGTCGCCCATCGCGAACACGCCGAGTTCGTTGACCGCGCCGAAGCGGTTCTTGAACGCGCGCATGACCCGGAAGCGGCTGCCGCTGTCGCCCTCGAAATACAGCACCGCATCGACCATGTGCTCGAGTACGCGCGGCCCGGCGATGCCGCCTTCCTTGGTCACGTGGCCGACGAGGAAGACCGCAGTGCCGGTTTCCTTGGCGTAGCGCACCAGACGCGCGGCGGATTCGCGGACCTGGCTCACCGAGCCGGGCGCTGCGGTCAGCGATTCGGTCCACAGGGTCTGGATCGAGTCGGCGATGATCAGCTTCGGGCGCAGTTCCGATGCGTGCTGCAGGATGCGTTCGATGCCGGTCTCGGCCAGCGCGTGCAGGCCGTCGAGCGACAGCCCGAGCCGCACCGCGCGACCGGCGACCTGGGCCAGCGATTCCTCACCGGTGACGTACAGGCCCGGCAGGGTGCCGGCCATCTGCGCCAGCGCCTGCAGCAGCAGCGTCGACTTGCCGATACCGGGATCGCCGCCCACCAGCACCACCGCGCCTTCGACCAGGCCACCGCCGAGCACGCGGTCGAACTCGCCGATGCCGGTCGACACGCGCACGTCTTCGCCCTGCTGCACGTCCTTGAGCGCCATGACCTTGGGCGCATCGAGCTTGCCGGCCCAGCCGCTGCGGCGCGACGCCGGCGAATTCGCCGCGGCCGCGCTCTCGAGCACGATTTCGGAAATCGAATCCCAGGCGCCGCAGGCGCTGCACTGGCCCTGCCACTTGTTGAAATCGGCGCCGCACGCGTTGCAGACGAAGGCGGTACGGGCTTTGGAAGCGATCTTGGCCACGGCGTGCTTGCGGAAACGGAAGTCGCCGCAGCATAGCCGAGCCCCGTCGCAGCACCGGAGACCCGACATCCGTGCGCGGCCATTTCCGATCACCGACGCGCATGCGCCGAACGTCGCGCCTGCCGCGGTGCGCGTCACGAAATCCGCCGCGCGCCTTCATGTTCGCTCTACAATTTCCGCGCACGTCCCCCACGACCACGCGAGTCCAGCACGCTGGTGCCCTACTACGACGACAATGCCGATCGATCGCAGACACCCGCGCTGCGCTTCGTGACCCGCATTCACCGCATGCGCATGCTCGGCACCCTGCTCTGCGCCGTGCCGATCGCGTCGGTCCTGCACGAAACCGGCGCGCCGATGTGGATCTGGGTGGCGTTGATCTTCAACGCGCTGGTCTGGCCGCATGTCGCGTGGCTGCTGGCACGGCGCGCGCGCGATCCGGCCGCGGTCGAATACCGCAGCCTCGTCGTCGATGCCGCAGCGGGCGGCGTGTGGATCGCGATCATCGGCGTCAACCTGTTGCCGTCGGCCGTGCTGCTGACGGTGCTCAGCGCCGACCGGTTCGCTGCCGGTGGCTGGCGTCTGCTGTCGCGCGCGCTGCCCGCAATGCTGGCAGGCTTCGCGGTGGCCTGGCTGGCGCTCGGCCGGCCGTTCGCGCCGGACACGTCGCTGCGCACCATGATCGCCTGTCTGCCGCTGATGTTCGGCTACCAGTTCGCGCTGAGTGTGGTGACCTGGCGGCTGGGCCGCACGATCGCGCGCCAGAACCGCGAACTCGAACGCGCCACGCGCACCGACGATGCCAGCGACCTGCCCAACCGCCGCCATTTCGATGGGCGCGCCGCTCACGCGTTCAAGTTGTTCCAGCGCAGCGGGCGGCAGGCGGCGCTGCTGCTGATCGACATCGACCAGTTCAAGACCACCAACGACCGCTACGGCCACGGGATGGGCGACGTGGTGGTGCGACGCGTCGGCGACGTGCTGCGCGACATCGCGACCGGCGACGACGTGCCCGCCCGCTTCGGCGGCGACGAATTCGCGCTGCTGCTGACTTCCGCCGACCGCGAACTCGCACTGTCGATCGCCGAGCGCGTGCGCATCGGCGTGTCAGGCCTGACGTTCGAGGCCGAACCCGGTCTGGCGTGCACGGTCAGCGTGGGCCTGGCCGAAACGCGCAGTAGCCACGCGACGCTGGCCGACTGGATCCGCGATGCAGATGCCGCGCTGTACCGCGCCAAGGCGGCCGGCCGCGATCGCGTCCAAGTCGGCTGAGCGACCGACCGGACCCACGGCCACGAAAAAGGCGACCCGAGGGTCGCCTTTTTCTTGAACCTGGTGCCGGAAATAGGAATCGAACCTACGACCTACGCATTACGAATGCGCCGCTCTACCAACTGAGCTATTCCGGCCTGGGACGCGAATTCTAGGGAGCGCGGGACCTGCGGTCAATCGACCAGTTGCAGGCGCAGCTCCTTGGGCAGCGCGAAAACCATGTTCTCGGGCTCGCCCGACAGTTCGCGCAACCCGTCCGCGCCGAGCTCGCGCAGGCGGTCGAGCACGCCTTGGACGAGGATGTCGGGCGCGGATGCGCCCGCGGTGACGCCGATGTGGCGACGGCCTTCGACCCAGCGCGGGTCGATCTCCTCGGCGCCGTCGATCAGATAGGCCTCCACGCCGTCGCGCTCGGCGAGCTCGCGCAGGCGGTTGGAATTGGAGCTGTTCGGCGAGCCGACCACCAGCACCAGATCGCATTCGCGCGCGAGGTCGCGCACGGCGTCCTGGCGGTTCTGCGTGGCGTAGCAGATGTCGTCGTTCTTCGGGCCCTGCAGCACCGGAAACTTCTCGCGCAGCGCCGCGATGACGCCGCGGGTGTCGTCGACCGACAGCGTGGTCTGGGTGGTGTAGGCGAGGTTCTCCGGCTGGTTGACGACCAGCGCGGCCACGTCGGCCTCGTCCTCGACCAGATAGATCGAACCGGTGCCCGCCTCGGCACGCCACTGCCCCATCGTGCCTTCGACTTCCGGGTGGCCTTCGTGGCCGATCAGCACCACGTCGCGACCGGCGCGGCAGTGGCGTGCGACCTCGAAGTGGACCTTGGTCACCAGCGGGCACGTGGCGTCGAACACCTTGAGCCCCCGCCGCGCGGCTTCCTCGCGGACGGCCTGCGAGACGCCGTGCGCGCTGAAGATCACGGTCACCCCGTCGGGCACCTCGTCGAGTTCCTCGACGAAGATCGCGCCGCGACGCTTGAGGTCTTCGACGACGAAGCGGTTGTGCACCACTTCATGGCGCACGTAGATCGGCGCCCCGAGCGTCTCGATCGCACGCTTGACGATCTCGATCGCGCGGTCGACGCCGGCGCAGAAGCCGCGGGGGTTGGCGAGGACGATATCCATGAGATGCGCAGTTTACCGGAGGGCGCGTGGGCGAAACGGAATGGAGGCAGGACGGCGTGTCCGGCGGTTGCGCGCAGAAGCCCCCCGCCCGGCGGCCAGCACGGTTCATGTCTCGATCGGCTGCCGGCTTAAAGCCCTCCCCCGCGCGCGGGGGAGGGTTGGGTGGGGACAAAGCGTTGGGCCGGGAGATCGCCTTGTCAGGCGAAGACCGTTGAACGTTTCGCCTATCGCCTACGACGACAATCCGAAATCGGATCGTTCGCCCCCATCCCGACCTTCCCCCGCACGCGGGGGAAGGAGCGAAGCATGCGCCGCCTTACTTCTTCTTCGCCGGAAAAAAGCCGAACAACGCGATCCCGATCGCGCCACCGACGATCGCCGCATCCGCCAGATTGAACGCAGGCCAGTAATGCTCCTGCCAGTGCCACTGGATGAAATCGACGACGTGGCCATGGATCTGGCGGTCGATGACATTGCCCAGCGCCCCGCCGATCACCAGCGCGAACGGCAAGGCGGTGCGCCAGTCGCGGCGCGGGGTCTTGGCCAGCCACCAGCCGAGCGTGCCGCAGATCACGAGCGCGAGGATCGTGAAGAACCACTTCTGCCAGCCGCCCGCGTCCGCCAGGAAGCTGAACGCCGCGCCGGTGTTGTAGGTGCGGTACCAGTTCCAGAAGCCTTCGATGACCGGAATCGCGGTGTATTCGGGCAGCAAGGTCAGCACCCACCACTTGGTCAGCTGGTCGAGCACGATCACCACGGCCGAGAGCACCAGCCACGGCAGGGCGTTGGGGGTCACCTTGGCCATCAGAACCACCTCCGGATTTCGCCCTGTCCATCGCGACCATCGGTCGCGATGTTCTCCACGCAGCGGCCGCACAACTCCGCGTGCTCGGCATGCGTGCCGACATCGGCGCGACGCTGCCAGCAACGCACGCACTTGGGTTTGGTCGTCGCGCGGGCGGTCACGCCGATCGCGGTTGCGCTGGTGTCATCCACGATCGTCACGTCACCGCTGATCAGCAGGAAACGCAGTTCGTCGAAGACCGGCGACAGCCAGTTGGCATCGGACACGCCGCAACGCAACTCGATCTCGGCGTCGAGCGCCGCGCCGATCTCGCCGCTGGCGCGCATCGGCTCGAGCACTTTGGACACGCGCTCGCGCAGTTCCAGCACGCGGTCGAAGTCCTGCGGGCCCCAGTCGGCATCGCCGTCGAGCGTGGACAATCCGGTGTACCAGGTCGCGAACTGCACATTGGCCTCGCGCGCGCCCTTCGCCGGGGCCGGCAGATGGCCCCACAACTCGTCGGCGGTGAAGCTCAGCACCGGCGCGATCCAGCGCGTGAACGCCTCGGCGATGTGGTACATCGCGGTCTGCGCGCTGCGACGGCCGACCGAATGCTCGGGCATCGTGTACAGGCGGTCCTTGGTGACGTCGAGGTACAGCGAACCCAGATCGACGCTGCAGAAGTTCGACAGCGCCTGCACGATCTCGGCGAAGTCGTAGCGCGCGTAGGCATCTTCGATACGCGCCTGCAGTTGGGCCGCGCGATGCACGATCCAGCGGTCCAGCGCGACCATGTCCTGCGGCGCGACGAGGTCGCGCGCGGGCTCGAAGCCGGCCAGATTGCCGAGCAGGAAGCGCGCGGTGTTGCGGATGCGGCGATAGGCGTCGGCGGTGCGCTTGAGGATCTCCTGCGACAGCGACATCTCGTTGCTGTAGTCGGCCGATGCGATCCACAGGCGCAGGATGTCGGCGCCCAGCGTCTTCATGATGTCCTGAGGTTCGATGCCGTTGCCGAGCGACTTCGACATCTTGCGGCCGTGCTCATCGACGGTGAAGCCGTGCGTCAGGCACTGCCGGTACGGCGCGGCCTTGTCGATCGCCACGCCGGTCAGCAGCGAGGACTGGAACCAGCCGCGATGCTGGTCGGAGCCTTCGAGATACAGGTCGGCCGGCTTCTGGTACCCACGCGCCAGCAGCACGCCTTCGTGGGTCACGCCGGAATCGAACCAGACGTCGAGGATGTCGGTGATCTTGTCGTAGTGCGCCGCGTCGTCGCCAAGCAGTTCGCTGGCGTCGAGCGTGTACCAGATGTCGACGCCGTGCGCCTCGACGCGATCGGCGACCAGACGCATCAGCTCGGTGCTGCGCGGGTGCGGCTCGCCGGTCTCGCGATGCACGAACAGCGCGATCGGCACGCCCCAGGTGCGCTGGCGCGAGATCGTCCAGTCCGGGCGTCCTTCGACCATGCCGGCGATGCGCGCCTGACCCCACTCGGGATACCAGGTGACGTCCTTGATCGCGGCCAGCGCGTCGTTGCGCAGGTTGGCCTGCGACATCGAAATGAACCACTGCGGCGTCGCGCGGAACGCGATCGGCGTCTTGTGGCGCCAGCAATGCGGATAGCTGTGCTCGAGCTTCGCGAACGCGAGCAGGCTGCCCTGCGCGCGCAGCGCCTCGACGATGACGTCGTTGGCCTTCCAGATGTGCAGGCCGGCGAGCACGGTGTCGCCGATCGGCGGCGTCGACGACAGATACACGCCGCGACCATCAACCGGATTGAGCTGGGCCGCGGTGTAGAGCTCGAGCAAGCCATAGGCCTTGCCGACGACGTAGTCCTCCTGGCCGTGACCGGGCGCGGTGTGCACGGCGCCGGTACCGTCTTCGGCCGACACGTGGTCGCCGAGGATCACCGGGATGTCGCGCTCGGCGTAGAACGGATGCGCGAGCACCAGGTGCTCGAGCGCACTGCCGGCCACGCGACCGTGCACGACGACATCGCCTTCGACGCCGTAGCGACGCAGCGCGCGTTCGGCCAGTGCATCGGCCAGCACCAGCCAGCGACGGCGACCGTCCTGCGCAAGCGGACCTTCCACCAGCGCGTATTCGAGATCGGCGCCCAGCGACACGGCGAGCGACGCGGGCAGCGTCCACGGCGTGGTAGTCCAGATCGGCAGCGCGACATCGACGTCAGTCGGCAACGTCGCGCCGAACGCGTGCGCGAACGCGGCGGAGTCGCGCGCGAGGTAGGCGACATCGACCGCCGGCGAGACCTTGTCGGCATATTCGATCTCGGCTTCGGCCAGTGCCGAGCCGCAGTCGAAGCACCAGTGCACCGGCTTCACGCCGCGGGTCAGATGGCCGTTGTCGACCACCTTGGCCAGCGCGCGCATCTCGTCCGCCTCGAAACGGAAATCGAGCGTGCGATAGGGGTTGTCCCAGTCGCCGAGCACACCGAGGCGCTTGAAGTCGCGGCGCTGGATGTCGATCTGCTCATTGGCGTATTCGCGGCATTTCTGCCGGAACTCGACCGCATCGAGCTTGACGCCGACCTTGCCCCACTTCTTCTCGATCGCGATCTCGATCGGCAGGCCGTGGCAATCCCAGCCCGGGATGTAGGGCGCATCGAAACCCGCCATGCCCTTGGACTTGACGATGATGTCCTTGAGGATCTTGTTGACTGCGTGGCCGAGATGGATCGCGCCGTTCGCATACGGCGGACCGTCATGCAGGACGAACTGCGGGCGTCCGCGCGCGTGCTCGCGCAGCTGCGCGTACAGGCCCTCGTCTTCCCAGCGCGCCAGCATCGCCGGCTCGCGCTTGGGCAGATCGCCACGCATCGGGAAGTCGGTCGCCGGCAGATGGATCGTCGACTTGTAGGGATTGGAATTGCTGGCGTCTGCGCTCACGCGAAGTCCTGTCGTTGCGTTTCGTGTCGTGGGGAATGCGGTGCAGCGAGGACGGCCCGTGCCTGTGCGGCGTCGAGATCCATCTGCGCGACCAGACTCGGCAGGTCGTCGAACGTTTCCTCGTCGCGCAGGCGCGCGACGAATTCGACTTCGATGCGGCGGCCATAGAGATCGCCATCGAAATCGAACAGATGCGCTTCGAGCAGCGGTTCGACACCGCCGACCGTCGGCCGCGTGCCGAAGCTCGACACCGACGGCCGGGCTGCGTCGCCGATGCCGTGCACGCGCGTGGCGTAGATGCCGCGCAGCGCCGGCACCTTGCCGCCGAAGCGCAGGTTCGCGGTCGGATAACCCAGCGTGCGACCGAGCTGCTGGCCGCGCACCACGCGACCGGAGACCGCATACGGCCGTCCGAGCAGGCGCGCGGCGTGTTCGAAATCACCGGCGACCAGCGCGTTGCGGATGTGGGTGCTCGACACGCGTTCGCCGTCGATGACCAGCGGCTCGATCTCACCGGCGATGAAGCCCGCCTCGCGGCCCAGCGCCTGCAGCGTCGCCAGATCGCCCGCGCGCTTGTGGCCGAAGCGGAAGCCCGGGCCGACCCAGACTTCGCGTGCGCGCAGGCGCTGCACGAGCACGGCGTCGACGAAGGCCTCGGGCGACATCGCCGCCATGCGCGCATCGAAACGCAGCAGGCCGACGACGTCGGCGCCGAGACCGCGCAGGCCTTCGAACTTCGCCCGCACCGGCCCGAGTCGCGGCGGCGGCGATGCGGCGGCGAAGAACTCGCGAGGCAACGGCTCGAAACTCAGCGCGGCGGCGTCGACGCCCAGCACGTGCGCCCGCGCGACCGCGTGCCGCACCAGCGCCTGGTGCCCGAGATGCAGCCCGTCGAACGCGCCGATGCAGACCACGCTGCCGTCGGCACAGAGGGGCCCGCCGGCGATGTCGCGGAACAGCCTGCTCATGTGGGTCCGTTGCGGCGGGCGTACCAGTGCACGCCCGCGGGAAAAAGTGACCGGCAAGTATAGCCGCGACCCGGCCTGAGCCGGGCCCGGCGGCCTCGCGCGCGGGGCGGTGCTCAGTGCCGCAGGTGCCGCGGCCGCAGGCCCAGCGCGATCATCGCCGCCACATAGGTCGCCCCGCCCGCCCCGATCACCAGCACCAGCCAGCCGATGCGGTGGAACGCACCCTGGATATCGGTCCAGGCACCGATCCAGAACCGCAGGCCCAGCACCACGACGGCCATCGCCGCGCAGGCGCAGGTCAGGCGCAGCGCGTAGATCGCCCAGCCCGGCTCCGGGGTGAAGATCCCGCGCTGGCGGAGATACCGCCACAGCAGTACCGCGTTCACCACGCCCGCCAGCGCCGTCGCCAGGGCGATGCCGCCATGCGCGCCGGGCACCTCAAAGAGCCACAGCGGCGTGGTCAGCGCGATCGTCAGCAGCACGTTCGCGGCGACCGTCCAGATCGCCGCGCGCATCGGCGTCTTCGTGTCCTGGCGCGCGTAGAACGCCGGCGCCAGCACCTTGCTCAGCATGAAGGCCGGCACGCCGAGGCTCATCGCGGTGAGGCTGATCGCCGCCATGCGCGTGTCGTCGGCGCCGAACGCGCCGTAGTTGTAGACCGTCGCGGTAATCGGCTCGGCCAGCAGCAACAGGCCCAGGCCCGCCGGCATGCCGGCCAGCAGCGCCATGCGCAGGCCCCAGTCCAGCGACTGGTTGTAGCCCGTCGCATCTTCGGCCGCGTGCCGGCGCGAGAGATGCGGCAGGATCACCGTGCCCAGCGCCACGCCGAACAAGCCCAGCGGGAACTCGATCAGGCGGTCGGAGTAGTACAGCCAGTCGACGCTGCCGGCCGCCAACAGCGATGCGAACGCGGTACCGACGATCAGATTGACCTGGGCGACCGACGAGGAGAACAGCGTCGGCAGCATCAGCCGGCCGACCTTGCGTACCTCCGGATGCCGAAAGCCGGGACGGAAGCGCGGGCGCAATCCGAGCCGGCCAAGTGCCGGCCAGAGCAGCGCGAGCTGCAGGAAACCGGCGATCAGCACGCCCCACGCCAGGCCCTCGGGTGGCAGTGCGAAGCGCGGCGCCAGCCACAGCATCGCGGCGATCATCGTCAGGTTGTGCAGCACCGGGGTGAATGCGGGCAGCGCGAACTTGCCGTGGCTGTTGAGGATCGACGCCGACAGCGACATCAGCGAGATGAAGAGCAGATAGGGGAACGTGATGCGCAGCATCTGCGCGGTCTGGGCCAGCAGTTCCGGCTGGTCCGCCCAGCCCGGCGCGAACAGCCGCGCGACCAGCGGCGCCAGCAGCATGCCCAGCGCGCAGACCACCAGCACCACCGCGCACAGGGCACCGGCCATCGCGTCGATGAAGGATTTCAGGGCGGCGCGGTCTCCACGCTCCTTGATCTCGTTGAGCACCGGCACGAAGGCCATCGCCATCGAGCCTTCGGCGAACACCCGGCGCAGGAAATTCGGGATGCGATAGGCGACAATGAACGCACTCATCGCGCCGCCGGTGCCGAACAGCGTGGCCTGCAGCATGTCGCGGGCGAAGCCGGCGATCCGCGAAACCAGGGTCATCGCGCTGAACACAGCGCTCGAGCGCAGCAATCCGCCGCGCCTCTTCGGGGCCGGGCTGGCGGCCGCCGGATCGAGGGCCGTCACCGGGCGGTGCCGTTCAGGCCGGGCTGGTTGACGCAAGTAGCTGAAACACCCATAATTTCCTGCTCAAATTTCCATTGGTCCGGCGACGCCGGATTTTCACACGTCCAGCTTCCAGGAATCCATCGTGGCAAACATCAAGTCCGCCAAGAAGCGCGCCAAGCAGACCGTTGTGCGCAACGCGCGCAACTCCGCCCAGCGCTCGCAGCTCCGCACCGCCGTCAAGAAGGTGCTCAAGGCGCTCGACGCCAACGACGCCACCGGCGCGCAGGAGGCATTCAATGTCGCCCAGCCGATCCTCGACCGTTTCAGCTCCCGCGGTCTGATCCACAAGAACAAGGCAGCCCGTCACAAGAGCCGCCTGACCGCACGCATCAAGGCGATCAAGGCCGCTGCCTGATCCCTGCCCGGCCGCTTCGGCGACCGATGCGAAAAAACCCGGCCATCGGCCGGGTTTTTTGTTTCACGATGACTCCAGCTCGGCACTTCGCTGGACTACGCCAAGGCTCGATACAGCAGGTTTATCAATAGCTTAGGCGAGTCCATCCTATGCCGGTGCTTTCCGAAACTTGACCCGGTTTCCCCTCGCGTGGCTCCCATGCGGCTCTTGGAAACTGAGGTTTCTGAGGAGTCGTCATGGCAAAGATCAAGCTCACCAAGTCCGCAGTGGATGCGGCGAAGCCCCAGGCGCAGGCCGTCGAACTCCGGGACACCGTGGTGCCCGGCTTCCTGTGCAAGATCACCCCGGCCGGCCGCAAGGTGTTCATGCTCCAATACCGCACGAACGCCGGCGAGCGCCGCAAGCCCGCCCTGGGCCAGTACGGGGAACTGACCGTCGAGCAGGCCCGTGTCATGGCGCAGGAGTGGCTGGCCGAGGTTCGCCGGGGCGGCGACCCGAGCGCGGCCAAGAATGCCGCCCGCAAGGCGCCAACCATGAAGGAGTATTGCCACACCTTCATGGAGGACTACTCCAAGCAGCGCAACAAGCCCAGCACGCAGCGCGGCTATCAGGGTGTCATCGACCGCAACATCATCCCCATCCTGGGCCGGATGAAGGTGCAGGACGTGAAGCGCCCGGACGTGGCCGCGCTGATGAAGAAACTGGCCCACAAGCCGGCCGAGGCCAACCGCACCTTCGGCGTGCTGCGCAAGATGTTCAACCTGGCCGAGGTGTGGGGGCTGCGCCCGGACGGCACCAATCCGTGCCGTCACGTCCCGATGTTTCCGCCCGGCAAGGAAACCCGGCTCATCGTGGACGATGAACTGGTGCGGATCTTCCGCCAGTTGGAGCACTTGGAGGCGGAAGGATTGGAGAACTACGTCATCCCGCTGGCGATCCGTCTGCAATTCGAGTTTGCCGCCCGCCGTTCCGAAATCTGCCCGCTCGAATGGGACTGGGTTGATCTGGAGAAGCGCCGCGTCGTCTGGCCCGACAGCAAGACCGGCGGTATCTCCAAGCCCATGAGCGAGGAAGCCTATCGGCTGCTTTCGACGGCGCCGCGCCTGGAAGGCTGCCTCTATGTCCTGCCGTCCCCCAACGACCCGGCCAAACACATGACCCACGGCGAACACTATGGCGGCTGGAAGCGCGTGCTCAAGGCCGCTGGTGTGCCGCACGTCGGCACGCACGGCATCCGCCACCGCGCAACGACCGACATTGCCAATTCGGGCGTGCCGACCAAGGTGGGCATGAAACTGACGGGCCACAAGACCGTGGCGATGTTCATGCACTACGTTCACACCGAGGACAAGCCGGTGCGCGAAGCGGCCGAACTGGTGGCGAGCCGTCGGCTGGCGATCACTGGTGCCAAGCGGCTTCCCGTGGAAGCGACGGCATGAACGACGGCTACCGTCCCGCCTTTCCTGCCCCGATTGTCGTGTCGTTGTCACGACAATCGGGCGGGCCGCCTCTTGCGGGGTGGCTTCACGGCGACGCATTGAAAAGTGTACCCGTTTCGGGTATAGTTTGGGGGTCGAGATGACTTGCATCCTCAAGCGGAAGGACTTTGCTCGGTGGCAGGCGAGCGAGAAGCTGTCCGATGCCGCCTTGTGCAAGGCGGTCAAGGAGATGGAAAGCGGTCTGATCGACGCGGACTTGGGCGGCTTTCTCTACAAGAAGCGGGTGGCCCGCGTCGGTAGTGGCAAGAGCGGCGGCTACCGCACGCTGGTATCGGCCAGGATCGGCAGCCGCTACGTGTTCCTGCATGGGTTCCCGAAGAACGACAAGGCGAACATCACGCAGGACGAGAAGAAGGCGCTGCAATTCGCCGGTAAGGCGTTCTTGCAACTGTCCGGGGAAGCGTTGTCGAAGGCGTTGCAGTCGGGCGTGTTATTGGAGGTGCATTGTGAGCAAGATCATTGAATCCCTGCGTGACGACCTGGCAGCGCTCCATGAAGTGGGCGCGATCAGCAAGGTAACGATGCGCGAGTTCGACGCGATATGCCCGCCGCCGGTACGGGAGTTCGGCGCCGAGGACATCAGGCGCCTACGGGAGAAACTGAAATTCAGCCAGCCGGTGTTCGCGCATCACCTGCACACCTCGGCGTCGACTGTGCGCAAGTGGGAGCAAGGCGAAACCCGGCCTGCTGGTCCGGCGCTCAAGTTGCTCAACGTCATCGCCGACAAGGGTTTGCAGGCCATCATTTGATGCTTGGCACGATGGAGACAGGCGGTGGCGACACGGATTGACCCTTTCAGTTCACAGCACCTTGAAGCAGCCTGTCGTGTCCTAGCCGATACCGAGCGCGGCCTGAGCGGCACGCAGATTGAGCGATTGCTGCAAGAAATCGAGGTTGCCGACACGTCGCCCGGCACGACCAAGTGGAAGCGATTGTTCAATGCACTGGCCGGGGTACAGAACCAGCATCAGGTCGGCAACCATCTCATCCTGTTCATCAATCGCGCGATGAACCCGGTGAACTACGCCCGTGACCCTGGGACGTTCGCCTGGCGGCGCGACGAACTCAATGTCGTCCTGGCCTTCTCAGGCTTCTACGTGCGCGAGGATGGCAAGGTCGGACATGCCGACAAGGCAGCGACACTCGACGCCGCCCGCGCGCGTGCTGGGCGACTCAAGGCGGCGCTGGAAAGCCGTACCGTGCATGCGGAAGTCCTGAACTACTGCCGCGCCGAGCTGCTGGACGAAAATTATTTCCATGCCGTCTTCGAGGCGACGAAGGGTGTTGCGGAGCGGATTCGCCTGCTGACGGGCCTGAACGGTGACGGCGCTGATCTGGTGACCAAGGCATTTGCAGGCCAACAGCCCGTCCTGGCCTTGGGGCCGCTCACAACCGAATCCGAAAAGAGCGAACAAAAAGGTTTTGCCAACTTGCTGATTGGCCTATTCGGGGCCGTGCGCAATCCGCTGGCCCACGCACCCAAGACGAATTGGCCCATGTCCGAGCAAGATGCACTGGACATCCTGACGCTGGTATCGCTGATTCATCGCAAGCTGGATGGCACCGTGAAAGTAGCTTCGGCATCGCCATAAAGGAAAAGCAAGAATGGACGAGGCGATCGTTGTCTTCTCCCGGAAAGGGATTTTCCAGACCGCGATCGCCGCGCGCGACGTTCGCAGCCGGGAGCACGCACGCAAGTTGTGGCCCTTGGTGTCCTCTAGTGCATCACGGCAGATGGTGACATGGGTTAGCCCATCCTTTGAAAATGGGAAGCTGCGTCGGCGATCCCATTTCCGGATACTTCCTGCCCAGCACACCTATAGCCCCAAAGCGCACTTCGATGATGAAGAAGCCAGTCGGTGGCGCACCGTGCAGGAAAGCGCCGAACATCGACGAGCAAAGGAACTTGTCGCGGCTGAACTAGCCCGACGCTTGAACGCCGGACTTGCAATGCCCTGGGCGTTCAAGGACGCGGATGCGTCTGACTATCCGCTGGAAGGCAACTTGCTGCTTGGCGCCGATCGGGTGGCGATCGAGCACCTGCTGGAGACACCTTTCGGCAGCCAATTCCGACTCGACGTTGCCGTGCTCGGGCCGCCTGTCCAGACCGAGCCGATGGTGCTGGGGGGCGTCGAAATCGAACTCGGGCACGCCTTCGATGGGCGCAAGGCGCTAATCGGAAAATCGCTCGGATTCCCCCTCATCTCCATCGACATCACCGAGATGACGCTGGCAGAACTCACACCGGAATGGGCGCAGAAGGTGCTGACCGCCACCACGCGGAGTCATGAGCAAGGGCGCCGGCAGACGTACATCTACCTGCATGATCTCCTGTACCCCCTCTACGCGCAGCTACCGGTATTTCTCGACGACGAACAACGCCACCAGTTCCTTGTGTTTGCGGACGACAACACCCTAAACAAGCTGGTGCGCTGGATGAACGCTCTGGCCGAAAAGCTGGAGTACCCGAAGGGTACGGTCGCCGTTGCCCTGGTCAATGGCAAGAACGAACAGTCGCGCAAGATGCTAGAACGCGCTGGACAGGTGCTTGGTCCCGACTGGGCTGAATTCAACGACCAGCGATGCCTGCGTCTGACCCTTCCGCGACCCAAAGGTCCGGCTGATCTCCAGGCTCATCGCTTCCACATGACGATGGCGCGCGTTCTGCTGTCGCACACCGATGCGCTCGTTGGCTACAAGTATTGCAACGGCGTGGACAACAACCACCCCGAAGAAGACGTGTGGGTTGCGCATCGCTGGATCGCCGACCTGAAAACGCATACCCAGCACCGCGTATTGCCAAAGCGACTGGCCGAACCGATCAACAGGTTGATCGCGGTGGTTTCGGACCTGCATCGCAATCACGTGGCAACCAGCCAAGAGGCGTGACCATCCCATGCCGGAAATCATCCTGCGGGCAGACATTCCAGTGGAGCTAAGGGCCAGGCTAGCCGAGTTGGATATCGACGTCCCTCTACGCTCAGACGGCCGCCGCAAGCATCATGCAGAGCGCTATTGCATCGCGCATCTGCTTGCGACACTGCCGGTCGAACAGTTCTCGTTCCCGCTGACTCTGACCCATTCGGACAAGCCGGATTTCCTCTTGGCAATGCCTGGCGCTGACGTGGGGATCGAGCACACCGAAGCCGTACCGGAGAACATCGCCCACGCGGATTTTCTTCGCGAAAAGGAAGGATTGGGGCCGGATGTCTACTTCACTCCCCATGTTAAACTAGGGGAGCCCAAGAAAACGGCCGACGAACTCCGTCGCGAGATCGAGGCCGATGAGTCCGGCTCTGGCTGGTGTGGCGATTCACCAGAGCGTGAATGGGCTGCAGCGATAGCGCACTGTGTCAAGGAGAAGATGCCGAAGGCAACAGCAGACGGCTTCGTTCGATATCCAGTCAACTGGCTGATCGTCTATGACAACTGGCCGCTGCCAGCGATCGACTACGCCAAAGCGGCTTCGTACCTCGCGCCGCTTCTGGCGGACATGGATGCCTTTTCGGTATTCGACACGATCTTTGTCCATGACGATTCGCATATGTGCGAGTTTCGTGATGCTCCAGTCATCCAGATGTTGCGACCGCTACAGGCGCCGCAGTAGCAGTCGGTCCTGCTTTGCGCTTCTTGGCCGTCTCCACGCTGCGTTTGTCGATCTGCGCGCGCCATGTCTCCAGCGCCGTAATGTCGGCAAGCAGTTCATCCGGATCGGGGACTGCAACGCCGCCCAGAAGTGCCTTGTCGTGTGCGTAGTTCGAGCACTTCGTCATGCCGGCATTGACCTGGGCATAGTCCTCATCATCGACCACAACCCCGGCGAGTCGCTGGGTTTCCACGCCCTTGCGGAAACGAAGGATGACCTCGCGCAGCAGGACTTCTTCAACCGCGCGTTCCCATGCCATGCGCAATCGGAAATAGGCGTCGATGGTTTGCCGACGATGCTCCTGATCCTCGCCATCCTTGTGCAACTTGGCGATGGATTGCTGTTGAGCCTTTAGTGCGCCGATCCGCTTGCTCGCATTCTTTCCTTCAAACGGCAGCTCTGGATCGGCGACCCCGAATCCCTCGGCGCGGCGAACCAGGCTTTGGGTAGAAATTGCCACACCGGCCGATTTCGCTTCTTCCACCAGGAGGCACAGAAAGTAGATGTCATGAGTGAACACGACGACCTGGCGGTGCGCGGCTTCGGTGGCCAGGCGCCTTGCCACACGCTCTCGCCTGCGATGATCGAGCGAAGACACGGGATCATCGAACACGATGCCGCCCTTGCCCCCGCTCAATCCGACTTCGGCCAAAAAGGAACCGATCGCCACGGCGCGCTGTTCACCTTCGCTCAGGATGTCGCCGGGACTACGGCTTTGCGGCAGTTCCAATTTCAGTTTGTGCAAAGCCTTGCCCCTGTCGGCGCGACTCTGGAGCGAAACGCTCAACGTACCGACACTCAACGCCTTGAATTCGCGATTGAGCGCTTCAGCTAGTTCCTTGGACACAACCTTCTCGGCCATGTCCGATGCTTTCAGCGAGATGGCATTCGTCTTGACGGCGGATAGGCACTGCGCGAGTTTCGCCTGATGGCTGAGCTTGCTGACAGCCGTAACCACGGCGTCCCTGACTTGGCACAGTCTGACCCGCGCATCGAGTTCCGTGAACTGCTTCTGGAGCGCGGCGCGGGCCTTCTCGTCCGATGCCTTCTCCAAGGTTTCGGCCTCGGCGTTCAATTTGTCAGCCAGCGCTTGAAGTCGCGCCGCCGGGTTCACCAAGGCTTGAGCAACGCTCTCCCATTGGTGTGAGAGCACCGCCGCTTTGATGGCTTCCTGGCGAGTCGTCAGCAGCGTCTCGAACGCCTTGGTGTCGGCGGCCAGTTGCGGATCTAGGGTTTCAATCTCGCCGTGGGTCACATCGTCGATATTCAACGCCAGACTCTGCGCGATGAATGGCTTGTATTCTGCGTACAGGGCGGTACGACGTGCCTGTGAGGTTTTTTCGGCCTCTTGCTGGATGAAGGCCTCGAAACGCAGCAAGCGAGCGGCGCCTTCTGCTAAAGGTTGCTGGCATAGCGGGCAAGGCGTATCTGAGCCCAGGTCGGGGAACGCCTTATCCGGGTGAGATTCGACGGCGAACTTGCGCGAGGCTTCGAACAATTCGCGCCAGACTTCTCCCCCGGTGCCCGGCAGCAGGTTCTCACTCTCCTTGAACTCCTTGGCTGCGAGCGCGGCAGCCGCCTGTGCGGTGCGATAACTGTCCGCCAAGCTACGGAGCTTGGCGACGACGGATTGGTCCACCAGCGCGCCTTTGCCAGTGGTATTTGTCGCTATGGCCGCGACGCGGCGGGCCCGCAAGCGCAATTGAGCTGCCTTCTCCTTCGGGTTGTTCTCCTTCAGGCTCTTGTCCAGCGCCACATGCTGAGCCAATTCTTCCGGCGCCAGGGTGGCCAGCGCGTCAATCTGAGCTTGGGTTGTCTTCGCGGATAGTGATGCGATCAGCTTGCCGACCGCTGTGTCGCCTTGCAGCGGCGCAAACGCGGAGAGGTCAGCGGCGGATTGCGCATGTTCTGCATCAATCGCGGTCTTCAACTGTTTGCAAATTTTCGCCAGTGCCTCGAAGACATCAAGCCCATAAGGCACGTAGGAGAAATCATCCTCGCTGTCCAGGTAGGCCCGCGCGCATCGTGAGTCGAAGATTGCGAACGATGACAACTCGGGAGGCGCCGCCTTGCCGTGTGTCCATTGCACATCCTTTGCAACACCGTCAACAGTAATTTCAAAGGCTGCTTCAGGAGCGCCCGCCTTGCCAGCGGGAAGATGGGCATTCGGATGAATTGCTTCGGTTTGGTCGCGGGCGCGACAGGCGCGCTTGAGTACCCGCGAGTAGCCCGACTTACCCGAACCGTTGTCGCCGTAGATGACGGTCATTCCGGTGGCACTGAATGACAAGTGCTGATTTTCTGCAATCGCATTGACGTGCCGCATATTCTTCATTGCGAGCAGTTCTATGTGCGTTGTCACCTTGACCGGCGCCGGAATCTGGTCGGCCGTGAGCGGTTTGGGTTTACGGCCTTTCGGATCGGGGATGCCATGTGCCAACTTGAGCAACGCGAACAGATCGTCTTGGTCATCCGCCGTCAATGTCTGTTTGGCCAGCAGGCGCGCGACTGCATCGCTTTGCCATGCGGGCAACCCCTGAGTCCAAACCAGTATTTCTTGCAGTATCGACATAGCCCCCTCCAGTCCTTATTGCAAGTTTTACCCCAAATGGATGCATTGTGCGTCCCGGCGTTCTGCCGTCGGGTTCGCGGGCTGCGCCCCGCGCCTCGTGCCGAGTCGCGTCCATCCGGCTTTGACCCCTGACGCCTTCGGCCCTGACGGGCCTGCGCGCTCCGCTTGCGAAAGGCGGGGTTGTTGGGCGGGTGTGGGCGGTCTTGCTGTTCCTTTCACCGTACCACGGCGTTCTCGCCGTCAAGGGCTGTGCGCCTTTGGCGCTTGTGGCCGCGGCCATCTTCGACCCCTGACTGCTTGCGCTGCGCCGTGAGGCGCCGGTTCCGGGCAATTCCGCCCGAGCAACCGGAGCACGATCATGTCGCAATTTTCCCTCTCTTTCGATACTTCGCTGATGGTGCGCGATGGCCGCGGCCGTTACCGGCCGGCTGATACCGATCAGATTCTGGAGGCCGCGCGCCAGGTCATCGAACAGAAGATGCAGCGCGGCGAGGCGTTCACTTCGCCGGCGGCGGTCAAGGACTACCTGCGCGCCAAGCTGGCCGGCTTCGAGCACGAAGTCTTCGCGGTGCTGTTCCTGGATACGCGCCATCGGCTGATCGAGTACCGGGAGATGTTCCGTGGCACGATCGACGGCGCATCGGTGTATCCGCGCGAAGTGGTCAAGGAGGCCCTGCGGTGCAATGCGGCGGCGGTGATCGTCAGTCACAACCATCCGAGCGGGAACCCGGAGCCGAGCGCGGCCGACCGGGTATTGACTGCGCGAATCAAGCAGGCGCTGGGCCTGGTGGACGTGCGCGTACTCGATCACGTCATCGTCGCTGGCGACACCACAGCATCATTCGCCGAGCGTGGCCTGCTTTGAGCGAAGGGGGCTTCGCCCCCCCCTTTTTGCTGCATTCCGACTTGGCGGGTCTGCGCACGCTGCGTCGCCCCGTGAAGCGGGCGATGCATTATTGGTGAGGTTACCGGAACCAGTGGCGCAATCAGCTGAGCCAAATCGCGCGTTTGGCGCGTTCGATACTTTCACTAACGGGAATAGAGCCCGTTTCTGCCCGGGTCATCACGTCGAAGCGCTCCAAGGCTACAAGGACCTTGTCGAATTCAGTCACCAAATCGTTCTTCTGTGTAATTGACAGCGCGTTCACCCTTGCTTTGACGAATGGCTCAATGTCTTGCATTACTTGGACGGCATGTGAGCGATGACTATCTTCGGCCAGCATAGGAGCAACTATACGAAGTTTCTCGATGAGCATGTCGTAACGGGTTACAGAAGAAGCTGAGTCTTGCGTTTCACGCACTAATACATAATGCAAAGCCTGGGTGTCAATTTGATAAGTCTTGAAGCCCGGATTCTTTTCAGCTCGATCGTACGCCGTAATTAAAAATCGTTCCGTGGCATCGAGATCATCCATACTCATCATAAGGATCGCATACTGTAGCCAGAATAGAGGCTCTGCATTAACGGCGCTATCGCGATGAAGTCGGTCATAGAGCGCAATCAAAGCCGCATGCCTATTAGGGTCACGGCGCAGCGTCCAGTCAAGAGCCGAAAAACGCATCAGGCTACCAAGGATCTTCTGATAACCGCGGCTGCGCTTACGACGAACAGCCTCTACGACTAAACTATAAACGGAATCCACGATCCAGCTTGTTTGGAAGTGATTTTGAATTAAATATTCTGAGAATAATGCGGATCTCGCCTGCACGTTGTCATCATCAAACTGAAGTAGATCCAATGCTATCGCACCACCATTTACCCGCAGCGCGTACGGATCCTCACCACTTACTGCGCGTAGAAAACTAGCCTCAAGATCGCCGCCGATCCACTTTACAAGATGAGCACATACCAAGACTTTTCGTGCATTTTCCTGATGCGTAAGCGGTTCAAGCTCAGTCGTAATCCTGTCGCGGATCTGTTGGTTCTGATATAGAGATACGACCACTTCTCGAATCTCATGACTTCTGTCGATTTCTCTTTCGAGTTCATCGACGCGTACTCCGGAAAAATTCAGGAGGCTCTTGAGATCGTCTCGATCGTCAGGCTCAAGCTTATTAATATTCAGGCGCGTCAATGATGCAGGTAGTTTGGATTGGATTTCATGCAAGCGAACCTCTTGCACACCCGTCCGCACAGCCACAACGAGTTTTACATTTTCCAGATGAGAACAACGAGGAATAACGTCGATTGCGGTATTATAAGAATCGAAGAGGATGACGGCCTTCTTCACCTGAGCCAATACATCCAAGTCTTGAGTCGGAACCTCCGCATTTTCCTTGCACATGTAGCATCGGTAGCCGTCCTCTGCCAGCTTATGCGCCAAGATATGGAGGAAAATCGTCTTTCCGTTGCCAATTCGTGAATGCACAAGAATGCACTTGTGGCTGCTTAGCAGGTGTTGCGCTTCCGCAACCACGCTTTTTCTGGTAATCACATAAGTTGATTCGGGTAGCGTGCTTAGAACCTGTTCACGATCTTTTGAGCAGCAGTGTCAGGAATGCCAAGTGGATGAACTGCAAGCTGGTGTTGAGCTTGCGCTCGCAGTTCTTCCACAGCCTTCGGTTCTTTTCCAGCCACGCGAAGCTACGTTCGACGATCCAGCGCTTGGGCATGACCTTGAAGGTGTGCAGTTCGCTGCGTTTGGCGATCTGTACCGTGACTTGCTTGCCCAGGATCTCTCGTACGCCTTCGGCGAACGGTTCTCCGGTATAGCCGCTGTCGCACAACAGGCTTTGCACGTGTCCCAGGTTCGGCTTGCAACGATCCAGGGATTGGAGCGCGCCTTTGCGGTCGGTCACTTCCGCCGTCGTCACCGCGACCGCATGCGGCAGGCCTTGGGTATCGACGGCGATGTGACGCTTGATCCCCGAGACCTTCTTGCCCGCGTCATAACCCTTGTGGCCGGCCGTGTCCGTGTTCTTCACGCTCTGTGCGTCCACGATCAAGAACGTGCTGCAAGCGCTGCGCCCCTGTCTCTCGCGGGCCGCGCCAACCTGATTTTTTGTTTCACGATGACCCCAGCATCGCAATTCGCTGGACTACGCCAAGGCTCGATACAGAAGGTTTATCGATCACTTAGGCGAGTTCAACATATGCCGGTGCGTTCCAGAACTTGACCCGGCTTCCCCTCGCGTGGCTCCCATGCGGCTCTTGGAAACCGGGCTTTCCGAGGAGTCATCACGGCGAAGATCAAGCTCACCAAGTCCGCAGTCGATGCGGCGCAACCTCAAGACAAGGCCATCGAACTGCGGCACCGTGGTGCCCGGCCTCCTGTGCAAGATCACCCCGGCGGGCCGCAAGGTGTTCATGCTCCACGCCGGCGAGCGCCGCAAGCCCGCCTTGGGGCAGTATGGGGGACTGACGGTCGATCAGGCACGCACGGAGTGGCTGGCCGAGGGGCGCAAGGGTGGCGACCCGAGCGCGGCCAAGAACGCCGCCCGCAAGGCGCCGACCATGAAGGAGTTTTGCCACACCTTCATGGAGGACGACTCCAAGCAGCGCAATAAGCCCAGCACGCAACGCGGCTATCAGGGCGTCATCGACCGTTGCATCATCCCGATCATGGGCCGGATGAAGGTGCAGGACGTGAAGCGCCCGGACGTGGCTGCGCTGATGAAGAAGCTGGCCTACAAGCAGGCCGAGGCCAACCGCACCTTCGGCGTGCCGCGCAAGATGTTCAACCTGGCCGAAGTGTGGGGGCTGCGCCCTGACGGCACGAATCCGTGCCGCCACGTCCCGATGTACCCGCCCGGCAAGGAAACCCGGCTCATCGTGGACGAGGTTGCCCCTACGTCCTGCCGTCGCCAAACGATCCCACCCGACACATGACTCACGGTGAGCACTATGGCGGCTGGACGCGCATGCGCAAGGCCGCCAGCGTGCCGCACGTCGGCACGCACGGCATCCGCCACCGGGCGACCACCGACATTGCCACCTCGGGAGTGCCAACCACGGGGGGGGGGGCATGAAGCTCACAGGCCACAAGACCGTGGCGATGTTCATGCACTATGTTCATACCGAGGACAAGCCGGTACGGGATGCGGCCGAACTGGTGGCGAGTCGGCGGCTGGCGATCACCGGGGCATCCCGTTCTATGGAGGCAACAGCATGACAAGGAAGACACCTGCGGCAGCGGGGAAACCTGCTGCCTTACCTGCCGGCTATGCGGGCATCCGCGGCGGCATCGTGGAACTGCTGGATGCGGCGCGCCAGGCCGCGGCGCGCAGTGTCAACGCGCTGATGACGGCCAGCTATTGGGAGATTGGTCGCCGGATCGTCGAGGCCGAGCAGAAAGGCAGGCGGCGGGCCGGTTACGGCGAGCAGTTGATGGAACGCTTGTCCGCCGACCTGACGGCCCGGTTCGGGCGCGGGTTCAGCCCGGACAACCTGGAGAACATGCGGCGCTTCTTCCTTGCATACCCAGTAGGGACAATTTCCGAGACACTGTCTCGGAAATCTGGAGAAAGACTGCATGCAGGGAATTCCGAGACAGTGTCTCGGAAATTCAACCTCTCCGAACTGTCCCAGGTCTTCACCCTGCCGTGGTCGGCCTATGTCCGGCTGCTGTCGGTCAAGAATGACCATGCTCGCCAGTTCTACGAGGCCGAGGCGCTGCGCGGTGGCTGGAGCGTGCGCCAACTCGACCGGCAGATTGGAAGTCAGTTCTACGAGCGCACTGCCTTGTCCAAGGATAAGGCGGCGATGCTGGTCAAGGGTTCGGTGGCCAAGCCCGAGGATGCCGTCACGCCCAATGACGCGATCAAAGACCCGTATGTGCTGGAGTTCCTCGACCTCAAGGACGAGTACTCGGAGTCCGACCTGGAAGCGGCCTTGATCCAGCGGCTGGAAGACTTTCTGCTGGAGCTGGGCGAAGGCTTCACCTTCGTCGGGCGGCAGCGCCGGTTGCGCATCGACCAGACCTGGTATCGGGTGGATCTGCTGTTCTTCCATCGCAAGCTGCGCTGCCTGGTCATCATCGACCTGAAGCTGGGCAGCCTGACCCATGCCGATGTGGGGCAGATGCATATGTACTGCAACTATGCCAGGGAGCACTGGGCCTACCCGGACGAGAACCCGCCGGTGGGCCTGATCCTGTGCGCCGACAAGGGTCATGCCCTGGCACGGTATGCGTTGGATGGCTTGCCGACCAAGGTGATGGCGGCCAACTACCGGACGGTGCTGCCCGACGCCGAGTTGCTGCAAAAAGAGCTGGAGAACACACGGCGGCTGCTCGAATCTCGCGGAACGCTGTCCCTCAAGGACGAGCAGCCATAGCCGTGCGTCCCGGCGTTCCGCCGTCGGGCTTATAGGCTGAGCCCCGTGTTTCGTGCCGAATCACAGCCATTCGGCGCTGATCCCTGACGCCTGCGGCCTGGATCGTTGATCCGGGCCTGCGCGTGCTGTGCAGTTGCCAACGGCAGGTATGGCTGAGTGGGGTGTAGGCGGTCTTGCTGTTGGGCGGTTCCGAAGCCCCGCGCCCCCTTGTGGGAGCGCGCTTGCGCGCGATGGCGCTTTGCCGGTGAAGCCCCGTCGCGCGCAAGCGCTCCCACAGGGGGCAATCTCGCGCAGCCTCGAATCAGACGGCGTCTGCCGCCTCGCGCGCTTCGCGGTCCATGTCGTCGAGCGTGGCCTGCACTTTCAGCATGACCTCGCGGGTGCCGTCGTGGGCGAGGCCCGAGATCAGGAACCACGGCGCGGTCCAGCCGAGCGTCTCGATGATGCGCGCGGCTTCGGACTCGGCCTCCTCCGGCAGCAGGGTGTCGGCCTTGTTGATCAGCAGCCAGCGCGGCTTGTCGAGCAGCGCGGCGTCGAACTTCTCGAGTTCGTGCTCGATCGCGCGCACCTGGTCCACGGCGTCGCTGCCGTCGAGCGGCGCGATCTCCACCAGGTGCAGCAGCAGGCGCGTGCGCTGGATGTGGCGCAGGAACAGCGCACCGAGGCCGGCGCCGTCGGCCGCACCTTCGATCAGGCCTGGAATGTCGGCGATGACGAAGCTGCGCGCCGGCTCGACGCTGACGACGCCGAGGTTCGGATACAGCGTGGTGAACGGATAGTCGGCCACCTTCGGCGTCGCCGCCGAGACCGCGCGGATCAGCGTGCTCTTGCCGGCATTCGGAAAGCCCAGCAGGCCGATGTCGGCCAGCAGCTTGAGCTCCAGGCGCAGCGTGCGCTCTTCGCCCGGCTCGCCCGGTGTCGACTGCCGCGGCGAGCGGTTGGTCGAGCTCTTGAAGTGCATGTTGCCCAGGCCGCCCTGCCCGCCGCGCGCGACCAGCAGGCGCTGGCCGTGCTCGGTCAGGTCGCCGATCACCTCGTCGGTCATGACGTTGTGCACCACGGTCCCCACCGGCACGACGATGACCTTGTCGTCGCCGCCCTTGCCGTACATCTGCCGGCCCATGCCGTTCTCGCCACGCCCGGCGCGGAACATGGTCTGGTGGCGGAAGTCGACCAGCGTGTTGAGGTTCTCGTCGGCGACGATCAGCACGCTGCCGCCATTGCCGCCATCGCCGCCGTCCGGGCCGCCAAGCGGAATGAACTTTTCGCGCCGGAATCCGACGCAGCCATTGCCGCCATTGCCGGCAGTGACGATGATTTCGACTTCATCAACCAGCTTCATCGTAATACTCGATCTTGTAGGTGGTCATCACGCCGTGATCGTGGGGGCCCACCTCTGCGCCTGCCTCACGGACATACTCGGTCAGCGTCCAGATGCGCGCGGGATTGCCGTGCACGTCCTTGTCGAAATCGCGACTGCGGATGATCACGTCCTTCCTGCTCGCGGGATACCGCGTCACACTCAACAGTTCGCTGGCCGCATCATCGGATCGACGATACTCGGTCTGCGAGGACACGGTTTTCTCGAACCAGTGCGCGTACCGGGAGCGCACGACCCTGCCCTGCTCGTCGAACCAGCTGTCGTGGCGGACCCGTTTCCATCCGTTCCATCCAACGATCACCTGGTGTTGCGGCGAAGGATAATGGATCGAGGCCCCGCGGCCGCTTCGCTTTCCGGGAACGTCCTCCCAGTGCTTCCGCATCTTCACGCTGCCGTCCGCCGCATGGGTCCAGGTCGTGGTCGTCGGCGGCCCCGGTCCTTCCTCCGACCAGGCGCGCCCGGAAATCAGGCGGCCCTCCCGGTCGTAGTCCAGGACCTCGACATTCACGCGGGGCAGATCCTCCGCCCAGCGCCGCGATTCCGGCGGCTGCCAGTCTTCCGGCGACTCGACCAGTGCCAAGGATCGATGTTCCGACAGCCAGTAATCGTAGTGGACAACCTCGATGCGCTTGACCGGCCCGGAGAAGCCGAAGCGCTGCAGGTCGGATGTCGCCGGCGGCACGGAATCGCGCGCGCACGCCGATACGAGGAGCGCCAGCACAACCGCCCAACTTCCACGCCTCAGCATCTGCAACGTCCTCATGTTGTTGCGCAGGAACACCAGCCGCAGATCACCGAGAACGCGCGCCCGGGTGGCCGCCGCTCAAACGCCGGAGCATCAACGAAAAACCCCGCCGAAGCGGGGCTTTCCAGTGTCATGCATCGCGGGAGGCTCAGGCCTCGGCGAGCACGCTGACGGTGCGGCGGTTCTTCGGACCCTTGGTCGCGAAGTTGACCTTACCGTCGACCAGCGCGAACAGCGTGTGGTCGCGGCCGAGGCCGACGCCTGCGCCCGGGTGGAACTGGGTGCCGCGCTGACGCACGATGATGTTGCCGGCCTCGATGGCCTGGCCACCGTAGATCTTGACGCCGAGATACTTCGGGTTGGAGTCGCGGCCGTTGCGCGAAGAACCTACGCCCTTTTTGTGTGCCATGCCTGCTGCTCCTTACTTGCTGCCACCGGCGATGCCGGTGATCTCGATTTCGGTGTAATGCTGACGGTGTCCCTGCTGCTTCATGTGGTGCTTGCGGCGGCGGAACTTGATGATGCGGATCTTGTCGGCGCGGCCGTGCGACTTGATCGTCGCGGCAACCGTCGCGCCCTTCAGCGCGTCGCCCAGCTTCACGCCATCGCTGTCGCCGAGCAGCAGGATGTTGTCGAACTTGATCTCGCTACCCACATCGCCTTCGAGCTTCTCGACGCGAAGGGTCTCACCTGCCATCACGCGGTACTGCTTGCCGCCCGTGACGAGGACTGCATAACTCATGACCAGACTTCCTCTGTAGTTATTGTGGTCTCACTGCCGCCATCGAGGGCGGACAGGAGCGGGATTTTAATGGGATCAGTGACTTGCGGTCAAGTCGACCCCAGACCGCCCAGTGGGAGGGGGGGGGGGGGGGGGGGGGGGGGGGGGGGGGGGGCGGCGCGCCCCGCCCCCCCCCCCCCCCCCCCCCCCCGGCGGGGCGGCGCTTCACTGAATCGTGGCCATTCGCAGATCCTGCGACGGCACCTGCGCAGACTGGTCCAACCGGAGTTTGCCCCCATCTGTCGGGCTCGGTAGTCTGATCGATTGCCCCGTTCCGCGCGCACCCCCATGTGCCGCGGTGCGGGTCCGGACCGTCCTCCCCCGCTCCACAACTGGATTCCAAGCCGATGGCGATGGATACCATCCGCATTCGCGGTGCCCGTACCCACAACCTCAAGAACATCGACCTCGACCTGCCGCGCGACCAGCTGATCGTCATCACCGGTCTGTCGGGCTCGGGCAAGTCGTCGCTCGCGTTCGACACGATCTATGCCGAAGGCCAGCGCCGCTACGTCGAGTCGCTGTCCTCGTATGCGCGCCAGTTCCTCAGCGTGATGGAGAAGCCCGACATCGACCACATCGAAGGTCTGTCGCCGGCGATCTCGATCGAGCAGAAGTCGACCTCGCACAACCCGCGTTCGACGGTCGGCACGATCACCGAGATCTACGACTACCTGCGCCTGCTCTACGCCCGCGTCGGCAGTCCGCGCTGCCCCGACCACGGCTATCCGCTGGAAGCGCAGACGGTCAGCCAGATGGTCGACCACGTGCTGACCCTCGATCCCGAGCAGCGCTGGATGCTGCTCGCGCCGGTCGTGCGCGAGCGCAAGGGCGAACACGCCCAGGTGTTCGAGCAGCTGCGAGCGCAGGGCTATGTGCGCGTGCGCGTCGACGATGCGCTCTACGAGATCGACGCCCTGCCCACGCTCGCGCTGCGCCAGAAGCACACGATCGAGGCGGTGATCGACCGCTTCAAGGTCCGCGAGGACATGAAGCAGCGCCTGGCCGAATCCTTCGAGACCGCGCTCAAGCTCGGTGAGGGCATGGTCTCGGTGCAGGCGATCGACGATGCCTCGATCGCGCCGCACCTGTTCTCGTCCAAGTACAGCTGCCCGGTCTGCGATTACGCGCTGCCCGAGCTCGAGCCGCGCCTGTTCTCGTTCAACTCGCCGATCGGCGCCTGCCAGACCTGCGACGGTCTGGGCGTCAGCGAGTTCTTCGATCCCGACCGCGTGGTCGTGCATCCGGAGCTGTCGCTGGCCGCCGGCGCGGTGCGTGGCTGGGACCGCCGCAATGCCTACTACTTCCAGCTGCTGCAATCGCTGGCCAGGCACTACGGCTTCGACGTCGATACGCCGTGGCAGGAACTGCCGCAGGCCTCGCGCGACGCGGTGCTGTTCGGCAGCGGCAGCGAGACGATCAACTTCACCTACATCACCGATTCGGGCGCGCGCACCCAGCGCAAGCACCGCTTCGAAGGCATCGTGCCGAACCTCGAGCGCCGCTATCGCGAGACCGAGTCGTCGGCGGTGCGCGAGGAACTGGGCAAGTACATCAGCGAGCGGCCGTGTCCCGATTGCGGCGGCGCGCGCCTCAACCGGTCGGCGCGCAACGTCTTCGTCGCCGACCGGCCGATGCAGTCGCTGGTCGTGCTGCCGATCGACGAAGCGCTGTCGTTCTTCAACACCATGGAACTGCCCGGCTGGCGCGGCGAGATCGCGGCCAAGATCGTCAAGGAGATCGGCGAACGCCTGAGCTTCCTCGTCGACGTGGGTCTCGATTACCTCACCCTGGAACGCAAGGCCGACACGCTGTCGGGCGGCGAAGCGCAGCGCATCCGCCTGGCCTCGCAGATCGGCGCCGGCCTGGTCGGCGTGATGTACGTGCTCGACGAACCGTCGATCGGCCTGCACCAGCGCGACAACGAGCGCCTGCTCGGCACGCTGACGCGGCTGCGCGATCTGGGCAACACGGTCATCGTCGTCGAGCACGACGAGGATGCGATCCGTCTCGCCGACCACATCGTCGACATCGGCCCCGGCGCGGGCGTGCATGGCGGCGAAGTCGTCGCCCAGGGCTCGTACGAGGATGTGCTCAAGGCGCCGCGTTCGCTGACCGGCCAGTACCTCAGCGGCCGCAAGCGCATCGAGATCCCGGCAAAGCGCCACAAGCCGAATCCGAAGATGCGGCTCAGGCTGCTCGGCGCGTCCGGCCACAACCTCAAGAACGTCGATCTGACGATCCACTCGGGCCTGTTCACCGCGATCACCGGCGTGTCCGGATCGGGCAAGTCGACGCTGATCAACGACACCCTGCATGCGCTGGCGGCGAACGAGATCAACGGCGCCTCGCACAAGGCGGCGCCGTACCGCGAGATCGAAGGCCTGGACCTGTTCGACAAGGTCGTCGATATCGACCAGTCGCCGATCGGCCGCACGCCGCGTTCGAACCCGGCGACCTACACCGGCCTGTTCACGCCGCTGCGCGAGCTGTTCGCGCAGGTGCCCGAAGCCCGCGCGCGCGGTTACGCGGCCGGACGTTTCAGCTTCAACGTGCGCGGCGGCCGCTGCGAGGCCTGTCAGGGCGACGGCCTGCTGAAGGTGGAGATGCACTTCCTGCCAGACGTCTACGTCCCCTGCGACGTCTGCCACGGCAAGCGCTACAACCGCGAGACGCTGGAAATCCTCTACAAGGGCCACAGCATCCACGACGTGCTGGAGATGACGGTCGAGGACGCGCTGGGCCTGTTCGAGCACCTGCCGCCGATCGCGCGCAAGCTCGAGACGCTGGTCGACGTGGGCCTGGCCTACGTCAAGCTCGGCCAGAGCGCGACCACGCTGTCGGGCGGCGAGGCGCAGCGGGTCAAGCTGTCGAAGGAACTCTCGCGCCGCGATACCGGACGCACGCTCTACATCCTCGACGAGCCGACGACGGGCCTGCACTTCCACGACATCGAGCATCTGCTTGCCGTGCTGCACAAGCTGCGCGACGACGGCAATACCGTGGTCGTGATCGAGCACAACCTCGACGTGATCAAGACCGCGGACTGGGTGGTCGATCTCGGCCCGGAAGGCGGACATCGCGGCGGCCAGATCATCGCCGAGGGCACGCCCGAACAGGTCGCGGCGATGCCGCAGTCGCACACCGGCCAGTTCCTCGCGCGCCTGCTCGAGACGAAACTGCCGGAACCGGCGGCACCGAAGCCGGAACGCAAGCTGGCGCGCAAGTCCGTCACGCATTTCCCGAAGCCGCTGCCGCGCAAGGGCGCGTCGACGAAGGCGGCCGAGGCCGATGCCAAGGCGCGGGCGGAACTGACGAAAGCTGCGGCGAAGAAGACGAAAGCGAACGCGAAAGGACAGAAGGCATGAGTGAATCGCAAGTGTTGATCCGGATGCCGATCGAGTTGCGCTGGCGCGATCTCGATGCGTTCAACCACGTCAACAATTCCAACTTCATGACCTACCTCGAAGAGGCGCGCATCCGCTGGTTCGACACGGTGGGCGAGCCCTGGGTCACCGACGAGACCGCGCCGCTGCTCGCCGCGGTGCAGATGAACTACAGAGTGCCGATTCCGTATCCGTCGAAGATCGTCGTCGAGCTGCTGGCCGATCGTCTGGGAAATTCCAGCGTGACGATCGGCCACCGCATCGTGTCCGACGACGGCGCCACCCTGCATGCCGACGGCCACGTGGTGATGGTGTGGATCGATCGCGCGACCGGGCGTCCGGTCGCACTGCCGGAATCGGTGCGCGCGAAGGCGCAGTCGGCTGCGTAGAACCCGTGGGAGCGACCCTGGTCGCGATTCAAGTGATGCCGGAATCGCCACCAGGGTCGTTCCCACCCGGCCTCCGCGGGCTAACATTCGGCTCCACGCACAGGGAGCCGCGCGATGACCCCAATGATCGAAGTCCAGGACCACGGCCCGATCCGCGAACTGAAGCTCGCACGGCCGCCGGCGAACGCACTCGACCCGGCGCTGTGCCTCGCGCTGCGCGATGCGATCGACACCGCAGCGGCGGATGGTATCGGCGGCGTCGTGCTCTCCGGTGGCCCGAAAGTGTTTTCCGGCGGTCTCGACGTGCCGCACCTGCTGTCGCTGCCCGACACCGCGTCGCTGCGCGATGCATGGGACGCGTTCTTCGTCGGCGCGCGAGCCCTCGCAGGCGCCCCCATGCCGGTCGTCGCCGCACTCGCAGGCCACGCACCGGCCGGCGGCTGCGTGCTGGCGCTGTGTTGCGATTACCGGGTCATGGCTTCGGGCGCATATCGCATCGGCCTCAACGAAACCCAGGTCGGACTGGTTGCGCCGGACGGCATCCAGCGCCTGATGCGCCGCACGATCGGTGCACGCCAGGCCGAACGGCTGCTGGTCGGTGGTCTGCTGGTCGATGCGGACGAGGCGCTGCGCCTGGGCCTGGTCGATGAGCTCGCCGGCATCGACGAAGTGCCGCTGCGCGCGCGCGTCTGGCTCGAATCCCTGCTCGCCCTGCCCCGCGCGCCGATGCTGGAAACCCGCGCGATCGCGCGGGCGGATCTGGTCGAGGCGCTGTTGGAGGAGAACATCGAACTGGATCGCTTCGTCGATGCGTGGAATGCGCCGGATACGCAGGCGGGGTTGCGGGCGCTGGTGGCGCGGTTGGGGCGTTGAGCCCACGTCGCTCTGCAGCCTGCGCTGCGAAAGTCAAAATGGGCCCCAGCTTCCGCTGGGGCGACGGCATCTGGTTCGCGCCCACAAGCGCATGCCAATCAATCGCCTCGGAGAGGCGCCCGTAACCGTCATCACAGCGGCTTTCAACAGACGTTTGTCGTCACGCTGGGATCCAATCCGATCTGTTGGCGATAGTGGCCGGTCGTCTCGAACCGTCTGACGAACGCCCTCGATCAAAGCCAGTCCTCGCCTGCGAGTCGCGCTCAAGCCCCGATCGCAACCTCACGGCCAGGATCATCCACCCACCCGCTCCACGACGGCGCATACAACTTCGCGCCATCGCGGCCCGCATGCGCCATCGCCAAAAGGTGATGGCACGCGGTCACGCCCGAGCCGCACATCACCGCCACGTCGCTCGGCCCACGGCCGTCAAGCAGAACGTCGAATTCCGACGCGAGCACACCGGCAGCCTTGAACCGCCCCGCATCGAGATTGTCGGCATACGGCCGGTTGCGCGCGCCCGGTACATGACCGGCGCGTGGGTCCAGCGGTTCGAATTCGCCGCGGAAGCGCGCGCTCGCGCGAGCATCGAGCAGCAGGCCGCCGGCATCGAGATGGCGCTGCACGGCGTCGGCATCACGCAGCAGCCGTGCTTCGTCGAAGGCGCCAGCCGCCTGCGGCGCAGCTCCAAGATACGGCACCGTCGTTTCGACCGGCAGTTCAAGCGCGCGCCACGCCGCCCAGCCACCGTCGAGGACGGCGACATCCCGATACCCGAAGCTGCGCAGCAGCCACCACAAGCGCGCGGCGAATGCGCCGTCACTGTCGTCGTAGGCGACGACCTGCATGCCCGGCGCGATACCGAGGCGCGACAGCGCCGCGGCGAACGCGTCGGCAGCCGGCCAGGGATGACGACCGAGGCCCGGGCCTTTGCGACCCGAGAGATCGCGTTCGAGATGTGCGTAGACCGCACCCGGGATGCGGCCTTCGCGCCATGCCGATTCCCCGGCACCCTCCGACGCGCCGGCCACCGCCAGCGTGAAACGGCAATCGACGATGCACAGGCCGGGCGCGTCGAGCGATTCGGCCAGCGTCGCCGCGTCGACCAGCGTGGTCCAGCGCGCGCTCACGCGCGCTCCAGACGATCGCGCAGGTTGAGCAGGATCGACGCCGTCGCGCCCCAGATGCGATGTGTGGGCGCGGCAGCGAGGGTTTCGTACTCGAGCACGTGACGCATGCGGCCGCGGAATTCGATGTCGACGCGGCGCAGGCTGTCGGGCGCCATCAGGAATGCCAGCGGCGCCTCGAACACCTCGGCCACCTCGCCGGGTTCGGGCACCGGTTCGAAACGCGGATCGAGCAGCGCGACGACCGGTGTGACGCGGTAACCGGTGATCGTCGCCAGCGGATCGAGATAGCCCAGAGGCCGCACCTGCGATGCGATGAGTCCGATCTCCTCGCAGGCTTCCCGCAGCGCCGCCTGCAGCGGCCCGCCATCGCCGGGCTCCTCGCGCCCACCCGGAAAGCTGACCTGTCCCGCGTGGTGGCGCAGCGTATCGGTACGGCGCGTGAGCATCGCCTGCAGGCCATCGGCACGGCGTACCAGGCCGACCAGCACCGCGGCCTCGCGCAGCACGACGGTGCCATCCAGCAGACCGTCGAGTTCGCCCACGTTCCAGCCACGCGCCGGTGGCGGCGCATCCAGCGGATGCAGTGCACGCGCGAGGCTGCCGGTATCGAAACCGGTGTCGAACGTGGGGCTCATCCGCGCGCGACCTCGCGCGCCGGCAGTTCGACATCCATCAGCCACTGGCGCTGCGCGTCGCTCATCTGCAACCAGCCGCCGATCTCCGCCAGGCTGCGCAGGCAGCCGTGACAGATGCCGTGTTCGTCGAGGGTGCAGACGCCGGTGCAGGGCGTGAGCACGGCGCGGGGGCGTTCGTCCATGCGGTGATTCTACCGGCGCCTGTCGCTGGCGCCGAGTGTGCAGCACGGCAAGGCCGCGTCGCCTGCACATGCATGGATGCCACCGACGACGACGACGACGTGCAATGCACGTCGGCGTCGGCAACACGTCTTGCTGTGCGGATCAGCGGGTGCTGAGCAGCTTCACCATCACGCCGACCGGCTGGCGTGCGATTTCCTGCGTGCCTTCACCGGTGACGAACTTGCCCGGCGGGAACACCACTTCGTACACCGCGTTGAGCGGCATCAGCGGCAACACTTCGCGCAGACCGGCGATCGGGGCTTCCGACACGCGGAACGGCGCGCTCCTGTCCTCCTGGCTCAGACCGATGCCGGCCGGCACGATCAGGGCCTGATAGGCAACTTCGACGGTGCTGCTGGCCGTCGGCCTGGCACCTTCGCCCGCTTCGACGACGCGATACATCACGCCGCTCGGCAGCGAGACCACGCCTTCGCGCGCCTTGTACTCGTTGATGAACGTGGTGGCCTGACCCTCGTTCTGGGTCAGCGCCGCGCGACGCTCCGCGACGATCTTCGCCTGCATGCGCTGCTGGAACGCGTTGTAGGCCGTGCCCATCTGCTCGGGCGTGTAGGTCGGGTCCTTGCGCCCGTGACCGTCCTGCAGGCCCTTGATGATCGTATTGACGTCGACCGATTCACCGGTCTCGGCCAGGCGGTTGCCCAGATCGAAACCCAAGGCGTAGCTCAGCGTGGTCCTGTCGTTCGCGTTGGCTGCGGGGGCTGCCGCCTGCTGCGCGAACGCCGCGCCGCTGAACGTGATGGCCGCGACCGCGGCCGCAATAAAACGCAACTTCATTCCGTGGATCTCCACTAGGTCGGATTTCGATATCGCCTGTCGCGCGAAGGGGCGGTCGAACCGCCCCCTATGGACGCGCTAGGATAACGGTCGAAGGGCTTAACCGCCACTGACGACCCCCAACTGGACCGCGGCCGCCCCGACAAGTTCCACGGGCGGCGCTTTTTGCGCCTGGAGTCTCCATGTCCGAATCCCCGCTGCTGATCGAAGACCAGGGCGCCGTGCGCGTCGTCACCGTGAATCGCCCGGACAAGCTGAACGCGTTGAACTCGGCGACGCTGGATGCGCTGCACCGCGCATTCGACGAGGCCGCGGCAGACGATGCGGTGCGCGTTGTGGTGCTGACCGGTGCCGGTCCCAAGGCGTTCGTGGCCGGTGCGGACATCGCCGAGATGGCCGATCTGCGCCCCGTCGAAGGCCGCGATTTCGCGTTGCGCGGCCAGGCGATGATGCGCCGTGTCGAAACCCTGCCCAAGCCGGTGATCGCGATGGTCAACGGTTTCGCACTGGGCGGCGGGCTGGAACTGGCGATGTGCTGCCACCTGCGGATCGCCGCCGACACCGCCAAGGTCGGCCAGCCGGAAGTGAATCTCGGCCTGATTCCCGGCTTCGGCGGCACCCAGCGCCTGCTGCGTCTGGCGGGCCGCGCGGCCACGCTGGAGCTGTGCCTGACCGGCGCGCCGGTCGATGCCGAGCGTGCGCTCGCACTGGGCATCGTCAACCGCGTCGCGCCGGCCGCCGAACTGCAGGCGCAGACGATGGCGCTGGCCGAACAACTGGCGAACGCCGCCCCGCTCGCATTGCGCGGCGTGCTCGACTGCATCAATACCGGTGGCGAAAGTGCGATCGGCGAAGGGCTCGCGTTCGAAGCGGCGCAGTTCGGCCTGATGTTCGCCACCGAGGACATGCGCGAAGGCACCCGCGCCTTCCTCGAACGCCGCAAACCCGAGTTCAGGAACCGCTGAGTCGCACGCACGCCATGCCGCACCGCCAGCCCGACGCCAGCGCCCCGCCCCCCGACACCCTCGAACGCCTCGTTGCGCTGCTGCGCGACGACGATGTTGATGCCGCGATCGACGCCGGCCTGATGGACGCCTGGCCGGACGCCTGCGCCGACGTACTCGATGCCAATGGGCGCGCATTGCTGCTCGCGACGCGGTCGCGCCTGCGCACCGCGTGGGACGCCCGCGCCCGCTTCGAGGCACGCAATGCACGGCTCGCACGCCACGCCGAGGAACGCGAGGCCGCGCGACGTGTCCCCGCCCCGCTGCCGGCAGCCGAGGCGGCGCCGACGCGTCCCGCACTGCCATCGAACGCCGCGGCGATCCTCGCCCGCGCCAAGGCACGCGCGGCGGGCGGCACGCCATGAGCGCACCGCCGGACACCGCTGCACCGAAACGGCGCGGCCCGACGATGACGCGCGCGGAGATCCACGAGTTCCTCGCCCGCCTGCGCGAGATCGATCCCGAGCCGACGACCGAACTCGAATACACGACGCCGTTCGAGCTGCTGGTCGCGGTGATCCTGTCGGCACAGGCGACGGATGTCGGCGTCAACAAGGCCACGCGCCGGTTGTATCCGGTCGCGAACACGCCGCAGGCGATCCTCGATCTCGGCGAGGACGCGCTCAAGCGCCACATCGCGACGATCGGCCTGTTCAACGCGAAGGCGAAGAACGTCATCGCCGCCTGTCGCCTGCTTGTCGAACAGCACGGCGGCGTGGTGCCGAACGACCGCGCCGCGCTCGAAGCCTTGCCGGGCGTCGGCCGCAAGACCGCGAACGTCGTGCTCAATACGGTCTTCGGCGAACCGGCGATCGCCGTCGACACGCATATCTTCCGCGTGTCGAACCGTACGGGCCTCGCGCCGGGCAAGGACGTGCGCGCGGTCGAGGACCGGCTGATGCGCGTGATTCCGGAAGAATTCCTGCTCGGCGCGCACCACTGGCTGATCCTGCACGGGCGTTACACCTGCAAGGCGCGCAAGCCCGAGTGCCCGACGTGCGTGGTGCGGGATCTGTGCCGGTTCAAGGACAAGACGGTTGGGGTTGGGAGCTGATCGCCACGCTCTGTGTTGCTCACGGAGTGGCGCAGCAGACGCTCGCGATTTTCTTTTCACCGTCATTCCCGCGCAGGCGGGAATCCAGGGACTTTCCAACCCCGGCGCATGTGCTGCGAACGCCCGTGACGCAGGGCGTGCGGGATTTCCGCTCTCACGCACGACTGTCTTGGAAGTTCACTCCGTCCCTCCCGAGGGAGCGGAAGTTCTCTTCTGCAGGCGAACGGCAGGCTCACACGGCCACACTCACGCAATCGGAGCGAAAGTCCCTGGATTCCCGCCTGCGCGGGAATGACGGATTCGAGAGTGGTTGCGACCGATGGAGAAAGCGCGACGTCATATCCATCGCCGCGCTTCCTCGATTCACTCGTCCCGTTCGGTGAACGGCTTCCGCGGCAACCGCTCATCCCGCATCGCCGCGTGATACGCGAACGAGGCGATGATCGCGGCGGCCTGCTTCAGGTCGTCCGGCACCACGTGATCAAAGGTGTCGAGATGCGTGTGGTGGACGTGGCTGAAGTAGTCCGCCGGATCCTGCACGAACTGGAAGCCCGGCAGGCCGACGCGGTCGAACGAGATGTGGTCGGTGCTGCCGGTGTTGCGTGTGGTCACGACGGTCGCGCCGAGATCGGCGAACGGTTCGAGCCACGCGCGGAACACCGGCACCGCGGCGTGGTTTTCCTGCGCGTAGATGCCGCGGATGCGGCCGGTGCCGTTGTCGAAGTTGAAGTAGGTCGAGAAGCGATCGAAGCCGGCGCGGCGCTGCAGCGGGCCGGTGCCGCGCTGGAAGGCGCGCGGCAATGCGATCTGCTCTGGATCGGTCGGCGCCGGCCAGTCGGCCAGGTGCTTCGCGACGTAGCCGGCCGAGCCGTGCAGGCCCTGCTCTTCCCCGCCCCACAGCGCGATGCGGATCGTGCGCTTGGGACGCGCGTCGATCGCCTTGAGGATGCGCATCGCCTCCATCATCACGACCACACCCGCGCCGTTGTCGGCCGCGCCGGTGCCGGTGTGCCAGGAGTCGAGATGCGCGCCGATGATCACCGTCTCGTTCGCCTTCGAGCTGCCGCGCAGTTCGGCGAAGGTATTGGTCGCCGGCAGATCGGCATCGCTGGTGAAGCGTGCCTGCACATCGACGCGCAGGCGCGGCGCCTGCTTGTTGTCGACGGCGCGTACCAGCTGGTTGTAGTGCTCGGCCGCGACGACGAGGTCCGGCACACCTTCCGGATCGCCGGCCTTGCGGCCGCCGCCGCCCATCACGCGGACGATGCCGTTGTCCCAGGAGCTGATCGACAGGGTCGCCAGCACGCCCTCCTCGGCGAAGAAGGTATTGAGCGCGCGGACCAGGGCCTGGCGCTTGCGGTACTCGTCGAGGCGCTTGTCCTGCGCTTCGGGATCGCGGTCCTGCGGCACCGGGAAGGTCTGCAGCTCGCCGAGGTCTTCTTCGGTGTGGCGGCGGAAGTCGGGCTTGTCGGCCGGCTTGTAGGCCCGTGCCTCGTCGAGCAGCACGATCTTGCCGGCGAGCTTGCCGCGCTGCTTTTCGATGTCCTCGATGGTCTTGAACGTCGCGCGCACCAGTTCGCCTTCGACCGGACCATCGGTGCCCGGCGTCCAGGCCTTGGGCAGCGCGTGGATCGGCAGTTCGCGCGGAGTGAGCAGTTCGACGCGCGAGGCGCGGAACTCCCAGCCGCGGCCGAAGGCCTCGTCGTAGATCTCGTCGCGCACATGGGTCAACCCGTACCCGCTGAGCTTGCCGCGCGCCCACTCGCTCGACCGCACGTAGGCCGGCGAATTGGTCAGGCGCGGGCCGATGGTCTCGGTGAGTTCCTTGAGGTTGGCCGCGACCTGCGAGCGGTTGAAGGCTTCGTGGCGGATCTGGGCGACGACATCGAGATCGACCGGCTCGGCCGCCTGCGCGAAGGCCAGGCACGGCACGAGGGCGGCGGTGGCCAATGCCGCCTGCAGCAGGCGGATACGGTTGGATTGCGGCTTGCTCACGGAACTCCCCGGAAAAATCGGAACGATGGGCCCGCGATGCACGGCAGGCCGGTGTCGGCGCCGTCTCCCGCGGCGCGGCCGCCCATGCTACCCGGTGCGCGCACCGCGACGCGGCTGCATGACGGCACTTGACCGCGCGGACCCGGCATGTCCGCAGTCCATCGCCGCATGCAGGCCGGTGCCCCGGGATGCGACTATCGGCCGGTCCTCCGCAACCGGCGCACCCGCATGAAGCCACTGCTGTCCAGCCTCGCCCTCGCCCTGTCGCTCGCCTGCGCACCCGCGCTGGCCGACGACGGCGTCTCCGCCGAAGCCCGCGCCCTGCACGCGCGCATCCTCACCCTCGACAGTCACCTCGACACGCCGATGTTCTTCGGCCGCGACGGCTGGGACATCCTGCAGCGCAACGACACGCCGCCGCTGGCCAGCCAGGTCGATCTGCCGAAGATGATCGAAGGTGGTCTCGACGGCGGCCTGTGGGTGATCTATACCGGCCAGCGCGGGCGCACGCCGGAAGACGATCGCGCCGCCCGCGACGCGGGCCTGGTGCGGCTGGTCGAGATCCGCGAACTGCTGGCCGCGCACCCCGACACCTTCGAACTCGCGCTCACCGCCGACGATGCCGCGCGCATCCGCGATGCCGGCAAGCGCGTGGTCTACATCAGCATCGAGAACGCGTCGCCGCTGAGCGCCGATCCCTCGCTGCTCGCGCTGTATCATCGCCTCGGCGTGCGCGTGCTCGGCCTGGTGCACACGTCGAACAACGATTTCGCCGATTCGGCGAGCACGCCGCCGGAATGGAACGGGCTCAGCGACAAGGGCCGCGCACTGGTCGCGGAGGCCAACCGGCTGGGCATCGTGCTCGATCACTCGCACGCCTCCGACACGGTATTCGACCAGCTGATCGCACTGTCGAAGGCGCCGATCATCCTCAGCCACACTGGCGCGGACGCGGTGTATGAGCACCCGCGCAACATCGACGATGCGCGCATCCGCACGCTGGCCGAACACGGCGGGGTGATCCTGGTGAACTCGCTGGGCAGCTATCTGATCGACACCGGCGCCACGCCGGCCTACCAGAGCGATCTGCGCGCCCTGTACGAACGCTTCGGCGGCCGCGCGAACCTGAGCGAAGCCAACTACGCGGAATTCGATCGCCTGCGCGGCGAACTGGACGCGAAGCACGGCCTGAAGAAGGCGACGCTCGACGACTACTTCGCCCACATCCTGCACATCATCGAGGTCGCCGGGCCCGAGCACGTCGGCTTCGGTGCGGACTGGGACGGTGGTGGTGGTGTGGTCGGTCTGGAGGACGTGTCGGATCTGCCGAAGATCACTGCGCGGCTGCTCGAGGCCGGCTATGACGAAGCGCAAATCGAGGCGATGTGGAGCGGGAACCTGTTGCGCGTCATCCGGCAGGCGCAGGCGCTGGCGGTGGCGGAGGCAGGCGCAGCAGGGAGTCGTTGAAGTCTTTCGAAGATATGGAGTTGCGTCGCGGATGGCCGGGTCTGGATGGCATTTCCCGCCTTGAGCGGGATCACCGTCGTGTCCCGGCCGAAACTGCACGACTCAGGCGGTTGAAGCCCTCCCCCGCACAGCGGGGGAGGGTTGGGTGGGGGCAATCCGCCAAGTCGCATGGGGTTTGCAAGTGCAAGCCGTTTCTGGGCGCAGGCTTGGACATCTTGACGTGCCTGAGGATTCGCCCCTCCCCCGCGGTGGACCACCGTGATCGAGTAAGACGCAGCGCCGATAGCGGCCATGCCAAAAAGGCCGGGACGGAATGACCGGCCCATCTGTGTGGAATCCAGAGCAGACGCTGCGATCGCCCGGATACGTGTCGACACGCATTTGACGGTTTGCCCCCACCCAACCCTCCCCCGCACAGCGGGGGAGGGCTTCAAGTACCGCCCCCGAACGCAGAAGGCCCGCAGCTTGCGCAGCGGGCCTTCCGTTGGAACGTGTCGCTTCGATCAGAACGAGAACTGGGTCCGCAGCGCGTACTGGCCGGTCTCGTCGCCGGTGAAGGTGTTGTCGCCCTTGGTGTAGTTGAACATGAAGCGCAGGTTCGGATTGACGTAGTAGTTCATGCCGACGATCCAGCTGCTGACATCCATGTCGGCGATGTCCTTGTTCTCCACCGTGTCGTAGCGCGCGGTCAGCTCCCACAGGCTACGGTCGGCGCCCCTGGGCGAGGCGAAGATGCCGTTGGCCGGCTTGTAGGCCTTGTGGCCGCCGTTGAGCAGCCAGCTGCCCTGCACGTACCACGTCGCGACATCCTTGTCCGGCCCCAGCGGCTGATTGAACGTGGCGTTGGCGTACTCGGCCTGGAAGAACAGCGGGCCGAACGAACCGGCGGCTTCGACGCCCACCGCGGTGACCTGGTTGCGGCTGGCGCCGGTGGTCGTGGCGATGGTCTGCGACGGGCCGCGACGGCCGGCGTAGTTGGCGGCGAAGCTCAGGTCGGCCGAGCCCTGGTTGAGGTTCTCCTGGCTGGCCCAGCCGCCGAAGTGCAGCGTGCTGTCTTCGGTGTTGATCGGCGCGAACGTGACGCGGCCGGCGGCGCCGACGCCTTCGTTGCGGCTGCCAGACGCGCTGCGCAGGTTGAACACCGACAGGCCGGCCGTGGTGTTGCCGTCGGCGCGCAGGTAGCCCACGCCCTGCTGGAACTGGCGGCCGTTGAACAGACCGGTCGCCGATGCGAACGGACGCTCCATCATCAGGATCTCGTTGGAGCTGGTCAGCTCCTCCATCGAGCGGTAGGGCTTGAAGTGACCGATGGTGAACTTGCCGCCCAGCGCCGACCTGGCGATGTAGACATCGCGGAAGCCGTCGAGGCCGCTGCCGGCCGCGAAGTCCTGTTCGAACTTGTAATCCCAGCCGTAGGCCTTGCCCTGCAGCGTGATGCGCGCGCGGCGGAACTCGGTGGTGCCGGTGGTCGCGGCCTGGTCGCGGTCGAACGCGTAGGCGTCGAAGTGGATGCGGCCGCCGGCCGAGAACTCGAACTGCTTGTCGGCGGACGTGACCTTCAGGCCGCCCTTGGTGTCGACGACCGGCATCGTGGTCGCCATCTTGTCCAGGCTCTCCTGGGTGCCGATGTTGATGTCGGACTGCGCATCGGTGCGGACCTCGAGCGCGTCGATCCTGGCCTGCATTTCGGCCAGCTGCGCGCGCAGCGCGGCAACTTCGGAATCCCGGTTCTGGCTCTGGGCGGCGGCAGAGAACGAAACGGACGCGACGGCGAGGGCGACGGACGCGGCCAGGATGGAATGACGCATGGTGGATTCCCGTGGAGAGTGAGGTTTGGATCGCCCGCCGCACGCAGGCCACGCCGGCTCCGACCGTCGTGGCGTCAGGCGCCCGTTAGCGACGGTGCGCAGACTGCGCAGGTTTGCTGACACTGCGATGGCATCCGGATGACAGTCGGATGACAGCCCACTGGAAGGCCGCGGGGAGGCGCCGGGGCGCACGTCATCGGCCAGTCATCGACCTGTCGCGGAAACGTCATGCGTGCTGCGTTGAATACGCCCCGCGGCGACACAGGCCGTCCAACACTCCAGGGAACCCCATGTACGCACTGCTCAAGAACCGTGTCGCGGCCGCCGCGCTGTCGACCACGCTGCTGGCAACCACGTTCGCCGCGCCCGCCATGGCCAACGACGCGACCGGCGCAGGCGCATCGTTCGTCTATCCGGCCATGACCCGCTGGTCGGCCGACTACCGCACCGCCACCGGCAAGCAGATCAACTACCAGTCGATCGGCTCGGGCGGCGGCATCGCCCAGATCAAGGCCGGTACCGTGGACTTCGGCTCGTCCGACGCCCCGCTGCCGCCGGAAGACCTAGCCAGGTCCGGCCTGGTGCAGTTCCCGTCGGTCATCGGCGGCGTGGTTCCGATCGTCAACGTCGAAGGCGTGGCCGCCGGCGCGATGAAGCTCGACGGCGACACGCTGGCGAACATCTTCCTCGGCAGGATCACCCGCTGGAACGACCCGGCGATCGCCGCACTCAACGGCGGCATCGACCTGCCCGATGCACGCATCACCGTGGTCCACCGTTCGGACGGTTCGGGCACCACCTTCAATTTCGCCAACTACCTGTCCAAGGTGAGCACGGAGTGGAAGAACGGTGTCGGTGAAGGCACGTCGCTCAAGTGGCCGGTCGGCATCGGCGGCAAGGGCAACGAAGGCGTCGCCGCGTACGTCAAGCAGATCAGGGGCGGCATCGGCTACGTCGAGCTGTCGTACGCGCTGCAGAACCGACTGGCGTATTCGCGCCTGCAGAATGCCGCCGGCAACTTCGTCAATCCGAGCGAAGAGACCTTCTCGGCCGCTGCCGCCAGCGCCAACTGGGGTGCCAGCCGCGACTTCTTCCTGGTCATGACGAACGCACCGGGCGAGAATTCCTGGCCGATCACCGCGACCAACTTCATCCTGATGCACCGCCAGCCGCGCAACCGCGCCGGCGCCAGGAACGCACAGGACTTCTTCCGCTGGGTCTACGCCAACGGCGGCGAGCAGGCGCGCGCACTGGGTTACGTCCCGCTTCCCGCCCCACTGGTGCAGCAGATCGAGCGCTACTGGGCCGAGCACGCCCGCTACTGAACCGGGGCCGACGGGCCGGCCGCCCTCTCGCCGGCCGGCCCCTCGTCCACGGCAGCATCCTGCGCGGGCCTTCGGGCCCGCTTGCTTTTGGCCGCCGATCGGCCGCGCGGGGGCGGTGTCACGGGTTCGGACGACCACCGTCATACGGGTGTAACAAAAACATCATTTCATGGCGGGACCCAGTCGGCGCCTGGCGTCGCGTCCCCACATGGAGTTGTCATGCCCCGTCACCCGGTCCGCATCGGCGCTTTGGCGCTGTCTTCCCTGATCTTCCTCGCCGCCTGCGGCGGCAACACCGACGCGCCCGCCGCGCAGTCCGCCGACGGCGCTCCGGGGCAGGGCCAGGGCGCAGGCGATCGCGTCGCCGCGAACATCTCCGGCGCTGGCGCATCCTTCATCTTCCCGCTGGTGTCGAAGTGGTCGGCGGACTACAACGCCGCCACCGGCAACCGCGTCAACTACCAGTCGATCGGTTCGGGCGGCGGCATCGCCCAGATCAAGGCGGGCACGGTCGACTTCGGTTCGTCCGACAAGCCGCTCGACAGCGCCGAGCTGCAGGCCGCGGGCCTGGGCCAGTTCCCGTCGGCGATCGGCGGTGTGGTGCCGGTGCTCAACGTCGACGGCCTGCAGCCGGGCCAGCTCAAGCTGACCGGTTCGCTGCTGGCGGACATCTTCCTCGGCAAGGTCGCCACCTGGAACGACCCGGCAATCGCCGCGCTCAACCCGGGCGTGACCCTGCCGGCGGGCAAGATCAGCATCGTCCACCGCTCGGACGGTTCGGGCACCACGTTCAACTTCTCCAACTACCTGTCGAAGGTCAGCGAATCGTGGAAGTCGACCGTCGGCGAAGGCACTTCGGTGCAGTGGCCGTCGGGCGTGGGTGGCAAGGGCAACGAAGGCGTTGCCTCGTACGTGCAGCAGATCAAGGGTTCGATCGGCTACGTCGAACTGGCCTACGCGTTGCAGAACAACATGCCCTACGCCTCGCTGCAGAACGCGGCCGGCAACTGGGTGCAGCCGAGCGAGGAAAGCTTCGCCGCGGCCGCCGCGACCGCCGACTGGGCGAGCGCGCAGGACTTCAACCTGGTCATCACCAATGCGCCCGGTCCGGACGCGTGGCCGATCACCGCGACCAACTTCATGCTGATGCCCAAGCAGCCGAAGGACGCCGCACGCAGCCAGGCCGCCCGCGACTTCTTCAAGTGGGCGTTCGAGTCCGGCCAGGCGCAGGCCAGCGAACTGCATTACGTACCGCTGCCGGCCGAGCTGGTGCAGCAGATCGAGGCCTACTGGGCGGCCGAGTTCAAGTGACGCAACGTCCCGCGCGTGCAGCGCGCGGCTGACGTTGCGTCATCCCCGCGGCTTTAAACAGACGTATGTCTGGTCAAGCGGGGATCCAGCGACTTCCGATCTGATCGCGACGATCACGAACGTCCCTGGATGACCAGCCGTTCGGCTGTTGAAAAGCGTCTCCCGCCTACGCGGGAATGACGGAACAAGGTCATTCCGGTTCCGGCCGGAATAACGGATCCACACCGCTCCGCGGCTCTCCCCCTTCGGACTCCCCATGACCGCCGCCACCCTCCACGCCGCGCCACCGGCCCCGGGCAAACGCGATATCCGCGATGCCCGCGCCGACCGTCTGTTCAAGATCGTCCTGACCGCCACCGTCGTCTTCGTGATGCTGGCGCTTGCCGGCGCCGCGTTGTCGATGCTGTGGGGCGGCCGCGATGCCCTGTCGTCGCAGGGCCTGTCGTTCTTCACCACCGCCGACTGGAATCCGGTCGAGAACCGCTACGGCGCACTCGCGCCGATCGTCGGCACCATCGTCACCGCGCTGATCGCGATGATCATCGCGGTGCCGGTGAGCTTCGGCATCGCCTTCTTCCTGACCGAGGTCGCGCCGCGCTGGCTGCGCGGGCCGGTCGGCACCGCGATCGAACTGCTCGCGGGCATCCCTTCGATCATCTACGGCATGTGGGGCCTGTTCGTGCTCGTGCCGGTGATGACGACCCACATCACCCCGTGGCTCAACGACACGCTCGGCGAAGTGCCGTATCTGGGCGTGCTGTTCCGCGGCCCGCCGCTGGGCATCGGCACGCTGACCGCCGGCTTCGTGCTCGCGATCATGGTCATCCCCTTCATCTCGGCCGTCATGCGCGAAGTGTTCCTGACCGTGCCCACGCGCCTGAAGGAATCGGCCTACGCGCTCGGCGCGACCAAGTGGGAAGTCAGCTGGGACATCGTGCTGCCCTACACGCGCTCGGCGGTCATCGGCGGCGTGTTCCTCGGCCTCGGCCGCGCACTCGGCGAGACGATGGCGGTCGCCTTCGTGATCGGCAACTCGGTGCGCCTGACGCCGTCGCTGCTCGAGCCCGGCACCACCATTGCCGCACTGATCGCCAACGACTTCGGTGAAGCCACCGAGACCTACCGCTCGGCGCTGCTGCTGCTCGGCTTCGTGCTCTTCATCGTGACCTTCGTCGTGCTGGCCATCGCCCGCCTGATGCTGATGCAGCTGGCCCGCAAGGAGGGCAAGTAATGGCCGTCGCCACCGTCACCGAGCGCGAGCGCCAGGTCGCCGACCGTCTCTACGCGCGTCGTCGCGTGCGCAACGGCATCGCCGTCGCGATGGGCTGCCTGACCGCCGCGTTCGGCCTGTTCTTCCTCGGCTGGATCCTGTGGACGCTGGTGTCCAAGGCCGCCGGCGGCATCAACCCGGCGCTGTTCACCCAGATGACCCCGCCACCGATGGTCGAGGGCGGCCTGCTCAACGCCTTCTTCGGCAGCGCGGTGATGTGCGGCCTGGCCATCGCGATCGGCACGCCGCTCGGCGTCGCCGCGGGCACCTGGCTGTCGGAATACGGCCGCGCCCGCAAGGCCGGCGTGGTCGTGCGCTTCATCAACGACATCCTGCTGTCGGCGCCGTCGATCGTGCTCGGCCTGTTCGTCTACACCGCATTCGTGATGACGACCGGCGGCCGCTTCTCGGCGCTGGCCGGTGCCATCGCGCTGGCCTTCATCGTGCTGCCGGTGGTCGTGCGCACCACCGACGAGATGCTGCAGCTGGTGCCCACGCAGATGCGCGAGGCCGCGCTGTCGCTCGGCGTGCCGCAGTGGAAGGTCGTCGTGCAGGTGCTCTACCGCAGCGCATCGGCCGGCATCGTCACCGGCGTGCTGCTCGCACTGGCGCGCATCTCCGGCGAAACCGCGCCGCTGCTGTTCACCGCGTTCGGCAATCAGTACTGGAACAACAACATCATGCAGCCGATGGCGAGCGTGCCGGTGGTGATGTACCAGTACGCCGGCAGCCCCTACGAGTCCTGGCAGCAGCTGGCCTGGGCCGGCGCGCTGGTGCTCACCTGTTTCGTGTTGCTGGTCAGCCTGGGCGCCCGCGCCATCCTGCTGCGCAACAAGATCTCCCATGACTAATCTCAGCCTGGACCCGTCCATGAACGACCTCCACACCGCGCCGTCGCAGCGCATCCAGCTGGCCACGCATGCGCGCAGCCAACTCGCGCCGACGCCGGTCAAGATCGCCGCGCGTGGGCTGAACTTCCATTACGGCGATTTCCACGCGCTCAAGAACATCGACCTGGACATTCCCGAAAAGCGCGTCACCGCGCTGATCGGCCCCTCGGGCTGCGGCAAGTCGACGCTGCTGCGCATCTTCAACCGCATCTATGCGCTGTACCCGAAGATGACCGCCAGCGGCGAGCTGCTGCTCGACGGCGAGAACATCCTCGCGCCGAAGTACCCGATGAACCGCCTGCGTTCGAAGGTCGGCATGGTGTTCCAGAAGCCGGTGCCGTTCCCGATGACGATCTTCGAGAACGTCGCCTATGCGATCCGCCACCACGAGAAGCTGTCGAAGGCCGAGCTCAACGTGCGCGTCGAGCAGGCGCTGACCCAGGCCGCGCTGTGGACCGAGGTCAAGGACAAGCTCGGCCAGAGCGCACTCGGCCTGTCGGGCGGCCAGCAGCAGCGCCTGTGCATCGCACGCGCCGTCGCGCTGCGTCCGGATGTGCTGCTGCTCGACGAACCGACCTCGGCGCTCGACCCGATCTCCACCAGCCGCATCGAGCAGCTGGTCGAGGAACTCAAGGTCGACTACACCATCGTCATCGTCACCCACAACATGCAGCAGGCGGCGCGCGTCTCCGACTTCACCGCCTTCATGTATCTCGGGGATCTGATCGAACACGACACCACCGAGACGATCTTCTCCAATCCCTCGAAGCAGCAGACCGAGGATTACATCACCGGTCGATTCGGCTGACGCCGAAACGACCGGTGCGGGATTCGGGAGTCGGGATTGGGGATTCGGAATAGCGGATCCTTTCCCGGCAACGGATCTCTCTCTAGCTCTCCCGAATCCCCGCCTTCAACGGACGAATGTCCGGTCATCCCGTCTCCCCAATCCCGGCTCTCAACCCATGCCCAACCAACTGAACGACCACATCGTCAAGAGCTACGACGACGAGCGCAGCCGCCTGACCCACGAGATCCTGCGGATGGGCGAGATGGCCGCCGCGCAGCTGGAATCGGCGCTGGATGTCGTGGAACGCCGCGACGACAAGGCCGCCGAACGCATCATCGCCAACGACGAGGCGATCGACACGCTCGAGCACGAGGTCAGCCAGGACGTCATGAAGCTTGCCCTGCGTGGCCCGATGGCGCGCGACCTGCGCGAGATCCTCTCGGCCCTGCGCATCGCCGCCGACATCGAACGCATCGGCGACTATGCCGCGAACGTCGCCAAGCGCTCCACCGCGCTCAACCTCGCGCCACCCCTGCCCTACACCCGCGGCCTGACCGTGCTCGGCCAGTTGGCCGTGCGCCAGGTGCGCGAAGTGCTGGTCGCATTCCGCGACAGCGACCCGGACGCCGCGCAGCGCGTGCGCGCGCAGGATGCGGAGATCGACACGGTCTACACCAGCCTGTTCCGCGAACTGCTGACCTACATGATGGAAGACCCGCGCGCCATCACCCCAAGCACGCACCTGCTGTTCATGGCCAAGAACATCGAACGCATCGGCGACCACGCGACCAACATCGCCGAGAACGTCTGGTTCATGGTCAAGGGCGACGAGCCGCTGCCGCCGCGCGACAAGCGCGACTTCACCAATACCGTCACCTGACCGGCCCGCATCGCGGTACGCGAAATCCCCTGCCCGCGTGCTGCGGACGCCAGGCGCATCGCCCGGCTCTGCTAGGCTTGCACGCATGAGTGAAGCCGCAGTAACCGCCCGGGCATCCGCCGACGATGCCGGGACACCCCACACGCCGATGTCCCGCCGCTTCCGCGGCTTCCTGCCCGTGGTCGTCGACGTCGAGACCGGCGGATTCGAGTCCCGGCGCCACGCGCTGCTGGAAATCGCGGCGATCCCGCTCGATCTGGACGACGACGGCAATCTGGTGCTCGGCTCGTCCGTGCACGCGCATGTCGAGCCTGCGGATGGCACGCACATCGATCCGCAATCGCTCGAAGTGACCGGCATCGACATCCACCATCCGTTCCGTTTCGCGAAGCCGGAGCGCGACGCGCTGGACCACATCTTCAACCACGTGCGCAATGCGGTGCGCCACCACGAATGCCAGCGCGCGATCCTGGTCGGGCACAACGCGCATTTCGATCTGGGCTTCGTCAACGCCGCGGTCGCGCGCACGCAGCACAAGCGCAATCCATTCCATCCTTTCAGCGTGTTCGACACCGTCACGCTTGCCGGCGTCGCCTACGGGCAGACGGTCCTCGCGCGCGCGGTGCAGGCCGCGGGTCTGCAATGGGACCAGGCGCAGGCGCATTCGGCGCTCTACGACACCACGCTGACCGCGCAGCTGTTCTGCCGCATCGCCAATACCTGGCCGAAGATGGCGGCGCCGGCAGCCACCGCCGACTGAATCGCGCTCATCCGTCCGCACGGCGCAGCCCGCGCCCGTACTCAGTTCGCGAGCTTGAGTCCGATGATGCCGGCGATGATCAGCCCGAGACTGATCAGACGCCCAGGACTCGCGGCATCGCCCATCAGCACGATGCCGAGAGTCACCGTGCCGGCCGCACCGATCCCGACCCAGATCGCATAGGCCGTCCCGACCGGCAGTTCGCGCATGGCGGCGCCGAGCAGACCGACGCTGATCGCCATCGCGGCGACCGTGCCGACGGTGGGCCAGAACTTCGTGAATCCATCGGTGTACTTCAGGCCGACCGCCCAGCCGATTTCGAACAGGCCGGCGAGCACGAGGATGATCCAGGACATGGGAGAACCTCCATCTTTGCGATGGGGCCGTCCCCGGATATGGAATGGAGCGGCGGGGTCGTCCCCGCTTCCTGGTGTGTGGGGGATTATCGCGCGTGGGCGGGCTGTCCGGATTACCGGGGTGTAACCCGCGTATGCGGTGGCCGCGCGATGCACCCGCTGATCTTCCGCTTGCACGGAAATTTGCCTGAGGATCCTCTGACCAAATCCGTCATTCCCGCGAAAGCGGGAATGACGTGCAGGCGCAGACGTGTTCGGATGATCCCCAAGCAAGTGCAGAGCTTCGCGCTGTTTTTTTTAGGGAACACCGACAGGTGCCAGCGGAATCCTGGAACGGCCCGGCAACAGATGCGCTACCTGAGGGTGCCGGCGCGCGCACGCCCCCGCGCGCCCAACGTCCTGACAATCCCGAACAGGCTGATCGCAATCCACGCCAGCTGCATGATCAGCACCGGCATGCTGAAAGCGCCATACAGCGACACCGCCATCCCGATCGCACCGAACAGGTTCAGCAGCAGATACGGCAGGCCCGCGCCCGACAGGCGGGTGACCTGCAACAGGAAGTACGCGAGCACGACGAGACACGCACCGACGATGCCGCACCACTGGTGCCATTGCAGATCCATCGCGAACTCCACGGGACGAGGTTCGGCGCATCTTCCGCCGATGCCCCGGCCGCGGCAAGCCGCGGATCAGGCCAGGCGCTGGCGCACGGCCTCGAACAGGGTCACGCCGGCGGCGACCGAGACGTTGAGGCTCTCGACACCGCCCAGCGCGTCGCCGCCCGGCATCGGAATCGTCACCAGGCCGTCGCAGTGTTCGCGGGTCAGGCGTCGCAGGCCGTCGGCCTCCCCGCCCAGCACCAGCGCGACGTTGTCGCGCAGATCGGTCGCGTACAGCGACGCGGTGGCCTCGCCGGCCAGGCCGTAGATCCACACGCCCAGCTTCTGCAGATCGCGCAGCGTGCGCGAGAGATTGGTCACGCGCACCACCGGCACACTGTCCGCGGCACCGGCCGAGGTCTTGCGTACGGTCGCGTTGACCTGCACCGCCTTGTCCTTGGGAATCACCACGGCAGTCACGCCAGCGGCGGCCGCACTGCGCAGGCAGGCGCCGAGGTTGTGCGGGTCCTGCACGCCGTCGAGCACCAGCAGCAGCGCCTTGCCTTCGGCGGCTTCCACCAGGCCTTCGAGTTCGTTTTCGCCCCAGGTCTTCGCGGCGGCGTAGCGCGCGACCGCGCCCTGGTGCCGCAGGCCCCCGGCGACACCGTCGAGCGCCTGCTGGTTGACCCGGCGCACGTCGATGTCGCGGCGGCGCGCGGCCGATTCGATCTCGACGATGCGCGGATTCTTCGCGCCCGCTTCCAGCAGCACCTCGCGCACGTTCCCGGCGTCGTGTTCGACGGCCGCGGCCACGGCATTGATGCCGACGATCCACTGGTTCTGCTTGTTGCTCATGCGACGGACTTGGGGCTCGGGAAAGGAATCGGGACGACCCGCACGCGCCGGGAACCAGAAGGGCCCGGCGCGCGCGGCGGCGCACAGTCTAGCGAAACGGCCCCGTCAGTAAGGCGTCTTCTCGCGCCTGGCCGGCTTGCCGCGCGGCGGCAACGGCTTCGGGCCGCCCTGCACCGCCGAATCCGGATCGACGAGACGGAAGTCGATCTTCCGATCCTCCAGGCTGGCCTTGAGCACGATGATCCGCACCCGGTCGCCGAGGCGGTATTCGCGTCCGGCACGCTGGCCGCTGAGCATCCGGCGGATCGGATCGAAGCTGTAGAAGTCGTTCGGCAGCTGGGTCACGTGGACCAGGCCGTTGACCTTCGACTGGTCCAGTTCGACGAACAGACCGAAGCTGGTCACGCCGCTGATGACGCCGTCGAACTGGCCGCCGACATGCTGCTCCATCCACGCAGCGCGGTAACGCTCGTCGACCTCGCGCTCGGCCTCGTCGGCGCGGCGTGCGCGTTCGGAGCACTGCAGCGACAGGCTTTCCATCAGCCGCGGCGGGTAGATGAACTTCGCCAGCGGCTGACCCGACAGCACGTGCTTGATCGCGCGGTGCACCAGCAGGTCGGGATAGCGGCGGATCGGCGAGGTGAAATGCGCGTAGGACGCCAGCGCCAGGCCGAAATGACCGATGTTCTCCGGCGTGTAGACCGCCTGGCTCTGGCTGCGCAGCAGCACCGATTCGAGCAGGGTCGCGTCGGGGCGCTCGCGGATCTTCTTCAGCAGCACGGTGAAATCCTTCGGCTGCACCTTCGACCACGGCGGCAGGCGCAGCGAGAACTCCTTGAGGAATTCCAGCAGGTCGGCGTACTTCGCTTCCGGCGGCTTGTCGTGCACGCGGTACGGCGCGGGAATGCCGGCGTCGAGCAGGAAGCGCGCGGCCTCCACGTTCGCCGCGATCATGCATTCCTCGATCAGCTTGTGCGCGTCGTTGCGCTGGAGCATGCCGGCCTGGGCGACTTCGCCGGTGTTGTCGAGCACGAAGCGCACTTCCGAGGATTCGAACTCGATCGCCCCACGCTTGGCGCGCGCCTTGGCGAGCACCGCGTAGAGCTGGTGCAGGCGCTCGACCTGCGGCAGCACCGGCGCGATCTCCCCGCGCGTCTCCGCGTCCAGTTCGCCGACCGCCTTCCACACCTGCGTGTAAGTCAGGCGCGCGTGCGAATGCATCACCGCCTCGTAAAACTTCGATTCCGACACGGTGCCGTCGCGCAGCACCTGCATGTCGCAGACGAAGCACATGCGATCGACCTTGGGCTTCAGCGAGCAGATGCCGTTGGACAGCGTCTCGGGCAGCATCGGCACGACGAACCCCGGGAAATACACGCTGGTCGCGCGCAGCTGGGCTTCGTCGTCGAGCGGCGTGCCGGGACGCACATAGTTCGACACGTCGGCGATCGCGACCACAAGGCGGAAGCCGTCGCGGTTGGGCTCGCAGTACACGGCATCGTCGAAATCCTTGGCATCCTCGCCGTCGATCGTCACCAGCGGCAACGCGCGCAGATCGACGCGGCCGCCGAGCATGCGTGCCTCCACGTCCACCGGCACCGCTGCGGCTTCGTCGAGCACCACCTGCGAGAACTCGTGCGGCAGGTTGTGGCCGTGGATCGCGGCCTCGACCACCAGCGACGGCTTGAGCACATCGCCCAGCACGGTCAGCACGCGGCCGATCGGCGGGCGGTGCGAATCGCCCGGCGCGGTGATCTCGCAGACCACCAGTTGGCCGTGCTGCGCGTCCTGGCGCGCATCCACCGGAATCTGGATGTTGCGCTGGATGCGGCGGTCGTCCGGCACGACATAGCTGATGCCGTGTTCGACCGAGAAGCGGCCCATCAGGCGCGTCGTACGACGCTCGAGCACTTCGACGACGACACCGGCGCGGCGGCCGCGCGCGTCGACATTGGTCAGGCTGGCCAGCACGCGGTCGCCGTGCATGACCTTGCGCATCTCGGTCGGCGGCAGGAACAGGTCTTCGCCCGCGCCCGAATCCGGTCGCAGGAAACCGAAGCCTTCCGGGTTGGCGATCACAGTGCCCGGAATCAGGTCCATGCGCTTGGCCGGCACCAGGCCGCCGCGGCGGTTCTGCAACAACTGGCCTTCGCGCAGCATCGCCGCGACGCGCTTGCCGAGTGCGTCGGCGCGGTCGGGTTCGGTCAGCGCAAGCTTGACCGCGAGCTCGTCGAGCGTCATCGGGCCGTCGGCGTCGACGAGCAGTTGCAGGATCGCCTCGCGGCTCGCGATCGGATTCGCGTAGCGCGCCGCCTCGCGGTTGGCATGCGGGTCTTCGAAGCGTCCGCCGCGCACTGCGGGCGGACGGTCCTGCGAAGCCGGCTTCGTCGGCCCGCCGGTCCGCAGCGCGCGCTGCAGGCCCGGATCGGGCATCCACGGCGGCAATGCGTCCTTGCGGTCGCTTTGCGATTTCGGGCCGGCCGGGCCGGAGGTGCCGCGCTTGCCGGCCCCCTGGGTCGCGGGTCCGGACGTACCGCGGCTGCTGCCGCGCTTGCTTGGAGGTTTGGCCATTGCGGGAATGGTACAGGCTCGCCCACGAGGCCGGCGTCGATGCGCAGCAACCGCCCCCGCAAAAAATCCCGTTGACAAGCGCCGGGCGCATCGACAACATACGCGCCCTGACCTGCCCGGGTGGCGGAATTGGTAGACGCACTAGCTTCAGGTGCTAGCGGGGGCAACTCCGTGGAGGTTCGAGTCCTCTCCCGGGCACCAAGGTCATCACGGCCTTACCAGCCGTGAACATCAAACCCGCGAATGCGGGTTTTTTTGTGCCCGGTGGCAAGACGTCCCGCCTGCAGCATCGTGCGCTTCTCGCAACCTGTTCACGCGCTGTCGCGAGCGAAGCCCGGTGGCGCGTGGCGGCGCGCAGGCAGCGCAGTGGACGTGCGGTACGTGCGCATCCGTGTCCGCCATCCGTGGCGGACACCCTTGCGGGCCATCGCCAATGCAACCTCAAGAACCGCTCCAGACGGTTCTTGCAGGCACCGCACGCGCGTCAACGGCAAGCGCAGCAAGATCGTGAAGCAGGTTCTCAACGCACCAGGAGGACGAGGACACCCACGGCCAGCAGGATCAGCATGGCGCCGGAAACGCGTTCCAGCCACGGCAGCGCCCGCGCGAAGCGCCGCAGGACGGCCTGGTTGCCGATCATGACCGCGACCAGCAGATCCCACAGCAGCACGACGCTGAACATCCAGGTGCCGTAGATCGCCTTCCAGCCCGTGCTGGCGTAGGGCCCGGTCAGCATCGCGGCCAGACTGGCGTAGAACAGCGCATTCTTGGGGTTGAGGATGCCCGACAGGAAGCCCATGCCGGCGGCGCGGCGCCACGCGCCGACGCGAAGGCTGGCCCGTGCCACGTGGCTATCCGTAGCCGACACATCTGCCAGGTCGCTGGTGCCGGCATGGCGAATGAACAGCACACCGAGATAGAGCAGGTAGATGCAGCCGGCCAGTTGAAGGATCACGAACCAGGCGCTGTCCGGTTTCAGTGCGGCGGTGCCGGCGAAGGCCGCCACGATGAACACGCCATTGGCGAAGGCGATCCCCAGGCAGGCACCGCTGGCGACCCGCCAGCCGGCGGACAGCGAGGTTCGGGCGATCAGGAAGAAGTCGGGGCCGGGAGACAGCAGCGCCAGGAAATGCGCGGCGGCAATCATCAGAAACGGCTGCATTCAGGACACACTCGTAGCTTTTTCTACGCAGTGTGCGAGTCGGGGGACTTTCCGTATTGAAGAAAATTGCAGCCGCGCGACTTGTGGCATCAAGCCCGGAAACGGCCGGGCGTCACCCCGGCATGCGCCTTGAATACCCGCTGGAAATGGGCCTGGTCGGCGAAGCCGAGATGCAGGGCCACGTCGGCAAGACTGGCTCCGCTGCGGATCCAGTCCCTGGCGAGATTGACACGATGGTTGAGTTGCCAGGCGTGCGGCGTCATGCCGGTGACGGTGCGGAACGCCCGGATCACCTGATAGCGGCTCATGCCTGCCAGGCCTGCCAACTCGTCCAAGGTGGTACTCGCAGTGGGCCACGCACACAGACAGTCCAGGGCGGGCCGAATCTGCTGCGCCAGGCCCGATGGCACGGTCGGACCTTCAATAGAGAGTCCCTGCCCGGTGTCGTAGTCCCCCACGAACTCGATCAGCGCGGCTTCCTTCTCGATCGGGTCGCCTTCCTCGAACAGCAGCGCGTTGAGTCGGCAGAAGCGCGCATAGACTGCCGGATCGGCCACGATGCGCACCGGCTCGCCGCCCATCGCGGCGGTGCCGGCGTACTCCCGCCGAACAGCCTGGAGCCACGCAGCGTCCAGGTGCAGCATCTGGTAGCTCCAGGCGGTATCGGGCGCCGGGTTGCACGCATGGACACGCGATGCGGGCACGAAGACGAGCGTGCCAGGGGACAGGAGAACCGGACCATTGGCGGCACCGGTGAAAACGCTGGTGCCGCCATCGACGGCGCCAATGGAAAAGGTCGGGTGATGGTGGGGCTTGTAGCAGGCCCGGCTCTGGCAGGCGCGGCGGCTCTCGACGAAGGGCAAGGCCGGATCTCGCCAGAATGCCTGGGTATCGCTGCACTGGGCCGCACAGTTCGGACGGTTAGTCATCGTTACGAGATCGTCGTCCAGCCACAGGTAACGTATTTAGAACCGATGGCACATGAGGGTCATTCAAGTCAAACCCCAATGGCACTCATATCCCACTTGACTGCTCTCCATTCCGAGGAAGATATGAGAATCCAAGACATTGAGAATAGAATTAATAGCATACCAACTTCGATGAGCATTGACACAGAAATTGAAATCATGGAACAGTTGATGCAAACCGATCCGCCGGACATAAAGTCAAACATCAAGAGCTTCAAAAGAGTGATCGGGGCTCTTGAAATATCTCACATGGATTCAGGATTCATGGAGATAGACAGTAGCAATGAAAAATACGTACTTGAATTTCACTCATGGCTCAAAATATTAAACCATGATTTAAATATGGGAATAGCCAACAGCATCATCGATACTTTCAGTATAACTGAAGATGATGCCAGGAAAAACATGAATTGTGGCGCATGATAATGATTTCAGGTTTATTTCCACAGTTCTTTATCAACTCTAAACTCTACATCTCGAGCCTTTCATAACGGCCGCACGCCTACGCCTGCTCGGGCGCAGCGCGCCCGGCGTCGCCGGCCGCGAGCACTTCGTCTACGGCCCCGCCGCCACCTACCGCGACGGCACCCTCGTCAGCCAAGGCCACTACCACTACGACAACCTCAGAAGGCGCATCGCAAAGACAGTGGAACGGGACGCTGCCACGAAGCGCACCGACTTCCTCTGGCAAGTGAGTTAATTACCCCTGACACCTTAACCTTTCTACTACGTCGACGGCATCGCCGCCAACCGGAGCAGGATTCTGGATCGACTGGCGCACGGCGAACTCGTCAACCGCGGGCTCATCCGTGCGTCCGACGTGCAAGCGTTTCTCGACCACGGCCAATACCGGTTGCAGGCAAACGGACGAATGATGTTGGTCTACTACATCATCGAAGCTTGGCTCACCACGTGGACCCGCCAACTGGCGGACGCGCGTCGAGCGGCATGAAACCCCGTGCCTGGCCCGTCGCCCACGCCTCGCTACAATCCCGCGCCGGCACGCGTCGCGGCCTGTTGCTGCGGCGCTTCGGCCGCCGCGACGCCGCTGTCGGCCAGAAACGAGCCGATGCGCTCCCAGAGATCACGGATGTTTGCGGGCGACGACGGCCCGTGCCCTTCGCCCCAGTAGCGGACATAGCGCACGTCCTTTCCTGCTCGCTGGAGCGCGCCGTACATCTCGTCGAACTGAGACATCGAGAAGCTGTCCATGTCCGAATGCACGAGCATCACCGGCGCATCGATGTTCGGCGCCAGGAACACGGGGCTGTTGCGGTAGTAGACCTCTGGTTCCTCGAAGGGCGTGCGCCCGATGCCGAAATCGCTCCCGGCGACGAGGTCGTATCGCATGAAATCGCCGAAATACTCACCATACACGTATGAGGCGATTCCGTTGGCGCCGAAATAGTGACTGACGAGATCAGCCCAGCTGTGGAGTGCGATCACCGCCTTGTACCGGTCCGAATGAGCGGCCGTGTAAAGCGCGGAGATGCCACCCTGACTGAAACCGACGATTGCCACGCGTCCGGGGTCGGCCAAGCCGCCGGCCACCAGTGCGGCCACGCCGGCGTCCACGACTTCCGGCATGCCGGCGATGGGACCTTCTGCGGTTCGGACCAGGTCTCGCGGCGTCGTCAGACGCGCATAGGCATATCCCTTGCCAGCCCACAGGTACGGAGACCAGTTCACGCCGATGCTGTCGATCTTCTCCGGTCCGGCTTTGCACCGGGGGCCGACATTGGGATACACCTCGACGATCAGGGGCGGCGGCGCGCTTCGGTCGTATCCGGGTGGGAGCAGGACACAGCTCTCGATCGTCGTCGCCGGATTCTCGCCTTCGCGCGCTTCGATCTGATAGGAGACGACCTGCCAACTGCCGAGGTCGAGATCGGCCAGATGGGTGTTGAGGCGGGCGACTTCACGTTGCGGACTCTGCGCATCGGCGGTCGCAAACAGCAATCGGGAGGCCTGACCTTCGTCCGCGCGAAACAGCACGGCGCCAGCGGCCAGTGAGCCGGCCAGTGGTGTCGCGTGCATTGATGGCGCCTCCACCACCGCTGTCTGGCCTTCATGGGCATCGCGGAGATCCACCATGACGATCTTCGCCGGGCCGTCGCTGCTGACGGCGAACACGGCTTCATCGCCAAACTCCGGACGGATCACGCGGCTCCGGGTCGCAAAGGTGCCGGACGGCAGAAACCGGAACTGGCCGGAGAGCGCCTGGGTCAAGCGACGGGGCGGCCCGTTGGCGCGGAGCCGATAGACGCCGTCTTCGGCCATGACGGTGAGATGCCCCGCGCCGACATGGACCGGGATGGCCGAGACGTCCTCCAGATCGTGCGTGAGGTTCCTGGAGCTGCCATCGGCCGACAGGGCGTACCAGTCGGACTTGGAGAGATCGACCGGCCGCACATCCCGGTAGGTGAAGCGCGGCGTCTGATCCTCCCGGTCGGGGATGCGTCTGGCGAAGACGGCGAGGTCATCGCCGAGAAAGCTCGTGCGCTCCGGACGCTGCAGCCAGCCTCGCTCTCGTTCCGATGCCAGATCGAGGCCGTTGTGGTCGTAGCGCACGGCGGCTCCGCTTTGCAGGTCGATGACATGGAACCTTCCCGCGCGCGGGCCTTCGCCGGCGGGCCAGCCATACGCCGCCAGGCGCCTGCCGTCTGGCGCCCAGACGATCGTGTAAGGGAAGAAGTCCAGATGCGGCGCGAGCACCCGTCCTTCGTCATTGTCGAGGTCGAAGACGGTCAGGCGGTGGCGGTGCGGGTCGTCTTCGACGAGGTTGCCTGGATCGCGAGGGCGTGGCTCGGAGATGGCGACCGCCGCCAGATGCCGTCCGTCTGGCGAGACGCGCAAGTCACCATACAGCCCCTGGGCAAGAACCCGGCTTTGGCCGGTCCGTGCATTGGCACGGACCAGGCGGCCCGCTTGCTGTTGCTTGGATCGATCCGGCGTCAGGGTGCGGATTTCGCTGGCGGTGACAACCTCGCCCCGCCAGGCGTCTTCCCAGGCCTTCGCCAAGGTCCTGCCCGTATGGGCCCGTGCGCTGGTCGCCATCGGCAACACGCCGTCGGGAAGCGCGGCGAACACCACTTCCTCATCGGAGATCCATACGGGATTGTGCGTGCCCTCCCGACTGAACGCAGGCGTCTGCGGGAACTGCACGAACCGCTCGCGCGCCATGTCGTAGGCCCCCAGCATCAAGGCGCCGTACCGATACTGCATCACGGCGAGAAATCGCCCCGACGCAGAAAAGCCCTGTTGATAGCTGTGCGGACCTGGGTCAAGACCGGGAAACAACTCCGGCGCGCCCGCTTTCAGATCGTATCGCCAGAGCTGATGACCCGTCTTCCCGGGCGCGTAGGTGCGGAAGCTGTAGTCGTCCGATCGACCGTAGGGGCGCATGCGTTCATAGACCAGCCATCGCCCCGTAGGATCAGGTACTGCTGCACCGAACTCTTCGACCTCCATCATGTGGTCAACGGTCAGGTGGGCCCGGTCCGCGGCAAGCGCTTGGGGTGCGACGGCCACGACGACGGCGAGAACAAACGTTGACACCCGGCTTCGGATCATTGGCTGCTTGCTCGTTCAAACGGGGGAGAGAGACGGTGAGGAACGCCGTCTGTGGTCTTGTGGCGAATGGTGCGCTTCCAGCCCTACCAGTGCTTGCTCAGAGAAAGCGTCACATATCGTCCGATGGCCGAGTAGTTGGTGGAATCGTAGGCGGCGTAACTCCGAGGGAAAGCGGAGGTGTGCAGCGGCGGCGCACGGTTGAACATGTTGTCCACCGAGAGCCCCAAGGTCAGGCCAGATAGGGGTGTATTCCCTGGCGCTGTCTCATAGCGCACAGTGGTATCGAAGGTCGTGAACGAGCCGAGCTCCTCTATGTCCGCAGTCAGCGTGCTGGTCACGCCTGATGTGTAGTTCGCAAACGTTGATACGCTCAGCCCGCCCCGGCTCCAGACTGCGCCGAGCCGGCCGTTCAGTTCGGCTGGAAAGAATATCCGGCCTGACAGATCAATCTCTTCTCCCCCGCGCCTGCTCTGCTGGGACAGGTCGAGCCAACTTGCCCCACCGCGCAGCATCAACTGCCCGGCTGCCAGATCAAAACGATAGCTTCCGGTCAGATCCAGACCCTTCGCACGTTGTCTGGCGACGTTGGTCAGGTGGATGTAGCCGATGGCGCCGACATTGTTCGGGTCGTAGGGCGCGCCCGACAAATTTGAAAAGCGATAATTGAATTCGTTGAGTACCTGTTCCAGTTGCTCGGGGCTTGGGTCGTACTCGATGAACTCCGCGTAGGCAGGATCGCTCAGCGTTTGCGTGACGACGGAAACAGGATTCAGGACCCGATCGGTGTAGTCGATGGAGAAGAAGGTCAGTTCGGCGTCGAGCGCGGGGACGGCCTCGGGATGGAAGGCCAGCGAGGCGGTCCATGTGCGGGCGCGCTCCGGTTCCAGATCAGGACTGCCACCTGCTGCAAGCAGCACCGTGGTATCAGCGGGACAGGAGATACAGCCGATCTGCTGTGCGCGATACAGGATCGTATAGCGTTGGCTGTGGCGTTGCCGCAGAGTCGGTGCCTTGAATGAGCGTCCCCACGATGTCTTGAGGGTGAAATCCGGACTTGGTCCGTAGATCAATCCGATTTTCGGCGTGGTGACGCGCCCGAAGCTCTCGTAATCCTCACTCCGGACGGCTGCGCTCATTTCCAAGCGGCGTAGACCGGGTCGTGCATTGTCGGCGCCGACCACTGGCACCAACAGCTCGCCATAAGCGTAGTGGCTGCGCTCTTCGCCTCCAAGGCGCGCGCCGGATGTGAACGTGCGCTGTTCGAATTCGTCTCTGCGCCCGCCTAAACCTACTGCCAGACGCAGATCCCGCTGACCGAACCGAGCCAGCGGACCCTCCAGCCCCACTTCCCATGCCAGTGTTTCGTTGAAGTAGCTGCCGTAGCTGTTGGGGGTCTGAGTCCCGTCGCGCACGATCACCGAGTCGTAGATGGACTCGTTCGCGCCGCGCGAAGCCCCGCTCGTCAGCATCCAGTCACCGGGGAGGGAAACCTCCAAGCTGGGAGCCACCAGCGTGACCGTCGCCTCGGTGGGGTCGAAGAGGTGGAAGCCGTCATACCCGATGTACCCGGCCTGCTCTCTGACCGTACGCAGCGCATCCAGACGCAGTTCGGCGGCCTGACCCAATGACTGGTAGGCGCTGACGAGCCCGCTCCGCACGCTACTGCCTCTGTAAATGGTGAACGGGTCATCCAAAGGTTGGGTGTAGTCACGCTGATCGGCGAAGATGGGATCAGTGTCGGACTTCTTGAACGTCGCGATCAGGCCGCCCGAATTCCACGCCGCGCCGGCGGTGATGGTGTAGTCATGCCGCTTCAGACCGCCATCGGCGGAATCGCCATACACAGTGCCCAGCGTCACGCCGTCGAAGTCGCGCTTCAGCACCACGTTGGCCACACCACCCACGGCATCCGAGCCATAGATTGCTGAAGACCCATCGGGCACGATCTCAACGCGTTCCACCGCTTCGATCGGGATGGCGCTGATATCCACCGCTTGGGAGTAGCCGTCATAGCTCATGCGGCGCCCATTGAGCAGCGTCAGGGTCGCGTCCGGCCCCAGGCCACGGAGGTTCAGCGACGAACCACCGGTAATGTTGTTATTGGTGTCGGCGCCTTGGCCTGCACCTGACGTCACCCCGGGGTTCTGCCCCCCGCGATAGTTCTGCGGCAGGCTGCGGATCACCTCGCCGAGATCCGTGAAACCTTCCTGCCTGAACTGCAGATCATCCATTGTGATCGTGGGCGAAGCACTGACGCCGCCCCGGATGCGCGTGCCGGTGACGGACAGCCGGCTCATCTCCGTCACATCGGCGTTGCCGGCCGCCGTGGCTGCGGTCTGTGGTCTTGTCGCCAAGGGAACCGGTGGCGTGGCGGTCGTAACGCCGCCCCCTTCTGCTCGCCGGATCGCGATGGTAGTCCCGTTGACCTCCAGGTACTCGAGCCCGCTCCCTGCCAGCAGTCGGCCCAGCGCCTCGCGCCACGTCAGTTGTCCGGACAGTGCAGGCGCCTGCCGGCTTGCGACAAGCTCCCGCTGGTAGGCCACCTGCAGCCCACTCTGCGTGCTGAAGCGGTCCAGCGCCGCGCCCAATGGTCCGGCCGGGATGTCGAACTGGCGGGCCGCCTCGGTGGCCGCCTGCGGTGCCTGGGCGCTGGCGGTATACGCCGGCAGGCTCGTGGCGATGGCGACCGCCAGGGCCGCGCGGACCACGCTCCACCTGAGCCGGCCTGGCTGGCCAT
>NZ_JAIWPU010000021.1 GCF_021191705.1 Proluteimonas flavola
GGGCTTCACTCGTAAAGCCTCATCGCGCGCAAGCGCTCCCACCGATTCAATCGATCCGCGCCGGCGCACGCAACCGAGTTTCGCCTCCGCCGATGTCTTTCATGTCGGTCCGCCGCCGCTGCACCACCTTGGGCGCCGCGCGCGCCGGCCATGCCTTGCATGGTCTTCCGTCGGCCACGGTATCCTGCACGCCCTTCCCGCATCGACGGCCCACGCCGCCCATGACCGAATCCGCACCGCCACGCACCCGTCCCCGCATCGGCAAGATCCTGCTGGGCGGGCTCGCGATCGTCGCGCTGCTGGCCGGACTCACCGCCTGGTTCCTGCATGCGCGCTACACCCGCTTCGCGGACACGCCGCTGGCCGGGCTGTCGAGCGACGGCACGCTGGTGGTCGCACGCGGCGATTCGTTCCAGCGCGTGCTCGGTCGCCTGCGCGAGGCCGGAGCGGTGGAGGGTCACGCACTCCAATGGCGCCTGCTTGCGCGCGAGCTGGGCGCCGATGCGCGCATCCAGGTGGGCGAGTATTCGCTCGATCCCGCGACGACGCCGCGCGATCTGCTGGTGCGCATGCGCGACGGCAAGGTCATCCATCACCGTTTCACGATCGTCGAGGGCTGGAACATCCGCGAACTGCGCGCCGCGCTCGGTCGCGCGACACCGCTGGTGCAGACGCTGCAGGACATCGACGACGCCGCGCTGATGGACGCCCTCGGCAAGGCCGGCGTGCATCCCGAAGGCCGCTTCCTGCCCGAGACCTATCTCTACACCACCGGCGACAGCGACGTGGATCTGCTGCGCCGCGCGAACACCGCGCTGGAGGCCGCGCTCGACCGCGCGTGGGAATCGCGCGCGGACGGCCTCGAACTGAAAGACCGTGAGCAGGTCCTGGTGCTGGCCTCGATCATCGAGAAGGAAACCGGCATCGCCGAAGAACGCCCGGCGATCTCCGGCGTGTTCAATCGCCGCCTGAAGATCGGCATGCGCCTGCAGACCGATCCCACCGTGATCTACGGCCTGGGCACCGCCTACGACGGCAACATCCGCCGCAGCGATCTGCAGACCGACACGCCCTACAACACCTACACCCGCGACGGCCTGCCGCCGACGCCGATCGCGATGGCCGGCGCCGCGGCGATCCAGGCGGCGACGCATCCGGCCGACGGCGATGCCCTGTATTTCGTCGCGGTCGGCGATGGCAGCGGGCGCCATGTGTTCTCGCCGACCTACGCCGCGCACAACGTGGCGGTGCGCGAATACGTGCGCCGCTACCGCGCGCGTTTCGGCGGCGGTGACGCCAGCAGTGGCGATGCGGCCGAGGCGGCCGCGGGCGGCGAAGCCGCGCCGCCGAACGAGGTCGAGGTGGAAGCGGCCACCGGCGCAGCGGGCGGCGACGCGTGAGTGCGTTGCGGACGTATCCGCGCTTCGTGTCGATCGAAGGCGGCGAGGGCGCCGGCAAGACCACGGTGCTGCGCGCCCTGCGCGATGCGTTGGCGGCCGATGGCGACGAGGTGGTGTGCACGCGCGAGCCGGGCGGTACGCCGCTGGCCGAGCTGATCCGCGGCCTGCTGCTCGATCCCGGCCACGAACCTGCACGCCCCGACACCGAACTGCTGCTGATGTTCGCCGCGCGCGCCCAGCACGTGCAGGAGGCCATCGTGCCAGCGCTCGAGCGCGGCGCCTGGGTGATCAGCGACCGCTTCACCGATTCCAGCTACGCCTACCAGGGGGGCGGCCGCGGCATCGATCCGGCGCGCATCGCCGCACTCGAAGCGGCGCACGTCGGCATCGCGCCGGCGATCACGCTGCTGCTCGATCTCGGCGTGGCGCAGGGCCGCGAACGCGCGCGCGGACGCACCGCGCTTCCCGATCGCATCGAGGCCGAGCAGGACGCGTTTTTCGAACGCGTGCGCCGTGCATTCCTCGCCCGCGCGCAGGCCGAGCCGCAGCGCATCCGCGTGATCGATGCGACGCGCAGCGCCGATGTCGTCGCCGCCGACGCGGTGCGGGCCCTGCACGCGGCACGGGCCGCGGCATGAGCGCGCAGCCCGCATTCGCGCCCTGGCAGGCGCGCATCCATGACCAAGTGCGCAGCGCGCTCGACGGCGGCCGGCTGGGCCATGCGCTGCTGTTCTGTGGACCGGCGCGGCTGGGCAAGCGCGCGGTCGCCGACGCGCTCGCCGCACATGTGCTCGGCCTGGATCGCGAAGTCCGCAGTGCGCAGCTGCTCGCGGCCGGCACCCATCCGGATTTCCACAGCGTCTCGTTCGTGCCGACGAAAGACGGCACCAGGCTGCGCACCGAGATCGTCATCGAGCAGATCCGCGAACTCTCGGCGAAGCTGTCGCTGACGCCGCAGTACGGCAGCGCGCAGGTCGCGATCGTCGATCCGGCCGATGCGGTCAACACCGCCGCCTGCAACGCGCTGCTGAAGACGCTGGAGGAACCGCAGCCCGGTCGTCACCTGTGGCTGGTCGCGGCCAATCCGCTGCGCCTGCCGGCGACGATCCGCAGCCGCTGCCAGCGCATCGAGTTCCGCCTGCCGCCGCGCGAGGAGGCGCTGGCCTGGCTGGCGGGACGTGGTCATCGCGAAGCCGACGCGGTCGAAGCGCTGGACGCCGCACGCGGACATCCGGGTCTTGCGGCCGAATGGCTCGATGGTGGCGGCATGGCGTTGCGTCGCGAGGTCGCCAGGGATCTCGCGGGTGTGGCGAAGGGCGATCTGCCCGTCGTCGCCACCGCGCAGCGCTGGGCCAGCGGGGAGGACGCCGCGGAACGCGTCGCGCACGCCGCCGATCTCGCGCTTGCGCGTGCATCCGGCTTGACCGATGTCGCGGGAATCGGGAAGCTGGCCGCGTGGTTCGACGCCGCCAACCGCACCCGCTATCTGCTCCGGACCACGGTGCGCGCCGATCTCGCCATCACCGAGCTGCTGCTGGCCTGGCGCGGCACCGTCGCCCGACACTGACTTCTTCGCTGGGAACCGAGCCATGAGCGCAACCGCCGCAGGCGCACGTCAGGGCATCCTGTCGCTCGCCGTCAAGGACAAGGCGGCGCTGTACAACGCCTACATGTCCTACCTCAAGCAGGGCGGCATCTTCGTGCCGACGCCCAAGCGCTATTTCCTCGGGGACGAGGTGTTCCTGTTGCTGACGTTGCCCGAATCCAGCGATCGCCTGCCGACCGCCGGCAAGGTGGTATGGGTGACGCCCGCCGGCGCGCAGGGCAACCGCACCGCGGGCGTGGGCGTGCAGTTCGCCGATACGCCGGAAGGCGAAGCGGTCAAGAGCCGGATCGAGACCCTGCTCGCCGGCACGCTGCAATCCGAGAAGTCGACCCACACGATGTGAGTCCGCGGCCCGCAGCGCGCGGGCACGCGTGTGCAGCGGACGCGCTCAACGCGCGTCGTCGAGCATCGCGCGCAAGGCGGGATGCCGGATCTCCACGACATCGAACAGGCCCGCCGCGCGCAGATACACCGCGCGACGCAGCAGTTCGTCCTCGTAGCCACGGCGCAGCACCTCATCGTCCTCTTCGTCGATCGCCAGGCGCGCGAGCTCGGTGAATTCCTCGATCCAGCCCATCGCCGCATAGGCATCCGGCACGGCCGGTTGCAGCCGGCGCGGCTCGCGTTGCGACGGACTCGGGATGGCATGCATATGAAGATCCTTCAGGACGACTGAACCGGCTGGACGGTATAGTCTAGACTCTCGGCTTCTCCGTCAAGACGCGTTCCCATGACCACCCGCAAACCCCGCAGCGACGCTCGCGCACGTATCCTCGATGCGGCCCTCGCCGTGTCCGATCGCGTCGGTGCCGCGCATCTGACGCTCGAGGCGGTGGCCGCTGAGGCAGGGGTCAGCAAGGGCGGCCTGCTGTACCACTTCGCGAGCAAGGATCTGCTGCTCAAGGGGGTGGTCGAGTACCACATGGACCAGCATCGCCGCGATCTGGAAATGGCCGAGACGATGTTTCCGGCCAATCCCGGCGGCTATCTGCAGGCTTTGGTGCATGCCCAGCGCCAGGGGCTGGAGGCCAAGCGGCTGCACGGACCGAAGGCGACGCAGTCCTTCATCGCGGCGGCAGTCAACACGCCCGGGCTGATGGATTCTCCGCGACAGTACGCCGCAACGCACGCCGCGCGCCTGCGCGCACTCGGGCCGGATTTCGTCGAAGCGCTGCTGGTGACGCTCGCGTTCGATGGCCTGTTCTTCGGTGATGCGTTCGAGATGCTCGACCTGAGCGTGGCGGAGCGGAAAGTGCTGATCGAAGCGCTTGAAGCGCGCGCCGCTGCGCTGGCGGCGCGGCATTCGGGCTGACCTCGGACCGTCTTCAGGCGGCAGTGCGCGAGATCGAATAACCGGATGAACCCGTGGGAGCGGGGGGGGGGGGGGGGGGGGGGGGGCGGGGGGGGGGCCCGGCCCCCCCCCCCCCCCCCCCGCTCCCACAGGTTCGGGATCCGATGCCCGACGGACGCGGGCGTCTTGACCTGACTCAGGCCGTGCGCGGCACCGGCTGCAGCGCCGGATTGTCCCAGCCCGGACGCGGTGCGAAGCGGTCGCCATGGCGCGCCTGCAAGGTGCGCAGGCGTTCGACGATGACGTCGGCACCGGTCTCGCGGATGTACTGGATCGGGCCGCCGCGGAAGGGTGCGAAGCCGGTGCCGAAGATCACGCCCGCATCGAGCAGGTCCGCATCGGCGACGACGCCGTCGTGCAGCGCGGCGACGGCCTCGTTGAGCAGCGGCAGGATCAAGCGGTCCTGCAGATCCTCCGGCGCCTTGTAGTCCTTCGGCAGTTCGGGCTTCTGCGCCTTGCCCTCGACCCAGGTGTAGAGGCCCTGGCCGTCCTTCTTGCCGCGCTGGCCCGGTTCGGGCGGCGTGGCCAGGGAGGCGGGAATGCGCAGGCCGAGGAACGGCGCGAGTTCCTGGCCGACGCCCGACGCGACATCCAGGCCCACGGTGTCGATCAGCTCGATCGGTCCCATCGGCATGCCGAAGTCGACGGCCGCCTTGTCGATCGCCTTGCCCGGAATGCCTTCGGCGTAGGCGCTCGCGGCTTCGAGCATGTAGGGGAACAGCAGGCGGTTGACCAGGAAGCCCGGCGTGCCGGCGACCGGAACGGGCAGCTTGTCGATCGCCTTGCAGAACGCGGCCAGACGCTGCGCGGTGACCTCGTCGACACCGTCGTGGTGGACGATTTCGACCAGCGGCATCGACGCGACCGGATTGAAGTAGTGCAGGCCGGCGAACTGGCCAGGACGGTGCACGCCGCTGCGCAGTTCGTCGAGCGGGATGGACGAGGTATTGGTGGTCAGCAGCGAATCGGCTGGCAGACGCGGTTCGACATCGGCGTAGAGGCTGCGCTTGGCGTCGGCGTTCTCGACGATCGCCTCGATGACCAAGTCCGCATCGGCGATACCGGCACCGGTGAGATCGGAGCGCAGGCGCGCGGCGACTTCGGGGCGCTTGGCGGGATCCTTGACCTTCTTCTCGAACAGCGTCGCGGCGCGGGCCTGCGCCTTGTCGATGAACGGCTGCTCGCGATCCTGCAGCGTGACGTCGAAGCCCTTGTAGGCCGACCACGCGGCGATGTCGCCGCCCATGACGCCGGCGCCGATCACATGCACGCGCCGGATCGGTGCCTGACCGCTGGCGGCCTTGCCGCCGAGGCCCTTGAGGCGCTCCATCAGGAAGAACACACGGGTGAGGTTGCGCGCAGTCGGCGTGCCGGCGAGCTTGACCACCGATTTGCGCTCTGCAGCCAGCAGGCTGCGGGTGTCGCCCGACGCGCGGCGCCAGGTTTCGATCATCGCGTACGGCGCGGGGTAGTGCTGCTTCTTCGCCTTTCGCGCGACCTGCTTGACCAGCACCGGCGCCAGCGCCTGGCGCACGGGCCAGATGTTCGTGGCCCAGCCCATGAAGCGCTGCTTGAACGGACGCGTCGCGCCCGTGCGCGCGAGTGCGATCGCCGCGTCGACGAGCAGTGCCGGCTCGACCACCTTGTCGACCAGGCCGATGCTGCGCGCGGCTTTCGCCGACAGCGCGCGACCGGTCAGCATCATGTCGAACGCGGCCGGCGCACCGACCAGTCGCGGCAGACGCACGCTGCCGCCCCAGCCGGGATAGATGCCCAGCTTGACCTCGGGCAGGCCGATCTTCGTCGAGGGATCGTCGCTGGCGACGCGGTAGTCGCAGGCCAGCGCGATCTCGGTACCGCCGCCCATGCAGAAACCGTGGATCGCGGCGACCGTGGGGCAGGGCAGCTCGGCGAGACGCTGGAACGCCATCTGGCCGCGGCGGATCGAATCGCCGATCGTGCCCTTGGCGTCGAATTCCTGGAACTCGCGGATGTCGGCGCCGGCGATGAAGCCCTTGGCCTTCGCCGAGCGGATCACCAGCGCCTTCGGCGGATCGAGCGCGAGGCGTTCGAGCAGGGCATCGAGTTCGATCAGCACATCCTGTGCGAACGTGTTGACCGATTCGTTGGCGCGGTCGAAAGACAGCACGAGCACACCGTCTTCGCGCGGCTCGGCTTGCCAATGACTGAAGCGAAGCCCGTCGAGGCCTGCGAACATACGGCACCATTCTTGAAGGTATGGGATCCGCCTATGATCCCGAGGTTGCTTCCACGCCGTCAAATCGGCGCTTGAAAGCTGCGTTTGAATCGATCGCCGCAGGCGGTGTCGACTGGAGCGCCTCCACGACTTGCAGGGCGCAGGCGCCGCCCCAAGAACTTGCGCTACGGTGAATCGCGACGATGCCACACCGCCTGTGACGGAACTTTTCGCGCAGCGACCTGTCCTAACGACCCGAGCCAGGCCGGGTGCCCCAAGGAGATCCGGCCCGATGGTCGAGGAACACCACAGCCAGGAGCGGATTCAACTGGACGAGGAGCTGGTCAAGCGGGTGCAGGCGGGCGACACCGCGGCGTTCGATCTGCTGGTACGCAAGTACCAGCACCGGATCGCGGCGTTGATCGGCCGCTACGTGTCCGACTGGAGCGAGGTGCAGGACGTCGCCCAGGAAACCTTCATCCGCGCGTATCGGGCGATGGGGAACTTCCGCGGCGATGCGCAGTTCTATACCTGGCTGCACCGGATCGCGGTCAACACCGCGAAGAACCATCTGGTGGCGCACAACCGCCGGCCGCCGACGGACGACATCGATATCGAGGACGCCGAGCATTTCGACAGCGGTATCCGCTTGCGCGACAGCGATACGCCGGAGCGTGAACTGATGCGCCAGCAGCTGGAACAAACGGTGATGCGCGCGGTCGAAGCGTTGCCCGAGGAACTCCGGGTCGCGATCAACCTGCGCGAGGTTGACGGTCTGAGCTACGACGAGATCGCCGAGCGCATGGGGTGTCCGATCGGCACTGTCCGCTCCCGGATCTTCCGCGCGCGCGAGGCGATCGATCGCGAACTGCGACCTTTGATGGACAACGAAAGACAAGTGGAGCGCGTGACCCGATGAACACTGCCGACGACATCGATACCCTGCAGATCGGCCCCGATCCCGACAAGCTCGAGCGGTTCCACCGCCAGCAGCTGTCGACGATGCTCGATGGCGAGCTGTCGCAGGACCAGGCGCGCTTTCTGCGCCGCCGGCTCGAGCACGACGCCGAACTGTCCGGCTGCTTCGAGCGCTGGCAGGTCTGCGGCGATGTGCTGCGGGGGCGCCAGGTATCGCTGCTGCCGCCCGATTTCGCCGATCGCATCGCGCGTGGCATCGCCGCGGGCGACGTGGGGATCGCGCCGGTCGCGGCGCCCCGGCGTCCGCGCCTGCTGCGCTGGGGCGGCGTTGCCGCGCTCGCCGCATCGGTCGCGCTGGTGGCCTTGTTCGTCGGACGTCCGGGCGCATCCTTCGATGATGCGGACGACGTGCTGCCGATGGTCGCCGATGCAGCGCCTGCAGCGCCGGCGGCCCCCAGCGCACACGATGCGACTGCAGATGCGTCCGCGCTCGTGGCCGCATCGCCGGTCGAAGCCACGGCTGCGGTTGCCGGCGCTGCCGCGCTGGCAGTGGCCGAAGTGCCGCGTCGCGGCCACGGTGATCGCGCTTCGCGCGGCCAGTCCCAGCGCGCCGCGTTGCGCAGTACGCAGGCCCGTCAGGCATCGGAATCGCGCATGGTCGCCTCCGCCGCGGCGCCGCTGCCTGCGGTGTCGAACGACGTGTCCGCGGCCCCGGCGCATGCGCTGGCGGCCGCATCGGTGATCGCGACCGGTCTGCCGGAAGCGCCTGCCGTGTCGCGTCCTTGGCCGAAGGCCTCGTCGCTGTCGGCCAACAGCAGTTTCTCGGTGCGTTATGGCGATTCGTTCGCCGCACCGTCCTGGGATACGCCGCAGGCGTCGGGCAGCAGCGTGCTGCCGAGCTTCCCGGTCGATCCCGCCGATGCCGCGCGCCCGCAACTGCGCGCGGTGCCCTGAGCCGTATCGGCACGCCTTCTGACGCCATGCGCGGTCACGTCGTGGCCGCTGCATCGTTTCGCATCGCACATCCCCCTCAGAGTCCGTCATGTCCTCGATGAAGAAATCCCTGCTCGCGGTGTCGCTCGTCGCCGTGCTTTCGGCCGGTACCACCGCGTTCCTTCTGCCCAGCGCCACCGCGCAGTCCGGCGCGCAGACGCCGGCCGACGCCGCGGCCAGCGTGTCGTCGACGCCTGAAGCGCCGCTGGTCTCGGGCCTGCCCGATTTCACCCGTCTGGTCGAGCGTGTGGCGCCGGCGGTGGTCAGCATCGAATCGACCATCGGCACGCGCCAGACGCGTGGACAACAGATGCCCGACGACGCGCAGATTCCCGAAATCTTCCGCCGCTTTTTCGGTCCCGGTTTCGAGCTTCCGGGCGGTCCGGGCAGTCCGGGACGCGGTGGCAGCGCGCCACGCGGCACCTCGATGGGCACGGGTTTCATCATCTCGGCCGACGGCTATCTGCTGACCAACCACCACGTCGTCGACGGTGCGGAAGAGGTCAAGGTGCGGCTGTCGGACCGCCGCGAGTTCACCGCCAAGGTCGTCGGCAGCGATGCCGAATCCGATGTCGCGGTGCTGAAGATCGACGCGACCGGCCTGCCGACGCTGCGCTTCGGCGACGGCGCCAGCGTGAAGCCGGGACAGTGGGCGGTCGCGATCGGTTCGCCGTTCGGCTTCGAGCAGTCGGTGACCGCCGGCATCGTCAGTGCTGTGCAGCGTTCGAACCGGTACGCCGACCAGCGCTACGTGCCCTTCATCCAGACCGACGTGCCGATCAACCAGGGCAATTCAGGCGGTCCGCTGCTGAACGTCGCCGGCGAGGTGATCGGCATCAACTCGCAGATCTTCAGCAACTCCGGCGGCTACATGGGCGTGAGTTTTGCGATTCCGATCGATCTCGCGGCGAACGTGGCCGAGCAGATCAAGAAGACCGGCAGCGTGCAGCGCGGTTCGCTTGGCGTCCAGGTCTCCAATGTGACGTCCGAGGTCGCAGCCGGCTTCAAACTGCCCGATACCAAGGGCGCGCTGGTGCAGGAGGTGCTGCCCGGCAGTCCGGCGCAGCGAGCCGGCATCGAGCCGGGCGACGTGATCCGTGCGGTCGACGGCACCGAGATCATCGCGTCCAGCGAATTGCCACCGCTGGTAGGTGGCAAGACGCCCGGCACCAAGGTGCGCATGAGCATCCTGCGCGAAGGCCGCACGCGCGACTTCGACGTCACCCTGACCGCGCTTGATGCGGGTACGGCAAGTGCGACGACGCGTGGCGAGCCGGCGCCGTCGTCGACCGCGAGCGGCAATGCGCTGGGAATCACTGGCCGCGATCTCGACGCGGCCCAGCGCCGCCAGTACGGCCTGCCTGATGACGAAGGCGTGCTGGTCGCCAGCGCCGGCCGCGGCGCGGCGGCGAATGCCGGCATCGCGCAGGGCGACGTGATCCTGCGTGTCGGCCGCACGCCGGTCAGCAGCGCCGCGGCGCTCGACCGGGCCCTGCGTGACGTCAAGCCGGGCGATACGGTGATGCTGCTGGTCCGCGGACGCGGCGGTGCCACCCAGTACCGTGCGATCACCGTGCCGGAGACCGCCGAGCGCTGATCGATCGCTTCACGGTGCGACACCCACGGCCCTCGCATTGCGCGGGCCGTTTTCATATGCGCGCCGGCTGCCACGGTGAACGGCGCACCCGGCCCAATCCCTCGGCCGCGTGCGACGCAGGCGCTGTGCGATAATCGCCCGTTATCTTTTCGACGACGGCCCGGCCGCCGCCCAATGACCCACGATCCGATGCGGAACATCCGCAACTTCTCCATCATCGCCCACGTCGACCACGGCAAATCGACGCTCGCCGATCGCATCATCCAGCTCTGCGGCGGCCTCCAGGCGCGCGAGATGGAGGCGCAGGTGCTCGACTCGAACCCGATCGAGCGCGAGCGCGGCATCACGATCAAGGCGCAGTCGGTCTCGCTGCCTTACACCGCGCGCGACGGCCAGACCTACCACCTGAACTTCATCGACACCCCCGGCCACGTCGACTTCTCCTACGAGGTCAGCCGCTCGCTGGCAGCGTGCGAGGGCGCGCTGCTGGTCGTCGACGCGGCGCAGGGCGTGGAAGCGCAGTCGGTCGCCAACTGCTACACGGCGGTCGAGCAGGGCCTGGAAGTGATTCCGGTGCTCAACAAGATCGACCTGCCGACGGCCGACATCGACAAGGCCAAGGCCGAGATCGAGGCGGTGATCGGCATCGATGCCGAGGACGCCGTCGCGGTCAGCGCCAAGACCGGCCTCAACGTCGAGGAAGTGCTCGAGGCGATCGTGCATCGCATCCCGCCGCCGAAGCCGCGCGACACCGATCGCCTGCAGGCGCTGATCATCGACTCCTGGTTCGACAACTACCTCGGCGTGGTGTCGCTGGTGCGCGTGATGCAGGGCGAGATCACGCCCAAGAGCAAGATCCTGGTGATGTCGACCGGGCGCACGCACGATGTCGACAAGGTCGGCGTGTTCACGCCCAAGCGCAAGGAACTGCCGGCGCTGCGCGCGGGCGAGGTGGGCTGGATCACCGCGTCGATCAAGGACGTGCACGGCGCGCCGGTCGGCGACACGCTGACCCTGGCCGCGAAGCCGGCCGAGAAGCCGCTGCCCGGGTTCCAGGAGATGCAGCCGCGCGTGTTCGCCGGCCTGTTCCCGGTCAACGCCGAGGACTATCCGGACCTGCGCGAGGCGCTCGACAAGCTGCGCCTCAACGACGCCGCGCTGCGTTTCGAGCCCGAGAGTTCCGAAGCGATGGGTTTCGGCTTCCGCTGCGGCTTCCTCGGCATGCTGCACATGGAGATCGTGCAGGAGCGCCTGGAGCGCGAGTACGACCTCGACCTGATCAGCACCGCGCCGACGGTGATCTACGAGGTGCTCAAGACCGACGGCGAGGTGATGCCGCTCGACAATCCGGCCAAGCTGCCGCAGTCGAACCTGATCGAGGAAGTCCGCGAGCCGATCATCCGCGCCAATATCCTGACCCCCGAGGCCTACATCGGCGCGATCATCAAGCTGTGCGAAGACAAGCGCGGCATGCAGATCGGCATCCAGTACATGGCCAGCCAGGTGCAGATCAGCTACGAACTGCCGATGGCCGAAGTGGTGCTGGACTTCTTCGACAAGCTCAAATCGGTCAGCCGCGGCTACGCCTCGCTCGACTACCACTTCCTGCGCTTCCAGGCCGGTCCGTTCGTGCGCGTGGACACGCTGATCAACGGCGACAAGGTCGACGCGCTGTCGCTGATCGTGCACCGCACCCACGCCGAGCGCCGCGGCCGCGAACTGACCGAGAAGATGAAGGAGCTGATTCCGCGCCAGCAGTTCGACGTGGCGATCCAGGCCGCGATCGGCGCGCAGATCATCGCCCGCACCACGGTCAAGGCGCTGCGCAAGAACGTGCTGGCCAAATGCTACGGCGGCGACATCTCGCGCAAGAAGAAGCTTCTGGAGAAGCAGAAGGAAGGCAAGAAGCGCATGAAGCAGGTCGGCCGCGTAGAGATCCCGCAGGAAGCCTTCCTGGCGGTGTTGAGCACCAGTCGTGAATCGTAAGGACGTGATTGGCGATTCGTGATTGGTGATTCGAAAGAGCGGCGTTCGCCGCGCCCTGGAAGGTTTCTGGACGAATGCATGTTTATTCTTGGACGTGACGCTGTAAGGCTGCCGCTCTTCCCAATCACGAATCACCAATCACCAATCACGGCTTTCGAGGTTCCCGCATGAAATGGTTTGAGACCGCCCTGGTCCTGCTGACGCTGCTCACCGGCGTCATCTGGCTGCTCGACAAGCTGGTGCTGGCCAAGTCGCGCGCGCGCCGCGCGGGACTGATCGAGGAAAAGGAGCCGATCGTCGTCGACTACGCGAAGGCGTTCTTCCCGGTCCTGTTCGTCGTGCTGATCCTGCGCAGCTTCGTGTCGGAGCCGTTCCGCATTCCATCCAGTTCGATGATGCCGACGCTGCTGATCGGCGACTTCATCCTGGTCAACAAGTTCAGCTACGGCATCCGCCTGCCGATCACCAACAGGAAGATCATCGACATCGGCGAGCCGGTGCGTGGCGACGTGGTGGTGTTCCGCCCGCCGCAGCATCCCGACCAGGACTGGATCAAGCGCGTGATCGGCCTGCCGGGCGATACGGTCGAGTTCCGCGACAACGAAGTCTTCGTCAACGGCACGCCGTTCGACTATCAGCGCATCGGCACCTACGAGGGCGCGGGCCGTGGCGCGGAGATGACCGGCGCCTCGCTCTACACCGAGCAGATGCCGGGCCGCAGCCACCAGATCCTGCACATCGACCAGGCGGCGCCGTTCCATCTGGGCGAGGGCACGTTCCACGTGCCGCAGGGCCATTATTTCGTCATGGGCGACAACCGCGACCGCAGCGATGACGGCCGCTTCTGGGGTACGCTTCCCGAGACCCAACTGCGCGGCAAGGCGTTCCTGATCTGGATGAACGTCGACACCGCCGCGCCGGGCTGGGTCGACTGGGGAAGGATCGGTCAGGGCATCAAGTGACCAACGGCATCGGCTCGAGGGGAGGTCCATGAAACGCACGCAACGCGGCATCACCCTGCTGGGATTCATCATTGTTCTGGGGCTCATCGGCTTTTTCGCCTATGTCGGCATGAAGCTGTTTCCGATGTATTCGGAGTACTACAGCGTCAAGTCCGCGCTCAAGGGCATGTCCAGTGAACCGGATACGGCGGCAGCTGATCCGGCGCGCATCCAGGAGCTGTTCTTTCGTCGCTTGATGATCGACTACACGTCGAACGTGAAACCGGAGCACTTCAAGATCCGCCGCGCCGACAACGGCTGGCAGATCGACGTGCAGTACGAGGTGCGGCGTCCGCTGGTGTTCAATCTCGACGTCGTGGGCAAGTTCCACGCAAGCCAGACGCTGACCCGCGGTGGCGACGGAATTTGACCGTCAGCAGGGTCGGTTCGCCGGGCACGCGTTCCGTGATCCCGAGCTGCTGACCCAGGCGCTGACGCATCGCAGCGCCGGTGCTCCGCACAACGAACGTCTGGAGTTCCTCGGCGACGCCGTGCTCGGCGCCCTGGTCGCCGAGTCGCTGTACGCCCGCTGGCCGAATGCCGACGAAGGCACGTTGACCCGTGCCCGCGCGGAACTGGTGCGCGAGTCCTCGCTGGCCGCAGTCGCGCGCGAACTCGATCTCGGCGCGCGTCTGGTGCTGGGCCCGGGCGAGCTCAAGTCCGGTGGCCACCGGCGCGACTCGATCCTGTCCGACGCGCTCGAAGCCGTGATCGCCGCGATCTATCTCGACGCGGGCCTCGACACCTGCCGCGAGGTGGTGCTGCCGCTGTTCGAGAAGACCATGGTCGCGCTGGCCAGCGGCCGCGTCGCCAAGGACGCCAAGACCCGTCTGCAGGAATGGCTGCAGGGGCGCCAGAAGGCGCTGCCGGTCTACGAACTGCTGTCGGAAAGCGGTGAGGAACATGCCAAGACCTTCCTCGTGCGTTGTGCGCTCAACGATGCCGGCGTCGCCGCAGAGGGGCAGGGCAGTTCGCGGCGTGCGGCCGAGCAGCAGGCCGCCGAAGCGGTGATGGGACTGCTCGAAGGTCCGGGCTGAGCAGCCCGTAACGCCAGCCGCAGCGGTTTCCGCGTCGTGCCACCGGCATTTCCGTAGAATGCCGGCATGACCGAACCCCACAGCACGCCCCACCATGCCGGCTACGTCGCCGTCATCGGCCGACCCAACGTCGGCAAGTCCACCCTGGTCAACGCCCTCGTCGGCGCCAAGGTGAGCATCGTCTCCAACCGTCCGCAGACCACGCGCCATCGCCTGCTCGGCATCGCGACGTTTCCGGAAGGCCAACTGCTGCTGGTCGACACCCCCGGCATCCATCACGAGCAGAAGCGTGCGATGAACCGGATCATGAACCGCGCGGCGCGCGGCGCGCTCGAAGGCGTCGATGCGGCGCTGCTGGTCGTCGTCGCCGGCCGCTGGGACGACGAGGACAGCCTGGCCTTCGATACGCTGCACGAGGCCGGCGTGCCGGTGGTGCTGGTCGTCAACCAGGTCGACCGGATCAAGGACAAGACCGCGCTGCTGCCGTACCTGCAGAAGGTCACCGCAGGCCGCGATTTCGCGGGCGTCGTGCCGCTGTCGGCGCTCAAGCGCAAGGGGCTGGAGCAGTTGAAGTCGACCGTGCTGCCGCTGGTGCCGGCGCAGGAGGCGCTGTTCGGCGAAGACGAGATCACCGACAAGAGCCAGCGTTTCCTGGCCGGTGAACTGGTGCGCGAGCAGCTGATGCGCCAGCTCGGCAACGAACTGCCGTATGCGACCACGGTCGAGATCGAGAGCTTCGCCCTCGACGGCACGATGCTGCGCATCGGTGCGGTGATCTGGGTCGAGCGCGAAGGCCAGAAAGCGATCGTCATCGGCAAGGCGGGCACCCGCCTCAAGGACATCAGCACCAAGGCGCGCATGGGCATGGAGCGGCTGTTCGACGCCAAGGTGTTCCTGGAGACCTGGGTGCGCGTACGTGAGGGCTGGTCCGACGACGAGGCCGCGCTCAAGGCGCTCGGCTACGGCGAGTGAGGGAGGCGCACCCATGCGCGACACGATTGCCGGCGCGCGCTTCGGGTCCGAGGTCGTCGTCGACGGCCAGCCGGACGGGTACGCATCCGCCGGACCGGACGAACATCTGACCGGCGAGGCGCTCTCCGCCGGCTTCGGCACCGGCTGACGCAGGCCGCGGGCTGATCGTGCGCATCGAGGACCAGCCGGCATTCGTGCTGCATGCACGCCCGTGGCGCGAGACCAGCCTGCTGGTCGAAGTGCTGACCCTGGATCACGGCCGCCTGGGTCTCGTCGCGCGTGGCGTGCAGGGGCCGAAGAAGCATGTGCTGCGGGCCGCGCTGCAGCCGTTGCAGCACATCCGCCTGACCGCCGTGCTGCGCGGAGAACTCGCCCAGCTGCATTCGGCCGAAGCGCTCGATGCCGCGCCGCGGCTCACCGGCGACGCCATGCTCGCCGGGTTCTACATCAACGAGCTGGTGGTGCGGCTCGCGCCGCGACAGGATCCGGCGCCCGAACTCTACGCGGCGTTCGCGGACGTGCGGCAGCGGCTGGCGCTCGAGGGCCTGGCCTGGACGCTGCGGCGGTTCGAGCGGGACCTGCTCGATGCGATCGGCCTGGGCTTCGCCTACGACACCGATGGCGACGGCAACGGGATCGAGCCGGCCGCGCGCTATCGGCTCGATCCCGAGCACGGCCCACGCCGGCTGCACCGCGACGGCCAAGCTGCCGATCGCAGCGCTGCGGCGACGGGTCGCGCGCTGCTGGCGTTGGCTGCCGACACCGCGCCGGAGGCTGCCGACATGGCCAGCCTCCGGCGCGCGTTGCGCGGCGTGCTGTCCCACCATCTCGGCCCGCGCGGGTTGAAGTCCTGGGAACTGGCCGCGACCATGTCGCGGCGCTGAGCTTTCAGGCGTTCGCGGCAACGTTGGCGCTCGCGCGGGTGGCGTCGAGCACGTCGAGGAAGGTCTGCAGCGCACTCGCCGACATGGGCTCGACATGCAGCACGCGTGCCGCCAGCCCGAGACGTTCGGCGCCGACGAAGCCACAACCTGCGCGCAGACGGTGAAGGTCGCCGCGGATCGCGGTCTGGTCGCCCGCAATGGCGGCGGCAGCGATCCTCGCACGGGTGCCGTCCAGTTCGCCGACGAACAGTTCGCGCAGGCCGCGCACGTTGTGGCTGTCGCCCCCGACCGCAGCCAGCGCGGTCTCGCGGTTCCACAGCGGCGCATCGCCGCCACGGCGCGCGTCGGGCAGTGGCGCCAGCGATGCCGCGGGCCGCGACGCCGCGTCCTTCACCAGTACACGGCGGATCGCGCCGAGCCAGGCGTCGGCGGCCACCGGCTTGCTGACCGCGATCGCAAAGCCCTCGGCGCGCAGAGCGTCGAGTTCGCGGCGTTCCCGAGCGGCGGTGTGGGCGAGCGCGGGTGTCGTGCGGCCATCGGCGCGCAGGCGGGCGAGCAGGGCGCCGCCGGTGCCGTCGGGCAGATTGGCGTCGATCAGCCAGGCGTCGTAGCGGTTCACTGTGGCGAGTGCGTATGCGGCCGCCACCGAGTCGGCAACATCGACTTCGGCGGGCAGAGCAGCACTGGCGGCTTGCAGAAAACCGCGGCTTGTGGGGTCGTCCTCGACCAGCAGCAATCGATTCATCGCGTCCTCGATGTCACGGGTATCCTGCGGCGATGCCGCGCCCCGTGCTGACGATCCTAACCCTGTTTCTCGCCTGTGTGCCGATCGCGGTGCAGGCGCAGTCGATGCAGGCCCGGATCTCGAAGGCCGAAGCGGCCGGCGCGACCCTGCGTGATGTGCGCCTGACGCTGGACTGGCCGGCCGAGGCCCCGGATGGCCAACTGCGGGTGCGCGCCGCCGAGATCGACGCCGGCGCGTTGGGCTGGCGCTTCGAGGCGGTCGACTGGCGCTGCCCGCTGCGCCGCGAAACCATAGGAGACGCCACCCGCTGGCGCTGCGACGGCCCGCTGCGCGGCGGGCAGGGCGCGCCGTTGCAACTGTCGCTGGTGCTGGATGCGGCGACCACGACGGCCGAACTGTCCGGCGGCGGCGCGCATGTCGGCCTGTCGCGCAACGCAGCCTCCCCCGACGCCACCCGGATCGACCTGCGGCGCGTGCCGGCCGCCTGGGTCGAGGCGCTGGTGCGCGCGGGCTGGACGTCGGCGCGGCTGAGCGGCGGCACAGTGGACGGTGCGGTGCGGATCGCAACGCCTGGCGGTCGGCCGATGCGCGTGGACGCGGATCTGGAGATCGCCGGTCTGGCCCTGGAAACCGAGGACGGCAGCATCGCCGCCGGCGATGTCGATGGAGACCTCAAGGTGCGCCTGAGCTTGCCGGACGACGCGTTGGATGCGCGCGTCGAAGGCGATCTGCGCGGCGGCGAACTGTTGTTCGGCAACGCCTACGTGTCGTTGCCGGAGACGCCGGTCGGTATCGGCGTGGACATGAGCCGTGTCGGCGACGGCGACTGGGCGCTGCCGCGGCTGCAGTGGCGCGATGGCGATACCCTGCACGTCGACGGCAATGCGCGCCTGACGCCGGACTTCGGCATCGGCGCGCTCGCGCTCACGATGGCCAGCGATGACGCCTCGGCGCTGCCCGAGCGCTATCTCTCGGGCTGGCTGGGTCTGGCGGGCGTACCGGGACTGTCGCTGTCGGGTGGCTTGCGCGCCGGCCTGGCACTCGACGGCGCGACGTTGCGCCGCGTCGACATCGCGTTGAGCGGGCTCGATATCGGCGATGCCGGTGGTCGCTTCCGCCTCGACAGGCTCGACGGCACGGTACGTTATTCGGCCTCCTCGCCGGCACGCAGCGCCTTCGCCTGGCACGGTGGGGCGCTCTATGGCATGCCCTTCGACGCGGCGGCCTGGAGCCTGGAGAGCGGCGCGGGCATGTTGCGCCTGCGCGAGCCGGTCGCGTTCTCGTTTCTCGGTGGCGAGATCGGTTTCGAATCGCTGCAGCTGCAGCCGCCCGCGGGCGGCACCGGGCTGCGCATGCGGACCGGACTGCGACTCGACGCGCTCGATATCGGCGTACTCGCGAAGTCGCTCGACTGGCCTGCGTTCGAGGGCTCGCTGAGCGGCGTCATTCCCACCGTGCGCTATGCCGACAACCGCATCGACTTCGATGGCGGACTGTCGATGACCCTGTTCGACGGCCGCGTCGACGTGTCGTCGCTGGCGATCGAACGGCCGTTCGGCGTGCTGCCGACGGTGACCGGCGACCTCGCGCTCTCGGCGCTCGACCTGCATGCGCTGACCGGCGTGTTCGGCTTCGGCAGCATCGAAGGACGTCTGCATGGACGCATCGACGGACTGCGACTGGTCGACTGGAACGCGACCGCATTCGATGCGGAACTGCGCACGGCGGCTGCACCGGGCGTGCGCCAGCGCATCAGCCAGCGCGCGGTGCAGGACATCTCCAGCGTCGGCGACGCCTCGTTCGTGACCACATTGCAGGGCAGGGCGATCGCGTTGTTCGACGACTTCGGCTATCGCGGCATCGGCATCTCCTGCCGGTTGCGCAACCAGGTCTGCCGCATGGGCGGCCTGCGTTCAGAAGGCAACGCCTTTACTATTGTCGAAGGTGCCGGCCTGCCGCGGCTGGATGTCGTGGGCTTCAATCGTGACGTCGACTGGCCGGTGCTGGTCGAGCGCCTCGCGGCCGCTGCAGGTGGCGATGTTGCGCCGGTCATCGACTGACCGGCGCCTGGATTTTCTGACAGGAGAGTGTCGATGGCGCGTTGGATGGGTGTGCCGGCTGTGGCCGCGCTGGCGTTGACCGCCTGCGTGACGATCAATGTCTATTTCCCCGCTGCCGAAGCCAAGGAAGCGGCGCGCGAGTTCGTCGAGAACGTCATCGGCGAGCAGGCGCCGGCCAGTGACACGCCACCCGCAACCGTGCCCGGCGGCGGTATGGCGCAGACTTCGACGCGTTTCGATCCCTGGATGCTGATCGGCATCGGCAGCGCGCAGGCGCAGACGCCCGACATCAGCATCCGCACGCCCGCGATCCAGGCGATCCAGGCGCGCATGGAGCAGCGCTTCAACGGCACGCTGCGCCCGCATTTCGATTCCGGCGCGCTGGGCTTCGGCGGCAACGGCATGATCGTCGTGCGCGACGCCTCGCAGTTGCCGATCAAGGACCGCGTCTCGGTGAATTCGGCCGTCGCCGACGACAACCGCGACCGCCAGGCCGTGTACCGCGAGATCGCGGTCGCAAACGGGCACCCGGAGTGGGAATCGCAGATCCGCGACGTGTTCGCGCGCCAGTGGATTTCGAGCGCGCGGGCCGGGTGGTGGTACCAGCAGGGTGGGAGCTGGACGCAGAAGTAATCCTCGGCAGCGGACTCGCGCGGAGGGACGTATATCGAAGCTGCACGGGATCGCTTCTGCGACAATACGCGGCCCTTTTGCCCGCAGCCTTCGCCACGTGGCCCGTAAACGTCTCGACCAGACCCCTTTCGAGGTCGATGTCCTCAATCTCACCCATGACGGCCGTGGCGTCGCGCGACTGCCGGATGGCAAGGCGCTGTTCGTCACCGGCGCGCTGCCGGGCGAGCAGGTCGTCGCCCAGCGCTTCGCGCGTTCGCGCAGTTTCGACGAGGCGGTGACGCTCGAAGTCCTGCGCGCTTCCGGACATCGCATCACCCCGCGCTGCCCGCATTTCGGCACCTGCGGCGGCTGCGTGCTGCAGCATCTCGATGCCGAGCAGCAGATCATCGCCAAGGACCGCGTGCTGCGCGAGAACTTCGAGCGCATCGGCCACGTCACGCCGAAGCGCTGGATGGCGCCGATGGTCGATCGCGCCTGGGGCTATCGCCGCAAGGGCCGGTTCTCGGTGAAACGCGTGGAGAAGAAGGAGAAGACGCTGGTGGGTTTCCGCGAGCGCGATCCGCGCTTCGTCGCCGAGCTGCGGGAATGCCACACGGTGATCGCGCCGATCGCCGCGATCATTCCCGCATTGTCGCAGCTCATCGACGGCATGCAGGCGCGCAGCACGATCCCGCAGATCGAATTCATCGCCGGCGATCCGCGTCCCGAGTTCGACGGCATCGCGCTGGTGTTCCGCCATCTGCAGCCGCTGATCGAATCCGATACGGCCGCGCTGCTGGCGTTCGGCCGGCAGCACCGCATGGCGATCTTCCTGCAGCCCGGCGGCAACGACAGCGTGCATGCGCTGTGGCCGGAAGCGCCGGCGCTGTCGTTCCGGCTCGAGGACTGGAACATCGAACTGAAGTTCCGGCCGCTGGATTTCATCCAGGTCAATGCCGGGCTCAACCGCACGATGATCGCGCGCACGCTGGACCTGCTCGACGTGCAGCCCGGGGACCGCGTGCTCGATCTGTTCTGCGGCCTGGGCAACTTCACCCTGCCGCTGGCGCGCCGCGTGCGCGAGGTGGTCGGCGTGGAAGGCGAGGCCGGGCTGGTGGCGCGGGCGAAGGAGAACGCGGCGCACAACGGACTGGCGAACGCGCAGTTCCATGCCGCCGATCTCACCCAGGACCAGCGCAGCGCGTCTTGGATGCGCCAGGGATTCGACAAGCTGCTGCTCGATCCGCCACGTTCGGGCGCGATCGACGTGCTGCGGCAGTTGCCGCTGGAACGCTTCAAGCGCATCGTCTACGTCAGCTGCCATCCGGCGTCGCTGGCGCGCGACGCGGGCTATCTGGTCAACGAGCGCGGCTGGACACTGGCGGACGCCGGGGTCATGGACATGTTCCCGCAGACCGCGCACGTTGAGTCCATCGCCCTGTTCGAGAAACGCTGAGGATCCCATGGGCATCGAGATCGAACGCAAGTTCCTCGTCGCATCCGATGCCTGGCGCGTGGCCGCGCACGCGGTCGTGCCGATGGCGCAGGGCTATCTCAACGATGCCGCGTCGATCGCCAGCGGCGCGCAGAACGCGTCGGTACGCGTGCGCATCGAGGGCGATGTCGCGTTCCTCAACATCAAGTCGCGCGAGTCCGGCACCACGCGCCAGGAATTCGAACTGCCGCTGCCGGTCGACGATGCGCAGGCGCTGCTGAAGCTGTGTGTCGGTGGCCTGGTCGAGAAGCGCCGGCACCTGGTGCGCCACGGCGCGCACCTGTGGGAAGTCGACGAGTTCCTCGGCGACAACGCCGGGCTCGTGGTCGCCGAGATCGAACTGGACGATGCCGACGAAGTCTTCGCGCGCCCCGACTGGCTCGGCGCCGAAGTCACCGAGCACCAGCGCTACTTCAATCTCGCGCTCGCGGCGCGGCCGTTCTCGCGCTGGGACGCTGCGGAACGCGGCTGAGGTCTTCCCCCGCACGCATCGGGTGCATGCTTCGCGCATGAGAATCGACATCTGGTCCGATGTGGTCTGCCCCTGGTGCTGGATCGGCAAGCGCCGCCTGCAGGCCGGTATCGCGCTGCTCGGCGACGACGCGCCGGCGTTCGAGATCCACTGGCATCCCTACCAGCTCGATCCAGAGGCCGGCACCACGCCGGTGCCGCTGCGCGAGGCATATGCGAAGAAGTTTGGTGGCGCCGAGCGCACCGCGCAGATGCTCGCGCAGACGCAGGCGACCGCACGCGCCGAGGGACTGCCCTTCGATTTCGATCGCGACCAGGTGCGGGTCACGACACTGCCCGCGCATCGCCTGCTGATGCTGGCCGCGCGCGAAGGCGATGCGGATGCAGTGGGTGAAGCGCTGTTCCACGCGCATTTCGCGCAAGGCCGCAATCTCGCCGATCCGGATGTGCTCCTCGCCGCGGGCGCGGCCGGCGGTCTGGATGCCACGCGCATCCGCGCGATGCTCGACAGCAATGAGTTCGATGCCGAGGTCCGTGCCGCCATCGCGCAGGCGCAGGCGATGGGCATCCGCGCGGTGCCGACCTTCGTCATCGACGGACGCCTGGCGGTGCAGGGCGCGCAGCCGCCCGAAGCGATGGCCGATGCCTTGCGTCAGGCGCTCGGCAGTGCTGCGCCGGTGGCTGCATCCGCGCCTGCGTGCGGTGCATCGGGCTGCGACTGAACACGCCGCGCCGCCTGACGGCACGCGCGTCCGCATCTGCGACAATGCCCGTCCGCGCCATGGGGCGCGTTCGATGGAGAGCTCCGCAATGCTCGTGATCGGCGTCGCCGGTACCGAACTCACCGCGCAGGAGCGCGACTGGCTGCAGCACGATGCCTGCGCCGGCGTGATCCTGTTCAAGCGCAACTTCGCCTCGCGCGCGCAGATCGCCGAGCTGTCGGCCGCGATCCGCGACGCCGCGCCGCGTCCGCAGCTGGTCTGCGTGGACCAGGAAGGCGGCCGCGTGCAGCGTTTCCAGGACGGCTATTCCGAGCTGCCCTCGCTGGCTGGTTTCGGCGCGCAGTATCTTGCCGATCCCGACGCCGCGATGGAGGCCTCGCGCGCGCATGCACGGCTGATGGCGCAGGAAGTGCGGGCCAGCGGCGTCGATCTGAGCTTCGCGCCGGTGGTCGATGTCGGCCACGGCAATCTCGCGATCGGCGATCGCGCGTTCTCCGAAGATCCGCAGATCGTCGCCGCGCTGACGCGCGCCTACGTCGAAGGCATGCACGAGGCCGGCATGGCCGCGACGCTCAAGCATTTCCCGGGGCACGGTTCGGTGCGCGAGGACACGCATTTCGACGACGCGGTCGACCACCGCAGTCTCGACGCCATCCGCGCGCACGATCTGGTGCCGTTCGTCGCCGGCATCGATGCCGGCGCCGATGCGGTGATGCTCGCGCACGTGGTCTACCCGCAGGTCGCACCGGAACCGGCCGGCTATTCGCCGCTGTGGATCAATACGATCCTGCGCGAGCAGATGGGCTTCCGCGGCGTCGTGTTCTCCGACGACATCGGCATGGCCGCGGCGTTCTCCGCCGGCGGCATCAAGGCGCGGGTCGACGCGCATCTCGACGCCGGTTGCGACGTCGTCCTCGTCTGCCATCCCGAACTGGTCGCCGAATCGCTGGCCGCGGTCGAAGGCCGCACCCTCAACACCATGGCGCTGACCGGCCTGGTCGGACGCGGTCCGCTCGGCTGGGACGGCGCGCTCGCCGGTGACGCGTCCAACCCCCGCACCGGAGACATCGCATGAACGTTCCACGCCTCGACGACGTGCTCGACACCGCCGACCTGCTGTTCGACCGCGACGCGCTCGAGGACGCCATCGAATCGATGGCCGAGGAGATCGCCGACGAATACGGCGACGACGAGGTGCCGCCGGTCTACATCACGATCATGCACGGCGGCATGCCGTTCGCTGCGCAGCTCGCATTCGCCATCGGCGAGAACGAGGTCGACCTCGAGTTCGACTATCTGCACGCCACCCGCTACCGCGGCAACACCACCGGTTCGGGTCTCGCCTGGCTGCATCGCCCCGCGACCCCGCTGCAGGGCCGCCGCGTGCTGCTGGTCGACGACATCCTCGATGAAGGCCATACCCTCAAGGCCGTGCGCCAGTGGGTCGAAGACCAAGGCGCGACCGACGTCCGCGTCGCCGTGCTCGCGGTCAAGGTCCACGACCGCGGCGTGGACGATGTCGAAGCCGATTACATCGGCGTCGAAGTGCCGGACCGGTATGTGTTCGGCTACGGCATGGATTTCCACGAGCAGGGACGGAATCTGCCCGGGATCTACGCGCTGGCGGAGTGATTCTGTTCCTGGTTTTGCCTTCCGTGACGCTGTGACAAATCGACGGACCCGTAGGGGCGGCGGGCATCCATGGGCGGCGCCCTTCGGGTCTCCTGACTGTTGCGGCGTCACGCAGGGCAGAAGCAGCTGCGAGTCGCTCGAACTGCTCTAACCGACGCCCCTGCTGCCGTTTCAAGGCCTGTCATCGGACAATAGCGACCCGCCTCCGCCCAATCGCGAGAACCCCCATGCACCTCGACATCGATCTCGCCGTCATCGGCGGCACCGGCCTCTATCAGCTGGCCGACCTGCAGGACGTGGAACCGCATCAGCCGGTCACGCGCTATGGCGCACTGTCGGGGCCGGTGCGGGTCGGCACGCTCGATGGCAAGCGCGTCGCGTTTCTTGCGCGGCATGGGGAGGGGCATTCGGTGCCGCCGCACCGGGTGAACTACCGGGCCAATCTCTCCGCGTTGCAGGCGCTGGGCGCGACACGGGTGCTGGCGCTCAATACCGTCGGTGGCATCACCGAGCGCTTCGGGCCACGCGTGCTGGCGTGTCCGGACCAGTTGATCGACTACACCTGGGGCCGGGTGTCGACCTACTGCGAAGAAGAGGGCGCAGAGGTCCTGCATGTCGACTTCGGCGATCCCTATACGCCGACGCTGCGCAGGCGCGTGCTCGACGCGGCGGCGGCTGCGGGCGTGGCGCTGGTCGATGGCGGCTGCTACGGCGCGACGCAGGGGCCGCGGCTGGAAACCCGGGCCGAGATCGTGCGCATGCGCCGCGACGGCTGCGATCTGGTCGGCATGACCGGCATGCCGGAAGCGGGCCTCGCGCGCGAGCTGGGGCTCGACTACGCGTGCCTGGCGATCGTCGCCAACTGGGCGGCCGGCGCGGGCCCGCAGGTCGACGAGGTGATCACGTTCGAGGACGTGCTCGACAACGTCGCAGCCGCTTCTTCGGGCATTCCGTCGCTGTTGCGGGCATTGCTCGCAGGGTGATCGCCCAGGCATGCGGGCTGCGTTCTGCCTTGCATGTTGGGATCCCCGGTGTGGCCCCTCGTGCAACGCCGCGAAGGAATGCGTTTGCCCCCCCGCCGGAGATGGCAACGCGGCCATCGGAGTTGCAGCCTGGGTTCGGGGGGGCAATGCCAATGCGGCTTCAGGCCAGGAGACGGCGAAGCCAGACGAGGAAGTCGTCCTGCATCGCGGGCGGGATTCCATGGTCGCCCGGATACAGGTGGGTTTCGTGTTCGACGCCCAGTTCGGTCAGCCAGGCGTCGGCGCGGTGTGCCCAGTCGACGGTCAGCTTGGTGTCGTCGCGGCCGTGTCCGATGAAACCCCGCACCGCGGCCAGCGCGGCGCGGTCGGCCACCTGGGGCGCGATCTCGGGCAGGATGCGCCCGGACAGGATGGCGAAGCCCTTGACCAGTTCCGGCCGGGTGAGGCCGATGCTGGCGCTCATGATGCCGCCCTGGCTGAAACCGGCCACCACCGTGTGCGACGGCGCTACCGCGTATTCGGCCTGCAGTTCGGCGATCAATGCCGCCAGCTGCTGCCGGCTCCTTTCCGCTGCCGCCAGGTCCGGGCGCGGGCCCTGCGGCCCGAACGAGACCTGGAAGAAGGCGTGCTGGCCCGGCCCCAGGGTCAAGGGGCCGCGCGCCAGGATGACGCGGGTGTCGTCGGCGAGCGTGGCGCCGAGCGGCGCCAGGTTGGTCTCGTTGCCGCCGACGCCGTGCAGGAGGACCAGCAGGCGCCTGGCCGGCGCGCTGGAGGCGGTCGTCCGGAACGGCAGCGACAGGTCGGTGCGGAGTGCGGACCAGGCGATGGTGTTCATGCGGCTTCCTTTGTTGCATTGGTATCGAGCCCGAAGCCGAAGGAATCCATCGACAGGATGCCGTAGGTCATGCCGCCCGGGATCCGGGTACGGGGTTCGTTGGGTGTGCTCGCGCCCGCCGCGACCAGCAGCGGCAGGTAGTGCTCCTCGGTGGGATGCGCCCGCGCGGCGTGGGGTGCGCGGGTCCGGTAGCCGACCAGCGCTTCATCGTCGCCCGTGGCGACCGCCGCTGCGACCCAGTCGGCGAACGCCTGGGCGTACTCGGGGTCGCGGACATGGCTGCGGAACTCGTAGAGGTTGTGCGTCAGGCTGCCGGAGCCGATGACCAGGACCCCACGCTCGCGCAGCGGTGCCAATGCCCGCCCCAGCCGCAGGGCGCCCGCGGCATCCATGTCGCGCGGCAGCGAGACCTGCACCACCGGGACGTCGGCAGCGGGCTTGAGGTAGCGCAGCGGCACCCAGGCGCCGTGGTCCAGGCCGCGCCGCGGGTCGAGCGTCGCCGGCAGGCCCGCGTCGGCAAGCAGTGCGACGATGTCGGCAGCGAGGTCCGGCGCGCCGGGCGGCTCGTACCTGAGCGCATACAGCGGCTCAGGGAAACCGCCGAAATCGTGGATGGTCTCCGGCCGGGCCACACCGCCGACGCGGATGCCCAGGGTCTGCCAATGCGGGGACACCACGACGATGGCCGACAGGTCCGGCAGCGACGCGCCCAGGCGCTGGAGATTGGGGCCGAGCACGCCGGGTTCCAGCGCGAACATCGGCGAGCCGTGGGAGATGAAGAGCGACGGGATGCGGGACATGGGCTGTGCTCCGGGAGCGGGCGCCAGGCGCCCGCTCGAAGGTCGGGATCGATCGATCAGGCGTTGTGCGGCGTCTTCGCGTTGCGGCGCCGGCGCAGTGCGTCGAGGCTGTAGGTGCCCGCGCCGTGGGCGGCCAGCAGCAGGAATCCGCCGGCCATGCCAATGTTCTTCCAGAAGCTGGTGGCCTGCATCGCGTCGCTGAAGTCGGCGTGGAAGATCAATGCGGTCGCGACCGAAAAGGTCGCCAGGGCCAAGGCGATCCAGCGCGTGAACAGACCGGCGGCGATCGCGAGGCCGCCGCCGAGTTCCAGCACGATGACCAGCGGCAGCAGTGCGCCGGGCACGCCCATGGCCTCCATGTACTGCTGGGTGCCGGCGTAGCCGCTGATCTTGGCCCAGCCGGAGATGATGAACAGGAGCGAGAGGCCGATGCGGCCCAGCAGCGAGAGTGTGGCGTTCATGTCGGTGTCCTTGGAAGTCGACGTCGGGAATGTCGGCGCGGGCAGGGCGCGGTTCGTCCCTTGCCCGTCACCTTGGTGGAAGCCCGCGCCGGACGGCACGGGCGGGTTGGGTTACTTGACCAGGCCGAACGGATCGGGCACCGGCCGCTTGGCCGGATCGGCGTTGTTCCAGAAATGCTGCACGACCCAGCCGTACTCGGGCAGGCCGTTGATGAACGGCGGCAGCATGCTGTCGCCCGAAGGCAGCTTCCAGTCGGCCTGCAGTTCCGCGCCAAGCGCATAGACGGTATTGAGCTGTGCGCCCGCGGCGCTCATGCGCTGCATCGCGGCCTCGGCCTCGTACTTGCTCCAGGCGCCGGAGGCGTCGACGACCGGATGCACGACGTAACCGTCGTTGATCATCGCCAGGGTCGGCAGCGTGACGCAGGTCCCGAGCGTCACGCCGGAGATGATGATGTGCCGACGCCCGGTCCTGGCAACCAGATCCTCCAGCGCCGCGCGGAAGGTCGGATCCTCGTAGGCGTTGATGATGCCGGTGCGACGGTGGATCGGCTGGTCGTTGAAGATCTCCTTCAATTCCGGCAGCAGGTCGCCGTTCTGCCATTGGGCATTGGACGAGGACAGCAGCACCGGGATGCCCAGCGCGCCGGCCATCTGCGCCAGCGCCAGGACGTTGGCCTTGTAGCCGGACGCCTGGGCGAAATCGCGCACGCTGGCCATCAGTCCGATCTGGTGGTCGATGAACAGCATGATGCTGTTGTCCGGCGTGGGCTTTTCGTAGGCCGCGCGGCCGGCCTTGCGGGCGTCGGCCGCGGTCGTCCTGAGCGGCAGCACCTGGTCGCCGATGGGACTGACGATGTCGGTGGGGCGCTGCTGCGCGACGGTCTGGGTCTGTTCGTCGTTCATGGTCTTGGCTCCGGGGTGGGTGAGGCGCGTCCGATCAGCCGCGGTGGATCCAGGTAGGCGCGATCTGCGTACCCTGGCCGGCACCGTAGGCGAAGTAGATGTTCAGGCCGGCCACCGGCTCCAGGTAGCGCGCGTTCTTCAGCCCGCCCGCGTCGACCGGCTGGAAGCCGATGCTCTCGGCCAGCGCGCGTACGGTCTGCTTGGCGCGTTCGTCGTCGCCGGCGTAGAAAACCGGCACGGTCTGGCCGTTCGCGAAGGCCGGGCCTTCGGCCAGCACCTGGGCCAGCACGGTGTTGAACGCCTTGACCACCTGCGCGCCGGGCAGCGCCTTGGCGATCTCCTCGGCGGCGGAGGTCTCGTAGCCCAGGGTCAGGCCCATGAAGTCGGCGGTCAGCGGGTTGGTGATGTCGACCACGACGCGGCCTTCCAGCGAACCCAGCGCCTGCAGCGCGGGGACGGCGTCGGCATAGCCGGTGGCGACGATGACGACCTGCGAGTCGCCCAGGGCCTCGGCAGGCGCCACGGCGGTTGCGCCGGGGTGGGCGGCGGCCAGGGCCTGGGCCTTGGCCAGATCGCGCGCGGTCACGCGGACCTGGTGGCCGGCGGCGGTGAGTTGCTTGACGAAGCCTGCGCCCATGTTGCCGGCGCCGATGAGGGTGATGTTCATGGCGATGATCCTGTTGCGTGAGAGGAATGAGTCGTCGAGCCCGGAGATCATGTGCGCCGAGCCGTCGCCGGTCTGTCGGCGTGGTGACACTGTATTGGCCACTCGTACGGCGATAAACTCATCGATCATGAATAGATTGTCTTGGAATTCGAGACTATGGATCTGCTCCAGGCCATGAAGACCTTCACCGCCGTGGTCGAGGCCGGCAGCTTCGTCGGTGCCATGGAGGCCGCCGGCCTGTCCAAGCCGGCGGTATCGCGCCATGTCAACGAACTGGAAGAACACCTGGGCACGCGCCTGCTGCAGCGGACCACGCGCCGCCTGTCGCTGACCGGCGAGGGCCAGGCCTACTACCAGCGCTGCAAGGAGATCCTGGCGGCGGTCCAGGAGGCCGAGGCGGAAGTGGGCGCCAGTGCACTCCAGGCGCAGGGGCCGCTGCGCATCGGTGCGCCGCAGACCTTCGGCATGTTGCACCTGGCCGCGCTGTGGGGGCGATTCGCGGCGGAAAACCCGCAGGTCACCCTGGACATCGTCCTGTCGGACCGCGTGGTCGACCTGGTCGAGGAGGGCTACGACCTGGTGGTGCGCATCGCGCGGCTGTCCGAGTCCAGCCTGGTCAGCCGACCGCTCGCCCGCACCCGCATGGTGGTCTGCGCCTCGCCGGACTACCTCGCCGAGCGGGGCACGCCCGTGCACCCGCACGAGCTCGCCCGGCACGACGTGATCTCCTACACCTACTGGTCATCGGGCGATACCTGGAGCTTCCAGGGACCTGCGGGCGAAGTGAGCGTGCGCACGCGCTCGCGCATCCACGCCAACAACGGAGACACCTGCCGGGCGGCGGCGCTGGCCCACCAGGGGATCATCCTGCAGCCGGATTTCCTGGTGTACGAGGACCTGCGCAGCGGTGCGCTGGTGGAACTGATGCCGGCGTTCCGCGCCGCGGAACTGGGCATCTTCGCCGTCTATCCCACGCGCAAGCAGCTGCCGCTGAAGGTGCGGCGGCTGGTGGATTTCCTCGTCGACGCGCTGCGGGCGCCGCCCTGGGCGCAGTGACGGCGGGGCGCGGAAGCGGCCCCGTCAGAACTCCTTGAGTTCCGGCGAGCCACGCTGGTGCCAGGTCGGATACGGCGGCGGGGTGTCGCTGGCGGCGTCGAGCCTAGCCACCTGCTCGGGCGTCAGGCTCCAGCCGACCGCGCCGATGTTCTCGATCAGTTGCTGCTCGTTGCGCGCGCCGATGATGACGTTGCTCACCGTCGGCCGCTGCAGCAGCCAGTTCAGGGCGACCTGCGGGATGGTCCTGCCGGCCTCCCGGGCAATCTCGTCGAGCGCATCGACGATGGCGAACAGATGCTCCTGGTCGTACTTCAGGCCCGTGCCGGCGCCGTCGAAGGCGCGGGTCCCCGGCTGCGGCTCGCGGTCCCTGCGGATCTTGCCGGTCAGCGTGCCCCAGCCGAGCGGCGACCAGACCATCGCGCCGACGCCTTCGGCCTGCCCCAGCGGCATCAGCTCCCATTCGTAGTCGCGGTGCAGCAGCGAGTAGTAGGCCTGGTGCGAGATGTGCCGCGGGTAGCCGTAGCGGTCGGACACGCAGAGCGATTTCATCAGGTGCCAGCCGGAGAAGTTGGAGCAGCCCACGTAGCGGACCTTGCCCGAGCGCACCAGCTGGTCGAGCGTGGACAGGGTCTCCTCGAGCGGCGTATTGAGATCCTGGCCGTGCAGCTGGTAGAGATCGATGTGATCCGTTCCCAGGCGTTGCAGCGACTTGTCGACGGTATCGAGCAGGTGCTGCCGGGAGGAGCCGTAGTCGTTCGGCCCGGTGCCGGTGGCGAAGGTGGCCTTGGTGGAGATCAGCACGCGGTTGCGCTTGCCCTTGATCGCCGCGCCCAGGATCGTCTCGGCCAGCCCGTCGGAATAGGCGTCGGCGCTGTCGAACAGCGAGATCCCGTGGTCGAGGCAGACGTCGATCAGCCGCTCGGCGCCTTTGGCGTCGGTGGAGCCCCAGGCGCGGAAGAACGCATTGCCGCCACCGAAGGTCGCGGTTCCGAAACTCAAGGCCGGCACGCGCAGGCCGGAACGGCCGAATCTTCTGTATTCCATCAGGTTGACCTCATAGGTTGCTGACAAATTGCCCGAATGCCACGTGGGTCGCAGGCGCCGGGTCAGGCGACCTGGAAGACATCGACGACGATCTTCCCCTTTGCCTGCCCGGATTCGAGCTTGCGATGGGCGTCGGCGACTCGCGACAGTGTGAACCGCTCCGGATCCAGCCGGGGTTTCAACTTGCCGTCCTCGACCATCGTGGCGATGGTCTCCAGGATCTGCCCTTGCCGGGTCGTATCCGTCCCGAACATGATCGGGATCAGCACCAGCAGCGTGTGCAGGTTGGCACCCTTGAGGTAGAGCGGCGCGAGATTGTGGCTTGCGGCGCCGACCACGGTGACGACGTCCCCGCCGGGGCGGATCATCTGGAAGGCCGCGTCCAGCGCCGGCCCGCCGACCGTGTCGAAAATGACGTCGAAGCCTTGTCCCTGGGTATGGGCCTGCACCACCTGCGCAGGACTGGTATCGGAAAGATCGATGCAGGCGCGCGCCCCGGCCGCCAGCGCCAGTGCGCTGCTCTCGGCCGACCGGGTCGCCGCCACCACGTGGGCGCCGGCCGCGCCGGCCAGTTGCACCGCCATGGTGCCGACGCCGCCGGCGCCTCCCACAATCAGGACCCGGCTGGCCGGCCTGATGGCGACCTTCTCGAACAGCGCCTTCCATGCGGTCGTCGCCACCAGCGGCAGGGCCGCGGCGGCGCGGAAATCCAGGTTGGCCGGCTTGCGCGCCAGCAGCGCGGCGTCGAACACCGCGTACTCGGCAAGCGCGCCCGGCACGTCGCCCGCTGGCCCCCTGAAGCCGCCGGCGAAGCCGAACACCTCCTCGCCCGCCTTGAACCGGGTGACCCCCTCGCCGACGGCGTCGACGACGCCGGCGAAATCGGTCTGCAGCACGGCCGGGAAGCGGGCGGGCGTCATCGGCAGCGAGGCCTTGCGGACCTTGATGTCGATCGGGTTGAGGCCCGAGGCCATCACCCGGACCCGGACCTGTCCGGCCTGCGGCTGCGGCAGCGGAAGGTCGATCGGCTCGAGTACGTCCGGGCCACCTTGCTCGACGGCGACGACAGCTTTCATGGGAAAGCACCCTGCGCTTGAGAATGGAAGCCACAGTGTATTGCGTGCCAGAATCACCACAAAGGCGGAAAAATCCAAGAGACTGTTTCCCCATGAGCAGCAATGAGCGACTGCAGCACAAGGTGGCGGGGATCGAGGAATTCGTCCGCGTCGCCGAGACACTGAGCTTCAGGCGCGCGGCCGATTCGCTGGGGCAGGCATCGTCCGCCGTGTCCAGGGCGATCCGGCAACTGGAGGAGCGGCTGGGTGTCCGGCTGTTCCACCGCACCACGCGCAGCGTCAGCCTGACCGACGAGGGCGCGACCCTCTATGTCCAGGCCAGCCGCTGGCTCGGCGAGCTCGACGACATGCGCAGCCTGTTCAATGGGGACCCTGCCGATCTGAGCGGATCGATCCGGATCGACCTGCCCATGACCTTCGGCCGCGAGCTGGTGATGCCCCACCTGGCGCGGTTCCTGGACGAGCATCCCAGGCTGTCGGTCGAAGTCCGGCTCAACGACCACCACGTCAATCTGGTGGCCGAAGCCGTGGACCTGGCCTTGCGCATCGGCGAGCTGGGCGATTCCGAACTGGTGGTCAGGCCGCTGGGAACGGTCGCGCTGGGCACCTTCATCTGCCCGCAGTGCCTCGACCGCCATGGCCGGCCGCAGGTGCCCGAGGATCTGCTGTCGCACCGGCTGATCGCCTTCATGCCGCCGTCCGGGCGGCCGAAGCCGATGCTGTACCGCCAGGGGAGCGAGGAGATCGCCATCGACACCCGCCATTGCGTGGCAAGTTTCACCAATGGGGAGGCGATGATGAGCGCGGTGGCCGCGGGCGTCGGTATCGCCCAGATTCCTGCCTTCTATGCGCAGCGAGGGCTGGCGCAGGGGCGCCTGGTGCAGGTCCTGGCGGGACAGGACGCCCCCGGCCCCTCGATGCAGCTGGTCTACCCCTCGCGCCGGCAACTGCCCAGGCGCGTGCGCGCGTTGGTCGCATTCCTGGCCGATGCCGTGGAGCAGGCGCTGGTGGGCAGTCGTCCCTGACGGCTCGTCGTCCATTGGGCCGCGCAGGCGGCCTAGTCCGAAAGTCGGTCGGCGCGCGGTGCGGAGGCGAACATCGCCGCATGCGCATTGAATTCACGGGCGGCCAGCTCGAGCAGCCAGCGGATCCTGGTCGTCTGCGCGCCGTCGGGCCGAGCGCCCTCCGGATCGGCCTGGCCGAGTTGCCGGGCGCATTCCCGTAATCGCGTTGCCACCCGATGCGGATCGTCGAGCGGCGCGCAGGTCAGGCGCAGCGTCTCCCGGACGGCGTCGCGCTCCAGGGGCGGCAGGTCCGCCATTTCCATGTCCCCCAGCCTGAAAAGCGCATGGCCCAGCGTCAGTGCGGCCAGGGCGTCCTCGACCTGCTGGACCTGCCCGCGCGACCGGACCGCGAGGCTGAAGACCAGATAGCGCAAGCGCGCGAGATGGCGCTCGGCCCAGGGCGTCCCGGCACGGATCGAGATCGCCGAGATCTCGCGGCGGATGGACGCGCGCAGATGGCGCCTGCGGCGGGCCGGGTTCATCGGCAGCAGCCAGCGGTAGAGGGCGTAGTTCAGCACGATCCCGCCCAGCAGCAGCGCCTCGCTGGCGATGACGGCCGCGGCCGTGCTGGGACTGGTATCGACCGGCCGCGCCAGCACCGCGAAGAGCATGTTGAAGGCGAGCCCGATGAACAGCGTGCCCTGCCGCGCCTGCAGCAGCGAGGCGGCGAACACCAGGGGCACGGCCAGCAGCAGCGAAAGCCAGCCGTCCGAAACCTCCGGCAGCACGACCAAGCGCCAGAGTGCGGCGGGGACGGCCGCGGCCAGGCCGCCCAGGAGGATGTGCCTGACGATGGTCGCCGGTGCGTCCACCATCGAGTAGAGCACGGTGAAGATGCTGGTTCCGAGCAGCAGATAGCGGAGCGGCTCCCAGTCGATGGCCAGCCAGGCCAGTCCCGCCAGGGAGGTGGCGAGCGCCCCGCGCAGCATCGCCAGGCGCAGGCCCGCTGCGTCCGGATGGGGCCGCGATGCGCGCGGCGCAGGCGCGTCGTCCGCACCCAGGAGTCGCCGATGACTCCGGGACGCCCGGTCGAGCAACGTCCGCATCTCCGCCAGGACGGGCGACAGCACCGGATCGGATGCCTCCAGTTGCCGGGAGGCGGCAATGACGTCATCGAGGTGGAGTGCCCCGCCTTCGGACAGTGCGCGCGCGGACGCCTCGAACGCGTCCCGCAGCGCCGCCAGGCCGGCATGCCCCGGCGCCTGTACCGGCGCTTCGCGCGAACGGATCGCGCGGGCGACGACGACCAGGTCGAGAAGAAACGCGAACAGCGCGTTCAACTCCCCGAGCTTTCGCCGCCCGGCGATCGACCCGGCGACGGCGTCCTCGGCGGAAGCTTCGAGTGCGGCGAGCCCCAGCAGGAACTCGCGCTCCTTGCCGAAGGACCGCGCGTCGCTTTCCTTCAGGGCGTCGGCGATCAGTGCCAGCGCCTGCGCCACCACCGTCCGGGCCCGGCCGGCAATGGCAGGGCCCGGCGTGGCCGGTCCCAGGGCGAGCGCCACCGCGATGGCCGCGACGATCCCGATGACATTGTCCAGCGCGCGGGCGGCCGCGAACGCCGCAGGATCGATACCGGTGCCCAGCGTCAACGACACGATGACGGCCGAGGTCAGCCCGCACAGCGCCGCGCCATAGGCACGCTGGTGCCGCATCGCATTGGCGACGCCGCAGCAGACTGCGATCCACAGCGCAAGCCCGGCCAGCGACACCACGGCCGACCCGCCGCCGGCGGTCACCAGCAGCGCGCCCGCCACGGCGCCGACCAGGGTGCCGACCAGCTGCGCCAGACTGCGCTCGAACAGCAGGCCCCGCGGCGGCTGGCCGATCATCCAGACCGCCATGGCCGCCCACCAGGGATTCTCGAGTCCGGCGGCCGTCGCGATCGACATCGCGACCATCGAAGCCAAGGTCAGGCGGATGGCCGTATTGCGGGTGGCCGGATCGAGGAGGGGAGCAATCAGGGACTTCAAGGGGCATCACGTGCGGGGCGGCGCCGGCCTCGCGAAGCCGGCGCAGCGAGCAGGACTTCGATCGCAGCCGCGGCGCCGGCCGGGCGCGTCGAAAAAACATCGCTTGCCCGTCGACGACGGGCAAGCGGCGGTCATGGGCGGGCAGCGTTGCCGCTCAGAACGGGTAGGGCTGGGCCGGGTCCTCGAGCGTGATCCACTTGAGCTCGGTGAACTCGTCGATGACCGCGCGGCCGTCGAAGCGCCCGTAGCCGCTGTTCTTCATGCCGCCGTACGGCGCCTGGGCCTCGTTCTGCACGGTGGCGCCGTTGACGTGCACGCAACCGGCCTGGATGCGCGAGGCCACCGAGATGGCCCGGGTCAGGTCGCTGCCGAACACCGCCGACGACAGGCCGTACTCGGTGTCGTTGGCCACGCGCACGGCCTCCTCGGTATCGCGCACGCGGACGATGGTGGTGACCGGGCCGAAGGTCTCCTCGTCGTAGATGATCATGCCGGGCTTGACGTGATCGACGATGGTCGCGTCCATCACCGCGCCATCGGCCTGGCCGCCGGCGACGATCTTCGCGCCCTTCGCCACGGCATCCTCCAGCATGTGGTTGAGGCGCTCGCCCGAGGCCGGGCCGACCATCGGGCCGATCACGCACTCGCCCGAGCGGGCCGGGTCGCCAGCCCGCAACGCCTTCGCCCGCTCTGCGAAGCGCTCGACGAACGCATCGGCGACCTTCTCGTCGACCACGAAGCGCTCGGTGGACATGCAGATCTGGCCCTGGTAGAGGAACGAGCCGAACACCGCCGCGTTCACCGCGCCGTCCAGGTCGGCGTCGTCCAGCACCACGAACGGCGCCTTGCCGCCCAGTTCGAGCAGGCAGCGCTTGAGGTGGCGGGCGGCGGTCTCGGCGATAATGCGGCCCACCCGGGTGGAGCCGGTGAAGTTGACGCGGCGCACCGCCGGGTGGGCGATCAGCGCCTCGGTCACCGCCGCCGAGCCCTCCGGGGCGGTGGTCAGGAAGCCCAGGACGCCGGCCGGCAGGCCGGCCTCGTACAGGCACGAGGCCAGCAGCGCATGGGTGCGCGGGCTGCTCTCGGAGGCCTTGAAGATCACCGGGTTGCCGCAGACCAGCGGGTAGGCCAGGGCGCGCGCGCCGAGCAGGATCGGCCCGTTCCAAGGCACGATGCTCAGCACCACGCCGGCCGCCTGGCGGATGGTGATCGACAGGGTGCCGGGCTTGTCGGTGGGGATGGTCTCGCCCTGGATCTGCGTCGCCAGCCCGGCGGCCTCGCGGAACAGCGCGGCCGAGCCCATGACGTTGAAGGTGGCCCACAGCTCGGAGGCGCCGACTTCGGCGGCCATGACCTGGCGGAACTCGGGCAGCTTCTGTTCGAGCAGGTCGGCGGCCTTGAGCAGGATCGCGCGCCGGGTCGAGGGGCCGGTGGCCGACCAGGAGGCGAACGCCCCGGCGGCCGATTCGGCGGCCGCGAGCGCATCGGCGACCGAGGCGGCGGCGCCGGTGGTCACGGTTTCGCCGCTGACGGGGTGGCGCCGCTCGAAGGTGGCGCCGTTCTCTGCGGCACGGGGGGTGTTGTCGATGACGAGTTCTGTCTTCATGGAGTTCTCTTGATGGGGACCGGCCGCGAACGCGGCCGTTGGCAATGCGCAAAGCTGTTCACGATCTGTCGCAAGCGCAGCAGGATCGTCAACAGGTTCTCAGGCCGCGTCGGCGAAGCGCAGGACCGGCTTGATGGTGACGCCGCTCTCGCTGTCGGCCATGGCCTGGTTCAGTTCCTCGAACTTGTAGAACTTGACCAGGCGGTCGAACGGGAAGCGGCCCTGCCGGTACAGCTCGATCAGTTCGGGAATGAAGGTGCGCGAGACCACGTCGCCCTGCACGATGCCCATGATGCGGCGGCCGGGAATCATCACCTCGTTGACGTTGAAGCTGGCCTCGGTGCCCTCGGGCGTGGCGCCGACGATGCCGCAGGTGCCCAGCAAACCCAGGCTGTCGATGGCCTGGCGCAGGACCTCGGCGCGGCCGCTGCATTCGAGGGTGAAGTCGGCGCCGCCGCCGGTGATCTCGCGGATGGCTTCGACCGGGTCGCGCTCGCGGCTGTTGACCGCGTGGGTGGCACCCAGTTCCAGCGCCAGCGCGAGACGGGCGGGATTCACGTCCACCGCGACGATGGTGGTGGCGCCGGCCACGCGGGCGGCCATCAGCGCGGCCAGGCCCACCGCACCGGTGCCGAACGCGGCGAACGAGGATCCGGCGTGGACCTTCATGGCCTGCAGCACCGCGCCCGAGCCGGTCTGGATGCCGCAGCCCAGCGGGCCGAGCAGTTCCAGCGGGACATCCTTGCGCACCTTGACCACGTTGCGCTCGCTGGCGATGGCATGGGTGGCGAACGAGGACTGGCCGAAGAAGTGGTCGTGGAGGTCGTGGCCATGGGCGTCGCAGGCCGAGAAGCTGCCGTCCATGCGCGCGCCGCCGAAGTTGAGCAGGCTCATGTGCTCGCAATGCGCCGGATGGCCCGTGGCGCACGGCGCGCACAGGCCGCAGGACATGTAGGTCATCACCACGTGGTCGCCCGGCGCGACCGTGGTCACGTCGCTGCCGACCCGTTCCACCACGCCGGAGCCTTCGTGGCCGAGGATCATCGGCATCGGTGTGGTGAAGAACTGGTCGCGCACGACCATGTCGGTATGGCAGACGCCGCTGGCGACGAGCCGCACCAGCACCTCGGTGGCGCGGGGCGCTTCGAGCGAGGCGCTTTCGAACTGCAGGGCCTCGCCCACGGAACGCAGCACGGCGGCGCGGATGGGCTGCCGTTGATCGGTGTCTTGTGTCATGTGGAGTGCTCCTCGAGGTGCGCGCCCTGGCGCAGGTTGGTGGTCATGGGTACCAGCCAGTATGGCGATCTGCCATGAGCGGGAGAGGCGTGGTTGTGATACGGATCATCCCGATTCGATATCCGGGGAATCGTCGCTGCGGACTCGCCTCGGGACTTGCACGTCGCCTGTGTTTCCGGCATGCGGATCTCGAGCGACGCCGCGGAAGGCCGCACTGAGACCCTGTCCACGATCCCGACGCACGTCGCATGGCCGCCTTGCGGCCGCCCTGCGGGCCGGGCCTGTGGGACACGCAGACCCCGTCATTGCTCGGTCGCGTACGGACGTACGCGCGCTCGCGCTTCCCTGGCCTGCATGCCCACACGCTCCGCGCCGGGATCGTGAACAGGTTCTGAAGGACAGGCCCTTCACGGCGCATCGCGTCCTCCGACCGTCGCTGCAACGACGGGCTCGCACGCCGCCCCGCGGCTGCCTCGCGGTCGTCCCATGCCGCCAGACAACCGGGGACGCCCCGGGTGTCTCCGGCAGCCGATGCGCTACTCGGCCTGCTCCGGCAGCGCATAGGCGATGACGTAGTCGCCGCGGTCCGGCGACTGCCGCGCGCCGCCGGCCGAGATGACGACGTACTGGCGCCCGCTCTTCGGCGAGACGTAGGTCATCGGCGTGGCCTGCGCGCCGACCGGAAGCCGGCCCTTCCACAGTTCCTCGCCGGTGGCCATGTCCAGCGCGCGCAGGTAGTAGTCCTGGGTGCCGGCGTAGAACACCAGGCCGGAGGCCGTGTTCACCGCGCCGCCCAGGGTCGGCATGCCCAGCGGCACGGGAACGCCCGCCTTGATGCCGTTGACCGCTGCGTCCCTGACGGTGCCGGCTGGACGCTGCCAGACCAGCTCGCGGGTGTTCAGGTCGATCATCGAGAACGTGCCCCACGGCGGCGCGTGGCAGGGAATGCCCAGCGGCGAGGAGAACGCGGCATGCTCGACCACGTACGGCGTGCCTTCCATCGGATAGACGCTGCCGACGCCGTGACCGGCCGGCATCTTCGACTCGTCCAGGCCTTCGCGCGGAAGCAGTTGCACGAGCTGCGGCATGCGGATGTCGTTGACGAACAACTGGCCGGTGGCCTCGTTGACCGCCACGCTGCCCCAGTTCATGCCGCCGTAGTAGCCCGGGTACAGGATGCTCTGCTCGGTGGTCGGCGCGGTGAACTCGCCTTCGTAGCGCAGCTTGCGGAAGGCGATGCGGCAGGCGAGCTGGTCGAAGAACGTGGCGCCCCACATGGCCTGCTCGGTCAGCGGTTCGGCGCCGATGGCCGGCATGCCCACCGAATACGGCTGCGTCGGGCTGACCCGGTCGCCTTCCTGGTGTGCCTGCGGGACGGGTTTTTCCTGGACTTCGGCCAGCGGCGCGCCGTTGCGGCGGTCGAGCAGGAAGATCTGGCCGCGCTTGGTGACCTGCACCAGCGCCGGCACGCTGCCGCCCTGGCCGTCGGGGACGTCGACCAGCGCCGGCTGCGCGGGCACGTCGTAGTCCCACAGGTCGTGGTGCGCGGTCTGGAATTTCCAGCGCACCCGGCCGGTGGCCAGCTCCAGGGCGACGATGGACGAGGCGAATTCCTCGGTCGCCGGAGAACGGTGGGCGCCCCAGAAGTCCGGCTGCTGGTTGCCGGTGGGCACGTAGATCAGCCCCAGCGCCTCGTCGAAGGCGGGCGTGGACCACACGTTCGGCGTCGCGCGGGTGTAGGCCTCGCCCTCGGGCGGCAGCCTGGTGATCGCCGGATTGCCCAGGTCCCAGGCCCAGGCCAGTTCGCCCGAGTTCGCGTCGAAGGCGCGCAGGACGCCGGACGGCTCGTCGACCGAACGGCCATCGAAGACCCAACCGCCGACGATGACCAGGTCCTGGACCACGGTCGGCATCGAAGTGGGGATGTAGTACGCCGGCTTGACCTCGCCCATGCCGACCTTCAGGTCGACCGTGCCGCCCTGGCCGAAGCTCCCGCACGGCGTGCCGGTATCGGCATCGAGCTCGATCAGGCGCGCATCGATGGTGGTGAGGACGATGCGGCGGCTGCAGGTGTTGGCCGTGGCCGGCGTCGTGATGGCTGCCGCCGGGGCCGGAGGCGCTGTCGCGTCGTCGCCGGCCGTGGCGGTGGCCTGCGCCAGGGAATGGGTGACCGCCGCCGGCTCGTAGTAGGCCACGCCGCGACACCGGTTCCAGGTCTGGGTGTCGGCCGGCTGCGGATCGAAGCTCCACTTCTCCGTGCCCGTGTCCGCGTCCAGCGCGAACACCTTGTTCATTGGCGTGCACACGTAGACGGTGTCGCCGATCTGCATCGGCGTGTTCTGGTTTTCCGAGAACGGATTGGCCGGATCGCCGGTGCGGAAGGTCCACGCCACCTGCAGCTGATCGACGTTGTCGCGGTCGATCTGCGTCTCGGGCGCATAGCGCGTGCCTCTCGGGGTGCGGCCGTAGAACTGCCATCTGGATTCGCCGGCAGCGGCGCCTGCCACGGCCGCCTCGCCCATACCCTTGATCTGGCCGTGCGGGAAGAACATGGCGATGCCGCCGGCGACGATGCCCAGGGCAAACGCGCCCGAAAGCGCGCGCGATGCGCCGCGACCGGCACCGCCGCGCAACGCCGGCAGCAGCAGGGAGGCGAACAGGCCGAGCACCAGCACCGGCGCCAGGCGCGGCACCAGCGGCCAGAAGCGCAGGCCCACTTCCCACACCGCCCACAGCACGGTGCCGACGAAGACCAGCGCGTACAGCCAGGCGCCGGCCGGCTTGCGCAGCAGGTAGAAAATGCCCGATGCCACCAGCGCCACGCCGGCGATCAGGTAGTACCAGGAACCGCCCAGCACGGCCAGTTGCACGCCGCCGGCGGCCAGCACGAGGCCGATCAGCAACAGCAGGCCGCCGAAGACGCGCAATGCCAGCCGCGCGCCCCTGCGCGGCGACGCCGGTGGCGTCCCGGTTCTGTTTTTCGACATCATTGGACCCTCGCTCTGGTGCGCCAACAGGCGCGTTCTTCCCTGCCGCGGTGCAGGATCAACCCGGGTCTGCGGGCGTTTCCTGCCCGAACAGCTTTCCGGCACCGGCCCAGTCCGACGGGGCCACATCCTCGAAGATCACGTAGATGTAGTTCGGGTCCGTCCCGGTGTTCTTGACGATGCTCTCGGTGATCTCGGCGGCCACGGCCTGCTTCGCCTTGGCGTCCTTGCCCTCGAACCAGCTCACGCGTACTACAGGCATGCTCATTTCCTCTCTTTGGTGATGAAGCGCCGGGCCCTGATGAGCCGGCATGCGAAACGGGACCGCCTTTCGGGCGATCGGATACCGCCTCCTGAGCCTCGTCGGCGGTTCCCCATCATATTTGTCGCCACTGGATCGATAAACGTCGATTCGATCTACAATATGTGGACATTTATTCGACTATTGGATTCGCTCATGGCTGGGCAAGGCACGGTCCCGGACTCCCTCTCGGGCATCGGCGCCTTCGTCGCCGTGGTCCGGGCCGGTAGCTTCACCCTGGCGGCCGAACGCCTGGGGGTGACCAAGTCGGCCGTCGGCAAGAGCCTCAACCGCCTCGAGCAGCGCCTCGGGGTGAAGCTCATCCGGCGCACGACGCGGCGCCTTCAATTGACGTTCGACGGCGAGGCGTACTTCCAGGCCTGTTCGTCGGCCCTGGACGGGATCGCGGCGGCGGAGGCGCAGATCACGCCGTACGACAAGGTGCTGCGCGGCCGGGTGCACATCGACATGCCGATGGCGTTCGGCAAGCGCGTGCTGCTGCCCCTGCTGCTGGACATGGCGGCGCCGCACCCGGAACTCGCGCTGACGATGCGCTTCAACGATGCCACCGCCGATCTCATGCGCGACGAGGCGGATCTGGCGATCCGCTTCGGCCAGCTTCCGGACAGCGCGCACCTGGTCGCCCGCAAGCTGACCAGCCAGGAACGCCTGATCTGCGGCTCTCCCGGCTATCTGCAGGCGCACGGCGTGCCCGTGAATCTTTCCGACCTCAACGGCCACCGGTGCATCGTCGGCACCAGTCACGGACCGCCGCAGCAGTGGTCCGTGCGGGAAGAGGGGCGCGTCGTCCGCATCACGCCGCCGGCCACGCACCAGTTGAGCGATGGCGAGTCGATCGTGGAAACGGCCCTGGCGGGGTTCGGCCTGTGCCAGATGCCGGTGTCGCTGCTCAGGTCCCACATCGCGCAAGGACGACTGGTGCCCGTGCTCCAGGCCCATTCCGGTGTCCAGGTCGACATCCACCTGCTCTGGGTGCGCCAGGCCATTCCAGCGCCCAGGGTGCGCTATGTGATCGACCAGCTCATAGCGCATGCGGAACGCGGCGCCCTGGATTGAGGGCCAGGTTTCGCCCGCCCGCCTGCGCTTCCGGCACTGGCAGCATCGCCATCGGCAGGAATCCGTTTCGGGACAGGGGAGCGCGTGTGCCCGCGCGCGATGGACCATCGGCGGCAAAGCCTTCGCGCGCGAGCGCGCTCCCGGAGAAACGCCTCCGTAATGCGGGCGTTCCGCAGATCAGCGGGCGGAGGGGGACCAGCGCAGCGCCAGACCGTATTCGCGGCCGGGCTGGTAGTACCAGTTCACGGTCTCGTAGGTCCTGTCGAGCACGTTGGTCGCGCGGGCTTCCAGCGTCCAGTCGTGGTTGAATGCCCAGGCCGCGCGCAGGTCCAGCGTGCCGTGGCCGGCGACGCGCACCGTGTTGGCGGGATTGTCGAAGCGGCTGCTGCTGGCGCGCAGCGTGGTGCCGATGCGGACGTCGCCGAAGCTGCGGTCGATGTCGAGACGGCCGCTGTTGCGCGCGCGGCGGGCGAGCAGGTTGCCGTGATGGGGGCTGTCGCTGCGGTCGCGCGGATCGACGTGGCTCAGTTCGGTCGACAGGTCGAAGCCGGCGAGCGTGGTCGCGAACGTCAGTTCTGCGCCGCGGATGCGGGCTTCCTGGATGTTCTGCGGCACGAAGTTGCTGTCGAGGAAGATCAGATCGTCGACATGGCTTTCGAAGGCGTTGATCGACCAGTTCCAGGTGTCGCCGTACTGGGCGAGGCCGAGGTTGGCCGTCTTCGCGCGCTCGGGCTCGAGGTCCGGATTGCCGCTGCCGAACGGGAAGTAGAGGTCGTTGAACGTCGGCGCCTTGAAGCTCGTCGCGGCGCTGGCGTTGAGGCGCAGGCCATGGGCGAGATCCAGGCCCCAGCCAAGGCTGCCCGTGGTGTGGCCGCCGAACTGTTCGTTGTCGTCGTGACGCACGCCGGCCTGCACGCGGTGCGCGCCGAAACGCGCCACGTACTCGGAGAACACCGCGAAGTTGTCGCGCGCGGTCAGGGCGTAGTCGGTCGTGCTTTCGACGTTGTCGGACATCCAGTCGAAGCCCAGCGAGAAGCGCTGCGTCGGCGCGAGGCCGAAATCGGCCTGCAGCGACGCGGTGTCACGGCGGGTGTCGAAACGGCTGACGTCGGTGCGTTCCAGCGTGTCCTGGTCGCGGTAGTAGTTCTTCGCCTTGTCGTAATTGCGGCCGGCCTGCGCGGTCAGCGTGACCACGTCGGACGGCGTATAGGTCAGCTTGCCGCCGGCGACCTGCTGCACGGTGTCGGCTTCGTTGCCGCCGAAGCTGCTGCCGTCGAATTGGGTGAACGCATCGGCGTGCAAGGCATTGCCTTCCAGCGTCACGCCATCTGCGAGTTCGACACCGCCACGCAGGTTGAGCGAGCGGTTGCGGTAGCCGTCGCGGTCGGGCTCGTCGGTGAAGCAGCCCTGGAACAGCGTGCCCGATCCGCGGCAGGCATCGATGCCGTCGGTGCGCTGGAATGCGGCGTCGACACCGAACCAGCCGCGGCCGGCGCGACCACCGATACCGGCGCTGGCTTCGCGCAGGTTGTGGCTGCCCACGCCGATGCGCGCGTGGGGACTGATCGCACCGGCGTTGCGACGAGTGAAGATCTGGATGACGCCGCCGACGGCCTCCGAACCGTACAAGCTGGAGCGCGGGCCGCGGACGATCTCGACGCGCTCGATCTGGTCGACCGGAATGTCCTGGAATGCGGCGAGGCCGGCGGTCGCCGAACCGATGCGCACGCCGTCGACCAGCACCAGCACGTGGTCGGATTCGCTGCCGCGCATGAAGATCGAGGTCAGCTTGCCGGGGCCGCCGGAATTGCCGATCTGGATGCCGGCGCGGCCGCGCAGCAGTTCGGGCAGGTCGCGCGCCTGGGTGCGTTCGATTTCGGCGCGGTCGATGACCTGGGCCGGCACGATGGTATCGCCGAGCGTGCTTGCGCCGCGGTTGGCGGTGACGAGCACGGTGTCGAGATCGCGCGCGTCGGCGGCGGTCGCCGCGGTGGCGAGTGGCGAAGCGAGTGCGGCGACGATCGCCACGGTCAGAATGCGGAACGGCATTGCAGTCTCCTTGTCGCGTGCGCCCACGCACGCGGGGTGTCGGGAGATCGCGAGGACGGACACGGCTGCCGACCGGACGCGCGCAGGGTCGTCCGGAACGCCGCCGCAATGCCCGCCGCATCGCAATCGCAGAAGACTTCGTGGCCGGTCTCCGGACTCGCGCGTGGGAGTTCTCCCGGGCGTCGCGCCTTCCCGTGCATGAGCACAGTGGCGGATGCGATGCCTTGGACACGCTTACCGTTGCGGGGGCAGTGCCGGACTGGCGCACAGGCGCGTCACCGGCTTCCCGTTTCAACCCGGGCGGCGATGCGCCGGCGGGTCACCATGAAGCTGGCGCGGATTGTACGTGAGTGCGGGGCTGCGGACGCGGGCAGGCGCGCCGGCGTTGCGATCAGTCGTCGCGGCGCTCGAACAGGCTGTCCAGCGGCGACTCGGACTCGGCCGGCTCGCTCAACGTCGTCGTCACCGGGCCGGCGGCCTGGCGCGCGCGCGGATCGGGCAACAGTGCGGTCGCGGCCTCGGCGGCCTCGACCAGTTGCAGGCGGCGCGCCTCGGGCACGTCCTGCCAGTGGCAGTCGAGCAACGCGCCTTCCAGCGAATACAGCAGGTTGAGGCTGGGCTTGAAGCCGGCGCGGCGCACCTTGACAAACGCGTCCACTGCACCGGCGGCTTCCAGATCCGCGCGCGTGCGCAGACCGACCTGACGCAGCCACGCCGCGGACTTGGGGCCGATGTTGCGCAGCTTCAGCGGCGTCGGCGCGGTCATTGCATCGACTCGAGATAGAGGGCGGCGAGGGACTCGATGCCTGCCTGGTCTTCAACGTCGAAACGCGCCGGAAGCGGACTGTCGATATCGAACACGCCGACCAGACGCTCGCCGATATGCAGCGGCACCACCAGTTCCGAACGCGACGCGCTGTCGCAGGCGATGTGGCCGGGGAAGGCATGCACGTCGTCGATGCGCTGGGTCGTGCGCGTGCGCGCCGCGGCGCCGCAGACCCCCTTGTCGAGCGGAATGCGCACGCAGGCCGGCAGGCCCTGGAACGGGCCGACCACGAGTTCGGTGCCGTCGAAGAGATAGAAGCCGACCCAGTTGAGGTCCGGCAGCGCGTGATAGACCAGCGCCGAGAGGTTCGCCGCATTGGCGATCGCATCGCGTTCGCCGTGCAGCAGCGCCCGTGCCTGTGCCGCCAGCGCGGCATACTGTTCGGCCTTCGAGCCGGACAGGGGAGATGAAGTGAACATGCCGCCGAGTGTAGCAGCGGCTCCGCAGGGGCCCGACCGGCTGGACCACCTGCCGCGCGGTGGCGGCTTCCGTCTGCGTGGCACGCAGGCCGCGCGTCTGCAGACGCGTCCACGCGCGACTTCGGACGCCGCATGAGCGCGCGCAGTGTTCTGGTCACCGGCACCGACACCGGCATCGGCAAGACCCATTCGAGCGTGGCGCTCTTGCATGCGCTGCGACGCGCCGGTCTGCGCGCGGTCGGCATGAAGCCGGTCGCCAGCGGCTGCGACTGGATCGACGGGCGCTGGCGCAACGCGGATGCGCTGGCGTTGCAGGCGGCCAGCGATCCGCGGCCGGACTATGCCGACGTCAATCCGGTCGCGTTGCCCGAACCGACGGCGCCGACATTGGCCGCGATCGCGGCGGGTGTGACCGTCGATACCGCGGATCTGTATGCCGCGCATGCGCGGCTCGCATCGAATGCCGATGTCGTGCTGGTCGAAGGCGCCGGCGGCTGGGATGCGCCGCTCGCCGAAGGGCTTGAACACCAGGATCTGGCGCGGCAGCTCGGCGGCGCCGTGGTGCTCGTCGTCGGGCTCAAGCTCGGCTGCCTGAGCCACGCGCGCCTGACCGCGCGCGCGATCGTGGCCGATCGCTGCCGGCTGGTCGGGTGGATCGGCAATCGCATCGATCCGGACTTCGCGCGTGCGGACAATTACATCGGACTGCTGACGGATGCGTTGCCGGCGCCGTGCCTGGGTGTGTTGCCGTTCGTCGCGGAAGCGCGCGACGCGCCCGCGCAGCTGTCGCTCGATCCGGATTGGATCGAGACGATCTGAGAACCACCTGTTCGCGATCCCGACGCACGTCGCGTGGCCGCGTTGCGGCCACCCTGCGGGCCGGGCTTGTGGACACGCAGACCCGCGTCATCGCCCGGTCGCGTACGGACGTGCGCTCCCTCGCGCTTCCTTGGCCTGCGCGCCCACGCGCTCCGGCGCGACATACGCCGAGATCGTGAACAGGTTCCGAGATGTTGATCGACATGCCGGGGAGGCCTCGATGCCGGCGAGTTCCAGGACGCCCGACGGCAGCCCCAGCGCCCGGTTGATCCATGCTGCAGCCCTGTGGCGGCACGTCGGCGGCGATCCCGTCGAGCACGCGCCGCCCCCGACCTCACGCGGGCGGCGTGCGAAAGCGGGGGGCGAGGCGGCACCTGGAACCTGAATGGACCGGAAGCTGCGCGATACATGGACTTGATCGATCCGTGGGCAGGGGGCGATTTCACCGGTCTCGCACCGGCTGCAACGCAGCATCGCGCCCGCAATCGTAGCCATGACTTGCTTCATGGTGCGAACCGCAATCTGAATTAGCTATACTGGCCGGTATAGTAAATCCCGTCCCACCTCTCCCAGGTCTCTCCCCCATGCGCCGAATCCTCTCCATTGCCGTGCTCGCCGCGGCACTTTCCGCCTGCGGTCAACAAGAGGAGCAGGCCGCGCCGCCGCCGCCCGAAGTGGGCGTGCTGACCGTGCAGCCCACCAGCATCGCGCTGGAGCAGGAACTGGTGGGCCGTCTGGCGCCGTTCCGCAGCGCCGACGTGCGCGCCCGCGTGCCGGGCGTGCTCGAGCGCCGCGTCTATCAGGAAGGCAGCGACGTCAGCGAAGGCGACGTCCTGTTCCGCATCGATCCCGCGCAGCTGCAGGCGGCCCTCGGCACCGCACAGGGCGCGCAGGCGCAGGCGCAGGCCAATTACGCGAATTCGAAGACCGCGGCAGACCGCGCGCGCCAGTTGGCGCCGACCAGCTTCATCTCCAAGTCGGATCTCGACAATGCGATCGCCGCCGAGCGCAGCGCCGAGGCCGCGTTGCAGGCCGCCCGGGCGTCGACGCAGGCGGCGCAGATCAATCTCGGCTACGCCACCGTGCGTGCGCCGATTTCCGGCCGCGCCGGCAAGCAGCAGGTCACCGAGGGCGCGCTGGTCGGGCAGGGCGATTCCACGCTGCTGACCACCGTCGATCAGATCGACCCGCTGTACATCAACTTCTCGATGAGCGCCGGCGAGTTCAACCGTATCCGCGCGATGCCGCTCGACCGCGGTGCCGGTGGTGGACAGGTCGAGATCGTGCTGCCCGACGGTTCGGTGCACGATCAGACGGCGACGCTGGACTTCTCCGGCGACGTCGTCGATCCGTCTTCGGGCGCGGTGCAGCTGCGCGCGACCCTGCCCAACCCGGATCGCCGTCTGCTGCCCGGCGTCTACGTCACGCTGCGCGCGAACATGGGCCAGCAGAGCGGCGTGTTCCTGGTGCCGCAGGCGGCCGTGCTGCGCGATGCCAACACCGCCTACGTGCTGGTCGCGGGCGAGGGCGACAAGGTGGTCCGCAAGCCGGTCCGCACCGACCGCGCGCAGGCGGGACAGTGGGTCATCTCCGAAGGCCTGGTGGCCGGGGATCGCGTGATCGTCAGCGGCGTGCCGAAGGCGCGTCCCGACGCCGTGGTCGCGCCCAAACCCTGGACACCGGAGCAGGCCACGGCCGCGCCCGCCGCCGCCGAAGGCGAACCCGCAACGACCGACGATGCGACGGCGGCGCCGACGCAGGATGCTGCCGCTCAGGCTCCCGCTGCGAACGACACGCAGGACTGATCCGCCATGCCCAAGTTCTTCATCAACCACCCGGTCTTCGCCTGGGTCGTCTCCATCCTGATTTCGCTCGCGGGCGTGATCTCGCTGCTGAACATGGGCGTGGAGTCGTACCCGAGCGTCGCACCGCCGCAGGTCACCGTCTCGGCGACCTATCCCGGCGCCAGCGCCGACACCACGGAACGCGCGGTCACGCAGGTCATCGAGCAGCAGCTCACCGGTATCGACAATCTGCTGTACTTCAGTTCGACATCGAGCTCGTCCGGCCGCGCCACCGTCACCCTGACCTTCGAGACCGGCACCGACGCCGACATCGCCCAGGTGCAGGTGCAGAACAAGGTTTCGCTGGCGACGCCGCGTCTGCCCAGTGAAGTGGTGCAGCAGGGCGTCGTCGTGGCCAAGGCCAACGCGGGGTTCCTGATGGTCGTGGGCCTGCGTTCGACCGACCCGACGGTCAGCCGCAACCAGCTCAACGATCTCATCGGTTCGCGCGTGCTCGAGCAGATCGCGCGCGTGCCCGGCGTCGGCAGCACCCAGCAGTTCGGTTCCGAGTACGCCATGAACATCTGGCTCAACCCGGACCAGTTGCAGGGCTACGGCATGTCGGCGACCGAGGTCATGACCGCGATCCGCGGCCAGAACGTGCAGTTCGCGGCCGGTTCCATCGGCTCCGACCCGGCGCCGGAAGGCCAGGGTTTCACCGCCACCGTGTCGGCCGAGGGCCGCTTCAGCACGCCCGAGCAGTTCGAGAACATCGTGCTGCGTGCCGACAACGACGGCGCCACCGTGCGCCTGAAGGACGTCGCGCGCGTTTCGATCGGCGCGTCGGGCTACGGCTTCGACACCAAGTACAACGGCCAGCCCACCGGCGCGTTCGCGATCCAGCTGCTGCCCGGTGCCAATGCGCTGACGGTGGCCGGCGCGGTCGAAGCGCGCATGGACGAGCTGCAGCCGTCGTTTCCGCAGGGCATCGAGTGGTTCAAGCCTTACGACACGACGACGTTCGTGACGCTGTCGATCAAGGAAGTCATCAAGACCCTGATCGAGGCGGTGGTGCTCGTGTTCCTGGTGATGCTGCTGTTCCTGCAGAACCTGCGCGCGACGATCATCCCGACGCTGGTCATTCCGATCGCGCTGCTCGGCACCTTCCTCGGCCTGAGCATGCTCGGCTACACGATCAACCAGCTCACCCTGTTCGCGATGGTGCTGGCGATCGGCATCGTGGTCGACGACGCGATCGTGGTGATCGAGAACGTCGAACGCATCATGGCGGAGGAGCATCTGCCGCCGCGCGAAGCGACGATGAAAGCGATGGACCAGATCACCGGCGCCGTCGTCGCCATCACCGTCGTGCTGGCTGCGGTGTTCATTCCCAGCGCGCTGCAGGGTGGCGCCTCGGGCGAGATCTACAAGCAGTTCGCGATCACGATCGCGGTTGCGATGGGCTTCTCCGCGTTCCTCGCGCTCGGCTTCACGCCGGCGCTGTGCGCGACGTTCCTCAAGCAGCACGCACCGCCCGGCGAGCGCAAGGACAACGTCGTCGTCCGCACGTTCAACAAGTACTACGACCGCGTGAACCGCACCTACGTCGGCCACATCGGCAGCGCCGTGCGCCATGCACCGCGCTGGATGGCGGTGTTCGCGGTGCTGTGCGTGGTCTGCGGTTTCCTCTACATCAAGCTGCCGTCGAGCTTCGTGCCCGACGAGGACCAGGGCTACGCGCTGGCGATCGTGCAGCTGCCGCCGGGGGCGACCCTGCAGCGCACCAACGCCGTGTTCGAGGACGTGCGCGCACGTCTGGAGCAGAACCCGTCGTACGAGGCGATGCTGCAGGTCGCGGGCTTCAGCTTCGTCGGCCAGGGCGAGAACGTCGGCATGGGCTTCATCAAGCTCAAGGACTGGGGCGATCGCGACGTCGACATCAACGGCTTCCTCGGCGAGGCCAACGGCGCGCTGCAGGGCGTGCAGGACGCGACGATCTTCGTCGTGAACCTGCCCACCGTGCAGGGCCTGGGCCAGTTCGGCGGCTTCGACATGTATCTGCAGGACCGTACCGGCGCCGGCAACGCGGCGCTGCAGCAGGCCCGCAACCAGTTGCTGGGCGCGGCCGCGCAGAAGACCGACGTGCTGCAGGGCGTGCGCCCGAACACGCTGGAAGATGCGCCGCAGCTGCAGTTGCATGTCGACCGCGTGCAGGCGCAGTCGATGGGCCTGTCGGTGACCGACATCTATGGCGCGATCCAGCTGATGCTGGCGCCGGTCTACGTCAACGACTACGTGTCCGACGGCCGCATCAAGCGCGTCAACATGCAGGCCGATGCGCAGTACCGCACCGAGCCGGGTTCGATCGGCCGGTTCTACACGCCCAGCGCCACGGCGACGAATGCCGACGGTACGCCGACCATGATCCCGCTGAGTACGGTGGTGACGCCGGAGTGGGGCGCCAGCACGCCGTCGCTCACGCGCTACAACGGCTACGCGGCGATCAACATCGTCGGTTCGCAGGCACCCGGTCGCAGTACGGGTGAGGCGATGGCCGCGATGGAAGAGATCGTCGAGAACGAACTGCCGGAAGGTTTCGGCTACGACTGGGCGGGCATGTCCTACCAGGAGATCATCGCCGGCAATACGGCGACGCTGCTGCTGCTGCTGTCGGTGGTCGTGGTGTTCCTGTGTCTGGCCGCGCTCTACGAGAGCTGGTCGATCCCGGTCGCGGTGCTGCTGGTGGTGCCGCTGGGCATCCTCGGCGCGGTGGTCTTCACGATGCTGCGTCCGGGCCTGTCGAACGACATCTTCTTCAAGATCGGCATGGTGACGGTGATCGGTCTGGCGGCCAAGAACGCCATCCTGATCGTCGAGTTCGCGGTGCAGCAGTACAGGGAAGGCAAGACGCTGCGCGATGCGACGGTGGAGGCGGCGAACCTGCGCTTCCGTCCGATCCTGATGACCTCGTTCGCCTTCATCATGGGCGTCACGCCGATGGCGCTGTCGAGCGGCGCCGGTTCCAGCGCCCGTCACGCACTGGCCACCGGCGTCATCGGCGGCATGCTGTTCGCGACGTTCATGGGCCTGCTGCTGATTCCGGTGTTCTTCATCATCGTGCGGCGCGTGCTGGGCGACAAACTCGACGAGCCGGATCCGCGTCTCGAAGCGGCTCGCGAGCGCGACCGCCAGCTGGAACAGGACAGCGACGCACGACCGCCGCACTGACCGGGTTTTCGTCTGATCGAGAAGGGCCGCCCCGGCAACAGGGCGGCCCTTTTTTCATGGCGCGCGATGCATGCGGCTGTATGTTCCGGACCTGCGTTGGCGTACGCGTCGAGACTGATGGCGCGCTTGTCTGCACGAAGGCGACGCGCGTGCGCACCCGCAATCTGTTCGGCCGCGTCTACATGGTCGCGATCAGTGGCGTGCACCGTCGATACATCGCGCCGGCGATGCATGCGGCATGCGGTGGATCACGCGGTGCAGGCGACCGTGGGAGCGCGCTTGCGCGCGAAGGCGCTTTGCCGGGAACGCCACATCGCGCGCGAGCGCGCTCCCACAGCGGGCCGATCGAGGTGCCACGCGCGGCGAATCCATCGTCCGGCTCGCGCCGAGGCAGGGCTCAGTCGATGAACTGCAACCGCGCCAGTTCGGCGTACAGGCCGTTCTGCGCCAGCAGTTCGGCATGCGTGCCCTGGGCGACGATGCGGCCGCGGTCCATGACCACGATGCGGTCGGCCTTGAGGATCGTCGCCAGCCGGTGCGCGATGACCAGCGTCGTGCGGCCTTCCATCAGGCGCGCCAGCGCTTCCTGCACGGCGAACTCGCTTTGCGCATCGAGCGCGGAGGTGGCTTCGTCGAGCAGCAGCACCGGCGCGTCGCGCAGCAGGGCGCGGGCGATCGCGATGCGCTGCTGCTGACCGCCGGACAGGCGCGCGCCACGCTCGCCCAACTGGGCGTCGTAGCCGTCGGGCAGTTCGCGGATGAAGGCATCGGCCTCGGCCGCGCGCGCAGCCGCTTCGATGTCGGCATCGCCGGCATCGAGACGGCCGTAGCGGATGTTCTCGCGCGCGCTCGTGGCGAAGATCGTCGGCGACTGCGGCACCAGCGCGAGATGGCCGCGCAACACAGCGGGATCGAGGCCGCGGATGTCGACGCCATCGATCGACACCGAGCCCACGGCCGGATCGTGGAAGCGCAGCAGCAGCGACAGCACCGTGCTCTTGCCCGCACCCGACGGACCGACCAGGGCGACCGTCTCGCCGGGGGCGACATGCAGGCTGAAATGTTCCAGTGCTGGCGCGTCTGGCCGCGACGGGTAATGGAAACGCACGTCGTCGAAGCGCAGCTCTCCGCGCATTGGCGCCGGCAAGGTGGCCGGCGCGTCGGGCGCGCGGATGCCGGGATGTTCGACCAGCAGTTCGCCGATCCGGCCCATGCCGCCGGCGGCGCGTTGCAATTCGTTCCAGACTTCCGCCAGCGCGCCGACCGAGCCCGCGCCGAACAGCGCGTAGAGCACGAACTGGCCCAGCGTGCCGGCAGTCATACGGCCCTCGATGACATCGTGCGCGCCCGACCACAGCACCACGGTCACCGCGCCGAAGATCAGCGTGATCGCGACCGCGGTGATGATCGATTGCAGGCCGATGCGCCGGCGCGCGGTGGCGACCGATTGCGCGACCGCATCGCCGAAGCGCCCACGCTCCCACGGCTCGCGCGCATGCGCCTGCACGGTGCGGATCGCGGTCAGCGTTTCGTTGGCGAGCGCATTGGCGTCGGCCACGCGGTCCTGGCTCTGGCGCGAGATCTTCGCCAGCTTGCGGCCACCCAGCACCAGCGGCAGCACGAACAGCGGAATGCCGATCAGGGTGAACGCCGCGAGCCGCGGACTGGTGACCACCAGCATCGCGACGCTGCCGATCACCATCACGGTGCTGCGCAGCGCGACCGACATCGTCGAACCGACGACCGCGCGCAGCAGTTCGGTGTCCGCGCTCAGGCGCGAGACCAGATCGCCGCTGCGGGTCTGCTCGAAGAACGTCTGGTCGAGGTCGAGCAGGTGACCGTAGAGCCGGTTGCGCAGGTCGGCGACGACGCGCTCGCCGAGCAGCGAGACGAAGAAGAACCGCGCCGCGGTGAACACCGCCAGCGCGATCGCGACGAGCAGCAGCAGCGCGAACGCGCGGTCGATCTGGTCGCCACCGGTGAAGCCGTGGTCGATCATCTGCTTGACCGCCATCGGCAGGCTGAGCGTCGCCGCCGACGACAGCGCGAGCGCGACCATCCAGGCGGCGAACAGGCCGCGCTGGCGCATCACGAACGGCCACAGGGTCTTGAGCGCGCCGATGCGCGCCTTGGGTTCGCCGGCGCCGGGCGTCGTGGGGGGGGACTGGAATGCCATCAGCCATTGTCGTCGATGCGGACCCGGTCACGGGTGGCATCGCGCAGACGGGTTTTCAAGTCGTCGACGCGATCGGCCGGCAGGTCCAGGAGCAGCGACACACCGTGGGTGTCGAAGGTTTCCGCGCGTTTGACCGCGAACGCGGCCGGCAGCGCGGCATGCACGCTGCCGATCGCATCGAACGGCGCACGCAGCCGCAGCGTCGCCATTTCGACCAGCGCGACGCGGGGCGCGGTGCGCAGGCATTCCGCTGCGCAGCCGCCGTAGGCGCGGACCAGGCCGCCAGCACCGAGCTTGATACCGCCATACCAGCGCACGACGACGACGGCGATGCGGTCGAAGCCCTGGCCATCGATCGCCGCGAGAATCGGTCGCCCCGCGGTGCCGGCCGGCTCGCCGTCGTCGCTGGAGCGGTATTGATCGCCGATGCGCCAGGCCCAGCAGTTGTGGGTGGCATCGGCGACGTGCGCCTGCTGCATGAAAGCGGCGGCGCCGTCGGCATCGTCGACCGGCGCCGCGTGCGCCATGAAGCGGCTGTGCTTGACCTCGAGCGTGTGACTGACGGGGCCGGCCAGGGTATCGAGCGGCATCAGTCCAGCAACGCGCGCAGGTCCGGCGGCAGTTCGGCCTGCGGATGACGACGATGGAATTCGGCCAGGCTCGCCTTCGCTTCGCCGATGCGACCGGCATCGAGCAGTTCGCGCACGCGCGCCAGCCACGCCGCGCGCACTTCGGGTGCATCGGCCGATGCGGGCGGATCGCCATCGTCGGGATCGTCGTCGATCGATTCGAGCATCAGGGCCTGCGATTCCGCGCGCGTCTGTCGGGCGGTCGCGGGCGTTGTCGGCGCCGCACGACGCGCCGCCGATTCCGCAGGCGCCTGCATCGGTGCGGGCGGCGAGGGTGGGGCCGGCGGCGGTGTGGGCGCGGGTGCAGTCTGAGCGGCAGCAGGAGGCGGTGGCTGCGGTGCGGCAGCAGGATGCACATCGGCACCGAACGCGGTCCGTCGCTCGAGCGGTTGCGGTGGGCGTTCGGGCGCAGCCGATGAGGTCCTGTCCGCGGATTCGGTTGCAGCGGCTTCGCGGCGCATCGAAGCGGACGGCGGTGCTTCGTCCGCTGCCGAGGCTGCGGACGACACCGTTGCGTCGGCGTCGGCGTCGGCTGCGGATCCGGCTGGCGGCGGCGCGGGTTCGGCGGGTGGGGGGGGCGAGATTTCGCGGGAGCGCAGCATTTCCGAGGTCGGCGGGGCCTGGGGCGCAGGCGCATCCGCAGGCACCTCGGACGCCGCACGCATGTCGGTGCCGGGCACCGGACGCAACTGCCAGGCGATGCCGACTGCCAATGCCAGCGATGCGGCGATGCCGGCGGCGAACGGCCAGCGTCGGCGACGCGGCGACACGCGCCGGCGCGCGACGGCGACGTGCGCATGGGGGATCGCGGCGCCCGCAGCGTCGCGTGCGGCGCCCAGGATCGCCGCATCGAGCGCAGCCGAAGGCGACGCGGCATTGCCGTCGCGTGCCAGGCGCTCGGCCAGCATGCGTTCTTCGGGCGTCAGCGGTTCGCGGTCGGGTCGGTTCATGGGCTCAGCAGCGTGCGCAGTTTGTCCATCGCGTAGCGCAGTCGCGACTTCACGGTTTCGCGGCCGACGCCGGTGATCGCGCCGATCTCCTCCAGCGTCAGCTCCTGTTCCAGCCGCAGCAGCACCACCTCGCGCTGCTCGTCCGGCAGGGACTCCACTGCGAGCTGCAACTGGCGACGCTGTTCGAACTCGGAGAGCTGGCGCTCGGGCGAATCGGGATCGACGATCCGCGCGGTGCGCAGGTCCGCATCCTCGGGTGGCGGCGGCCGATGCTGCGCGGCGCGCCAGTGATCGGCGAGGCGATTGTGGGCGATGCGGTAGAGCCAGGTCGTGAACAATGCGTCCGGTTTCCAGTCGGCGCGCGCGGCGATCACGCGCTGCCAGATGTCCTGGAACACCTCGTCGGCCAGCGCGCCATTGCGCAGCTGGCGCACGAGAAACCGGTAGAGCTTGTCGCGATGGCGGCGGTAGAGCGTCTCGAACGCCGCGACATCGCCCGCGACCCATGCCCGCATCAGGGCATCGTCGCCGGGCGGCTCCTGCTGGCTGGCGATGTCGGGCATGGCCAGCAGATTACGTGCTGCGGACGTGGCCGGGAAGACCGGGCGGGCTGGAAACGCGGAAGCGGCGGGGGCGTACATGGGCTGGCGAACGTGCGGATGGCGCAGATGGGGTCGGACGCATGGGATCGCTCCGACGATTCGTTATGCTCGACGCAATCAACACTCGCCCCGTACACGTGTCCGAACGCCAACGCCCCGATTCGCCGCCGCAGCCGCCTGCCGATGCACTTGTACGCGCGAGGGACATCCTCGCCACCGCCCCGGCCGGATGTTCGATCGCGATCGCCTGGCATTGCCCGTCCGTCGGCCGCGGCGCGATCCATGCGCCGGACGCACCGGTCGCCCTGGCGGACACCGCGACGGCTGTGCTCGACGACGATGCAGTCGCCGTCGACGATCTGCGTCTCCACCGCGCGGTGCGCGGCGGGGCGCGCGTGGCGGTCGTGGTGGAAGCCGGGGATGACGATGCGATGTGCACCGCCTGGGCGCGCCTTGCGGCGAACGGTCTGCTCGCCGCGCTCGACGCGCTCGCCACCGATCAGGTCGTCGCGACGCTGCGACGGTCCGAACGCCTGCAGCAGGCGCTGTACGAGATCGCGGATCTGGCCGGTTCGTCACTGGAGATGGACGACGTGCTGGCGCGCATCCATGGCGTGGTCGGCGGACTGATGACCGCCGAGAACTTCTACATCGTGCTCTACGACGATCTCAGCGAGACGCTGCGCTTTTTGTACTTCGTCGATGCCCTCGATCCCTGGACCGCCGATCCCGGACAGGAGCTGCACGTCAGCGACATGCCCAACAGCCTGACCCTCGCGCTGCTGCGCGAGGGCCAGCCGATGCTGGGACCGTCGGCGCAGCTGCGGCGCGCCCACGGTGTCGACGACGATGAGCTGCTGCACGGTCCGGACAGCGCCGACTGGCTGGGCGTGCCGCTGCGGCGCGACGGCCGCGTCTGTGGCGCGATCGTGGTGCAGAGCTACGACCGCCCCGATCGCTACAGCCAGGACGACCGGGCGCTGCTGGAGTTCGTGGCCCAGCACATCCTCACCGCGCTCGACCGCAAGCAGGCGCAAGCCGAACTGGAACGCCGCGTCGATTCGCGTACCCAGGAGCTGCAGGAAGCGAACTTCGGCCTGCAGGCGCAGATCGCCGAGCGCGCGCGCGCCGAGCGGCTGCAGCGGGCGCTGTACCGGATCAGCGAACTGTCGGTCGCTGCCGGCAGCGTCGAGCGGTTCTATGCCGACGTGCACGCGATCGTCGGCGAGTTGCTGTACGCGCGGAACTTCTACATCGCGATGCTGAGCCAGGACGGGCAGCGTCTCGAGTTTCCGTACTCGGTCGACGAGCGCGACGTGGCGCGTCGCCCGCGCGAACGGGCCAACGGCCTCACCGAATACGTCATCGGCACTGGCGAACCGCTGCTCGCGCGGCGCGAGAGCATCGTGCTGCTGGAAGCCAGCGGCAAACTGCAGAGCCGAGGCACCCACGCGCAGTGCTGGCTGGGCGTGCCGCTGAGTCGCGATGGCCGGCCGGTCGGCGCGATCGCGGTGCAGAGCTACGACCCGGACATCAGCTTCGCGCACAGCGACCAGGCGCTGCTGACCTTCGTCGCGCATCACATCGACAACGCGCTGGAACGCAAGCGCGCGCAGGAAGCACTGAAGGCGGCGCACACCGAACTCGAATTCCGGGTCGACGCACGCACCCGCGAACTCGAGGAAGCCAATCGCGAGCTGCGGGCCCAGATCGGCGAGCGCGTGCGCGCGCAGCAACGCTTGGTGCACCAGGCCCGCCACGATCCGCTGACCGGCCTGCCGAACCGCGTGCAGTTGCTCGAACATCTCAATGCCGTACTCGGATCATCGGAAAGTCGTCAGCAACCGTTCGCGGTCCTGTTCCTCGATCTCGACCGCTTCAAGCTGGTCAACGACAGCGTCGGCCATGCGGCAGGCGATGCGATGCTGGTCGAGATCGCACAACGCATCTCCGCGCTGCTCGGCCCGCAGGACATGGCCGCGCGCTTCGGCGGCGACGAGTTCGCCCTGGTGCTGGGCGGCGTCGACGATGCGGGCGTCGCAGACACGATGGCCGCGGCGCTGTTGGCGGCGCTGTCGCGACCGGTTTGGGTGGCCGGGCACGAGCTCTACCCCTCGGGCAGCATCGGGATCGCGATGTCGCATGCCGGTGCCGACGGCGACGGCCTGCTGCGCGACGCCGACGCGGCGATGTACCGCGCCAAGGCCTGCGGCCGCGACCGCAGCGAACGTTTCGACGAGGCGATGCGCGCAGAGGCCATGCGCCTGCTCGATCTCGAGGCGGACCTGCGCCGGGCGATCCTGCAGGAGGCGTTCGAGCCGTTCTTCCAGCCCATCGTGCGCCTCTCCGACGGCGTGGTGATCGGCCACGAGGCGCTGCTGCGCTGGCGCCACGAACTGCACGGCATCCTGCCGCCGGCCGAGTTCATCGGGGTGGGCGAGGACAGCGGCCTGATCGAACAGGTCGACTGGCTGATGTATCGCAAGGTCATCGGCATGATGGCGACCTCCAAGCTTCCGGGGTACGTGTCGATCAATGTCTCGCCGCGGCATTTCCGTTCCGACGATTTCGTCGAGCGGCTGCTGCTTCTGGTCGATGATGCGGGCGCCGATCCGGCGCGCCTGCGCATCGAGATCACCGAGGTCGCGCTGCTCGACGATGCGCCGCGTGCGCTGCGCATGCTCAGCCTGCTGCGCGAACGCGGCGTGCTCGCGCTGCTGGACGACTTCGGTACCGGCTTCTCGGCGTTGTCCTATCTGCACCGGTTCCCGATCCAGGCGCTGAAGATCGACCAGAGCTTCGTGCAGGGGCTGGGCAGCGATCTGCACGCCGAGAGCCTCGCCCTGGTCCGCGCGATCCTCGCGCTCGCCGGCACGCTCGGCATCGACACGATCGCCGAGGGCATCGAGACCCGGGCGCAGCGCGATATGCTCGACGAACTCGGCTGCCAGTACGGGCAGGGCTATCTGTACGGGCGACCCGCGCCGATCCGGGACGGGCGCTGATGGCGCGATGCTAGAGTGCCGGCGATTTTTCGAACGCCGGAGCACGTCATGCAGCAGATCCTGTCCTATCCGATCGGCATACCCGGGCAGCCCTGGGGCGACGCCGAACGCGCTGCATGGCGGTCGCGCCAGCTCCGGCAGCGCAGCCATGCCGACGATGTCGTGACGCGCGTCGATGCCTTGCGCGATCGTTTCGACATCGAGACCTACGCCACGCTCGACGCGGGCGGCCGCAGTTATCCGCTGCTCGCGATCCGCAGCCGCGACTGGAACCCGGATCTGCCGATCGGCGTGGTCACCGGTGGCGTGCACGGCTACGAGACCAGCGGCATCGAAGGTGCCCTGGCGTTCGTCGAGCAGTGCGCTGCCGGTTACGCGGGCCGGATCAATCTGCTGGTCGTGCCGTGCGTCAGTCCGTGGGGCTACGAGCACGTCCAGCGCTGGAACGTCGATGCGATCGACCCGAATCGATCCTTCCGCGCGGGCAGTCCGGCGCAGGAATCGGCGGCGCTGGTCGCGCTGCTCGCCCCGCTGCGCGACAGCGTACTGGTCCATGTGGATCTGCACGAGACCACCGATACCGACGAATCCGAGTTCCGTCCGGCGTTGGCGGCGCGCGACGGCATGCCGTTCGAGCCGGGCGGCATTCCCGATGGCTTCTATCTGGTCGACGACAGCGAGCACCCGCAGCCCGCGTTCCAGCAGGCCGTGATCGCCGCGGTGGAGCGGGTGACGCACATCGCGCCGGCCGATGCCGATGGCGGGATGATCGGCTCGCCGGTCGTCGCCCATGGCGTCATCGAGTATCCGCTGGAGAGGCTTGGCCTGTGCGCCGGCATCACCGGCGCGCGCTACGTGACCACGACCGAGGTCTATCCCGACAGCCCGCGCACCACGCCGGCCCAATGCAATGCCGCCCAGGTCGCATCGATCGTCGCGGCGCTGGATTACGCGCTGGCGCACCGCTGAATCGCCCCGACATGCGCGCTGTCGCGTGTCGTTCGTGGCGGCCGGGTGCCGGTGGCCACCTGCGGCGATTACCATCGAGGCCCGATCCGCCGCAGGAGCACGCCATGGCCACACCGCCGAAGCAGACCGCACGCGACTTCGATCCCGATGTCCTCGCCCTGTTCGACGACTACGTGCACGGCGCGATCGATCGCCGCGGATTCCTCACGCGCGCGGGTCGCATCGCCGGCGCCGCGGGCGCGGTGGGGCTGCTGGCCGCACTGAGCCCGCAGTTCGCGAGCGCGCAGCAGATCGCGCCGGACGATGCGCGGTTGCAGACGCGCCGCGTGGAATTCGAGTCGCCCAGGGGCAATGGCCGCGGAGGCGGCTACCTCGCGCGGCCGGCCGGGGCGACCGGTCCGCTGCCGCTCGTGCTGGTGGTGCACGAGAACCGCGGCCTCAATCCGCATATCGAGGACGTCGCGCGGCGCATCGCGCTCGAGGGTTACATCGCGTTCGCGCCGGATGCGCTGTTTCCCAAGGGCGGCTATCCGGGCGAGGAGGACGCCGCGCGCGCCCTGTTCGCCACGCTCGACCAGGACAAGGCGCGGCAGGATTTCGTCGCCGCCGCACACTGGCTGCAGGCCATCGAGGGCGGCAACGGCCATCTGGGCGTCGTGGGTTTCTGCTACGGCGGCGGCATGGCGAACTGGCTGGCGACGCAACTGCCGACACTGCGCGCCGCGGTGCCGTTCTACGGACCGGCGCCGCCGCTGGACGACGTGCCGAAGATCGCCGCGGAACTGCTGGTGGTGCTCGCGTCCAACGATGCCCGCGTCAACGCGCAGTGGCCGGACTACGAAGCCGCATTGGAGGCGGCGGGCAAGACGTTCGCGCTGTACCAGCCCGCCGACACCGAACACGGCTTCAACAACGACACCACGCCGCGCCACGACGAGGCCGCTGCGAAAGAGGCCTGGGCGCGGATGCTGGCGCTGTTCGCGCGCACGCTGAAAGTCCCGGCCTGAGGATGCTGCGGGGCCTGCACCATGTCGCGGTGATCTGCGGCGATTACGCGGTGTCGAAGGCGTTCGACGTCGAGACGCTGGGCCTGCGGGTGCTGGCCGAGCATTACCGCGAGGAACGGCAGTCGTGGAAGCTCGATCTCGCCCTGCCGGACGGCGGGCAGGTCGAGCTGTTCCCGTTTCCGGACGCGCCACCGCGGCCGTCGTAGCCGGAAGCGCGCGGCCTGCACCTGACTCAGAACCGGGCCGGAAACACCGGTTCCGGGCCGACCGGCACGATGCCGGTCGGATTGATCTGGCGATGGCTCTGGTAGTAGTGGCGCCGGATGTGCTCGAAGTCCACCGTCGGCGCGACCGCGGGCTCGGCGTACAGCCGCTGCGCGTAGGCCGAGAGCACCGGGTAGTCCCGCAACTGCCGCAGATTGCACTTGAAATGCCCGTGGTAGACCGCGTCGAAGCGGAGCAGGGTGGTGAACAGCCGCCAGTCGGCTTCGGTCTGCACGTCGCCGCACAGCCAGGTCCGGTCGGACAGATGCGATTCCAGCCAGTCGAGGGTCTCGAACACGCCGCGCGCGGCGTTCTCGTAGGCGGACTGGCTGGTCGCGAAGCCCGCCTTGTAGACGCCGTTGTTCAGGCCGTCGTAGATGCGCGCGTTGAGCGCGTCGATCTCGCCGAGCAGCGCCGCCGGTACGAAATCGCCCGGCGTCGCGCCCACGCCGTCGAAGGCGCTGTTGAACATCCGGATGATGTCGGCCGATTCGTTGCTGACGATGGTCTCGCGCTGCGTGTCCCACAGCACCGGCACGGTCACGCGGCCGGTGTAGCGGGGATCGGCGCGTACGTAGAGGTGCCAGACCGTCTCCGCGCCGTACAGCGGATCGGGCATCACGCCGGGACCGGTTGCGAAGGTCCAGCCGTCGTCGGCCATCAGCCAGTGGGTGACCGACAGCCCGATCATCGCCTGCAGGCCCTTGAGTTCGCGGAAGATCGTCGCGCGATGCGCCCAGGGGCAGGCGCGGGCCACGTAGAGGTGGTAGCGGCCGGGTTCGGCGGCGAACCCGCCTTCGCCGCTCGGGCCGGGTGCACCGTCGGCCGTGACCCAGTTGCGGAACTTCGAATCGGGCCGTTGCAGCGTGCCGTCCTCGCCGACGAGCTTGTCCTCGTCGGATTCCCAACGGCCTTCGATCAACATGCCCATGCGGTCTGTTCCTGTGCGGTTGCGGCGATGCGCGGTGATCCCACCCTCGCCGATTCCGGATCAAGGCGACGTCTCCGCGCCCGTGTCCAATCCGCCATTGCTCCGTTCCGCAGACTGCAAGCAACGTGGTCGGGCGCGTGACGACGCGCTGACGTGACCGCACGGTCACGCCGGCGACGCCATGCTGTTGCGCCGCGATCCGCACCGAGACCTCATGCGCAGTCCCCCGCAGAATCCGCACGATCTGGGCCGCCACGATCTGCAGGACATCCTGAAGACGATCCACGCGGAGGTTCGCGAACGCTTCGACGCGCAGAAGGGCAAGGTCGCCGATTACATTCCCGCGCTCGCGTCCGTGCCGCGCGACACCTTCGGCATGGCGGTCGCGACGCTCGACGGCGATGTCTACACGGTGGGCGAGGCGCATGCGCCATTCTCGATCCAGAGCATTTCCAAGGTGCATACGCTGGCGCTGGCACTCGACAGGGCCGGCGACGATCTGTGGAAGCGTGTCGGCCGAGAGCCCTCGGGCGATCCATTCAACTCGCTGATCCAGCTCGAGCACGAGGCCGGCATTCCGCGCAATCCCTTCATCAACGCCGGCGCGATCGTCGTCGCCGACGTGATCCTGTCGCATTACGACGATCCGGAAGCCGCGCTGCTGCAGTTCATGCGCGACCGTAGCGGCAATGCCGGAATCGGCCGCGACGACGAGATCTGGGAGTCCGAGCGCAAGAGCGGCTATCGCAACGTGGCGCTGGCCAACTTCATCCGCAGCTTCGGCAACATCCACAACGACGTGCAGGCGGTGCTGGATTTCTATTACTTCCAGTGCGCGCTGAAGATGAACTGCATCGACCTCGCGCGCAGCCTGCAGTTCCTCGCCGACCGCGGCACATGCCCGTCATCGGGCGAGCAGGTGACCAGCATCGAACGCGCCAGGCGCATCAATGCGGTGATGATGACCTGCGGCACCTACGACGCCGCCGGCGAGTTCGCGTTCCATGTCGGACTGCCGGCCAAGAGCGGCGTCGGCGGCGGCATCGTCGCGGTGGTGCCGCACGTGCTGAATCTGTGCGTCTGGTCGCCGGCGCTCGACGAGAAGGGCAATTCGCTGCTCGGCGGCTATGCCTTGCACCGCTTCACGCGCATGACCGGCCTGTCGGTGTTCTGAGCCGGGCGCGGCGCACCACGCCCGGCCCCGGTGCTCACGGGCTCTGGTAGACGACGTTGTCGATGAACAGTTCGACGTCCTGCGCCGGCGGATCGGCGACGACCATGAACATCTGTTTCACCGCATGCAGGTCGAGATCGTAGAAGTCGCTGAAGGGGATCGTGACCTGGTGCCATTGCCCGTCGCGCACCAGCCCGTAGTTCGGCCCGCCCGCCGCGAAATCGACCCAGCTGTCGCCGAACGAAGTGTTGATGCCGATCTTGAACGTCGACGTCGTGGTTGTGCGCATGTGGAACTTCAGCGAACCGCCGGCGTAGGCGCTCATGTTGCGGTAGTCGGTCAGGATGCCGAGACCGAACCACTGCCCGGCGCTCGCGCGGAACGCCATCGCCTCGTTGCCTTCGAACGGCGCGGCACTGATCGGGGCGAGGTTGTTCCAGACGAACAGATCCGCGTCGCTGCCGAAATCCAGCGCGCCGGCCAGGCCGCCCTGTTCGGAGTAGACGCCGAAGCGACCGGCCGGCACCGCGCTGTTGCCGCCGATATGCAACTCGCTGTCGGGATGGTCCTGGTACAGGCGGATCCAGTCGACGAGCATCGTCCCGGGCAGCGGCGCGGTGATGCCGTTCGGGTCGAAGATGCCGGTGTAGGTGCCGCCGACCGCGAGATTGAGCAGCAGGAAGTGCGGCTGGTGGAACTCATGCAGCGAGGCGCCTTCGATGTCGGAGATCGCCATCTCGAAGTACTGCAAGCCGTCGACGGTGACCCGGATGAAGTCCGGATCCCAGGTCATCCGGTAGAGGCGGTAGTCGTCGTGCAGGTCGCTCGGGAAATCCATGAAGTCGCCGTGGCTGGCGTGGCCGCCGCCGTAGTTCCAGTGCACCGCGCCGCCGACCCGGCGGTTGGCCATGCCCGCGGCGATGCCATCGACGTGGCCGATCTCCATGATGTCGATCTCGCCGCGGTCGGGCCACACGCCGATCGCGCCGAGCATCCAGTACGCCGGCCAGATACCGTTGCCGGCTTCGGGCGTCTTGATGCGTGCCTCCAGCGTGCCGTACTTGAAATGCACGCGGCCTTCGGTCTTCAGGCGCGCCGATGTGAAGGGACTGCCTTCGAAGGTCTCGCGGCGGGCTTCGATGACGAGATTGCCGTTCTCGACGCGCGCGTTCTCCGGGCGGCTGGTGTAGTACTGCAGCTCGCTGTTGCCCCAGCCGCAGATGCCGATCTGGCAGCCGGTGCCGACGTCGAAGGTCCAGGTGTTGCCGTCGATCGAAGTGCCGTTGAAGTGCTCCTCCCAGACCGGCGTCTGCGCCTGCACGTCGGCAGGCAAGGCGAATGCAGCGAGGCCGACGCAGGCGGCGATCGAAAGGGCGATGCGGGATGTGCGGTCCATGTGGGCTCCTTGCGTGATGGTGATGGGCCCACCCCCTGGTCTGGACCGGCACCGACGCTGCCGCCGATTGACAACGCTGTCAAAAATTCCTGCGGCCGATGTGCCGTTCGGGGCATGAGGTCACGGAATTGCGTTCGGATCCCGTGAAACGACGCGCATACAAGAACCGCCGATGCTGCGAATGCAGCATCGGCGGGCGAGTGCGCCACGCATCGCGTGATGCGAGGCGTGGTGGGATGGAAACGCTTACGGCGCGGTGTCGACCAGCACCAGCTCCGCGTCTTCCAGCGCGGTCACGCGGATCATTGCTTCCTCCCGGATCGCAGCGCCGTCGCGGGCGTCGATGCGCGTGCCGTTGATCTCGACCGCGCCCGAGGCCGGCACCAGATAGCCGAGACGTCCATCGGCGAACGCGTACTCGGCGGTGTCGCCGGCCTTGAGCGTTGCGCCGAGTACGCGGGCCGCTGCGCGGATCGGCAGGGCATCGTCGTCCTCGTCGAAGCCGCTGGCGAGCGCGATGAAATCGCCGCTGCGCGCGTCCTTCGGGAATGGCTTGGTGCCCCAGGCCGGCGCGCCGCCGCGTGCATCGGGCATGATCCAGATCTGGAAGATCCGGGTCTGCTCGCCTTCCATGTTGTATTCGGCGTGCTGGATGCCGGTGCCCGCGCTCATCACCTGCACGTCGCCGGCGCCGGTGCGGCCGGCATTGCCGAGATTGTCCTTGTGGCTGATCGCACCTTCGCGGACGTAGGTGATGATTTCCATGTCGGAATGCGGATGCGGCGGAAAACCCGTGCGCGGCGCGATCAGATCGTCGTTCCAGACGCGCAGCGCGCCCCAGCCCATGCGCGCCGGGTCGTGATAGCTGGCGAACGAGAAGTGGTGGTGCGCATCGAGCCAGCCGTGGTTGGCGGCGCCGAGGGTGTCGAATGGACGGCGTTCGATCATGTCGTTCTCCAGTGCGTTTCGGGAATGACGCCACGTTACGCCTTGTGTCCCATGCGGGGAACGGAAAGAATGGAAAATCATACATTCCATTTATGAGGCCATGAAGCTTCCCGATCTCGAAGCCTGGGCGATCTTCGCGCGCGTCGCGGAACTCGGCTCGTTCGCGGCCACCGCCGAGGCGCTGGGCATCACCCAGCCGACGGTGTCCAAGGCCATCGCCCGGCTGGAAAAGCGCATCGGCACACCGCTGCTGCATCGCACTTCGCGCCGGATGACCTTGACCGCGGCAGGGGAGGCCGCAGTCGAACGTGCAAGCCGGCTGCTGGCCGAGGGCGAAGCGGTCGAGGCCTCGATCACCGCGCAGGCGCTCAGCCCGCGTGGACACGTGCGCATGGCCGCGCCGATGTCGTTCGGCGTTGCCCATGTCGCGCCGCTGCTGCCGGCCTTCATGACCAAGTTTCCGGATGTGACGCTGGAACTCGCGCTCAGCGACGAGACCGTCGACATCGTCGGCGGCGGTTTCGATCTCGCGCTGCGCATCGGCAACCTCGAGGATTCCAGCCTCCTCGCGCGCCGGCTGTGCGGCGTGCGCATCCTGCTGGTCGGCGCGCCGGCGTATTTCGAACGCTTCGGGCGACCGAAGCATCCACGCGATCTGGGCACGCATCGCGGCCTGACCTACGCCTATGCGCGATCGGGCGCGGCCTGGCGCTTCCACCACGCGCGTCATGGCGACTATTCGGTCGGCGTGCCGTCGGTGCTGCGCGCGAACAACGCGGAAGCGCTGACACCCGCACTGCTGGCCGGCGCCGGACTCGCGCTACAGCCGGAGTTCCTGGTCTGGCGCGAACTGCGCCGCGGCGCGCTCGAAGTTGGCTTGCCTGGCTGGCAACCGCCGGGAATCGCCGTGCATGTGGTCATGCCGCCAGGACGCGGTCGACCGGCGCGGGTGCAGGCGCTGGTCGACCATCTCGCCCGCAAGCTGGCGCTGGCGCCGTGGGCGTCGGGCGAATGAGGCGATCAGGGTCGGCGCCGATGGCGTCGCTTGCTCACTGGACGGAGCAGGCCGGATCCAGGCGGCCTTCTTCGTAAATCAGCCGCCGGAGCACGTGATGCGTGCCCGTGTGGGAGCGCGCTTGCGCGCGACGGCGCTTTGCCGGTGAAGCCTTCGCGCGCGAGCGCGCTCCTACGGGACCAGCGCGTGCCCGGCGCTGTGGTCGTGCACGTGGTCGCCGCGCAGCGCGAGCGCGCGATAGGCGGTCCGCTTCGCATCGTCGAACACCGCGGCCACGCCACGGGGACGGTCCAGGCCGGCGGCGGTGTCGAGCACCAGCGTCGCGCCGAGACCGGCGTAGAGATAGCGATCGCCATAAGCGCGCTGCAGCGCGGCGAATGTCGCCTCGCCGGTGCAGTGGCCCGGTGCGATGAAGTCGATGTCGTATGGCGCCAGCGCCTCGACAACGTTGGCGATCGTCGCATCGTCGGCGTTGACGTAATGGAAGCCGCCGATCACGAGATGGATGTCGGGATCGAGCTTCGCCGCTTCCGCGACGATCACCGGCAGGCCGGGATGCGAGCAGCCGACGACCAGCAGCAGGCCTTCGGGCGTGCGCACGGCCAGCGACAGTTCGCGCAGTTCGCGCGTGCCCGGCACGTCGGACACCGTCGCGATCGCCCAGACGCCCGGCGCGATTTCCGTGGTCTGCGCAATGGGCTGCAGCTTTGCGCCTGGCCAGGCGCTGCCGAACTGCAGGGTCTCCGGCGGCGCGCCGTCGAAGTAGCGCATGCGCGCGGGCAGGGCGTCGTCCTTGCGGTAGAAGCTCGACGGCAGCGACGAGCCGTAGATGCCGAAGCCTTCCTGCGGCGCATGGATTGCGACATCGGGATTCGCTTCGAGCACGACCGACAGACCGGCCATGTGGTCGGCGTGGCGATGCGACATCACCACCATGTCGAGATCGGCCAGGTCGACGCCCTTCGCGGCGACGTTGCGGCGGAATGTCTCGGCATCGTTGCCGGTGTCGAACAGGATGCGTTTGCCGTCGACTTCGATCAGCGCGGCGAAGCCCCAGTCCTTCTCGAGCGCGGGGTCGTCGTCGCCGAAAGCGTCGTAGAGCACGGTGATCTTCGGCGCGGCGTCGGTGGCGAACGCGGGCAGGGCGACGGACAGCAGCAGGCTCAGCAGCAGCACGGGACGCAGCGTCATGGCGGTGGCTCGACGGGACCGGACCTGCAGCTTAGGTCGCACTGGCGCCATTCCGCGCGTCGATTCCGGCACACCGTGTTGCCGCATCCGCGATGCTGGCCGCGCGCGTTGCGTTAACCTGCGCCGGTTTCCCACGAGCCCTGCCATGCGCATTGCCGTCCGCCTGCTGCTGCCCTGCCTGATCGCCGCGCTGGCCGGTTGCGTCGCGGGCCGGCCGCACACGACGTCGCCCAGGACCGATGCCATGACCGAATCCACAATCATCACCGAAACCCGTTTCACGACACCCGCGCGCTACGCCGACGAAGTGTCCGCCGCCGCGACGCCGGCTGCAGCCACGACGGCGCCCGATATGGACGGCGTGCGGATCGGCACGTTCGCCGGCCATCCGGCGGTGCTCGTCGAAACCGCGGATGCACGCGCGGCGATCGCGCTGCACGGCGGCCATCTGCTGTCGTACGTGCCGACCGGCGGCGAAGACCTGTTGTGGCTGTCGCCGCGCCTGGCCGATGCGCCGGCCGCGATCCGCGGTGGCGTGCCGGTGGTCTGGCCGTTCTTCGGTCGCCAGGGCCAGCGCGACGAGGTGCCGTCGCACGGCTTCGTGCGCACCGTGCGCTGGCAGCTCGTCGACGCGGCGCGCGATGCCGACGGCAGCGTCTCGCTGACGCTCGCACCGCCGCGCTACGCCGATCTCGGCCTGGATCTGCGCATGCACCTGCGCATCGGCGCCGCGCTCGAGCAGACGCTCGAGACCACGAACACCGGTGACGCGCCGGTCGCATTCACCCAGGCGCTGCACAGCTACTTCCGCGTGTCGGACATCGCCGACGTGCGCGTCGAAGGCCTCGACGGCCTGCACTTCCTCGACAAGAACGACGGCTACGCCGCGCATGCGCAGGCCGGTGACTGGGCGCTGGACGACGCGCGCGATCCGGGCCGCAGCGACTATATCTACACCGATGCCGGCGGACGTTACCGGCTCGACGATCCCGGTTTCGGCCGGCGCATCGAACTCACGACGTCGGGCAGCCGTGCGCTCGTGGTGTGGAATCCGGGCGAGGCATCCGCAGAGCGCAGCAGCGACATGAACGACGGCGCCTGGCGCGGCTTCCTGTGCCTCGAAGCCGCGAATGCTGGGCCGGATGTCGTCCGTCTGGCGCCCCGACAGACGCATGTCCTGACGCAGCGCGTACGGGTCCTGCCGCGCGACTGATTCGCCAGCAGCTCGCCTCGGCGCCCGGAATCCGCGCGTGCCAACCGCGATTTCCACCACCGCGAGTGCCATTCGTTGGGTCCCGATCAGGGCGGCGTGCACGCCCGGGCCGGTATGCTGGGTGCCCGGTTTCGCGTGCAACCGCGACACCGGCCCGACACGACATCCCGGAGATCGACCTTGAAGAAGACCCTGCTGTCCGCGGCCACGGCCGTCGCGCTGACGATGGCGGCCTCGTCCGCCGTTGCCCACGACCACGCGCACGCCTGCCTCGACGACCTGTGCCAGCTGCAGTCGCTGTTCCAGGCCGACACGTCCGCAGGCGGCAGCGCCGACGCGACGGTCGCCGCCAAGCGCATGGGCACCTGGGGCATCGACACCGCCGGCATGGACACCGGCGTGCGGCCGGGCGAGGACTTCTTCCGCTACGTCAGCGGCAACTGGGCCGAGAACACCGAGATCCCGTCCGACAAGTCGAGCTACGGCGCGTTCCTCGTGCTGCGCGACCTGTCGGAGGCGCGCGTGCGCCAGCTGGTCGAAGGCTACCCGGCTGGCGATCCCGCCACCGATGGCGACCAGGCCAAGGTCGCGGCGCTGTATGCCGGTTTCATGGACGAAGCGGCCATCGAAGCGCTCGGCGCCAGGCCGCTCGCACCGAAGCTGGCCGCGATCCGCGCAGCGACCGACCGTGACGCGCTCGCGACCCTGATGGGCGAGAGCCAGGGCGACTTCGGCCGCAGCTTCTTCGGTCTGGGCGTCTCCGACGACCAGCGCGATCCCGATCGCTACACGCTGTACATGAGCCAGTCCGGTCTCGGCCTCGGCGACCGCGAGATGTACCTGCGCGAGAACTTCGCGCCGCAGCGCGAGCGCTACCAGGCCTACATCGCGCAGATGCTCGAACTCGGCGGCTGGGACAACCCGCAGCAGAATGCCGAAGCCATCCTCGCACTGGAAACCAGGATCGCCGAGGCGCACTGGACCCGTGCCGAGAGCCGCGACCGCGACAAGACCTACAATCCGGTCGAACTGTCCGCGTTCGAGACCACCGCGCCGGGCTTCCCGTGGGCCACGTACTTCGCCGCGGCCGGCGTGCCGCAGGCACCGCGCGCCGTCGTGCGCCAGAGCACCGCGATCCCGAAGCTGGCCGCGATCTTCGGCGAGACCGACATCGCCACGCTGCAGGCCTGGCAGGCGTTCGGCACGATCGACAGCGCCTCGCCGCTGCTGTCGAAGGCGTTCTCCGATGCCCGCTTCGAGTTCCGCAACAAGTTCCTGTCGGGCCAGCCCGAGGAGCAGGAGCGCTGGAAGCGCGGCGTGTCCTTCGCCGAGAACACGATGGGCGAGGCGATCGGCCGCGACTACGTGCAGCTGTATTTCCCGGCCGATTCCAAGGCCAAGATGGACGAGCTGGTCGCCAACGTGAAGGTGGCGATGGGTGCGCGTCTCGACCAGCTCGACTGGATGGGCGACGCGACCAAGGCCGAGGCGCGCAAGAAGCTGGCAGGTTTCGGCCTGAAGATCGGCCACCCGGACACCTGGCGCGACTACAGTGGTCTGCAGGTCGCGCGCGGCGACGTGTTCGGCAATGCCGAGCGCTCGATGGCGTTCGAGTGGGACTACCGCCGCAACCGTCTCGGCCAGCAGGTCGACAAGGGCGAGTGGGGCATGACCCCGCAGACCGTCAACGCCTACTACAACTCGGTCAAGAACGAGATCGTGTTCCCGGCCGCGATCCTGCAGCCGCCGTTCTTCGATCCCGATGCCGATCCGGCGGTCAACTACGGCGCCATCGGCGGCGTGATCGGCCACGAGATCATCCACGGCTTCGACGACCAGGGCCGCAAGTCCGACGGCGAAGGCGTGTTGCGCGACTGGTGGACGGCCGAGGACGCGGCGAAGTTCGAGGCCCAGGCCGCCAGGCTCGGCGCCCAGTACGAGGCCTACGAATTCCCGCAGCTGCCGGGCATGCACATCAACGGCCGTGTCGCGATGGGCGAGAACATCGGCGACCTCGGCGGCATCACGATCGCGCTCGAGGCCTACCGCCGTTCGCTCGACGGCAAGCCGGCCCCGGAGCTCGACGGCTTCAGCGGCGAGCAGCGCCTGTTCATGGGCTGGGCGCAGGTCTGGCGCACGCTGTGGCGCGACGATGCGCTGCGCCAGCAGCTGGTCAACGGCACGCACTCGCCGGGCCACATCCGCGCGTTCGCGCCGCTGCGCAACGTCGACGCGTGGTACGACGCGTTCGGCGTGACCGCGCAGGACGCGCTGTGGATCGCACCGGAGGATCGCGTCCGCATCTGGTGATCCACGCGGATCGCCGATCGAAGAAAGGGCCGGGATTTCCCGGCCCTTTTCTATTCTGGTGAACGACGACGCGCATCGAACAGGCGCGTCTGCGGTCTCAACCGGTCAGCGTGCTCGCGATCCGCACCTCGCCGGTCAGCAGCTTGTGCACCGGGCATGCATTCGCGACCTGCAACAGACGCTCGCGCTGGTCCGCATCGAGCGGGCCGCGCAGCGTGATGTGCCGGGTGATGTCGGTGCCGGCGGCCGGCTTGCCGTCCGGATCGAGCGCGAGTTCGACGTCGACACCTTCCAGCGGCCACTGCTTGCGCGCGGCGTACATGCGCAGCGTGATCGCCGTGCACGCACCGAGCGCCGACAGCAGCAGATGATCGGGCGTCGGGCCGGTATCGCCGCCACCCAGAGATGCGGGTTCGTCGGCCGACCATTGATGGCCGGCAGTGTCGTCCAGTTCGACATGGAAATCGGCGCCCTCGGTGCGGGCTTCGAGTCGGGCGCGTGCGGTCATCGTCAGGGTCTCCGGTTCCGGTTGCGGGTGTGTCCGCCGGTCCGTCACTGTCGGCAGCCCTGGGGAAATCAGGTCGTCGCGACGTTGGCTATTGGGGATAGAGGGGCGCATCACGGAAGTTCGAGTCGAACAGTTGCCGTCCTTCCGAAACGACTGCCTGCCAGGCCGCGTCGTCGACACCGGGCGCGCGCCACGGTCCGTCGCGCCAGAGCGCATCGAAATCGCCCACGCGACGCGCGCGCAACAACTGCTGCGCATAGCCGTACACCTGTGCCGCATGCGCATCACGGGGATAGAGCAGATCGCCATTCCTTACAGCGGTGACATAGCGGTCGAGCGCGCGCTCATTGCCGTCACGTATTCCGGCTTCGAGCCACTGTCTGGCCAGCGCCTGCCGTCGCGCGGCTTCCTCGGCGTTCCGGATCAATGCGCCGCGCGACGTGTATTCGGCCAAGCCGCCTGTCGCGAAACTGATCCGTGCGGCTGCATGACCCGCTTGCGCGGCCTGCTCGAGCCAGCCGGCCGCACGCGTGACGGCGGGCCTGACGGCCTCGCACTCGGCGTAGTGATCGAGCTCATGCATCGTGTGACTGTCGAGATTGCGCAGCCTGATGTTGTCGGCATCCCTGTCCGGGTCGAGGCCGAGCGCCACCAGCTCCGCCTCGTACTCGCCGATCACCACAGCGGGCGTGCGCGTATCGAACGCTTTGTGGCATCGCGAGAGACGGTCGCCCAGCACGAAGGCGGCCTCGGCCTCGCCGGCCCCGGCACGCGCCTCGAGGGCCGGGACCACTTCCGACAGTGGCGCAATCCAGTCCGATTTCCCCAAGCCATCGAATGCCGCCCGCTGCGCTTGCTGCGACGCGCGATAGCGGCTTGAGGCAGCGATCCGGCTCCGGTATGCCGCCGCCCGAGACTCGGCAGGAGCCGCGTCGTCTGCTGCGTCCGATTGTGTGAGGGGCATCAGCGCAACTGCGGGGTCATGCGGTACATCGCGGTTACAGCCCGTGGCAGCGAGGGCCAGACAGACAAGAATGCGAAGACCGATCATGGCGTGACCTCCGTTCCTGCACCGCGGCGCGACAGCAGCATGGCGGCATCCGCCTCGGCCTGTCGTCTGTCGTCGGTCGACAGATCGCGCGCGTAAGTGGCCTGAACATCGCGTCGTAACGAATCCGGCAAGCGCGCCGCGTCCGGCGTCTCGAAGTACGCGAGCAGGTGCGTGTAGGCCAGAACAGGGTCGGGCGTCAGCCAGCCGTCGACTGCATGCGCGCGGGCGCTGGCCATGAACGCATCCGGCTCGCCGGCAGCGACTGCGGTGTAGAGCAGTGTCTTTCCACGCTCGCGACGCCGCGCGACTTCACTGGCGTTGCCTGCAAGCGCGGCATCATCTGTGAACTCGACGAACGCCACGTCGCCGTACGCCGCCATTGCCGGCCCATAGCCGCGCTCCGCCGCCATCGCGACCCAGTGGAACGCATTTTCCTTCGGCGGGTCCGCGCGCAGCCTTTCGGTGTCGGCGCAGAGACGTGACTGTTCGCCATGCGCATACAGCAACAGATCGATCGTCTCGTCGTCGCCGAGCGCACGTGCGCCTATCCGGATCACGCCGTTTCCTGCAGCGGCGGCTTCCGAGAGCATGCGATCGAAGCGACTGCTGGTGATCGGCGTGTACTGCATGCAACGCGCGACCGCCATACCCAAGCGATATGCAGCCGCTGCATCGCCACCGCGCGCGGCCGTTTCGAGCTCCGAACGCACCGAGTCGAACGGTGCGTCGAGCAGCGCCGCGTTCCGCTGCGTCGCCGCTCGCGGTGCGTCCTCGGGAATCGACGCCGCGGCAACAGTCGAATCCGGTCGATCGTCCGACTGCAGAAGCCGGAATGCGATGCCTGCAACGACGATCGCGAACATCGCGCCCGTGATCATCCAGCGCGATCGCGTCACTGCTGCGCCACCGTGTCCGCGGCGATGAAGTCGTCCACCTCGCGCTCCAGCAGTTCCAGCGGCACCACCCCGGTCAGGAGCACGCGGTTGTGGAAGGCACGCGGGTCGAAGCGGTCGCCGAGTGCGTCGCGGGCCTTGTCGCGCAGGCGCACGATTTCCAGCTGGCCGATCATGTACGACGTCGCTTGTCCGGGCATGACGACATAGCGGTCGACTTCGGATGCGGGAATGCCGTAGTCGATCGTCTGCTGGCGCGTCCAGCGCATCGCGTGCAGGCCGGTGTCGGCGACCAGGCGGCGGGCGCGGAACAGTTCGGCGTCGAGCTGGCCGAGGCGGCCTTCCGGATCGCCGTCGTACCAGCCTTGCTCGGCCGCAAGCCGTTCGGCGTACAGCGCCCAGCCTTCGCTGAAGGCCGAGATGCCGCCGAGCGCGCGGGTCTGGCGGAACTTCGGCAGCGCGGCGTTCTCGACCGACAGCGCGACCTGGAAATGATGGCCGGGCACGGTCTCGTGATAGACCAGCGTGCGCAGGCCGAAGCGGGTCAGGCGGTCGGTGCGCAGCGGCATCTGGTAGACGCCCGGGCGCGAGCCGTCGAGCGGCGGCGCGGTGTAGCTCGCGGCGGCGCTGTCCCAGCGGTACTCGGGGTAGGGTTGCGCGATCACGGCCGAACGCGGGCGAATGTCGAACAGCGCATCGCTGCGGCGTTCGGCGTCGCGCATCATCGTGTCGATGTCGGCCATGATCGCGGCGCGGCCGGCATCGTCGTCCGGGTAGGCGAGATCGACGCGGAGCTGCTTGAGCCGCGCTTCGACGCTGCCATCGGTGCGACCGATCGAACGCAGGATGGTGTCCATCTCGGTTTCGATGCGCGCGACTTCGCGCAGGCCGATCGCGTGGATCTCTTCCGCGCTCAGCGAGGTCGAGGTGAAACGCCGCAGCTGGAATGCATACGCATCGGCGCCATCGGGGAAGCGCCACAGGCCGGCGTCGTCGGTCGTGCGCGGCAACTGGCGTTCGAGTTCCGCGATCGCGCGCGACCACGCGGGATAGACGCCGCTTTCGACGACTTGCGTCGCCCTGTCGACGAGCGCCGCACGCGCGGATGCGTCGATAGAGTCGATGCTCTGCAGGCGCGTGTCGAACGTCGCCACCAGCGGATTGCGCGCAGGCGCATCGGCGATGAAGCGGCGCATCTGCGCGATGGTCGCCTCGACGATGAAACGCGGCGGCAACACGTCGCGCGCAGCGAGCTCCGATGCGTGGGCGGTCGCCTCGTCCATGCGCGCTTCGAACTGCGCCAGGCGGGCAAGATAGCTGTCGGCGTCCGCGGCAGTGCGCAGCGGATGCACGACCGTCATCAGATTCGGCAGATTGACGTTGGCGCCGCTAAACTGCTGCAGCGGAAAACCGTAGTCGTCGTAGCGGTCGCCTTCGATGAGACTGCGCAGCTGCCAGTCCATCAGTTCGGCGGATACGCGGTCGGTGTCGCGCATCGACGCGCGGTCGAGCGCCGACAGTTCGGTCAGTCCGCGCTGCGCGAGCGCGATCGTTTCGCGACGGAACGCCTGCGTCTGCGGCGTGAGTAGGCGATCCATGCGCGCCTGTTCGGCATCGCCGAAGTAGCGGCTCGCGGTCGATGCCGACGGCTGGCGTCGCATCCAGTCGTCGGTGAAGCGCTCGAAGAAGATCGAAGCCTGCGTCGGCGATTCCACGCTGGCGCGCGTAGCGCTCGATTCGCCACGTTGCACGGACGCACATGCGGTGAGCAGGCAGGCGCCTGCAAGCGCAAGCGCGAGGGACGTGGGACGGATCGGCAGGCGCATCGGGAACTCCGGACGAGACAAGGCCCTGCGATTCTACGCAGGGCCTGCCAGCGGCCGGAATACGCCGCGGGGATCAGCCGTGAACGCGGAAACGCGTCGCGTCGTCGATGAAGGTCTTCTCGCCGAAACCGGCTTCGTGCGAACCGAACGGCATCTGCGCGCGCAGCCTCCAGGTCGACGGGATATCCCACTCGGCCGCGACGGCGCCATCGGGCAGCGGGTTGTAGTGCTGCAGGCTCGCGCCGATGTTCGCTTCGGCCAACGCGGTCCACACGGCGTATTGCGCAATGCCGGTCGAGTGTTCCGACCACACCGGGAAGTTATCGGCATACAGTGGGAACTGTTCCTGCAGCGCCTTCACCGGTGCGCTGTCCTCGTAGAACAGCACCGTGCCGGCGCCGGCCGCGAAGCTGTCGAGCTTGGCCTTGGTGGCGGCGAACGCGTCGGCCGGCACGATCTTGCGCAGTGCGTCCTCGACGAAGCCCCAGAACTTCAGGCTCTGGTCGCCGAACAGGATCACGGCGCGCGAGCTCTGGGAGTTGAACGAGGAGGGCGCCTGGCGCACGGCTTCCTGGATCAGCGCGGTGGTGTCGGCCTGCGACAGCGGCAGCGACTTGCCGAGGGCGTACTGGCTGCGGCGACGGGTGGCGGCGGCGATGAAGGCGTTGGACATGGTCGGGACTCGTGGTGGACGGATCGATGCCGCGTGCCGCGGCCTGCTCGCAAGTCTGGCAAGGTATCGCCAATGGAACGACCTGGCGGATCGGGAAGGATCGTTGCATCTGGATCAACGATCGCATCTGGGCGCTGCTCAGCCCTGCAAGGCGCCTGGCGTGTCCCGGTGCATCAGATACAGCCGCAGATCGAACTCCAACTGGTGGTAGTCCGGCGACATGTGGGTGCACAGCTTGTAGAAGGCGCGATTGTGGTCGCTTTCCTTCAGATGCGCGAGTTCGTGCACGACGATCATCTCGAGAAATGCCGCAGGCGCCTCGCGGAACACGCTGGCGATGCGGATCTCGCGATTCGCCTTGAGCCGTCCGCCCTGCACGCGGGACACGGTCGTATGCGTGCCCAGCGCGTGCTTGAGCACCTGCAGCCTGCCGTCGTAGATCGCCTTGTGCAGTGGCGTGGACTGGCGCAGGTACCGGTCCTTGAGTGCCTGCACATAGTCGTAGAGCTGGCGATCGTTGCGGATCGCGTGCGGTTCGGGATAGCGCCGGGTGAGGTAGTCGCCGAGACGGCCGTCGTCGCGCAATGCGCGCGCGCGCATCTGGACATCGGCCGGATAGCCGGCGAGATAGGGCAGTGGATCCATCGCGGCACGATAGCGCCGCGGCGGAAATCGCGCAGCCGCTATCATCGACGTCCGTACACCGTGGACGATGTGGCATGCGCAATCCGCTGCAGGAACAGTTGTTGAAGGCCGGTCTGGTCAAGAAGGGCAAGGTCGCCGAAATCGCGCGCGAGCAGACCAGGGCGCGGCACGGCAAACAGCCCACGGCCAAGACCGATTCCCAGCGCGAGGCCGAACGCCTGCGCCAGGAGAAGGCCGAGCGCGATCGCGCGCTCGCGCATGCCCGCAACGAGGAAGCCCGCGAACGCGAGCGTCGTGGCCAGGCGCGGCAGTTGATCGCCGACAACCGGGTCGAGTCGACCGGTGAGCGGGCCTACCGCTTCGCCGTCGACGGCGGCATCCGCAGCGTCGTGGTCGATGACGCGCAGGCGCGCCAGCTGGCCAGCGGCGCGCTGGTGATCGCGCGCCTGGACAGCAGCTTCTTACTCTTGCCGCGCGCCGTCGTGGCGCGGGTGCGCGAGCGCGATCCACGGGCCATCGTGCTCGACCATGCCGACGACACGCCAGCGCAGGGCGGCGACGGCGACTACGACGATCCGAAGTACGCGGTGCCGGACGATCTGGTCTGGTGACACCCGCGCATACGCGAACGGGCCGGCGCATGGCCGACCCGTCTCGGGTGATCGAATCGTCGGAACAGGCGTTCCGGGATCAGCGACGCACACGCTCGCAATGGGTTTCTACGACGCGGTTGCCGTTGGCTTCCTGACGATTGCCCTGGACGTTGCGACCGATCGCACCACCTGCGACGGCGCCACCGACCGTGGCCAGCTTGCGGCCGTTGCCGCTGCCGATCTGGTTGCCGACCAGGCCACCGATCACGGCGCCCGCAGCAGTACCGCCGACGCGGTTCGGATCGGAGGTGTTGCGACGTACTTCGACCTCGTTGCAGACCACACGGCTACCGTCGTTGAAGCGGCGTCCTTCGTCCTGCGGGCCATAGGTCTGTGCGTGGACGAGACTCGTGTCCGCCAGCGACAGCAGGCCAAGGGCGACAAGGGTACGGATCGGCTTCATGGGTGTTCTCCGTGCGGATGACAGGACCGCATGCTTGCAGTCGCCCGCACAATCGCAGATGAAAAACGCGGGCATCCGCGATGGCGGTTCAGCACTCGGGGTGCAGCGTGACGCCTGCGTCACGCGTACTGCATCTTCCGCGTCATCCCGCCATCGACGACGAGGTTCTGGCCGGTGATGAACGCAGCGGCGTCGGAAAGCAGATGCACCGCAAGCGCGCCGATGTCGTCGGGCACGCCAGCGCGACCCACCGGGTGCTGGCCGTGATCGCGCTTGGACAGTTTCGGCGCGCGCCGCGCGGACGGCTTGCGCCAGTCGTCGGTGACGATCCAGCCCGGACTGATCGCGTTGACCCGCACCTGCGGCCCTTCGCTGATCGCCAGCGCATGGGGGAATCCCACGATGCCGCCCTTGGCCGAGGCATAGGCTTCGGTGTGCGGCTCGGACTGCAGCACCCGGCTGGATGCGATGTTGACGATCGCACCACGCGCTTCGCGCAGCGCGGGCAGCGCGTACTTGCTGCACAGGAAGGTGCCGGTCAGATGACCGTCGATGAAGCGTCGCCAGTCGACCAGCGACAGCTTCGACACGTCGTCGATCACGGGATCCGCAGGACCGGCATTGTTGACCAGGCCGTCGATGCGCCCGAATGCCGCGAGTGCTTTGAACGCGAAGGCGTGGACCGAAGCTTCGCGCGACACGTCCAGCGGCAGGAAGCGTGCGCGTTCGCCGACGTCCCATTCCGCCAGGCAGGCCTTGCCCGCATCGCGGTCGAGATCGCCGATCACCACGCGTCCGCCGGCGCCCAGCACCGCCTGCGCGATGCCGCGCCCGATGCCCTGCGCGCCGCCGGTGACCAGCACCACGCGATCGAGCAGGGGGGTGGCGTCGAACGGTCGGATCGGCGGCGTCGGCGACATGTGGGCGGCTCCTGGAAGTCAGGCCCACACGATAGGGACACGTGGATCGACGCGCCGTCGTCGAAACGACGGCGGTGGATCAGCTCGCGCGGCGTTTGCGCGGCGCGGCTTCGACCGGCGGCGCCGCGGGTGCGTCGATGCGGGTCAGGGTGCGCGTGTTGCCGAGCACTTCGATCTTGCCGCCCGACTTGCGGAACGAGGCCAGATCGTCGGCGATGCGGTCGCTGGTCAGCGATGCGCCACGCTCGTTGGGTTTGCGCGCGCCTGCGAACAGGTGACGCGTGTCGGACTGCGGGGGACTCGGGGTTTTGGTGCGGGACATCCGGTGGACTCCGTCAATACATCGCCAGCGGGATGCCGCGACTGCCGCGCTCGATGTAATCGGCACGGATGTCGCGGCAGTAGGGACCATCCATGACGAAACGTCGGCAGACGTCAGGACGGCTTTCGTAGATCGAACAACACATGCGGGCGCTGTCGATGGCGACGCACCAGCCTTCCTCGTCACGCGCCATGACCGGCAGTCCGGCGTCGGTGACATCGGTGAAACGTTCCGGGACGACGTCGCCCGGCTGCAGCACCACCGTGAGGCGGCAACACACGGCATCGCAGCGGTCGCAATCGGCACGCGCGCTCATTGCAGGCGGCCCATCGCACGGCGGTAATGCAGGACCCGACCGCGCGGCAGTGCATCCGCCGCGTTGTCGAGACCCGCGCGCGACTCGTGCAGCGAGAATCCCTGCGCGTCGAGCAGCCGGCTCAGCGCGGCGCTGTTGCCGCGGCCCGGATCGCTGATCACGACCTCGGCGCTCGGCTGCGCGTAGCGCTCGACCACATCGGCCATCAGCGCCGCGTGCGCACGCTCGTAGAGCACGTCCGACGCGATGATCATGTCGAACCGGCCCAGCGTGGTGAGTTCGATGTCCCAGCGCATCTGCCGGTAGTGCACCGCGTCCAGCGCGTTGAGCGCCGCGTTGTACGCGAGAAATCCTTCGGTCAGCGGATGGATGTCCGACGCGACCACGAGCGCGCCGCGACGCTGCAGCACCAGACTCGACAGGCCGATCCCGCAGCCGGTCTCGAGAATGCGCTTGCCGGCCACATCCGCGCGTTCCATCGTCTGCGCGAGCAGGCGACCCGACGGCCAGAGCTGACCGAACAACGACCACTGCGCCGACGAAATTCCCAGATCCGCACCATGGCCATCGGGATCGGCGAACTGCTGCAGATCGTCGAGCACGCGCAGGCGGTAGGCATGGCCACCGACCTGGACGGTCACGATACGTGTGGAGTAACCGGGCACGAAGCTTCCTGTGAGCGGAGCCCCGAACGGGGCGGTCACGCGGGAGAGAAAGCGAGGCGGGCGACGGCTCAGGTCGCGCGGAGCGCACGGATCGGGCGCGGCCCGAGGATCGAGCATACCACCCGGGGGCCCAGAGCCGGCCTGGCGCCCTCCGTGCGGTTCAGGCGCGGTGGTTGGTGTAGCTGGCGTTGCCCAGGCCGGTGCCGATGGTCAGCACGCCCCAGCGCTCGACGGACGCCATGCGCGGGCGCTCGCTGAGCCCCTGCACCACGGCATCGTTGTGCAGCAGCACCAGCGGGGCGCGCTTGCCGATGCGATCCAGCCGTAGCCGCACCACATCCGCAAGCCGGAAGTGCTCGGCCTCCCAGTCGCCGGGCAGGTTCTGCGCGCCGTGCAGGATGCGCCCGTCGACGGCGATCTGCCCCGGGCAGGCGATGCCCACGAACGGTGCCAGCCGTAGCCCCAGCGTGCGCGCATGCGCGATCAGGCCGTTGAGCATGGCCGCCATCCGGGTCACGGCCTCCTCGCGATCGGGCGATTCGGTGGCATGGCGCCACTGGCTGCGTTCGAGCACGCGGGCGCGGCTGCCGTCGTCGCGCTGGTCGAAATGCGGCGCGACGATGCCGCAGCGGATATTGGTGCCGCCGATGTCGACGGCGAGGAAGGCGTCGTGCCGATGCGTCGCGGCCGGGGCCAGCGGCACCCAGCCGAGCAGGCCGGCATCGTCGCCGTCGTGGCGCAGCAGCGACAGATCCACGCCGCTGCGCGCGAGCTTGAGCAGACGCGCGGCGCGGCGCACCGACAGGGCGCCGACGCGACTGCCCGGAAATCCGCCGCCGATGACGATGCGGCGCACGCCGTGCCATTCGTCGGTTTCCAGAAATCCACGCACCACACCGGCGAGCTGGTGCGCATGATCTTCGACCGCGGCGTGCACCAGATGCGCGGCATCGGCGTCGCCACCGACCAGCACCAGATCGATCTCCTTCTTGGAGATGGCATGCGTCGCAGTGCGGCCGAAGGGATCGCGGCGTCCGGTGAAATGGTGCCGGCGTCGCGCATCGAGGAAACGCCGGAACGCGGTCTGGCTCGCGCGGTCGCCGAGGAAGCCATCACCATCGGGATCGCGCAGGGGCAGGTTGCAGCTGTCGATGCGCAGGTCGGGCAGGCGGATCGCGGCGTGTCGGTTGCGGGTGTCGCGCGGCATCGGGGCACGGGATTGCGGAGTGGTCCGCATCGTCACGCGTAGGCAGCTAGCGGAACGTGACGGCTCCGGTAGCATGGGTCGCGAGTTTCCGACACCTGTTCCCGATGTCCGCACCTGTCTTCCCTGCGCGGCGCCCGGCGATCCGCCGCGCCCGCCACATCGCGGCCGCGAGTCTCGCCGCATTCGTCACCGCGGCGATCGCGCTGCATCTGCTGCGTCCCGAGCTCGATCCGGTCGCCAGCCAGATGAGCCTGTATCTGATCGGTGCCTGGGGTCCGCTGCTGCAGATCGCCTATGTCGCGCTCGGCGTCGGCATGGTCGCGCTGGGCTGGGCCTTGCGCGAGGCGCATGCGCCACCGGCACGCAGCGCGGCGGCGTTGCTGCTGTTCGCGCTCGCGGGCATGTCGCTGTCGATCACCGCCTACGCGTGGATGGACATGCCGGGCCTGGATCGCTCGCTGGAAAGCCTGATCCATGGCGTGTCCGCGCAGGGCGCGTTCCTGTTCGCCACGACCGGCACGGTGGTGCAGGCGCTCGCCTTCCTGCGCGATCCGCACTGGCGGCGGACGGCGCGATGGGCATTGCCGTGGGCGCTGCTGTGTTTCGCGTCGGTGTGGATCCTCGCCGCGTGGCGCGATGCACCGCGTGGTCTCGCCCAGAAGACGGTGGTCGTGCTGATCCTCGGCTGGATGGTCTGCGTGTCGCGCGCGCTCGCCAAGCGTATGCGTTGAAGCAAGCCGCGGGTGTTCGTTCACGCGGCCCGCACCGCACGCGGTGGAAGATTCCGGCCACTGGCGGCGCGCGCTCGCGCCGTCCCGCAAGGAGAACGTTTCATGATCAAGTGGGCCATCATTTTCGCCGTCATCGGCCTCGTCGCCGGCGCGCTCGGCTTCAGTGGCATTGCCGGTGGCGCGATGGGCATCGCGAAGTTCCTGTTCTGGGCGGCCATCATCATCGCTGTCGTGCTGTTCGTGCTGGGCCTGACGGTCGCCAGGAAGGTCGCCAGTTAGCACGCACCGCTGCACACGTCTCGACCGAACCGCCCGCTTGCCGGGCGGTTCGCGTTTCCGGCATCCGGAAACCAGGTGCGCCTGAAGTGGCGTTGACGCGGGCCGCGTTAGGCTCGGGGCACGACCGACCTGGAGTGCACCGTGGAACCGACCGTCCATCCGTTTTCAGAACTCTTCGCCCAGTTGGGCCTGCCGAACGACGAAGCATCCATCCGCGCCTTCATCGCCGAACACGGTCCGTTGCCGGACGACGTACGCCTGGAAGAAGCGCCGTTCTGGACGGAGTCGCAGGCGCAGCTGCTGCGCGAGGAACGCATCGAGGACGCCGACTGGATCGTCGTGATCGACCAGCTCAATGTCGCGCTGCACGCGCGTCCGTCCACATGAGGTGGTGGCAGGGCCTGGCGGCCACGAGCCTGCTGCTGGCGGGCGCGGCGCAGGCGCAAACGACCACGGACGCCGGCACTGCCGGCACGTTCGCATTCGTCGATGTCGACGTGTTGCCGATGGACCGCGACGTGCGTCTGTCCTCGCAGACGGTAGTCGTCCACGATGGCCGCATCAGCGCCATCGGCCCGCGCGACAGCGTCGAAGTGCCCATCGACGCGACGCGCATCGACGGCAAGGGCCGGGTGCTGATGCCGGGTCTCGCGGAATTCCATGGCCATGTGCCGGGCGGTGACGATCCGGCCTACGTGCAGGACACGCTCGATCTGTATCTGGCCAACGGCGTCACGCTGGTGCGCAACATGTCGGGTAACGCCTCGCATCCGGAACTGCGTGCGCGCATCGAACGCGGTGAGGTCGATGGCCCGACGCTGGTCGTCGCCAGTCCGTGGCTGCGCAGCCAGGATGCCGACGAGGCGGCTCGCGACGTGCGCGCACATCACGCCGCGGGTTTCGACCTGGTCAAGATCGGCAGCATCCCGGCCGATGCGTATCCGCGCATGGCGGAGACCGCGCACGCGGTCGGCATTCCGTTCGCCGGCCATATTCCCGGAGGCGTCCCGCTGGACGTGGCGCTCGATGCGAAGCAGGCCTCGATCGATCACCTCGACCGCTACATCGAGTTCCTCGTGCCGCCGGGCACCGATACCGGCGACCGCGAAGCGGGCTGGTTCGGCAGCGGCTGGGTGCAGTGGGCCGATCGCGGCCGCATCGATGAGGCCGTCGCCCGCACGCGTGCGGCCGGCACCTGGAATGTGCCGACGCTGACCCTGGTCGAACACATGGCCTCGTCCGCGACGCCCGAAGCGATGCTGCAGTGGCCGGAGATGCGTTACATGCCGGTGGCGGAGCGCGAGCGCTGGCGGCGCGCCAAGCACGAGTACGCGGCGCGGGACACGTTCCAGCCCGATGCGGCGCAGGCACTGGTGACGTTGCGGCGCGATCTGCTGAAGGCGCTGCACGATGGCGGCGCGCCGATCGTGCTCGGCTCCGATGCGCCGCAGTTCTTCAACGTGCCCGGCTTCTCGATCCATCGCGAGATGGCGATGATGCAGGCTGCCGGTCTGACACCGTATGAGGTGCTGGTCACCGGCACGCGCAATGCGGCGCAGGCGCTCGGCACGCCGGACGCGTTCGGCACCGTCGAGGTGGGCCGCCGCGCGGATCTGGTGCTGCTGGCCGGCGATCCGTGCGAGGACCTGTCGCATGCGCAGGCGCCGCTGGGCGTCATGGCGCGTGGACGCTGGTGGCCGCGCGAGGCGCTCGATGCGCGGCTGGCGGAGATCGCTGAACGCCACGCGGAGTGAAACCGAACCCGCCGCGCCTCGATCGCGCGGCGGGTCCTGAAACTGCGATCAGAGCAGCAGGAACACCAGACCGATGATCGCGCCCGATGCGAACAGCAGCATCAGGCAGTAGCCCATGATGTCCTTGATCTTGAGCCCGGCGATCGCGAGCAGCGGCAGGGCGAAGAACGGCTGCAGCATGCTGGTCCAGGCATCGCCCCAGGCCACGGCCATCGCCACGCGCGGCAGATCGGCGCCCAACGCCTGCGCGGCCGGAATCATCACCGGCGCCTGCACCGCCCACTGGCCGCCGCCCGACGGCACGAACATGTTGATCAGGCCGGCCGACAGGAAGGTCCAGAACGGCAGGCTGCCGGCACTGGCGAAGGACACGAACCATTCCGACATCGTCGTCGCCAGTCCCGAGCCGACGAGGATCGCCATGATGCCGGCGTAGAACGGGAACTGGATCACGATGCCGGCGCCGCCCTTGATCGCCTCCTGCAACGCCGCGAGCAGGCGCGCAGGCGTGCGGTGCAGCACGATGCCGAGCATCAGGAAGCCGTAGTTGACGATGTTGAGATTGAGTCCGCCGCCGGCGATGAAATAATCGGCGAGGTACACCAGGCCGGCGAACCCGATTGCGACCGACAGGATCCAGCCGTGTTCGAGATGCTCGGCCGGGTTCGAATCCTGTTCGAGCACCGGCGGCTCGGGATCTTCCGGCGGGGTGAACAGCACCGCGTCCCGGTCCGAGGGCGTCATCGCACGATTGATCAGCGGGATCGCGATCACCAGCAAGGCCACGATCAGCAGGTTGAACGGCGCGAAGATCGTCTCCGATGTCGGGATCAGGCCGATGGCCGACTGCATGAAATGGCCTTCGGTCGCGATCGTCAGCGGGATCGAGCCCGACAGGCCACCGTGCCAGATGATGAAACCCGAATAGGCGCTCGCGACGAGCAGGCGGTAATCGACCTTCACGTGGCGTGCGACTTCACGCGCGAACAACGCACCGATCACCAGGCCGAAGCCCCAGTTGATCCAGTTCGCCGCCATCGCGACCAGCGTCACCACGACGATCGCGTTCTTCGGCGTGCGGCAGCGCGAGGCCATCCAGGTGAGGCCGCGTTTGACCGGCGGCGTCTTGGCGAGGATGAAGCCGGTCACCAGCACCAGCAGCATCTGCATCGAGAAACCGAGCAGTTCCCAGAAACCGGTGCCCCAGTAGCGGACGAGCTCGAGCGGCGGAGTCTGTTCGATCGCGAAGGCGGCGATCGCGGCCAGCGCAGTGAAGATCAGGACGAAGACGTAGGCGTCGGGCAGGAACCGTTCGACGAGTCGAACGGACAGGCGCGTGGCGCGCTGGAACATGGCGGGTACCGTCGTGGGAAACGACCGCCCAGCTTAGCGGCGCAGGCGCGGCGTGCCTGCTAGACGAAGGTCTGCCGCGCACGAACGATGTGACTGTGGGAGCGGGGGGGGGGGGGGGGGGGGGGGGGGGGGGGGGGGGGGCGCGGCGGGGGGGGGGGGGGGGGCGCGCGGGGGGGGGGGGGGGCCCGCCCCGGCGCCGGCGCCCCCCCCCCCCCCCCCCCCCCCCCCCCCCCCCCCCCCGCTCCCACATGAAGGCGGAAGAAGGCGCGCGCGCCCGGGGCGCGCACGCGGAGCCTCAGACCGGTGCCGCAGGCGAGCCCGTGCAGGTGCGATCGGGATGATCGGGACGCGTCAGCAGCGCATCGTTCGCGCCGCGCGTCCACAGCACGACACCGGCTTCATCGACGTACTTCGTGCCGGACGCGGCTTCTTCGGTGCGCAGCACATGGGTGGCCCCATCGACTGCAACACTGACCTGGCCACGGCCATCGAATGTCGCATCGACCGGCGTGCCTTCGCAGTCGTAATGCATCACCTGCGGCAGCGGGGCTGCATCGGTGCTCGGTGTTTCCGGATCGGGGGCCCTCTCTTCGGTGCTGCCGCTCGCCGGCGGCGGCGCCGCATCGTCGCTGGGCGGTGCTTCCGTCGGCGAACACGCCGCTAGCGACAGGCCGATGGCCACAGTGAACACGGGGGTGAACCAGCGCATGGTCGTCTCCTTTTTGCCTTGGGTGGAGCGGATCGACGCGTGGGGGCGGGGAGGAGCCCGGCGAGCATATCGCCTCCGTTTGCCCGAGGCGATGAATGCGCCGATGCCTCAGAACCTGTTCACGGTCTCGGCGTATGTCGCGGCGGAGCATGTGGGCGTGCAGGCCAAGGAAGCGCGAGAGCGCGTACGTCCGTACGCGACCGAGCGATGACGCGGGTCTGCACGTCCACAGGCCCGGCCCGCAGGGTGGCCGCAACACGGCCACGCGACGTGCGTCGGGATCGTGAACAGGTTCTCAGTAGACGCGTGCGCAGTTGCGCTCATGCTGGCCCTGTAGGCCCAGACGCGCCTCGTCGGTACCGTGGCGCCAGAACGCATTGCCGTCTGCATCGGCGAAGCGCTCGCCCTGCGCGGTCTCGGCGCGCGGCAGGTCGAGGGTCACGCCGTCGACGACGAACTGCACGCGGGCGTCGTCGCCTTCGCCTTCCTGCGCGAGGGTGATACGCGTGCCCTCGCAGTCGTAGTTGATCGTGTTCGACGGCTCGGTTTGGGCTTCGCGCGCAGCGAGCGAGCCGGTCGGCGGGGCTTCTTCGGCGGCGGCAGGCGGCGGAGGCGGTGGTGGTGTGTCGGTGGTCGGCGATGCAGGCGTCGATTCACCGCCGCAGGCGGCCAGGACGAACGTGAGCAGGAGAGCGGTGGCGGATGCTGCGCGCATGGGGCGTCCTCTTCGTTGCGGATGCCGACGGGACAAGCCGGCAGGTCGAGGCAGGCTAGGGAAAGAGGCGTGAACAGCGGGTTGCGTACGCCGCTTGGAAGGCTGACCCGTGGCATGTGTGCAGCCGATGGTGGCTCAAGGCGAGGGATCGGGCCACGCTGATGTCTGAATCCAGATACCCGCACGGAACGTGTGCCCGATCTGCGCCGCATTCCGACCGTTCGCCGCCATCCCGGCCTTCCCTCCGTGAAGGACGCAATGCCGCGCGAGCGGGGGAAGGCGCGGCGCCCGGCGCGCCGGAGCTCGGCTGACATCCCACACTGATCGGCACGTTCCGGCGTGCGCTTCGAGTTCCGCGGGCGGCCTCCCCGCTTTTGGTCAGGCCGCCAACCCGCGCATCGCATACCGGTGCTGGTCGGCGCCGCTGCCGGTGGTATCGACGGCTTCGAGGAAGTCGCGGCCCCAGCGTTCGACGTCGTAGTAATGGACGATGTCGAACAACTGGCGCTGGCGGGCGACGGCTTCGTGCTCGGGCATCGACAGGGCCTGTCGCAGGCCGGCGACCAGATCGGTCAGATCGTGCGGATTGGTCAGCACGGCGCCCTTGAGTTCGGCGGCGGCACCGGCGAATTCCGACAGCACCAGCGTGCCCGACGAACCTTCGATACCCTGCGCGGCGACGAATTCCTTGGCGACCAGGTTCAGGCCATCGCGCAGCGGCGTGATCCACATGACGTCGGCGGCCGCGTAATGCGCCAGCACTTCCTCGAACGGCAGGCTGCGGGCGAAGAAGCGCACGGGGCTCCAGTCGAGCATCGCGTGGCGGCCGTTGATGCGCCCGACCGCCTGTTCGATCTGGGTCTGCAGTTCCTGGTAGACCGTCATTTCCTTGGACGCCGGTACGCAGATCATCAGCAGCGTGACCTTGCCGCGCAGCTCGGGCTGTTCGCCGAGCAGGCGCTCGAACGCGAGCAGCTTCTCCAGCGTGCCCTTGGTGTAGTCCAGCCGTTCGACCGACAGCACCAGCTTGCGGCCGGAGAATTCGCGACGGATCTGTTCCAGACGTACACGCACGCGCGGGTGCGCCAGCCCGGTTTCGATGCGCTTGATGTCGGTGCCGACCGGATGCGCGCCGAGACCGACGACGCGATCGCCGACGCGGATGCGCGTCGTGGTCTCGTCCAGGCCGACGGCACATCCGTAGGTCAGGAAGCGCGGCGCACAGCCTTCGCGGGCCAGCGTTTCTGTCGGCATCGCGCCGCGGACCACGTCGACGAAATTCTCGACCTGGCGCGGGATGTGGAAACCGATGTAGTCGCACTGCAGCAGGCTGCCGAGGATCTCGCGGCGCCACGGCACCACGTTGAACACGTCGGCCGACGGGAAATAGGTGTGGTGGAAGAACGCGATGCGCACGTCCGGGCGCAGTTCGCGCAGATAGGCCGGCACCATCCACAGGTTGTAGTCGTGCAGCCACACGGTCGCGCCGGGCGCCGCTTCGGCGGCGGTGGCCTCGGCGAACTTTCGGTTCACGCGCAGATAGATGGTCCAGTCGTCCTCGCTGAAGCGCGCGCGTTCCCAGAACGTGTGCAGCATCGGCCAGAAGGCTTCCTTCGAGAAGCGCTTGTAGAACGCGTCGACCTCGGCCTGGGTCAACGGGACGCGCGCGACGGTGAGATCGGGATAGGCATCCGCGTCGACCGGCGTGCGCGGCTCGAACTTGCCGAGTGTGGGATCGTCGACGCTCCACGCCACCCACGAGCCTTTCCGGCCGCTGCCGAAGAAGCCGAGCAGGCTGGGAATGATGCCGTTGGGCGAGGTCGGGCGCCGACGCTTGCGCTGGCCGTCCTCCACGTATTCCTCGTAGGGCAGGCGGTGGTAGACCATCACCAGATCCGACTGGCCTGTCGTGCGTTCGATGGTCTGGCGCAGATAGGGATCGTCGGTTTCGAGCAGGTCGAAATGGGTGATGGCCTCGAGAATGCCGCCGCAGCCCGGCGCCTGCGCCTGGAACACGTTCGACAGCTGGTCGGTGGCCTTCACGAGTGCGGGCTCGGATTCGCCCACGCATACGCCCTGGAAGCCGGAGGTGTACATCGACAGGTCGTTGAGCGTGTCGCCGGCGACGAGCACGTGTTCGCGCGGCAGCGCCAGATGGTCGGCGAGCGCGGCGAGCGTGCGGCCCTTGTCGGTGTCGGGCGGCAGGATGTCGAGGTAGCGGTCGGCCGAGTACAGCACCGAGCAGCCGAGCTTGCGCGCAGTCGCTTCGATGTCGCCGCGCACGCCGGCCAGCGCCTCGGGTTCGCAGAAGTAGGAACAGCGGCGTTCCTGCGGCACGTCCTGGCGCACGAGGCCGGTGAAGGCGGTCATCGCATCGGCCACAGCGCGCTCGCCCGGCCAGCGACGGTCGATGCGCGTCTGCAAGGGCTGGATCGGCTGCAGGGTGTGGCCGTCGACGACGGTGCCGCCGACGTCGCAGATCACGTAGTCGGGCCGCGGCAGGCTGGGGTCGGACAGCAGCGGCATGACGGCTTCGAGGCCGCGGCCGGTGACGAAGGTCAGGCGGATCTCGGGATGGCGGTCGACCAGGCGGTAGAGCTGCTGGCGATGCGCGGGCGAGCCGGCGAGGAAGGTGCCGTCGAGATCGGTCGCGAGCATCAGTCGCGGCACGAACGGGGTATTGGCGGGGGTGAGGTCGGGTGTGGTGGGGTTCTGGGTCAACGTGGGTCCTTGTGGGGTGGATTGGAAAGGTCGGGGCCCTCGGGAGCGGGGCCGGTTTCAGGCAACAGTTCGAGCGCGGACGGGGTGGTCCGCAGCATCGGGTGGAAGACGGAGGGATGGTCGCGGTCGCGCTGACGGATCAGGCGACGGCCCGCGGCGATGATCGCCAGCGCGCCGAGCACGATCGCGAACGAGGCGGGCAGGGCAGACGGCCCGAAGCGCACCATCGCCGCACCTGCGAGCGCCGGGCCGATCGCCGAGCCGACACCGTTGAGCAGCAGCAGGCTCGAACAGCCCGACAGCGTGTCCTCGACCGGCAGATGGTCGAGCAGGTGCGCGACGCACAGCGGATAGATCGCGAACGCCACGCCGCCGAACAGGAAGAACAGGCCGAACAGCACGACATGCGAGCGATCGGCGGCGCACATCATCGCCACGCCGATCACCGCCGCGATCGCGCAGATGATCGCGAGCGTCGTGCGGCGATCTCCGCGATCCGAGGCGCGACCAATCGGCCATTGCAGCAGCGCGCCGCCGAGGATCGTCGCGCTCATCAGCGCGGCGATGCCCTGTAGATCGAGGCCGAGCCCGGTCGCGTAGACCGCGCCCATGCCCCAGAAGCCGCCCATCGCCAGACCTGCCAGCAGCGAGCCGGTGGCTGCGGCCGGTGCCGCGCGCCACAGCGCCGCGAGTGCAAGTCGCGGCACCGCCGGCAGCGTCGGCTGCACCATGCGACTGGCGACGACCGGCAACGCCGCGACGCAGATGAAGATCGCGACGACGCTGAAGAGCACGAAGGTCGACGGATCCATGAAGCTGATGAACCACTGGCCGGCGGCCAGCGCCAGCAGGTTCACCGCCATGTAGACCGCGAACACCTGGCTGCGCTTGTCCGGCGGCGCCTGCACGTTGAGCCAGCTTTCGATCACCGTGTACAGGCCGACGAGGCCGACGCCGGTCAGCACGCGCAGCGCGCCCCAGGCCCAGGGATTCACGAACACCGGATGCAGCAGGATCGCCGCGGCGACCAGCGCCGAATAGAACGCGAATGCGCGGATGTGGCCGATCCGCTGGATCAGGCCGGGCGCCAGATAGGTGCCGAGGAAGAAGCCGACGAAGTAGCCCGACATGATCAGGCCCATCGTCTGGTCGTCGAAGTTCTCGATCCGGCCGCGCACCGCGAGCAGGGTGCCGAGCAGGCCGCTACCCATCAGCAGCAGGGCGACGCCAACGAACAGCGCGGCGAGATTACGGACGACTGGAATGACGGACCTCCGGCAATATCAGCGAAGGTCCGAAACTATAACACATTGAATATGTTGGATATTTTTTCCGGAAATCGACGCATCGCCCGATGCTGCGCTGCAGCGAAAACCGCAATGCAATCATGCGCTTGCGACGGTTTCCAGGACGCATGACCAAAAATGAACACGCGACCGGCGATGCTGGGCGCACGCCGTTCCGAGGACGCCCCGCCATGCGAACCCGCCCGATCCACCTGCTGCTGCCTGCTGCATTGCTGTTGGCCGCCTGCCGACCCGCCGCCACGCCGGACAGCGCCGCTGCGCCTCTCACGGCGGCACCCGAGACCGCGGCGCCGGCCGCGAGCAGCGACGACGACGTGGTCGTGTCCACCAACGAACCGTTCTGGCAGGCACGCTTCGAGCGCGGGGCGATCGTGTTGAGCGGTCCGGAAGAAGCGGGCCGGCTGTTTTCCGACGTGCGCAGCTCGATGACGGCGGATGGCCTGCGCCTGGATGCGTCCGATGCGACCGGCCACATCGTCGTGATCGTGCGCCGCATGCGCTGCGAGGACGACATGTCCGGCGCGCACTTTCCGTTGACCGGACAGCTGACCATCGACGGGCGTGGGCCGTTCCGGGGCTGCGCGCGCCCTGCGTCGATGCCGCCACCGGGCGAACCGGGCGATGGTGACGCCGCCGTGCTGATTCCCGATCGTTTCCTCGGCCGCTGGGATGCCGACGAGGCGGCCTGCAGGTCCGGCGGCAGCGACATGGCCCTGCAGATCGAACCCGGCGCGCTGCGCTTCCACGAAAGCATCGCGACGCCGACATCGGTACGGGTGCTCGACGGCCATGCGGTGCGTGTGGATGCGGATTACGAAGGCGAGGGCGAGGCCTGGACCGACGTGCGCATCCTGCGCCTGGACGGTCCGGATGCGCTGTTCGTCGGCGACGAGGCCGGCGGGAGCGCCCGCCGCGTGCGCTGCGACGGCTGAGCGTTCGGCGACCTCAGGCGGTTCGGAGCTGCTCGACCTCGCGGATGTCGCCGAGCCACGCGTGATGGGCGGTCTCCGGGCGTTCCAGATCGTCGAGTCGCAACAACGCGTTGTGGCCTTCATTGCCATCGCGGTCGCGGAAGACCTCCAGCGTCGGCCGTGCGGACACCGTGCCTTCGACGACACTGCCGTCCTCGAGCGTGACCCGCACCCGGGCCTCGTCGTCGAGCTGGACGATCCATCGTTCGATCGCGTCGATGTGCTCCCGGCTGCTGAAGATGCGCGGGGGTGTCTGGCTCATGGGGCGGCTCCCTTGGACGTGCGTCCATGCTCACCGCGCCGGTGCAACATGCCGTGACGATGCGACAGGACGCTGTTCTCAGCCGTCGAGCGTGGGCCGCAGCAGCCGGTCGTATTCGGTGCGCACCACGCCATAGCACTCGCAGGTGCGCGCCAGCAGGCATTCGCGGTCGAGCACCTGGATCACACCACGGCTGTAACGGATGCAGCCATCCTCCTGCAGGCGGCGCGCGGCCTCGGTGATGCCTTCGCGGCGGACGCCGAGCAGATGCGCGATCTGTTCCTGGGTCATCTTGATCTCGGCCGAACCCACCCGGTCGTTGACCAGCAACAGCCAGCGCGAGAGCTGCTTGTCGACCGTGTGGTGGCGGTTGCAGACGCCGGTCATCGCGGTCTGGGTCAACAGGGCCTGGAAATAGCGCTGCAGGATCTGCTGGAACGCGCCACCGCGCTGGAACTCGCGGATCGCGAACTCGCCACGCAGGGCCAGCGCCTCGCCCCCGACCTTGACCACGGCGCGCGTCGGCACGCTGCGGGCGCCCGTCAGCAGGCCGACACCGACCACGCCTTCGTTGCCGACCATCGCGAACTCGCTGGTGTCGCCGCTCTCGAGCGCATACATCAGCGAGACGATGCCTTCACGCGGGAAATAAAGCGTGGTCTGGACCACATCGGCTTCGTGCAGCACCTTGCCCGCAGGCATGTCGACCAGCAGGACTTCATTCCCCACGCGGTCACACACGTCATCGGGCAGGTCCTGCAGCAATCCATTGAGCGGCATCCAGGGCGCTTTCTTCTTCATGCGCGGCGATCAGATCCATTGATGAACGAGTATGGATTTTCCAGTGTGAATGCGGTGTCGTATGTACGGCACCGCGCATAGGGCCGGCGGGTCTACGTGCGTTACCGAACAGACCTTGTCTGCATAGGTTTCACATGCTGTCGACAGGATGCGGCGGTGGACCGTGACCGCATCCATCTTTCGACAAGGAAGCCGACGTGAACGTTGACGATGTCGAGTTGTGCAGAGTGTATGGACGGATGTCCCGTGAATATCTGGGAGACCGGTCATGGAGCGAATGCGAAGCGCAGTTGCGCGACGGCTGGATGCGGTTGCGACGCGATCCCGACACCGGGTGGGAGGACGCTGCGCCCCTGGTGCGCACGTTCTGGGAACTCACGCCCACCGGCTTCGACCTCGGCTGAAGCGCTCACGCCTCGCCCCCGGTTTCGAGCCGGATGCCGTCGTCATCGACGGCCAGATGCATTTCGATGGGGTGGCAGCGCACCGGACAGTCCTCGACATCGTCCGCATCGCCGGCGCTGGCATCGACCAGCGTCTCGAAACGCTCTCCGCATTGGTGTCGCGTCCCGCATCAGATGTCGCAGGCTGCGCGCCGAGGGCAAGTGCAGGCCGGCATCTGATGCCTGACGCGACACCAGGGGCAACGCAGCTTGGCGACATCCTGCATGCAGGCCGCCTGCACGCGGGTGCGTCGGCATGCCATGGGCCGGGACTTCACGTGGAAGGCAGGCGCGCTGGGCGACGGTAAGGCGCCAAGTCAAAGCCGGAGTCCGCCATGACCGAGTCGCATCCCACGTTCAAGCCTTACGAGGCGCCTGCGGGGGGCTGGGGTTCGGTCCGGTCTCTGCTGCGCCACGGCACCGGCGATGGCGCGCAGACGATTGAAGGCACGCGGCAGCTGCAGCGCCAGAACAAGATCGACGGTTTCGCCTGCGTCAGTTGTTCCTGGGCCAAGCCTGCCGAACCGCACCGGTTCGAATTCTGCGAGAACGGCGCCAAGGCGACGATGTGGGAACTCGACACGCGCCGCGTCGATGCCGCGTTCTTCGCGCAGCACACCGTCACCGAACTGCTGACCTGGGACGATCATGCGCTCGAAGCGCAGGGCCGGCTGGTCGAACCGATGCGCTATGACGCGGAGACCGACCGCTACGTGCCGGTGCCCTGGGACGAGGCGTTCGCGATCGCCGGCCGCGTGCTGCGCGACATGGCACCGGAACGCGCGGTGTTCTACGCCTCGGGACGCGCATCGCTGGAAACCTCGTACATGTACGGCCTGCTGGCACGTCTGTACGGCAACAACAATCTGCCCGACAGCTCCAACATGTGCCACGAGAGCACGTCGGTCGGACTGCCGCGCAGCATCGGCGTACCGGTCGGCACGGTGCTGCTGGAGGATTTCGAGCACTGCGACTGCATCCTCTCGTTCGGACAGAACGTCGGCGTCAACAGTCCGCGCATGCTGCATCCACTGCAGGAGGCCGCGCGCCGCGGCGCGGAGATCATCACCTTCAACCCGCTGTACGAACGTGGCTGGGAGCGCTTCACCAATCCGCAGGAACCGCTGGCGATGGCGACCGGCGCATCGACGCGGATCAGCAACGCCTATTTCCCGGTGCGCGCGGGCGGCGACATCGCGCTGATGCAGGGCCTGGCGCGCGCGTTGCTGGATCTGGACGACGCGGCGCAGGCGGCAGGCCGCGCCCGCGTGCTCGATGCCGGCTTCATCGAGACCCACACCAACGGCTTCGAAGCATTCGAGACCTGGCTACGCGCTGCAGACTGGACCGGGATCGAGCGCGAGAGCGGCCTGTCGCGCGCCGACATCGAAGGTGTCGCCGCGGTCTATGCGCAGGCCGAGTCGTCGATCCTGATCTACGGCATGGGCCTGACCCAGCATCGTCACGGCGTCGACAACGTGCGCATGGTCTGCAACCTCGCGTTGATGCGCGGCAACGTCGGTCGTCCGGGCGCCGGCATCTGCCCGGTGCGCGGGCATTCGAACGTGCAGGGTCAGCGCACGGTCGGCATTTCCGAAAAGCCCGAACTCGTGCCGCTGGACAGGCTCGCCACGCAGTACCGCTTCGAGCCGCCGCGCGAAAAGGGGCTCGATACGGTCGGCACGGTGGAAGGCATCCTCGACGGCAGCGTCGAGGCCTTCATCGGGCTCGGCGGCAATTTCTCCCGCGCCGCGCCGGATACCGGCCGGCTCGAACCTGCCTGGCGCGGGCTCGCGCTGAGCCTGCAGGTCGCCACGCACCTCAACCGCAACCATCTGCTGTGCGGACGCGAAACACTGTTGCTGCCGTGCCTCGGCCGTATCGAGGAGGACGTGCAGGACGGCGTGGCGCAGCGTGTCAGCATCGAGGACAGCACGACCTGCATCCATGCCTCGTTCGGCACCAGCCCGCCGGCCGGCCCGATGCTGCGTTCCGAGCCCGCGATCGTCGCCGCGCTCGCGCAGGCGATCCTGCCGCCCGAGCGCGCCGCCTGCGTGCCGTGGCAGGGCTGGGTGCGCGATTACGCACGCGTCCGCGATGCGATCGAAGAGACCTATCCCGAGCAGTTCCGCGATTTCAACGCACGTCTGTACACGCCCGGCGGTTTCCCGCGCCCGGTCGCGGCGCGCGAACGGCGCTGGTCCACCGGGAGCGGCAAGGCGGAATTCCACGTGCCCGACGTGATCTGCGCGACCGGCTTCGAAGACCGGCCAGGGCGCTACCGCCTGTTGACGGTGCGCAGCAACGACCAGTTCAACACCACGGTCTACGGCTACCGCGACCGCTTCCGCGGTATCGAAGGCACGCGTCGCGTGGCGCTGATGAATGCCGACGACATCGTCGAACTCGGTCTGGACGACGGCGAGCAGATCACGCTGGCCGCCGATTTCGACGATCACGAGGTCCGGGAAGTCGGCGGTCTACGCGCGATTCCGTACCGCATTCCACGCGGTTGCATCGCCGCCTACTACCCCGAATGCAATCCGCTGATCCCGGTCTCGCACCATGCGATCGACAGTCATGTGCCGGCGGGAAAATCGGTGCCGGTGCGCGTGGTGCGCGGCGGGAATGCACCGGTGCCGGCGGGGCCGGCGCCCGGCTGAGTGCGGCGGGCGTCCGGCGCCGTGCGCGATCCGACGCCGCGGCGGGGCCCACGCGTCGCGCTCGCCGCTTCATCCCTGCAGACGCAGGGATGCGTTCTGCTCGTCCTGATCGCGTGGCGCCGCCTCCGCAAGGCGCCTACAGCATCGCCAGTTCGACGTTGCTCAGGGTGCGGCCGTAGTGCGCTCGCAGGCGCAGCTTGCGTTCGAGGTCGTCGAGAATGCGGCCGGAGAAGTCGAGTCCGGTCAGCTCTTCGACCATGTTGATGCCGCCGGGCGTGTCGACGTTCACTTCCATCAGTTTGTCGCCGACGATGTCGAGGCCGACGAAATACATGCCGTCGCGGATCAGCTTCGGCGCGACCAGTTCGGCCAGGCGCAGCGCATCGGCATCGGGCCTGGCCATTTCGTACTTGCCGCCGGCGCTGATGTTGCTGCGCGCATCGCCGCTGTCGTTGTAGCGGCGGATGCAGGCGTAGGTGCCGTCGACTTCGAGCGGGCGGCCGTTGAGCATCAGCAGGCGCAGGTCGCCGTCCTTCGCCTTCGGCAGATATTCCTGCACGATCGCGTAGCCGTCGCGCAGCACGGCGTCGATCATCTGGTTGAGGTTGCCGCCGCTTTCGGGCGTGACCACGAAGACGCTCTGGCCGCCCGAACCCTGCAGCGGCTTGATGACGCCGTAGCCTTCGCGCGCTTCGATGAAGGCCTTGATCTCCTCGACGTCGCGGCTGATGCAGGTGACCGGCCGGACTTCCTCGGGAAAATGCTGGAAGTAGGTCTTGTTCGAGGCATCGGTCAGATGCGTCGGGTCGTTGACCACCAGCGCCTTGTGCAAGGCGCTGAGCTGCGCGAACAACAGGCCGCTGCCGGGCGCCCAGGGGCGTTCGACCATCTCGTCGGCGGGATCGCTGCGCAGCATCAGCACATCGAGGTCGTCCACCGAGATTCGGTCGGTCGGACATTCGTCGGACTGCAGGTCGGCGAGCAGCGCCGCATCGTCGGCGTAGTCCCGGCCGCAGGGCATGTGCGCACAGGCGCGCACGGTGCCGTCGGCGCCGTAGGTGAAATCCGCGAGACCGATCAGCGCGATCTCATGCCCGCGCGACAGGGCGCGGCGGGCCAGACGGATCGTGGTGTAGTTGTCCTGCTCGGTATCGACGTCGTTGACGACGAAGCCGAAACGCAGGGGATGTCCGTCCGTCATGCAGCGTGCTCCGGGGTGCGGTGTGTGTGGAAGAGGCGCTCGACCGGCGTGCGCCGGCAGGCGTCGAGGCGGTTGCGGAAATCCTCGTGGGTGGTGTAGCGGGGCAGCAGGACCGGCGGCACGATCCAGCCGTCGTCGAGCAGCGCGTCAAGCAGTTCGAGCTGCGGCAGCGCGAACTTGCCGAGGAACAGCGCATCGAACTCGCCGCCGGCCTGCAGATAGGCGAGCAGATCGCGCAGGCCGCGCAGGTAGACCGCGTCCTTGGTCAGGCCGCCACCGCGCCGCGCACGCACGGCGACATCGAAGGCATCGTCGGTCGGCATGCCGTGGGTTTCGTGCAGGCAGGCGAAGATCGGCGGCAGTCGTTCGCCGTTCGCGGCCATCGAGGTCGCGACCACGCGCGCGGCCAGGATGCGCAGGCGCTCCCCAGGCAGATAGCCGGCGAGGAATTCGCCCAGCACCCCGAGGCCTTCCTGCATCGGATCGTAGTGCGCCAGACCGACTTCCAACTGGCGCAGCGCCTGCTGCCGGCCGTTGTGGCGGGTGACGACGTGCGTGCCGATCTCGTGCTGGATCAGCGGCTGCACGCGCGCACGCGGCAGGCGGATGTTGCCGTCGATGTAGAACGTGCCGTGCGAGACCATCAGCATCGAACTGATGTCGGTGTCGACGACGACATCGATATGGAAGTCCGGCGCCTGCGCGCGGTACCAGGCGATCTCGGCGTCGACCTGGCCGCGGACTTCGTCGATGCCGCAGTCGGCAGAGAGCGGCTCACTGCTGCCGACGGTCGCGAGGATGCATTCGGCCAGATCCAGCAGTTCCGGTTCCACCGCGCCGAACAGCGCGACGCTGGCATCGACGAAACCGGCCTGGTCGCGCTGCTCGACCAGATCGATCATGCGGCCGAGTTCGGCCTGCTTCTCGGCGAGCAGCGACTGCAGCGCGGGCGATTCGATCCCGGCGACGGGCAGGGCGTCGAGCGCCTGGCGCGTTCCGATCAGATCGGTTTCGAGATCGACGTAGCGCAGCGTGGGTTCGAGCGCGCGGCCCGAGGATTCGAAGGCGTTCCACAGGCCGACACCGTCGAGCGGCGACAAGGCCAGCAGCCAGTCGAGCCGTGCATCGAGCGCAGCGAGCGCCTCATCCACATGCGCGGCCACCGGCGGCAAGGGTCGGGCAACGCCGCCGCTCACTTGAGGAACTCCGGGCGCACCGCGTCGACCGCATGCGACAGGCCATCGCGCAAGGCGTACAGCGCGGGGATGTCCGCCTGGCCGCTCCATTCGTCCATGAAGATCTTCTTGTACTCGGGCGAGATCGTGCAGACGCGCTCGCCCCAGTGCGCGTAGACCCACTCCGGGAAGTGGCCGCCGGTCGGAAAGCGCACGTTGCAGCGCACATCGGGCAGCGCGCCGCGCACCGGATGCCGGCGCAGCACGTTCGCGAAACGCTTGGCGGTCGCGCCCCAGCGTTCGGGATCGAGCGTGGTGATGCCCAGTTCGATATCGGGATTGGCGTCCTGCGACGCGGGCGCGGCATCGGGTCCGTCGCGGCGGTGGTTGTAGCTGTGGATGTCGATCAGCAGCGCGCTGCCCCAGCGGGCGACGGTGCGATCGATCAGCTCGCCGATCGTGTCGTAGAAGCGGTCGTGCAGCGCGAGCGAGATCTCGCGCTCGGCATCGTCGAGCGGCGTCGTCCAGACATCGAGACCCCAGCAGGCTTCGGGACCGGTGTAGACGGCCTCGGCGCGCGGGCGGTTGAGATCGACCTCGAAGCGCGACTGGCGCACTCGCAGGCGCGTGTCGCCGACCTGGGTCAGCAGGCTGGTGAGCGGGTCTTCCTCGCGCCAGCGCGCATCGTCGTCGAGCGCGACACGAGCCCGCAGCGAAGGCCGCAGGGCATGACCGTCATGGATCGCGGTCGCGATGACCGGACCGTCGGCAACGGCCAGATCCCAGGCGTCGACGCGCTCGAGCAATGCGGGCGGCGTGGTGTCGGAGAACAGCGGGGCGGGGACGGAACGGCGTGGATCAGGCATGGCCGGCATGCTTGCAGTCGCGGAATGATGCGGTCGTGACCGCATCGACGCCCGGTCTTGACGCCTGTTTAACCTACAATCGCGCCTCCCTCGCGCAGACCCTTCCTCATGGCGCCCAAGGCCACCGTCTACAAAGCCGAACTCCAGGTCACCGACATGGACCGGCATTACTACGCCTCGCACGACCTGGTGCTGGCGCAGCATCCATCGGAGACCGAAGCGCGCCTGATGGTGCGGCTGATCACCTTCGCGCTGTTCGCCGACGAGCGCCTCGAGTTCGGCCGCGGCCTCAGCAACGAAGAGGAACCGGATCTGTGGCGCCGCGACTACACCGGCGACATCGAGCAGTGGATCGACCTCGGCCAGCCGGACGAGAGCCGCATCCGCAAGGCCAGCGGACGCTCGCGCCAGGTCGTGGTGGTCAACTACAGCGGCAACGCCGCGCAGATCTGGTGGGACCGGATCGCGAACGCGCTGACGCGGATGAAGAATCTCACCGTCGTCGATCTCGACCCGGCGAAGATCGAAGAGGCGGTCGGCCTGCTGCAGCGGAGCATGCGCCTGACCGCGATGATCCAGGACGGCGAACTGCAGCTGATGAGCGAATCGGAGACCGTCACGATGACACCGGTCTGGCGGGTGCGTCCGGCCAGCTGAGCGGCCGCGCGTGACCTCCGGCCGTTGCCCCCACCGCGGCCGCTGGCTAAGGTCGCGGCTCGCCACGTTCTTCCGGATGTCCCGCATGCCGCTCCGCCGTCCCGCTACCGCTGCGCTTGCCGCCGGCCTCGCCCTGTCCGCCGCCGTGAGCGCACACGCCGACGAAGGCATGTGGATGCCGACCCAACTGCCCGACATCGCCCGGGCGATGCGCGAGGCCGGCTTCCGCGGTCGTGCAGACGCGCTGGCCGATGTCACCGCGCCGCCGCTCAGCGCAGTCGTGAAGGTCGGTGGCGGCACCGGCGCATTCGTCTCCGGCGAGGGACTGCTATTGACCAACCACCACGTCGCCTACGGCGTGATCCAGTACAACAGCAGCGCCGAGCGCAACATCATCGATGGCGGCTTCATCGCCGAAGGCCGAGGCGACGAGCGGCCTTCGAATCCCGACTTCCGCGTGCTGGTGACGGTCGGCTTCGACAAGGTCACCGACGAAGTGCTGGCCGAGGCTCGCGGCAAGACCGGGCGCGCGTACTTCGATGCGGTGGACGCCGCCGGCAAGCGCATCGTCGCCGAATGCGAACAGTCGGGCGAAGTGCGCTGCAGCGTCGCCAACATGTATTACGGCACCGACTTCTATCGCATCCGCCAACTGGAGCTGCGCGACGTGCGCCTGGTCTATGCGCCGCCGCGTGCGATCGGCAACTACGGCGACGAGATCGACAATTTCATGTGGCCGCGCCACACCGGCGACTTCACCCTGCTGCGCGCCTATGTCGGCCGCGACGGCAAGCCGGCCGACTATAGTGCCGACAACGTGCCGTACGCGCCGCCGGCGCACCTGCAGATCGCGCGTGGCGGCCTGCATGCGGGCGATTACGCGATGCTCGCCGGCTACCCGGGCACCACGTTCCGCCACCGCACCGCGGCCGAATTCGATGCCCAGGTCGCGCGCGTGCTGCCGCAGCGTGTGGCGGTGTTCGATGCGCTGATCGACGCGGTCGAGACCGCCGGCGCCGACGCTGCCGACATCCGTACGCGCTACGCCTCGCAGCTGCAGTCGCTGAAGAACAACCGCAAGCGCGCCGCCGGTGAACTCGAAGGCCTGCTGCGCAGCGACGCGGTGCGCCTGCGTGGCGAGGACGAGGCGGCGATGCTGGCCGCGACCACGGGCGACCACGGGCGACCACGGGCGACCACGGGCGACGACGCGACCGACATCGCCGCGCTGCAGGCAATCCTCGGCCAGGCCGATGCCGCAGCCGCGCGCGACCAGTTGCTGACCCTCGTCGCCAGCCAGACCCAACTGCTGCGCTCGGCGCTGCTGCTCGAGCGCCTGCGCATCGAATCGGCCATGGCCGACGATGCCGCCCGCGAGACCGGCTACCAGCAGCGCGATCACGCGCTGATCGAAGGCGTGCTGCGCCAGGCCCAGCGTCGCTACGCGCCGTCGGCGGAGAAAGCAGTGCTCTCGGTTCTGGTCGGTCGCTACCAGCAGTTGCCCGATGCGCAGCGTCTGCCGGCCTTCGACGCCGCGTTCGGCCGCACGCCCGAATCCCTGAAGACGGCGCTGGACACGGTCTACGCGCGCACGACGCTGGGCGAAGAAGCCGAGCGCCTGTCGCGCTTCGCCGATGCCCGCGCCGGGCGTCCGCTGGCCGACGATCCGCTGCTCGCACTGGCCGCGCAGCTGGTCGCCGCGCAGCTCGATGCCGAGGACGCGCGCAAGACCCGCGAAGGCGAACAGCTGCGGCTGCGTCCGGCCTACATGCGCGCCCTGTTCGCATGGCGCGCGCAGCAGGGCCGCGCGGTGTATCCGGACGCGAACGGCACGCTGCGCGTGAGCTACGGCAAGGTCGAAGCGCTGGCGCCACGCGATGCGGTGGCCTTCTCGCCGGTGACCACGGTCGCCGGCATCGTCGAGAAGAACACGGGACAGGCGCCGTTCGACGCGCCGCAGCCGCTGCTCGATGCCATCGCCGGGGGCGACTTCGAAGGCACCGCTGAAGCCTCCCTCGGCACCCAGCCGGTGAACTTCCTGACCAACCTCGACACCACCGGCGGCAACTCCGGTTCGCCGGTGCTCAATGCGCGCGGCGAGCTGGTCGGCCTGAATTTCGACAGCAACTGGGAGTCGGTCAGCGCCAGCTGGTGGTTCGATCCGCGCTACAAGCGCGCGATCCACGTCGACATGCGCTACATGCGCTGGCTGATGGCCAGGGTCTACCCGGCGCCCGCGCTGCTCGAGGAGATGGGGCTGCCGGCACGCTGATGCCGTTCGCCGGTCGGGTGCCGTTCGGGCGCGCGGCCGGCGCAGGCCGCACAATGTCGGGCCAAACCCGAAAGCCCACCGCACCATGAAGATCCCGCAGGGACTGCAGCCACTGATCGAGGACGGCATCATCGATGCGGTGCTGCGACCGCTCAAGAGCGGCAAGGAGGCGTCGGTCTATGTCGTCCAGGTCGGCGACGAGGTGCGTTGCGCCAAGGTCTACAAGGACATGGCGCAGCGCAGTTTCCAGGCGCGCGTGCAGTACCAGGAAGGCCGCAAGGTGCGCGGCAGCCGCGAGCAGCGTGCGATGGGCAAGGCGACCAAGTTCGGCCGCCGCGAGCAGGAAGCCGCGTGGAAGACCACCGAGGTGGACGCGCTCTACGCCCTGGCCGATGCCGGCGTGCGCGTGCCGCAGCCCTACGGCTTCTTCCACGGCGTGCTGCTGATGGACCTGGTCACCGACGCCGAAGGCTTCAGCGCGCCGCGTCTGGCCGAAGTGGACCTCGAGCCCGAGCAGGCGCGCGAATGGCATCTGATGCTCGTGCGCGACATCGTGCGGATGCTGGTGCTGGGCATGGTCCACGGCGATCTGTCCGAGTACAACGTGCTGGCCACGCCCGACGGTCCGGTGCTGATCGATTTCCCGCAGGTCGTCAGCGCGGCCGGCAACAACGCCGCGCGCGACATGCTGCTGCGCGACGTGCACAACGTCCGCGACACGCTCGCGCGCTTCGCCCCGGAACTGGCCGATACGCATTACGGCGAGGAGATGTGGGCGCTGTACGAGGCCGGCGACCTGCGGGCCGATTCGCCGCTGACCGGCACCTTCGTGTTCGACACGCGCAAGGCCGACACCGGCGCGATCCTGTGGTCGATCGAGGATGCGCGCCAGGAAGCGCTGATCCGCCAGCAGGGCCGCGAAGAGGCCGATGAAGCCGACTGATCCACGTGCGCGCGCATGAGCCGTCCGCGGTTTCCGCCAAGCGGCGGCGTGCCGGCAAGCCGGCTGCAACTGCCGCCGGGCCCTTGGACGACCGTGTTCGACGCACTGGTCGCGCACTTCCCGCAGGTCGACGCATCCACATGGCGCAATCGCATCGCGCGCGGCAGGGTGCTCGATGCGCAGGGCGATCCCGTCACGCTGCAGACGCCGTACCGCGTCGGCGCCGAGATCGGCTATTACCGCGAAGTCGCCGACGAGCCGGTGATCGACGCGACCGAACGCCTCCTGCATGTCGACGGCGATCTCGTGGTCGCCGACAAGCCCCACGGCCTGCCGGTCGCGCCGACCGGGGTTTTCGTCACCCAGACGCTGCTGACGCGGCTGGTGGCGACGCTGGGCAATCCGGATCTCGTGCCACTGCACCGGATCGATCGCGGCACCGCCGGACTGGTGCTGTTCTCGGCCGATCCTGCGAGCCGAGCCCGCTTCCAGGCATTGTTCCGCGAGTCGCGCATCGCCAAGACCTACGAGGCGTTGGCGCCACCGTTGCCGGACCTCGCATTCCCGCTGACGCGCCGCAGCCGCATCGAACGCGGCGAGCCGTTCTTCCGCATGCGCGAGGTCGACGGCGCGCCGAACAGCGAGACGGGTATCGACGTGCTGGCGCGCGGTGCGGACCTGTGGCGCTACGCGCTGTCGCCGGTCAGTGGCCGCAAGCACCAGCTGCGCGTGCACATGGCCGCGCTCGGCGCGCCGATCCTGCACGATCCCTGGTATCCGACCCTGCAGGACGACGCCGACGAGACCCGTCCGCCGCTGCAGTTGCTGGCTCGTACGCTCGCGTTCGACGATCCGCTCAACGGACGCCCGCGTGTCTTCGAATCGTCGTTCCGCTTGTCGGAAGCGTCGGCCTAGATCGAATGCAGATTGCCGGTGCTTCTCGCGAACGGCATCGCGGCCAAGGCCGCTCCCACAGACTTTCAGACGCCCGGGACCACTGTGGGAGCAACTGTCTTCTACGCGGGCAGCGTGATCCATTCAGTCCTGTCGCGCGCCATGGCGTTGAGCCTGACCAGCAGTACGCGCATGCACGCGGTCACGGCGAGCTTGGCGCACTTGCCTTGGCCGCGCAGCCGGTCGTACCGGGCCTTGAATTCGGGCTGCATGCGGATCACCGACCAGCACGCCATGTAGAGCACGCGGCGGATCGCCCCGCGGCCGCCGCGAATGC
>NZ_JAIWPU010000022.1 GCF_021191705.1 Proluteimonas flavola
CCGCGCTGGGCCTGAGCGCATGGGCGAATGGCGTGAACAGCGTGGCGCTGGGCGCGGGTTCGCGCGCGCCGGAGGCGGACACGGTGTCGATCGGCAACGGCACGGGCACCGGCGGCTATCCGGCGACGCGACGGATCACGAACCTCGCCGCGGGCATCAATGCCACCGACGCAGTCAACGTCGCGCAGCTCGAAGCGGCCGTCGGCGACGTGGTCGACCTCGTCGACGGCGTCGTCACCTACGACGATGCCAGCCGCGGCACGGTGACGCTTGAAGGCGCCTCCGGCACGCGCCTGACCAATCTGGCCGCAGGCCAGGTGACGGCGACGAGTTCCGATGCGACCACCGGTGCGCAACTGCACGCGGCGCTGTCGAGTGCGGCCGATATCGTCGGCGGCGGCGCGACCGTCACTGCGTTCGGCACGCTGAGCGCACCGACCTACAGCATCGGCGGCGCGAACTACTTCAGCATCGGCGATGCGCTCGGGGCGCTGGATGCGCAGATCGGCACGCTCGATCAGCGCGTGGCCGGCGTCGAGCAGAGCGCGCGGATCGCGGCGACCCCGGCCCCGGCGAGCGTCACGACCCCCGTCGCGGCCGAGCCCGCGACGGTCGCTGCCACGCCGGCGGTCGCCGAGAGCGGGACCACGGTCGGCGAAGGCGCCACGGCGAACGCCGATTCGGGCACTGCGGTCGGCGGCGGCGCCTATGCCCACGGTCCCAACGACACCGCGATCGGCAGCAATGTCCGCGTCGACGCCGACGGCAGCACCGCGGTCGGTGCCAACAGCGCCATCTCGGCAGTCGCCACCAATGCGGTCGCGCTCGGCGAGAGCGCGTCGGTTTCGGCGGCTTCGGGCACCGCGGTCGGCCAGGGCGCCAGCGTCAGTGCCGAAGGGGCGGTCGCGCTCGGCCAGGGCTCGGTGGCCGACCGGGCCAACACCGTGTCGGTCGGCGCGACCGGCAGCGAGCGCCAGGTCACCAACGTCGCGGCCGGCATCCAGGCCACCGACGCGGCGAACGTCGGCCAGGTCCAGGCCGGCGTCGCCGAGGCGCGGGCCTATGCCGACACCACCGCGACCCAGGCGGTGTCGACCGCCAACGCCTACACCGACCAGAAGTTCGACGCCTGGGGCCAGAACCTCGACACCCTGCGCGGCGACGTCGAGCGCCGCTTCTATGACACCGATCGCCGGATCGACCGCCAGGGCGCGATGGGCGCGGCGATGCTCAACATGGCGACCAGCGCGGCCGGCATCCGGACGCAGAACCGGGTCGGCGTCGGCGTCGGCTTCCAGGGCGGCGAGAGCGCGCTGTCGGTCGGCTACCAGCGCGCGATCAGCGAGCGCGCCACGGTGACCTTCGGCGGTGCGTTGAGCGGGGACGAGAAGTCGGTCGGCGTCGGCGCCGGCTTCGGCTGGTAACGACAACAGCGGTGCGATACGCGGCACCGGCAAGTGCGTGTTTCAAGGGGCGCGCCGCCCGTACGGGGCGTGGCATCGAACAACGAACCAGGCGGCAGTTTATTTTTCCAGGAGAAACTCGGATGTCGAACAAGCAATACACCCTGCTCAGCGTCGCGCTTGCCGCCGCGCTCGGGATTCCGACTGCGCTTGCGGTCAAGTCGCAGCCCGTCGACCGGGTCGAACCCGCGACACAGCCGACGGATACCGCCGCAGGCGCACGCGTGATCGTGAAGTACCGCGATGGCACCGCCGCGGCCGTCGATCGGACACAGAAGCTGCGCCTGGTGGAATCGGCCGCGGGCCGTTCCGGCGCCGCCTTGGCGTCGGCGCGCAGCGGCGCCGCCGCACTCAAGGCGAGCCATGTCCGCCAGCTGGGTGTCGGCGCGGATCTGCTGCGACTGTCGCAGCCGCTGGGCAAGACCCAGCTCGATGCGCTGGTGCGCGAGATCTCCGCCGATCCGTCGGTCGAGTACGCCGTGGTCGACACCCGCGACTACCACCTGCGCGACGCGCAGCCGCAGCTGGTGCCCACCGATCCGCTGTACGCGGGTTACCAGTGGCATTTCTTCGATCCCGCGGGTGGCGTGCGCGCGCCGCAGGCCTGGGACATCGCGACGACCGCCGGCGAAGGCGTCGTGGTCGCGGTGCTCGACACCGGCATCCTGCCGGCCCATCCGGACCTGCAGGCCAATGTGCTGCCGGGCTACGACTTCATCTCCGATGCATTCGTGTCCCGCCGCGCGACCGACGACCGCGTGCCCGGCGCGCTGGACTACGGCGACTGGAATCCGGTCGCGGGCGAGTGCTACACCTCACCGTCGCCGTCGCCGATCACGCGCAGTTCCTGGCACGGCTCGCACGTCGCGGGCACCGTCGCGCAGGTGACCAACAACGGCGTCGGTGTCGCCGGCCTCGCCTACAACGCGAAGGTCCTGCCGGTGCGCGTGCTCGGCCGCTGCGGCGGTTACCTGTCCGACATCGCCGACGCGATCGTGTGGGCCTCGGGCGGCACCGTGCCCGGCATTCCCGCCAACCAGAATCCCGCCGAAATCATCAACATGAGCCTCGGCGGCGGCGCGCCCTGCGATACCGTCTACCAGGCCGCGATCAACACCGCCGTGGCCAACGGCAGCACGGTCGTGGTCGCGGCCGGCAACAGCAATGCGAACGTGGCGGGCTTCCGCCCCGCGAGCTGCGCCAACGTCGTGGCCGTCGGCGCGACCCGGATCACCGGCGGTCGCGCGTCGTACTCCAACTTCGGGCCGCTGGTGGACCTGTCCGGTCCGGGCGGCGGCGGCAACGAGGACGCGGGCAACGACGGCTGGGACGGCTTCGTCGTCCAGAGCGTGAGCAGCAGCCAGACATCGCCCGACGCCACCGGCGCCACCTACACCTACGGCGGCAAGGCCGGCACGTCGATGGCGGCGCCGCACGTCGCGGGTGTCGCCGCGCTGGTGCAGGGTGCGCTGGTCGCCGCCGACCGCGATCCGCTCTCGCCGGCGGACCTCGAGGCCCTGCTGAAGGAAACGGCGCGTGCCTTCCCCGTCACCATTCCATCCGGCACGCCCGTGGGCACCGGCATCGTCGATGCCGTGGCCGCGCTGGAGAAGGCGCTCGAGGAGCCCTGCGATCCCGCGGTCGAGGAATGCGCGCCACCGGCGACGCCGATCGTCAACCAGGTGCCGCTCCGCGGCCTGTCGGGCAGCGGCGGCGACACGCTCTACAGCATCGAGGTGCCGGCCGGCGCCGGCGGTCCGCTGAGCATCGTCACCAGCGGCGGCACCGGCAACGTCTCGCTGCACGTGAGCCTGGACGAGGCGCCGAGCGAGACGTCCTACGACTACCGCTCCATCCGTCCGGGCAATTCGGAAACCGTGCGCATCAATGCGCCGGCGGCGGGTACGTACTTCATCCTGCTGTCGGGCACCTACGGCAACGTCACGCTGCAGGCGCGCTACAACTGAGGCATCGGATCCGCGGCCGTGACGGGCCGCGGACATCCTGACTGATCAAACCCACGGCCATCATCAACGGCCGTGGGTTTTTCACGCGCGCCGAAGAAGCAGCGGACGTCTCCCGTGTGTCGCGCGCGTATCCGCCACCGCCGTACATCCCGTTCTCCCGTGTGGGCGATTGCATCGCTCGCCGCAGGCGCGTGCTTCGGCGCGTCACGGCGGTCGCCAAGTCCATTCTGCGCTCCCGAGAAGGGGGGCGAGCAAGCGCACTCCTGCAATTGCATGCGTGCGCGTGTCGCCTCGCGTCGTGTCAGTCGGCGTTGGTGTCCAGCACTGTCTCGCCGAGCGCACGTCCCAGGCCCTGGAACGCCGCCTCGGCCTGCGTGATCTCGTCGAAATCCTCGGCGCACGCCAGCACCAGCGTGGCGCCGTCGCGCGCGCGGTCGGGATCGAGGATGCCGACGTTGCACGCGCGTCGCAGCTGGGTGCCGGTCTTCTGCGCGAAGTCGGTGCCCGGCGGCAGGCCGGCGCTGATGCGGCGGTCTCCCGTGCTGATCGCGCGCATGTGGCCGAGCACGTGGCGCGTACTGTCGGGCGAGAGCAGTTCGCCGGCGGCGAGACGGTCGAGCAGGGTCGCGAACGCGGACAGCGTCGCGGTGTTGCGGTCGCCGCGATAATAGGCGTCGAACACCGATTCCAGCGTGTCGGCATCGAGGTCGTCGCGGGCGACGCCGAGCGCCCGTGCGAGCGCCTGCAGACGCGGCTCGCCGGCCTCGACGTTGCGCAGGCGCACGATCGCCATGTTGTCGAGCTGCGCCACGCCGGGATGCAGCGGATCGTAGGCGTCGTAGCGCACCTGCAGGATGGTCGTGACCGGGCCGAAGCCACCGCCGGTCCAGTCGCGGATGCGTGCGTTGAGATGGTCTTCGCCGAGCTTGCGGATCAGCATGTCGGTCGCGGTGCTGTCGCTGTCGCGCAGCGATTTCTCCAGCAGCTTGGCGATGCTGAAGGTCTCGCCGGGCTTGCGTTCGAGCATGTCGCCGGCGCCGTCGACGAAATCGCTCTGCGCGAGCGTCAGCATCCCGTCGAGCGACAGCGTGCCGGCATCGACCTGTTCGAGCACCGCGATCGCCACCGGAATCTTGATCGTCGACGACAGATACCAGGCGCGGTCGTCGCCGCGGTCCAGCGTGCCGGGCTGCGTGCCGTAATGCCGCACGTACACGCCGAAGCGTCCCGGCATCGCGGTATCGAGTGCTTCGACGCGTGCATCCAGCGCTGCGACCCAGGGCGCATCGGTCTGGAGCGCGGCATCGACCGCGGATTGCGCAGCGGGATCATCGGTCGGTGGTGGTGTGTCGCCACCACGGCAGGCCGCCAGCAATGCGACGGCCAGCATGACGGGGACGAATCGTTGCAGGGCGCGGGCGTGCGGTCGTGGCGTCATCGGGCAGGTGTCTGCGAAGGGATGGGATCCAATACCCCGGACGCGGCGATCGCTGCGCCAAGCTCGCGCAGCGCGCGTTCGCTGGCAGCGGTGCCGGCGCCTCGGGCGCAAGTGGCGATGGCCACCTGCACGGGCGTGTTGTTGTCGCGGGTCGGCAGGTGCGCGATGCCGGAATCGCAGATGCGCCGGTACTGGGTGCCGGTCTTGTGCGCGAAGCGCGCATTCGGTGGCAGGCCCGCGCGGATGCGCTGCCTGCCGGTCTGCACGCGTGCCATCACGTCGAGCAGATAGCGCGTGCGCTCGGGGTCCAGCGCGCGACCGTCCTGCAGCGCCGCCAGCATGTGGCCGTAGTCGCGCAGCGTGGCGCTGTTGATATGGGTGGCGTAGTAGGACTCGAAGGCGCTGTCGAGATCGGGCAGCAGGAAATCGGCAGGCGTCACGCCGAGCAGCTGCGCGAGCCTGCGCACGCGTGCCTGGCCGCTGCCCGAGCGCTGCAGGGCCAGCATGTCCTGCGAGGTGAGTCGGGCGGCGCCGGGATGGAACATGCCGTAGGCGAGGCGACGCACATCGGCCAGCGTGGTGATGCGGACATCGCGCGCGATCAGTTCCGAGGCGACCGCATTGACCTGTCCGAGGCCGACGGTGCGGATCAGCACGTCGCTCGCGGTGTTGTCGCTGTGGATGATCATCTGCTCGATGAGCCAGCCGATGCGCAGGCGATCGCCGGCGCGATGCACATTGGTGCGGCCTGCGCCATCGACGAAATCGCTGTCCAGCAGCGCGACCTGGGTGTCGAGCGTCAGCCAGCCCTGCTCGATCTCGCGCAGCACCGCGATCGCGATCGGCACCTTGACGCCGGACGCGAGATACCAGATCTCGTCGCCGCGGAAGTCGTACTGCGCGCCGTCGTCGAGTCGCTGCACATGCACGCCGAGTTCACCGGCGAAACGTGCGTCGATGTCGCGCACGCGGCGGTCGAGTTCGGTCGTCCAGCGTGGCGTGGCTGCAGGCGGCGATGTCGCCAGTCGCGTCTTCGCGATGGCGGGTTGAGCAGGCAATGGCGCTGTCGCAGCAGGCGTGACCGGCTGCGCAAGCGCCGCGCCGCCCATCCAGGTCAGCGCGAGCGAGGCGGCGAACACGTGGCGCAGGCGTCTCAGCATGGGCTCGCAAGCCTGGCGACGTGCCGCCTCACTTGCGCTGGACTTCCGTGCCGGGCGCGCGCTTCAACGCGCGCGTCATCGTGCCCCACAGCCAGATCCACGTCGCGGTCGCAGCCAGCAGCAGGCCGGTCAGCAACAACGCGCGTTCGTAGGTCACCGACTGGTACAAGCCCAGCGCTTCGCGCAGCAGCAGGAAGATCACGCTGATGTGCACGATGAACGCCATCAGCGCATCGCTGCCGATGACCGCGATCGGGCGCAGCCACTTCGCCAGCCATTCGCCGCCCGCGACCGCGATCGCCAGCAACGCGAACGCGCCACCGACGCTGAAGAGCATGAACATCAGTTGCGGCGGATGCTTGCCGGCATTGCGCGCGATCTCGACCAGCAGCGGGCGCAGATCGCCGGCGCGGCTCAGGAACCAGGCGAACAGCGCGGCCGAGACCAGCGCCAGCGCGCCGGCCAGCGCCCAGCGCGTGCGCGGCTGCCGGTAGGCCTGCAGCAGCACGCCGCCGATCAGCAGGCCGACCAGGATCAGCGGCCCGCGCGCGAGCTGGCCCCAGGTGTAGTAGTCGGGATGCTCGACGATCAGCGCCTGCAACTGCGGCACGCCCCAGAAATCGAAGTGGTGCAGCAGCCACCACGATGCGAACGCCACCGGAACCGGGCTCAGCCAGCGCAGCACGGCGGGCGCCTTCGCCCACAGCGGCAGCAGCCACGGAATCCACAGCAGGGCGATGGCGTAGAAGCCGAGGATCTCGACGAACGACGGGAAATCCCGGTACAGCAGGGTGTCGACGATCGCGGCGGTGTCGTGGCGGCCGTACATCTCCACGACGGTCAGCACCTTGTACCAGAACAGCACCACCAGGCCGCGCCACAGCAGGCGGTTGCGTCGCCGCGGCCAGTCCGGCGCCGTCGTCCTGGGCACGAAGGCGACGGCGAGCGCGATGCCGAACACGATCACGAACAGCGACGAGGAGAACTTGGTGATCGCGTGGACCGGCACCTGGCCCCACGCGGGGAAATCGTCGAGCGGCATCAGGCCGTTGGTGCCGTGGCTGAGGATCATCAGGCAGACCGCGAAGCCGCGGGCGAGGTCGATCGCGCCGATGCGCCCGGTATATGCCGTCGAGACGTTCGGACCTGGCGACTGCACCGGCGTCTCCGCCGATGCGCCAGTCGCAGTCATGCCGTGCCCCCGGAGCGGGGGGATCGTGCCCGGCCGTGTCCCTGCAGGATCGGCATCCGCGTGGCGCCAGCGCCGCTCGCGGTGCAGTGCAAGCGTCCGGCGGCCATCGCAGCGCGATGACGCGGCGTGCGCAGCGCACGGATCGGGAACGGCACCTGGACCATGCGGATCCTTCGAGGTCGGGGTTCTGCATTCCAGCAGCGCACACGTGATGGAACGGTCAGCGGCCCCGCGCCGATCTGGGATACTGTCGCGCCAGACTTCCGTACGATCGCAGTCCGATGTCCATCTCGTCCAAGTCCCGCCGCGACGCGCGGCGTCGCAATGCGCCGCGGCGCAGCGACGGCGTCGCAGGTGCCCCACAGATCCATGCGCAGCTCAAGGGCCCCGACGAGCGCGTGCTCGCCGGCGCGACCTATCACGACGGCGAGTGGACGCTGGTGCTGCGCGGCGAGCCGGTCGCAACGACGCAGAGCGCCGCGCTGCTGCTGGCGATGCTGCGGCACACCGCCGCCTCGCGGCACGCGAACGGCATCGCCACGCGGCTGTCGGTGTCCAGGGCGCTCGACGCCGCCGCGAGTGCCGAGGCCCAGGCCGAGGGCCGCACCCTCACCGAGCATCTGGACTGGCTCGAAGCCGAGCGCCGCACCCGCAACGCGCCGCCCGAGGCGCCCCCCACCGCGCATTGACGCCCTGCGGCGCGTCCGGCTGCACGATGAACCGTGCAGGCCGCGTCGGGATGCGCGCACCGCGACGCCGGTATCATGCCGCGGTCCCGGTGTCCGACCTGTCCCGATGCAATCCGTCCGCTCCCAGCCGCGTCTGATCGCCATCGCCATCGCCGCCGCCGTTCTCGTGCTGGCCGCGTGCGGGCGCGATGTGCGCGAGGACGCGCCGTTCATGGGCGAATCCTTCGATTCCGACGAGACCTATTCGCGCACCTACGAACTGCCGCCGGCGCAGGTCTGCAGCGCGGCGCGCCTGGCGCTGCTGGGTCAGGGCTATGCGGTGGCCAAGTCCAGCGACGATGCGGTGGAAGCGACCAAGAACTTCCAGCCCGAAGACGACGTGCACACCCAGCTGTCGGTGCGCGTGTCCTGCGTCTCGCGCGGCAACGACCGCTCGCTGCTGTTCGTCAGTGCGCTGCTCGACCGCTACGTGCTGCGCAAGAGTTCCAATTCGGCCAGCGTCGGCGTGGGTGGCATCGGCTCGCTGTCGCTGCCGGTCGGCAGCCGCGAGGACTCGCTGGTGCGCACCGCCAGCAGCACCGTGCAGGACACCGGCTTCTACCGCCGCTTCTTCGAACGCGTCGGCTTCTACGTGCCCGCGCCGGGCAGCCGCGACCGCAAGCCGAGCGCGGACGAGATGCGCCGCGAAGATCCGCCGCCGGCGGACCTCGAGCACGGCCCCGGGACTGCCACCGACGCACTTCCGCGCAGCTGATCCGGGTCGGCGCCCGGCGCCGTCGAACTGCTAAAGTCGGCCGATCCGTAATCGATGGGACGGCCGTGCAGTGAATGCGGTGCTCGAGGATTCCCCAGCGGCGCCCGATACGCCCGAGACGCGCATCGTCGCGCGCCTGCGCGCCAGCGGCCGGCTCAAGGATGTCGACCTGGCGCGCGCGCAGCGCCTGCACGCCGAAGCCGGCGGCAGCCTGCTGACCCTGCTCGGACGGCTGGGCCTGGTGTCGGAGCGCGACCATGCCGAAGCCTGCGCCGCCGAACTCGGCCTGCAACTGCTCGGCGCCAGATCCGTGCCGGAAGATCCCCCGGAACTCGTCGATGGCGCGCAGCCGTTGTCGGTGCGCTTCCTGCGCCAGTTCCACGTGCTGCCGATCGGCGAACGCCGCGGCTGCCTGCACGTGTGGATGTCCGATCCGCACGACGACTACGCGCTGGACGCGGTGCGGCTGGCGACCGGCTGCGACATCGCGCCCGCCGTGGGCCTGCGCTCGGAGATCGACGATCTGATCGAACGCTGGTACGGCCAGGGCCGCAGCGCGATGGGCACCATCATCGAATCGGCCGACGGCGAAGGCGGCGGCGATGTCGACGACGTCGAGCACCTGCGCGACCTCGCGTCCGAGGCGCCGGTGATCCGGCTGGTGAACCTGGTGATCCAGCGCGCGGTCGAACTGCGCGCGTCCGACATCCACATCGAACCCTTCGAGAGCCGGCTGAAAGTACGCTACCGCGTCGACGGCGTGCTGATCGACGGCGAAAGCCCACCGGTGAACCTGACCGCCGCGGTGATCAGCCGCATCAAGATCATGGCGCGGCTCAACATCGCCGAGCGCCGCCTGCCGCAGGACGGCCGCATCATGCTGCGCGTGCAGGGCAAGGAACTCGACCTGCGCGTCTCCACGATGCCGACCGCGCACGGCGAGAGCGTGGTGATGCGTCTGCTCGACCGCGAGACGGTGGTGTTCGATTTCTACCGGCTCGGCTTCACCGACGAATTCCTGCCGCAGTTCAACAAGGTGCTCGACCAGCCGCACGGCATCCTGCTGGTCACCGGCCCGACCGGCTCGGGCAAGACGACGACGCTCTACACCGCGCTCTCGCAGCTCAACACGCCCGACGTCAAGATCATCACCGTCGAGGATCCGGTCGAGTACCAGATCGAGGGCATCAACCAGATCCAGGCCAAGCCGCAGATCGGCCTCGATTTCGCCCACGCGCTGCGCTCGATCGTCCGCCAGGATCCGGACATCATCATGATCGGCGAAATGCGCGACCTGGAAACCGCGCGCATCGCGATCCAGTCGGCGCTGACCGGCCATCTCGTGCTCAGCACCCTGCACACCAACAACGCCGCCGGCGGCATTACCCGCATGCTCGACATGGGCGTCGAGGATTACCTGCTGACCTCGACCGTCAACGGCATCCTCGCCCAGCGCCTGGTGCGCAGGCTCGAGCCTGCGCATCGCGTGCGCTATGCCGCGTCGCCGGAGGAGATCGAGCGCTTCGAGCTGCGGCGCTTCCAGCCCGAGGGCGAAATCGTGCTGTATCGCCCGGGCCCGTCGGCCGGCGCGCCCACCGGTTATCTCGGCCGCACCACGATCGTCGAGTTCCTGGTCATGAACGACACACTGCGCCGCGCGGTGATGCGCCACGCCGGCATGGGCGAACTCGAACAGCTCGCCCGCGAGTCCGGAATGCGCACGATGTACGAGGACGGCATCCTCAAGGCGCTGGCGGGTGAGACGACGATCGAGGAAGTGCTGCGGGTGACGGAGGAGGCGTGATGGCCTGGACGTCGACGCGAACGTCGCTGGATTCCCGCCTGCGCGGGAATGACGACGATTTGCGAAGCGACCGAAACATGCATGCCCCGGCCATGCCCCGTCATTCCCGCGCAGGCGGGAATCCAGCGACTTTGCTTCTCGGACATGCCGTTGCGGCGCCCGGCCGTCCACACCTCAAGGAAGAGGCCCCCGGACATGGACAGACAGCCCTGCGTCTACCTGCTCGCAAGCGACCGCAACGGCACCCTGTATCTCGGCGTTACATCCAACCTGGTGCAGCGTGTCTGGCAGCATCGGACATCCGCAACGGACGGCTTCAGTGCGCGCTACAAAGTTCATCGCCTGGTCTGGTTCGAGATGCATGAGACGATGGAATCGGCGATCGTGCGAGAGAAACGGATCAAGAAGTGGAGCCGGGCGTGGAAGATCGAGTTGATCGAGGCGACGAATCCGTATTGGCGGGATCTGTGGGACGACATTCTCGTGTGACCCGCGCCGTGTATGCGGAAAGTCTGAAGGCGCTGGATTCCCGCGTACGCGGGAATGACGGGCGTGAGGAATTTTCGACTGGCGGGCGCATTGCCATTGATCAACGTCATTCCCGCGTACGCGGGAATCCAGCGCCTTGCCTCGCAGACCGTGACAGCATCCTGACTCGCCAAGCCGCTTCGATTTCCTGACGTCAGCCCCCATGCCCCTCTACCGCTACAAAGCCCTCAACACCCGCGGCGAGACACTCGACGGCACGATGGATGCCGCCAGCGAAGCCGAGGTCGCGCTGCGGCTGCAGGAGCAGGGGCATCTGCCGGTGGAGGCGCGGCCGGCCAGCGAGGCGCGGGCGGTGGAGGACTGGAAGGCGCTGTTCAAGCCGAAACCCTTTTCGGGCCAGCGGCTGGTGCAGTTCACCCAGCAGCTGGCGACGCTGCTCAACGCGGGCCAGCCGCTCGATCGTGCACTGACGATCCTGCTCGATCTCCCCGAAGAACCCGAAGCCAAGCGCACGATCACCGAGCTGCGCGATGCGGTACGTGGCGGCGTATCGCTGTCGACGGCGCTCGAACGCCAGCACGGCACGTTCTCGCGGCTGTACGTGAACATGGTGCGCGCCGGCGAAGCGGGTGGCAGCCTCGAAGACACGCTGCAACGCCTCGCCGATTACCTCGAAAGCGCGCGCCTGTTGCGCGGACGCGTGGTCAACGCGCTGATCTATCCGGCGATCCTGATCGTCATGGTCGGCGCGTCGCTGATGTTCCTGCTCGGCTACGTGGTGCCGCAGTTCGCGGCGATGTACGACAGCCTGGATGCCGAACTGCCGGTGTTCACGAAGATCGTGCTCGGTCTGGGCGAGTTCGTGCGCGACTGGTGGATCCTGATGCTGGCGGTACCGGTGATCGCGATCTACGCCTTCGTGCTGAAGTTGCGCGATGCGCGGTTCCGGCTGCGGTTCGACGGCTGGCTGCTGCAGCGGCGGATCTTCGGGCCGCTGGTCGCGCGCATCGAGACCGCGCGCATTGCCCGCACGCTCGGCACGCTGTTGCGCAATGGCGTGCCGCTGATCGCGGCGCTGGGCATCGGCCGCAAGGTGCTCGGCAATCTGGCGCTGTCGGCGGATGTCGAAGCCGCGGAAGGCGAGGTCAAGAACGGCGTCGGCCTGTCGACGGCGCTGGGGCGCGGCAAGCGCTTTCCGCGGCTCGCCATCCAGATGATCCAGGTCGGCGAGGAATCCGGCGCGCTCGATGCGATGCTGCTCAAGACCGCGGACACCTTCGACCAGCAGACCGGCACCTCGCTCGACCGCATGCTCGCCGCGCTGGTACCGGCGATCACGATGCTGCTCGCGCTGGTGGTGATGGTGGTGATCCTCGCGGTGCTGGTGCCGATCTACGACCTGACCAGCGTCATCGGCTAGGTTCAGCGACGCGGCGGCATACAATGCGGACCAGACTCTTGAGCGAGGCAATGTCGATGCAGCACATCCGCAGGTCGCGTCCCCTCGGCAGCCCGCGCAGCGCGCAGGGCGGCTTCAGCCTGATCGAGATCATCCTCGTCGTCGTGCTGATCGGCGGCATCGTCGCGTTCGCCGCGACCCGCATCCTCGGCGGCGGCGATCGCGCGCGCGTGAACCTGGCCAAGGCGCAGGTGCAGACGCTGGCCGAAAAAGTGCACCAGTACGAGATGGACACCGGCACGCTGCCCAATTCACTGGGCGATCTCGTCACCCCGCCCGGCGGCGCCAGCGGCTGGCTCGGCCCGTATGCGAAGGATGCCGAACTGCGCGATCCGTGGAACACGCCCTACGAGTTCGCCGTGCCGGGCAACAGCCAGCCGTTCGACATCGTCAGCTACGGCGCCGACCGCAAGCCGGGCGGCGACAGCGTGAACGCCGATATCCGCTACGAATAAGCGGTCCGCGCGCCGTGGCAACCGGCGCCGATGATGCTAGATTCCGGGGCTGCTCCCGCTCCGGAACGTCGCCGCGCCAGATGTCGCATCGCATCGCCAGGGTCCGCGGTTTCTCGCTGCTCGAAGTGCTGCTGGTCGTCGGCCTGATCGCCGTGACCGGCGTGCTGGCGGCGGCCGCGATGGGCGGCGGCTTCGATCGCATCGCGTGGCAGTCCACGAGCAAGACCATCGCCGCGCAGCTGCGCTACACGCGTGCGCAGGCGATCTCGACCGGCCAGACGCAGCGCTTCGTGATCGACCCGCAGGCGCGCACCTGGCAGGCGCCCAATGGCCGCCACGGCACGATTCCCGAACCGCTCGCGGTCGAGTTCACCGGTGCGCGCGAAGTGCAGGCGAACGACAACGAAGGCGCGATCCTGTTCTTCGCCGATGGCGCGGCCACGGGCGGCCGCGTGCGTGTGCTGCTGCGCGACGCCGCGTGGCAGGTCGACGTGGCCTGGCTGACCGGCGAGGTGCGGCTCTCGCGCGGGAACGCCAACGAATGAGCAGCCGTGGCCAGCGCGGCTACACGCTGATCGAGGTCATCGTGGCCTTCGCCGTGCTGGGCATCGCGCTGATGCTGTTGCTCGGCACGCTGTCGAACGGCACGCGCCAGGTGCGCTGGGCCGCGGATTCCGGACGCGCGGCGCTGCATGCGCAGTCGCTGCTGGATGGCATCGGGATCGAGATCCCGGTGGTGCCGGGGGGCATCACTGGCGAATTCGAAGACGGGCGGTATCGCTGGGCGCTGGAGATCGTGCCGTACGTCGATCCGGCGATGCCGCCGGCGCTGCTCGATCCGTCCGGGCCGCAGTTGTTCGAAATCGCGCTCAGCGTCGACTGGGGCGAACGCGGTCCGCGCGAACGCCTGCAGGTCCACACGCTGCGGCTGCGTCAGCCCGATGCGTTCGGGGTGCCGACGCCATGAAGAACACGCGCGGTTTCACCCTGATCGAAGTGCTGCTGGCGACGGTGTTGCTGGCGGCCGGACTCGCATTGGCGCTGACCACGTTGCGCGCCGCGACCGCGACCGTCGATCGCGGCGAGGCATTGTCGCAGCGCAGCGAGCGTATGCGCGCGGTCGAAGGCTTCCTGCGCCGGCGCATCGCGTCCGCGCAGCAGATCGCGTTCCAGACCGACGGCAACACCGGCGAGATCTCGCAGTTCGTCGGCGAGCCGCAGCGCCTGCGCTTCGTCGCCGATCTGCCGAACTATCTGGGCCAGGGCGGGCCGCATCTGCACGACATCGCAGTCGACGAGGCGCGCGGCGCGCAGCGCCTGACGGTCGCGTTCGGCATGGTGATGACCGGCCGCACGATCGAACCGCCGAACCCGCGCCCGCCCGAACCGCTGGTCGACGATCTGGTCGAACTGCGGATGCGCTATCGCGGCTTCGATGAAACCGGCGCGCTCGGCGAGTGGCAGGAACGCTGGGGACCGGCCGCCTTGCCGTTGCAGGTCGAAGTGCAGATCGAGACCGGACGCGACGGCGCCTGGCCGACGCTCGTGGTCACGCTGCCGCAGGGCACGGGGCAGGCCGCGCCGGTGGCGATGCAATGAGTGCGCCCGCACATCGCGGGGCCGCGCTGCTGCTGGTGCTGTGGCTGATCACGCTGCTGGCGGCGCTGGTGGGTGCCTTCGCGCTGACCGCGCGCATCGAACAGCAGCAGGGCCGCGTGCTCAGCCGCGGCGTCGCTGGCGACCAGGCCGCGCGCGCGGGTCTGGAATACGCCTTGACCCGGCTGGCGATGGACGACCCCGCGCTGCAGTGGCAGCCCGACGGACGTCCCTACGCGTGGCGGTTCCGCGACATCGACGTGGAACTGCGGGTCGTCGACGAGACCGGCAAGGTCGATCTCAATGCCGCCGACGGCCTGCTGCTCGCCGCGCTGCTGCAGACCACCGGCGCCGAGCAGCGCGTCGCGGTGCAGGTCGCCGGCGCGATCGTCGACTGGCGCGACGGCGACGATTTCGTGCAGGTCACCGGCGGCGCGGAAGCCGCGGATTACGCCAGCGCGGGGCGGCCCTATGGCGCCAAGAACGCGCCGTTCGAAAGCGTCGCCGAAGTCGAGCAGGTGCTCGGCATGACGCCAGAGCTGTACGAGGCGGTCGCGCCGTATCTGACGATCCACAGCCGGCTGCCGGCGCCGGATCCGCAGTTCGCCGCCGCGCCGGTGCTGCAGGCGATGGGCGTGGAGGCCGATCCGATCCTCGCGGCCCGCGAGGCGACGACGGCGCAGCTGATGGGCGCCCTGCTGGGTGGCGGCAGCGGCACGTATAGTATCGAGAGCCGGGCGCGGCTTCCGGAGGGACGGACCGCGCGGCTGCGTGCAGTCGTCAGGACCGGCGGTGGCGCCGTACCGGGCACGGCCTACACCGTGCTGCGTTGGGAGGAAGGAGCGTCACCACGATGATGTCCGCAACACCCGCACCCCCGGCCGAGCGCGCGCCCGGTCGCCGCACATGGCGCCTGGATGGCCGCACCTCGGCGCGCGTCCGGATGTTCCTGTCGTGGTGGGGCGCAGCGCTGTCGGCCTGGTTGCCGGCGCGCGTGCGCGAACTGTTCGGTCTCGCCAGCCGTCGCCTGCTGCTGGTCGGCAATGGCGGCGACATCGCCTTGCGGTTGCAGGACGCCGACGGCGTGCGCGATCTGGCGAGCGTGCCGCGTGCCGCGTTCGACGCCGCCGCCGGCGATCCGCTGGCCGCCCTGCTCGCGCCGCGCACGATCGATCTGCCGCGCTGGCTGCTGCTGCCCGCGCGTACCGGTCTGCGTCGGCGCCTGACCCTGCCCGAAGCCGCCGGCGATCGCCTGCGCGATGTGCTCGGCTTCGAGATCGACCGGCAGACGCCGTTCGCCGCCGCCGATGTGCGCTACGACCACCGTGTGCTCGGCCGGCGCGGCGATGGCCAGATCGACGTGGAGCTGGTGGTCGTGCCGCGCGCTGCGATCGACGCGCAGCTTGCCGCACTCGGCCCGCTGGCGCCGATGCTGGCCGGCATCGATCTCGCCGGCGACACCGGCCCGCTGGGCGTCAACCTGATCGACGACGCACGCCGTCGCCGCCGCGAGGATCCGCAGCGGCGCGTGCAACTGCTGATCCTCGGCATCGCGGTGCTGCTGACCGCGTTCGGCCTGTGGCAGATGCGCGAGAACCGCAGTGCCGCCGCCGATGCACTGGAAACACGCGTCGCTGCAGAAGCCACGCGTGCGCGCGCGGCCTCGGCGCAGCGCCAGCAACTGACCGACCTGCGCGAAGGCATGGCCTTCCTGCAGGCGCAGCGCGCCGCGCGTCCGCTGACGGTCGCAGTGCTCGACGAACTCGCGCGCCGGCTGCCGGATTCCACGTCGCTTGAGAAGGCCGCGATCGAAGGCGACCGCGTGTTGCTGATCGGCCTGAGCACCGAAGCCTCGGCGCTGGTCGGGCACCTGTCGGGCTCCACGCTGTGGCGCGCGCCCGCGCTCGCCGGCGCGCTGCAGAACGATCCGCGCACGCGCGCCGACCGCTTCACCCTGACCGCCGAACTCGTGCCGCCCGCGGCTGCGCCGGCGTCCGCATCCCCCCCACAGGAGCCCGTGCGTGCGGACGATGCCCGATAGGCCCGTGCCGGCCCGCGACCGCTGGCTGGCGCTGGGGCTGCTGCTCGGCGTCCTGCTGCTCGGTTACCTGCTGCTGATCCATCCGTGGTGGACCCGGCCGATGCGCGAACTCGGCACGCGCATCGACACGCTGCAGGAACGCGAGCTGCGCATCCGCCGCGAACTCGAGCAGGCGCCGCAGGTGCGCGCCGAACTCGAACGCGCGCGCGCGGCGATGGACGACATGCCCGGCTTCATGCCGCAGGCCGGCGTGGAACTCGCGACCGCGGCGCTGGTGCAGCGCCTGGAAAGCGCGGTGCTCGAGGCCAGTCCCGGCAACCGCAGCTGCGCGATCAGCAACCGCTCGCCGATCGCCGGCCAGCGCAACGACCGGTACCCGCGCGCGACCGTGCAGGTGCGCCTGCGCTGCGGCAATCCGGAACTGGCGGCGGTGCTGCATTCGCTGGAAACCGGCACCCCGCGGCTGTTCGTCGACAACCTCAATATCCTCAGCCAGCGGCATACGCTTGCGGCCGGCGCGACCAGCGGCGGTGTCGACGTGAGCTTCGACCTGTCCGGCTACGTGCTGCCGCCGCCCGGCGCGGCGCCTGCCGGCAACGCCGCCGCGGGTGCGCGCCCGGCTGCGGCCAACGGAGGCGCCGATGCGGATTGACGCCACCAACGCCCGTACCTGGCTGGTCGCCGCGGTCGGCGCCTGGGCGCTGCTGTTCGCGCTGCTGTCGCTGGCCGGACTCGGCAGCCGCATCGGCACGCTGGAGGACGACGGCGGCGCCGCAGCGCCCATCGGTCCCGCACCCGGTGCCGCCGCGCCTGCGCCGCCGTTGTCGAGCTTCGACGAAGTCGCCGCGCGTCCACTGTTCACCGGCGACCGTCGTCCGCATCCCTTCTTCATCGATCCGCAGGACGAGGGCGAGGGCGCCAGCACCGGATTCGACTATGTGTTGACCAGTGTGCTGCGTACGCCCGACTTCGCGATGGCGATCCTGCAGCCCAGCGGCGGCGGCGAATCGATCCGGCTCAAGGTCGGCGAGGGCCCGCCCGAGGCCACGAACTGGCTGCTCGATTCGGTGGATGCGCGCAGCGTGGTGTTCAACACGCCGGAAGGTCCACGCACGCTGGAACTGCGCGTGTTCGACGGCAGCGGCGGACAGCCGCCGACACCGATGACCCCGGCACCGCCGCCCGATGGCCAGTCGCCGGCGCAGGCGGCCTCGCGTCCGCCGCCTTCGCCCGGGCAGGCCGCGCGCGCTGCGCAGCAGGCCGCCGATGCCGCGGCACGCGCAGCGAACCCCGATGCCTCCACGCAATCCCGCGGCAATGCGCAGCCGCGTGGAACCGCCGGGCAGTCGAGTGCACCGGCGACCGGCAACGGCGCGGCCACCCCGGAGGCGGCGGCAGGGCCGTCCGAAGCCCAGGTCGAGGCGATCCGTCGCCGCATCGAAGAACGGCGCGCACGTCTGCGCCAGCAGCAGCAACAGCAACCCAATTCCGCCCAGGACTAGACTCCCGTCGATGAAGCCTTCCCAGACGCCAGCCTTCCACCTCCGGGCGATCGCCCTCGGTACCGGCATCGCACTGCTCGCCGGCTGCGCCTCCGCGCCGACCGCTTCGATGCGCCGCGATGCCAACCTGCGCCAGGGCGCGGAGGCGGGCACTTCGTCCGCCGACGCCGCGTCGGCACCGGGCGCACGCACGCAGTCCCTGCTCGCCGACGACGAACGCCCGCAGCCGCAGATCCGCCGCGGCAGCGGCACCGTGCTCAACCAGCGCGCCGCGTCCGCCGCGCCGCCCACGCTGGGCGCGACCAGCGGGCAGGCCTCGTTCAACTTCGAAGGCGAATCGGTGCACGCCGTCGCCAAGGCGATCCTCGGCGACATGCTCGGCCAGAACTACGTCATCGCGCCGGAAGTGCAGGGCACGGTGACGCTGGCGACGCCGCAGCCGGTCAGCGCCGCGCAGGCGCTGAGCCTGCTGGAGATGGTGCTGGGCTGGAACAACGCCCGCATGATCTACAGCGACGGCCGCTACAACATCGTGCCGGCCGACACCGCACTGGCGACCGGCACCGTCGCGCCGCGCACCGGCAGCACCGGCGCCGCGCGCGGCTTCGAGGTGCGCACGGTGCCGCTGCGCTACATCTCCGCGACCGAGATGGAGAAGGTGCTCGAACCGTACGCGCGCCCGAACGCGATCGTCGCCGCCGACAACGCACGCAACGTCATCACGATTTCCGGCAGCCGTTCCGAACTCGACAACTACCTGCGCACGATCGAGATCTTCGACGTCGACTGGCTGTCGGGCATGTCGGTCGGCGTGTTCCCGCTGCAGTCGGGCAAGGCCACGCAGGTCGTCGCCGATCTGGAAAAGGTGTTCGGCCAGGACAGCGAATCGCCGGTGTCGGGCATGTTCCGCTTCATGCCGCTGGAAGGCGCGAACGCGGTCCTGGTGATCACGCCGCAGGCGGACTATCTGGGCGAGATCCAGCAATGGCTGGAGCGCATCGACAACGCCGGCCAGGACCCGCGGCTGTTCGCCTACGAACTGAAGTTCATCAAGGCGCGCGAGCTCGCGCAGCGGCTGTCGGAAGTCTTCGGCGGCGGCAGCGGCAGCAGTGGCGGCCAGGATGCGGCCTCGCTGATGCCGGGGCTGACCGGCAACACGCTGCGCACCGGCGGTACCGATGGCTCGTCCGGTTTCGACAGTGGCAGCAGTTCCGGCCTCGGCAGCAACAATCGCGGTGGCAGCGCCGGCACCGGGCGCGGCGGCGACCTCGGCCAGATGCAGCTCAGCGAGCAGCAGGAGGGCCCGGGCAGCGTCACGCTGGAAGTCGAAGGCGACCGGGTCGGCGTATCGGCGGTCGACGAGACCAACACCCTGCTGGTGCGTACGACGCCGGCCGCGTGGCGTTCGATCCGCGATGTCGTCGAACGGCTCGACGTGATGCCGGCGCAGGTGCATATCGAGGCGCAGGTGGTGGAGGTCGCTCTGACGGGTGCGCTGGAGTACGGCGTCAACTGGTTCATCGAGAAGGGCATGACCGATAACGGTATCGGGCCATTCGGTCCCCCAGGCGCAGGGCAAGGCCTCGCGGGGCCAACCAGCTGGAGCACACTCGGTGCGAGCATCGGTGGCGTCTCTGGTTCGGGGCTTGCCTGGTCGCTGGTCAAAAACGATGCGGCCGCAGTGATCCGGGCGCTCGATGAAGTGACCGACGTACAGATCCTGCAGTCGCCCTCCGTGTTCGTGCGCAACAACGCGATGGCCGAGTTCAACGTCGGCGCGAGCATCCCGATCTCGTCGAGCAGCGTGAACCCGATCCTCGGCGACAGCCAGTACACCCAGGTCCAGTACATCGAGACCGGCACGATCCTCAAGGTGCGACCGCGCGTCACGCGCGACGGCATGGTCTTCCTCGACATCGTGCAGGAAGTGAGTTCGCCGCAGCCGCAGAACACGGCCGATTCGCAGGGCAACGTGCGCATCGATACCCGGCGGCTCAAGACCGAGGCGGCAGTGCAGGCGGGCGATACGGTGATGCTGGCCGGTCTGATCAGCGACCAGGTCGGCCGCACCTCGGGCGGCCTGCCGGGCCTGAGCCGCATCCCCGTCATCGGCAGCCTGTTCGGCTCGCAGACATCGCGTACCGAACGCAGCGAAGTCATCGTGTTGCTGACGCCGACTATCGTGCGCAACCCGCTTGAGGCGCGCCAGTTGACTGACGAATACGGCCGTCGCTTCCGCGCATTGCAGCCCCTGCAGCGTCCGCAGGACTGAGGGCCGCGATGCGCGGAGCCACTGCGCATGGCTGAGTTGCCGGTGATCCTGCTGCCGGTCGGGCACGACGACGACGCGCTCGACGCGTGCCTGGCCGCGCTCGATGCGGGCACGCCGGCGGGCACGCGGGTCTGGCTGGCCGACGATGCGCGCATCGGCCCGCGCGGCGCGGCGATCGTGCAGCGCTGGCTCGCCAGCACGCCGCTGCAGGCCGACTACACCTGCCGCCAGCGCTCGATCGGCGAGGTCGCGCATCTCGACGACGTGCTGCGCGCCTGCGGCGATGCCGACGTCATCGTGCTCGCGCCCGATGCGATTCCCGCGCCGGGCTGGGCCAATGCACTCGCGGCCTGCTTCGCGCGCGATGCGTCGATCGCCACCGCAACCCCCTGGTGTAACGCCGGCGAGTCCGCGGCCTGGCCGCGGATCGGCGAGATCAATCCGGTGCCCGACGATCTGCCGCGTCTCGCACGCGCCTGCCAGGCGCTGCCGCCGTTGTATCCCGAGTTGCCGGCCGCGATCGGACATGCGGTGCTGCTGCGCGGCAACGCCCGCCGCAAGGCCGGCGGACTCGATGCATCGAGTTATCGCTCCTGGTACGCCGCGCTGATCGACCTGTCGCTGCGCATGGCGGGGCTCGGCTGGCGCAATGCGCTGTGCGAGACCGCCTTCGTCGCGCGCGGCGGCGAGGGCGGGCCGGCCGACGGCGACATGGACGCGCTTGGCGTGCGCTGGCCGTCCTGGCATTCGCGGCTGGCGACCTTCCTGATGCAGGACCCGCTGTACGCGACCCGCGCGGCGCTGCAGCGCGGCTTCGATGCGCTGGAGAACGCGCCGGCCCAATGGCCGCTGTTCCACGAGGAAACGGCGGACGCAGTCCGCCCGCCAATGCCCCTCTCCCCTCCGGGAGAGGGGGGGACCATCTGCGAAGCGGATGGTGGGGTGAGGGTAGCCGGCGCTCGCGATACGCCAACTGCACCCGACCCAGCGGACAATGCCGTTTCCACCGACGACACGCCGCCGAAGTGACCGCTGCAGTTTCCGCCAATCCAGACATCGTCGCCGTCGTCGTCACCCACCGCAGCGGCAGCACGATCGACGCCTGTCTGACGCGCCTGCGCGCGGCCGATGGCGTCGCCCAGATCCGCGTCGTCGACAACGCATCCGACGACACCACGCTGGCCATCGTCCAGCGGCACGCCTCGCTCGATCCGCGCGTGCATTTCATCGGCAATCCCGACAATCCCGGCTTCGCCGTGGCCTGCAACCAGGGCGCGCGCGACGCCGATGCGCCGTGGATCGCCTTCGTCAATCCCGACTGCCTCGTCGATGCCGATACGCTCGCGCGCTTGCGTGCGCACGCAGATGCGCTGGCCGCGCCGTGCCTGCTCGGTACCGAACTCGTCGGCGAAGATGGCGCGCACGATCCCGCCGCGCGCCGCCGCGATCCGGACTTCGCCGCGATGCTGCGCGATCCGAAGGCCCGCGTGCTCGCCGTGCCGCGCGATGCCGCGCAGCCCCTGCAACGCGTGCAGGCGATCTCCGGCGCGCTGATGCTGCTGCCGCGCACGCTGTTCGAGCGCATCGACGGCTTCGATACCGGCTACCGGCTGCATGCCGAAGACCTGGACCTGTGCCGGCGCGCGCGCGAGGCCGGCGCGGTGGTCGCGGTCGCCAACGACATCGCCGTGCTGCACGTGCGTGGCGTGTCCAGCCGCTCGCGGCCGGTGTTCGTCGAATGGCACAAGCATCGCGGTCTCTGGCGCTACTTCCGGCGTTTCGAAGCCGGGCACCGCAGCTGGCCGCAGCGCGTCGCGGTATGGACGATGATCTGGGCGCGCTTTCCGATCGCGGTGCTGCGCCGCGCGTCGCAGGCAGGGGGCTGACCATGGCCGCGATCGCATCGCTGCTCGACACCGACCTCTACAAGTTCACGATGATGCAGGCGGTGCTGCACCAGCACCCCGGTGCGGTCGTGCAGTACCGCTTCAAGTGCCGCACGCCCGGCATCGAACTGGCCCGTTGCATCGCCGAGATCGATACGGAGATCGACGCCCTGTGCGCGCTGCGCTTCACTGCGGACGAGCGGGCCTACATGCGCGCGCTGCGGTTCGTGAAGCCGGATTTCGCCGACTTCCTCGGCCTGTTCCATCTCGACCGCAAGTACATCGACCTGCGCGCCTCGACGGCGGTGCCGGGCGAGATCGAACTCGACATCACCGGGCCGTGGCTGCACACGATCCTGTTCGAAGTGCCGCTGCTGGCGATCATCAACGAGGTCTGGTTCCGCAACACCACGCAGGCCGATTTCGCCGAGGGCGAACGGCGCCTGCAGGCCAAGGCCGCGCTGCTGCGCGACATCGCCGGTTACGAGGACTGCCGGATCGCCGACTACGGCACGCGTCGCCGCTATTCGCAGCAGTGGCACGGGCATATGCTGCCGCTGCTGCGCGATGCGCTGGGCGAGCAGTTCGTCGGCACCAGCAACGTCCACTTCGCGCGTGTCCACGGCATGACGCCCCACGGCACGATGGCGCACGAATACCTGCAGGCCTTCCAGGCGCTCGGGCCGCGGCTGCGCGATTCGCAGATGGTGGCGCTGGACTCGTGGGCGCACGAATACCGTGGCGATCTCGGCATCGCGCTGTCGGATGTCGTCGGGCTGGATGCGTTCCTGCGCGATTTCGACATGTACTTCTGCAAGCTTTTCGACGGCGTGCGCCACGATTCGGGCGATCCCTTCGTCTGGGGCGACCGGATGCTGGCGCACTTCGCCGACAACCGCGTCGATCCCTCGAACAAGATCCTGGTCTTCAGCGACGGCCTCGACATCGACAAGGTCAAACGCCTGCACGCCTACTTCCGCGGGCGCTGCAAGCTGGCGTTCGGCGTCGGCACGCATCTGACCAACGACCTGGGGCCGACGCCGCTGAACATCGTGATCAAGATGGTCCGCTGCAACGGCCAGCCCGTGGCCAAGCTCAGCGATTCGCCCGGCAAGAGCATGTGCGACGACCCGGGCTATCTGACCTATCTGCGGCAGGTGTTCGGGCTGCCGGCCGAAGCGGCCGGCTGATCGCCTCGCATGGGATGCGCGCGGCTTTCACTGGGATGACATCGGGATGACATGGAGCTGCGCTGGAATACGCGGCTGCGGCGTGTCGCGCCGTATTCCTCCATCGTCCGGAGTCCGCATGACCCTCCACGTCGTTTCCTCCCGGCACGTGCGCCGCGCGTCCGTTCCTCTCCTGTTGCTCGCCCTGATGGGCGGCGCGCACGCCGCCGATCGCGAGGACGGCCGCGCCTGGCGCGCCGGCGACCACCACGTGCACAGCGAATGGAGCGTCGACTGGGAGATGTCCACCACCCCGCCGACACCGATCCGCGGCGGCGATTCGCCGTACTCGCGCACCCGCAACGCCGAGCAGGCACGTCGCCACGGCCTGACGTGGATGGTGCACACCGATCACGGCGGCCCCAACCATTCGGCGGTGACGCAGGATTCGGCATGGCCGGCGCTGCAGCAGGCGCGTACCGACGTGCCGGACGTGCTGCAGTTCCACGGCATGGAATTCGACGTGCCGGCCGGCGAACACGCCTCGCTGGTCATGGCGCCGGGCGCGCACGAGAACACGATGCTGGTCGACCTGGAGCGGCGTTTCAGCCGCCGCGAAGTGGACGACGACGCGCGCGACACGCCGGAGGCGATGCTCGCCGCGCTGCGCCACATGCAGGCGCAGCAGCCGCAGCCGTTGATGTTCGTCAATCATCCGGCGCGGACCGCGACCGGGATCGGCGCGTGGGGCAAGGTCGATCCGCAGGAACTGCGCGACTGGCAGGACGCCGCGCCCGACGTGCTCGTCGGCATGGAAGGCGCGCCCGGCCATCAGGCCGACCGGCGCCATCGCGGGCTGTACCGCAACGATGCGGCCAGGACCTGGGGCGGCTTCGACCAGATGACTGCGCAGCTCGGCGGCGTGTGGGACACGCTGCTTGCCGAAGGCCGCCGCTTCTGGATCACTTCGACCTCCGATTCGCATCGCAACATCGACATGGGCGGCGCCGACTTCTGGCCGGGCCAGTACAGCAAGACCTACGTGCTGGCGCGCCACGACAGCGCGGACATCTTCGACGGCCTGCGCCAGGGCCGCATGTTCGCCGTGACCGGCGATCTGATCGACACCCTGGACCTGCAGGTCGAAGCCCAAGGCGCGGCGCCGGCGACGATGGGCGGCACGCTGCAGGTCGCCGCCGGTGCGCCGGTCACGGTGCGGGTGTCGGTGACGGTGCCGGGCGGCGCCAACTTCAACGGCGACCGCAATGCGATCGACCATATCGACGTGATCGCCGGACAGGCGTCGGCCGACGGCACGCCGGAGATGACCGTGCATACCGTGCGCGCTGCGCAGTGGCAGCAGACCGGCCGCCGCATCGCGTTCGAACTCACGCTGCCGGCGCCGGACACCCGCGGCTTCGTGCGCGTGCGCGGCACGTCGAACGCGCAGGTCGAGCCGACCCCGGACGTCGCCGGCGAGGATCCGTGGCAGGACCTGTGGTTCTACTCGAACCCGGTCTTCGTCGAAGTCGCGCGATAGGGCGTCCGTCGGTCCCTGTCGGTCCAGGCACGCCATGTCGCCCGATACGGTTGCGTGCTTCCGCTGGCGGGTGCCGGTACACGCCGCCGGACCCGTGAATGCGCGGAATGTGAAGAATTCATCGATTCCAGGCTGGGATGCAAAAAAACCGTCATGAAATGCGGATGGGTGCCTGAACTTCGCAACCAATCGCCTTCCGATGCTCAATAACATGCTTGTGCACACCCCCGCTTGTCATCTTGAGCCAGGAGTCCACCGCATGCCGCCCACCCTGCAGTCCGCTCTGTCCCGCCCGGCCACCCGCCGTCTCGCCGGTTCGATCCACGCCGCGCTCGTCCTCGGCGTGGCGGCATTCGCACTGCCCGTCATGGCGCAGACGCCAGCCGATGCCGATGCGGCCCAGACCCTCGATGCGGTCCAGGTCACCGGCTCGCGCATCCAGCGGCAGAGCAGCAACACCGAGACCGCCCAGCCGATCAGCGTGATCGCAGGCGAGGTCTTCGTCGAACGTGGCTTCACCAATGCCGCCGAGGCGGTGAACCAGCTGCCGCAGGTGATCGGCTCGCTGACCGACGCGGGCGACCAGGATGGCGGGCAGACCGGCAAGCAGTTCATCAACCTGTTCAATCTGGGCTCCGAGCGCACCCTGACCCTGGTCAACGGGCGTCGTTTCGTGAGTTCCAACGCCGCGGGTGGCGGGCACGGCGGCAACCAGGTCGACCTCAACAACATTCCGGCCAGCCTGATCGACCGGATCGAAGTGGTGCAGGCGACCGGTTCGGCGGTGTACGGCTCCGATGCGGTCGCCGGCGTGGTCAACATCATCCTCAAGAGCCGGTTCGAGGGCGCGGAGTTCGACGCGCAGACGGGGCTTTCGGAGCGCGGCGACTACGAGCGCCACGCCTTCAGCCTGACCGGCGGTACCGGCTTCGCCGATGGCCGCGGCAGCCTCATCGTCAACGTCGACTGGTCGAAGTCCGGCGCGCTGGTGGCCACCGACCGGCCCTGGACTTCGCGCGGTTTCACCTTCGCGCCCAACCCCGCCAACACCTCGGGCAGCGACGGCATTCCGGCCTCGATCGGCCGCGAGGACCACCGCATGTCCGAGCACCCGGAAGGCGGCACGCTCTACATCGCGCCGGCGCCGCTGGCGCAGTTCCGGCTCAACATCGGCGGCGGCCCGGTGCGCTTCGACAACACCGGCAGCCTGGTGCCCTACGACGTCGGCGACTACATCCAGCCCGCCTACGCGTTCGGCGGCGACGGCCTGAAGATCTCCGAGCTCACCGCGGTGCGCACGCCGGTCGAACGCCACGTGCTGACCGCCCTGGGCCATTACGACCTGACCGACCGCATGCGGCTGAGCGCGGAGGTCATGAGCGCGGAGATGAGCGCGTTCGAACCGATCAACCAGGGCGCCTACAACTCCACGCTGCTGACCACCCAGCCCAGCGGCGCCCTGCGGTTCACCACCGACAATCCCTTCCTGAGCGACCAGGCGCGCGGCGTGCTGACCGGCGCCGGCGTCAGCAGCTTCTGGCTGTCGCGCTTCCACACCGACATCCTCCCCGACTCGGGCGTCAGCAGCCGCAGCAGGACCCAGCGTGGCGTGCTCGCCCTGGACGGCAACTTCGAGGCCGCTGGGCGCTACTTCCACTGGAACACCTTGGCCAACTTCGGTCGCAGCGAAGGCAGCTTCAGCAGCTACGGCATCCTGCAGCAGAACTGGCTGCAGGCGATCGACGCGGTCCGCGACGGCAGCGGCAACATCGTGTGCCGGGTCGCACTGACCGATCCCGGCACCGCCTGTGCGCCGCTGAACCTGTTCGGCATCGGCCAGGCCAGCCAGGCCGCGCGCGACTACGTCACCGGCGTGTTCGGCGCGCAGTACGAAACCCGCCAGAACAACTACCAGGTCAACATCGGCGGCGAACTCGCCGAGCTGCCGGCCGGCGCGCTGAACGTCGTCGCCGGCTGGGAATACCGCAAGGAATTCTCCGACTACCGGCCGTACGAGACCTCTGCACGGGGCCTGGGACGCAGCACGCCCGTCGCCTCGATGCGCGGCGAGTACGACACCAGCGAGTTCTACGGCGAGCTGCTGGTGCCGGTGCTCGGCAACGGCGTGACCCTGGGACCGGTGACCGGGCTGGAGTTCGACGCGTCCTACCGCACCGTCGACAACTCGCTGGCAGGCGACAACGAAGCGGTCTCGGCCGGCATGCGCCTGACCCTCCTCGAGGACCTCACCCTGCGCGGCACCTGGAACAAGACCTTCCGCGCGCCGAGCCTGTACGAACTGTTCCAGCCGCGCTCGATGATCACCGACTCGGGCGTCGATCCCTGCGACAGCCGCTACATCAACACCGGTGCGAATGCCGCGTTGCGTTCGGCGAACTGCCGAGCCGAGCTGGCAGCGCTGGGCCTGGATCCCAACGCGCCGTTGAACTCGCTGATCACCAACGTGCCCACCGAGATGTACAGCGGCGGCAACACCGCGCTGCGCAACGAACTGGCGGAATCGTGGACGGCCGGCATCGTCTACGCCCCGCGCCAGGTGCCCGGCCTGTCGCTGGAGCTCGACTACGTCGAACTGAAGATCAAGGACGCGATCTCGTCCTTCAACGCCGCCTCGACGATGCAGGCCTGCTACGACCAGCCGGTGCCGAACGCGTACTGCGACAACTTCGAGCGTGGCGCCGACGGGCAGATCGTGCAGGGTTCGATGCAGGTCGGCTTCACCAATGCCGGCTACGTCGATTTCGGCGCGACCAGCTTCGCCGCCAGCTACCGCCTGCCGCTGGGCGACCGTTTCGGCAGCCTGGATCTCGGGCTGAACGTCATGAAGATGCGCAAGCTGCTGGTCTCGGTGTCGGGCCTGGGCTTCGACGCGTACGACGCGGTGGGCACCGGCCTGCTGGCGAGCTCGCTGGTCGGGCCCACGCCGGAATACCAGGCGCGGTTCAACGCCCGCTGGGAGACCGGCCCGGTGACGGTCAACTGGAACACGCAGTGGTACGACTCGGTGGTCTACGACCACAGCTACACCGTCGAGACGCGCGACATCCTGGGTGTGCCGAGCACGATCAAGCACGACGCATCGGTGCAGTACGCACTCACCGACCGGCTGTCGCTGCGCTTCATCGTCAACAACGTGTTCGACCGCGAGCCGCCGATCAACATCGCGGTCGGTGCCGGTGCCTACAACGATCTGTCGGACGTGATCGGCCGCTACTACTTCGCCGGCGTGAACTACCGCTTCTGAACGGCATGCGCTGAGCCATGCGTGCGCGGTCATCGCGCACTTCGCCCGGGCCGCCGCGTCGCGGCCCGGGCCGACACGACACTCTGGAGACATCGATGCGACTGTTCGCCACCGCCGGCCGCCTGGCCGCCACCGGTCTGATGCTGACCCTGCTCGCGGCATGCGCGTCCGAACGCGCCGCTACGGTACCGGGCGACGCGCGCTACACGATGGTCGCCAACGGCGAGACGGTCGGTCACCTGCGCGGTGCGCTGGAGGACGGCACGCTGCACGTCGACTTCCACGTCGACAACAACGGCCGGGGGCCGAAGCACCGCGAGACGATCACGCTGTCGGAGGCCGGTGTGCCGCTGGCGTGGCGGATCGAGGGCACCTCCCTGATGGGCGGGCCGGTGCAGGAGCAGTACCACTACGCGGACGGCGTGGCCCGCTGGCAGAGTCAGGCCGACAGCGGTGAGACACCGGCGGCGGATGCACCGCTGTACGTGGTCAACGATGCCAGTCCGTGGGCGCTGATCGTCTATGAGCGGCTGCTGCGCGAGGCGCCCGGCCAGCGTCTGGACGTGGTGCCCGGCGGCACCCTGCGGCGGGAAGAGGTCACCACCTTGCCCGACACCGGCGGCGGTCTGTCGCTGGTGCGCATCGTCGGTCTCGACCTGGCGCCCGAATACCTGGCGCTCGATCGCGACGGCGCGGTGTTCGCGCTGCTCGGCAGTGCCGGCACCGCGATCCGCGAGGGCGAAGAAGCCGCGGCGGAGCCACTGCGCGCGGCCGTCGGCGATGCCGAGACCGCGCGCAACGTCGATCTGCAGCAGCGCCTGTCCACCGTGCACGACGCAGGATTCGCGGTGCGCAACGTGCGCGTGCTCGACCCCGTGTCGGCGGCGCTGTCCGCGCCCGCCACGGTGGTGGTGCGCGATGGCCGGATCGACAGCGTGGTCGCCGTCGATGCCGCGCTCGATGACGCGATTGCGGTCTACGAAGGCGACGGCGGCGTGCTGCTGCCGGGCCTGCACGACATGCATGCGCATACCTCGATCGACACCGGCTGGTGGTACCTCGCCGCCGGCGTGACCACGATCCGCGACATGGGCAACGACAACCAGCGGCTGGCCGATCTGATGCGCCGGATCGAGGCCGGCGAACTGGCCGGCCCGCGCATCGTGCGCAACGGATTCCTGGAAGGCCGCAGCCCGTACTCGGCACGCAACGGCGTCGTCGCCGACACGCTCGACGACGCCCTGCAGGCGGTGCGCGACTACGCACGCGACGGCTTCTGGCAGATCAAGATCTACAACTCGATGAATCCCGGGTGGATCGCGGCGATCGCCGACGAAGCGCATCGCCTCGGCCTGGGCGTGACCGGACACGTGCCGGCGTTCACCACGCCCGACGCGATGATCGAAGCGGGCTATGACGAGATCGCCCACTTCAACCAGCTCGCGCTGGGCTGGGTGCTGGAGGACGGCGAGGACACGCGCACGCCGCTGCGCCTGACCGCGATGGCGCGCCTGGCCGGTTTCGACTTGCAGGCCTCGCCGCGCGTGGCGCATTCGCTGGCGCTGATGCGCGAGCGCGGCATCGCGCTCGATACCACCGCGGTGATCCTCGAGCGGCTGATGCTCAGCCGTGCGGGCGGCATTTCCCCGGGCGGCGAACATTTCCTCGACCACATGCCGGTCAGCTACCGCCGGTTCCGCTATCGCACCTACGTGCCGGACCTCACGCCCGAACTCGACCGCGACTACCACGCGGGCGTGGACAAGATGCTCGAAGCGATGAAGCTGCTGCACGACAACGGCGTGCCGCTGCTGCCGGGCACCGACGACGGTACCGGATTCACCGTGCATCGCGAGATCGAGCTGTACGCGCGTGCGCTCGGCAATGCCGATGCGCTGCGTGCCGGCACCGTGGGCGCGGCGACCTACCTCGGCCTGGCCGATACCTACGGCACGCTGGCCCCCGGACAGGCGGCCGACTTCTTCCTGGTGCCGGGCGATCCGCTGCAGGACATCAACGCGATCCGCAAGGTGCGTCTGGTCTCGCGCGCCGGCCGCATCTACCAGCCGGCGGCGATCTACGAGGCGCTGGGCGTGGTGCCGTTCGTCGATGCGGCGGAGCGCGTGCATTGAGGCGTCCATGGCATGCAGCGGCTGCGCTGTGCCTGCTGGCGGCCCTGGCGCCGGTGGCGGCGCAGGACCTGGTGGTGCGCGGCGCGACCGTCATGACCGCATCGGACGCCGGCACCCTCGACGCGGCGGACGTGTGGGTACGGGACGGACGCATCGCCGGTGTCGGGCCTAATCTCGCGGTGCCGGCGGGCACGCCGGAAGTGGACGGCCGCGGACGGCACCTGACACCGGGCATCGTCGATCCGCATTCGCACATCGCGACCGGCGGCCACAACAACGAGATGACCGCGCCGTTCACGCCCGAAGTGCGGATCGTCGACGTCATCGATCCGCGCCACCATGAGTTCCTGCTCGCCATCGCCGGCGGCACGACGACGCAGCTCATCCTGCCCGGCTCGGCGAATCTGATCGGCGGGCAGGGCGCGGTGGTCAAGAACCGCATCGGCGAACCGCTGGACCGCATGCTCGTCGCGGATGCACCGATGGCGATCAAGTTCGCCATCGGCGAGAACCCGATCCGCACCTACGGCGCGAAGGGCCGCACGCCGGCCTCGCGCATGGGCTCGGTCGCCGCACTGCGCGAGCGCTTCGCCTCGTTGCGCGCAGCCGATGCGCGCGGCAGCGCGGCGGGCAAGGACGGCAGCAGGACCAGCGAGTCGGACCGCATCCTGCGCGAGCTGACCGCCGGCCGCGCGTATGCGCACATCCACGCCTATCGCGCCGGCGAAATGGACACCCTGATCGCGATCGCGCGCGAGGCCGGTTTCACCATCCGCGCGTTCCACCACGCGACCGAGGCCTACAAGATCGGTCCGCAACTGGCGCAGGCCGGCATCGCCGCCGTGGTCTGGAGCGACTGGTTCGGCGTCAAGGCCGAAGCCTGGGACGCGATTCCGTGGAATGCCTCGATGCTGCTGGAGCAGGGCACGCACGTGGCCCTGCACAGCGATTCGGTCGACATCACCCGCCGCATGCACCAGGAGGCGGCCAAGGTCGTGCGCTACGGCGCGACGCGCGAGCAGGCGCTGCGCATGATCACGCGCGATGCGGCCTGGGTGCTGGGTCTGGAGGACCGCATCGGTTCGATCGAGACCGGCAAGGACGCGGACCTCGTGCTCTGGGACGCCGACCCGTTCAGCGCGGCCGCACGCGTGCAGCAGGTCTACATCGAGGGGCAGCGCTATTTCGATCGTGCGAGCGCGGATGCGGAGATCGCGCCATGAGCCGTCTGCGCCTGACCGCGGCCTGTATGCTCGCCGCGCTCGCGATGGCCAGCGCCACGTCGGCCAGCGCCGCATCGACCGCGATCGTCGGCGCACGCCTGCTGCCGGTGGCCGCGCCGGTCATCGAGGCCGGCACGCTGGTGATCGGCGACGATGGCCGCATCGCCGCACTGGGTCCGGTCGGAACGGTCGAGGTGCCTGCCGGCGCGCGCCGCATCGATGCGACCGGCCTGACGGTGTATCCGGGCCTGATCGATTCGGAGACCAGCCTCGGCCTGGCCGAGCGCGACATGGAGTTCGCCGCGCACGACGTGCTGGAAGCATCGGCGCCGATGTTTCCGCAGGGCCGCGTGGCCGACGCCTTCAATCCCGATTCCGCGCATCTGGAAGTCGTGCGCGCCAACGGCATCACCCACGCCGTGGTCGCGCCGGGCGACAGCCTGCCGGTGACGGGGCAGGGTGCGCTGGTGCAACTGGCCGCCGGTCCGCAGGGGCATGTCGTGCGTTCGCCGCTGGCGCTGTACGTCAACGTCAGCGAGCGCGTGTCCGGCGAAGGCGCACCCGGGACGCGCATGGGCGTGGCCGCGCAGCTGCGGCAACTGCTGACCGATGCGCGTGCACGCCTGGCGGATGCGTCGGCGCGGGCGAAGCCGGATCCGCGTCTCGACGCACTGGCGCCGGCCCTGCGCCGCGAGCAGCCGGTGGTGATCTCGGCGACCTCCTCGCAGGACGTCCGCCTGGCGCTGTCGCTGGCGCGGGAATTCGATCTGGACCTGATCCTGTCCGACGTCATCGATGCCGAAGACCAGTTCGATGCGATCGCCGCGGCCGGCGTGCCGGTGATCCTCGGGCCGATCCAGTTGCTGCCGCGCGCGACCCAGCGCTACGACGCGCACTACCGCGTCCCGGCGCAGCTCGCGGCGCGCGGCATCCGCTTCGCGTTCTCGTCCGGCGGCGTCGCGCAGATCCGGCGCTTCGGCTATCCGCGCATGGCGCAGATGCGCAGCCTGCCGTATCTCGCCGGCCTGGCCACCGGTTACGGACTCGACGCCGATGTCGCGCTCGAGGCACTGACCCTGGCGCCGGCCCGCATCTGGGGCGTGGACGCTGCGATGGGCAGCCTCACGGTCGGCAAGCGTGCGCATCTCGTCATCGCCACCGGCAGTCCGCTCGAACCGGTCAGCGATGTCCGCCATGTGTTCATCGATGGCCGCGAGGTGCCGCTCGACAGCTACCAGAGCCGCCTGCGCGACCGCTATCGCACGCCGGGTGCGCCGCGATGACGTCCCGCAGCGCCGCCCCGCATCGACGTCACCGCGCGCCCGCGTGGCTGATGGTCGCCGGACTCGCCATCGCGGGCGCCACGGCCCCGGTGCTCGCCGCACGCGCCGACGCCACGTTGCCTGCGCCCGCACAGGCGCAGTGGACATGGTCGGACGGGACTCCGGCCACGCCGCGCGCGATCACCGTCATCGCCGAGGAAGTGCCGCTGCCCGCTGCCGATGGCACCGCGGAGGCGACCGTGTTCTCGACGAGCTACTTCGCCGCCGGCGACGAGGACGGGGCACGTCCGGTGGTGTTCTTCTGGAACGGCGGACCGGGCAGTGCCGCCGTCGGCATGCACGCGACGTTCGCGCCGCGCACGCCCGGCGCCGCGCCTGACGCCGCCGGTGCGCGTGGCAGCCGCGACAATCCGCACAGTCCGATCGACATCGCCGACCTGGTGTTCGTCGATCCGGTGGGCACCGGCTACAGCCGTGTGCTGCGCGAAGGGGCAGGTGCGCAGCACTGGGGCGTCGTCCAGGATGCCGGTTCGGCGGCGCGCTTCGTCGCGGCCTGGCTGCGGCGGCACGGCCGACAATCGCATCCGGTGATCCTGGTCGGACAGAGCTACGCCGGCATCCGCGTGCCGCTGGCGGCGCAGGCGCTGCGCGATGCGATGCCGGCACTGGATCTGCGCGGCCTGCTGCTGGTCTCGCCCTCGACCGGCGGCCCGCGTGCCGATACGGCGGATCCCGACGCGCAGGCGCTGCGCGCACGCACGCGCTGTCACGGACACCTCGCGGTCTATGCGCAGACGGCGGCCTTCCATGGCGTCGGCGCACAGGCGGGTCGCGCCCCGGCGGACATCGCCGCCGATGTCGAAGCCTTCCTGCGCACGCGCGACACCTTCGACGCCGACGACCACGCGCGCATCGCGGCCGATACCGGCATGCCGCTCCAGGACGTGACCGCGGCCGGCGGCTGCGTGCCGCCGCTCGCGTTCCAGACCGGCCTGCTCGCCGCGCGCGGCGATCGCATCGGCACGGCCGACACGCGGCGCCACGCGCCGCTCGCGCTGACCCGCACGCGCCAGCCGCCCTACGACGACCCGTCCACGTCGCCTTACACGCTCGACTACGATCTCGACGCGGCCTGGCGGCACTACCTGCGCCACGAGATCGGCTATCGCACCGACGCGCCCTACGTGCGGCTGTCGCTGGAGGCGCACGGCGCCTGGGACTGGTCGTGGCCGGCGCAGGCCGGCGCGTCCACCGCAGCGGTACTCGGCAGCCTGCTCGCGCAGGTGCCGGCGCTGCAGGTGCGGGTCGCCGTGGGCTATTACGACCTGTCGGTCGCGTATCTGGAGCCGGTGCGCGTGTTCGAGGCGGCCGGGCTGCCCGGCCCGCGGTTCACGATCACGCGCTACCCCGCCGGACATGCGGTGCATTCGGATGCGGACGCGCGTGCGCGTTCGTTCGCCGATCTGCGGGCTCTGATCGGAGGCGTGCCATGAGCGCGCCGGTCCAAGGTTCTTCAGCCGGCGCGGTAGGCCGACAGCGGCAGCGCCGTGCTGGCCTTCAGGTCCTCGACGACGATCGAACTGCGCATGTCGGAAATCTCGCTGCATGCGGCAACGCGCCCGAGGATTTCGCGGAAATGGTCGAGGTCGCGGGTGACCGTCTTGATCAGGAAGTCGCCATCGCCGGTGACCATCGCGCACTCCAGGATCTCGGGGCATTCCTCCACCAGTTCGCGGAAGGCCGAGGCCGGATCCGCGTTGTGACGCAGACGGACATGCACGTAACACTTCAATCCCAGACCGAGCCGCACCGGCTCCAGCAGCGCGGCGTAGCCGCGGATCAGACCCGCGCCACGCAGATGCTTGATGCGCCGCGAGCACTGCGAGTGCGACAGATGCACCACGTCGGCCAGCTCCATCATGGTGATGTCGCCCTGGCGCTGCAGCGTGTCGAGGATGCGCAGGTCGTGCTGGTCGAGGCGGACGTCGGCGGGTGGGGACATCGGGGCGTGGCTCCTGTCGGTATCGACGGTACGTACCGATCATACGAGCGCGGAGCACGCGCATGAACGTGCCATCCGTTGCCTCGTACGCACTCTGGGTCCGGGACAAGGTCGCCGCCTGCCAGGCACGACCGGGAAGCAACCAGTTGTTCGACAGTGCCATCGAAGAGCCCACGGCATTGCTGCAGGGGCTGACCGCGTCGCTGGATCTCTCCGCTTCGGGCCATTACCGCAGCACGTTTCCCAACGGCAATCCGGTGATGCTCGACGCGTTGTCGCGGCGCTACGGAGTGGAGGTCGATCGCCTGTTCGCCACCGCCGGTGCGTCGGCGGGCGTGCAGATCGTCTGCGCCGCACTGCTCGAACCCGGCGCGCGGATCCTCGTCGAACGTCCGTGCTTCGACATGCTCGTCGACCTCGCGCGCAGCATGGGCGCGGGCGTGGACCATCTCGATCGCGATCCGGTCACCGGCGCGATCACGCCCGACGCCCTCGATGTGGCGATCGGCCCGGACACCCGCCTGGTGCTGCTGACCAATCCGAACAATCCGACCGGCTTCGTGCTCGATCGCGAGGCGCGTCGTGCGCTGGCCGGGGTCGCCGAGGCGCGGCAGGTGCCGATCGTGTTCGACGAGGTGTACGGCGGCTTCACCGACGACACGCCTGCACGCACGCTGGCGGCGCACGACTCGCCGTGGTTCGTCAGCGTCGGCAGCCTCAGCAAGCTCTACGGGCTGTACGCACTCAAGTGCGGCTGGATCGTCACCGGTGCGCAGACCCACGCCCGCATCGGCCAGGCGTACCGGCGCCTGGAAAGCAGTGCGTCGCGACTGGCCCATGCGATCGGTGCGCGTGTGCTCGAAGCACCCGAGCCGTTCGAAGCGCACTGGCGCGGCGTACTGGCGGCGACGCGCCCGCTGGTCGAAACGCGGCTCGCCGCGCTCGAACGGGCAGGCCTGATCCGCGGGCAACTGCCTGCAAGCGGTTGCATCTGTTTTCCCGCACTGCCGACCGGCTGGTGCGATGCGGCGTTCAGCGAGTTCGTGTGGCATACACAGGCCCTGGCAGTCGCGCCCGGCCATCTGTTCGGACGGCCGGGCCATCTGCGGATCGGCTTCGGGCGGGCGGTTGCGGATGTGGCCGAGGGCATGGACCGGCTTGAAGCGGGACTGCGGGCATTCGAGGGGCAAACGCAATGAAGCACGCTTTCACACTCGGCGCAGTGCCCAGGTTCGGCTGGTCGTTCGGACAGTTCGCGCTGGCCTCGCACATGGCCATCATCAGCATCTACCTGATGTACTACCTGACCGAGGGCCACGGCATCTCGGCGGGCCTGGCCGGAATGGTGCTGCTGCTGCCACGGGTCTGGAACGTGATCACCGATCCGCTGATGGGCGCGATCTCCGACCGCACGCGCTCGCGCTGGGGCCGGCGTCGCCCGTACCTGCTGATCGGCGCGCTGGTGTGGGGCGTGGCGTTCGCGGCGATGTTCGCGCTGCCGGTGCGCAGCGATCCGGTGGTGACCGCGGTGTGGTTCGTGGCGATCTACCTGGTGGTCAACACCGGCGTCACCCTGTACCACGTGCCGTATTCGGCGATGGCGCCGGAGATGACCCGCGACTACGGCGAGCGCCTGAAGCTGATCGGCTACAAGGAAATGGCCGCGCGCATCGCGGTGCTGCTGGCCATCGCCGGCGCGCCGCTGCTGCTGGAAGCGGCCGCCACGCCTGCGCAGGGCTACCGCTGGATCGGTCTCGCGTTCGGTGGACTGATCGTGGTCTCGGGCGTGGTCGCGTTCCTCACCACCGCACGCGCACCCGCCGTGGATTTCCAGCCGCAGAAGATGCGCCTGCGCGAGCAGTGGGACACGCTCAAGCAGAACCGGCCGCTGGGCATCCTGTCGCTGGCCTACCTGTTCGGCAACATGGCCAGCGTGGCCTTCAGCGCACTGCTGATCTACTTCATCACCGTGGTGCACGGACAGTCGCCGGCGCTGATGGGCGTGCTGTATCCGGTGGGCGCGTTGACCAGCGTGTTCCTGACGCCGGTGTGGGCGCGGATCGGTGCGCGCATCGGCAAGCGCGAAGCCTGCCGCATCGCCTACCTCGGCCTGATCGTGTGCTGGCTGTGTCCGGGCCTGGTGCCGCAGGGCGCGGTGTGGGCGCTGTACATCCTCATGTTCGTGCACGGCGCGTTCAACGCGGCAGCCGAACTGCTGCCCAACGCGATGGTGCCCGACACCGTGGAGTACGACGAACTCAACAGCGGTGCGCGTCGCGAAGGCACGATCTACGGCGCCTGGATCTTCGTGCAGCAGACCGGCATGGCGCTGGGCGGTTTCGTCGCCAGCATGGCGCTGGTGCTGCTGGGTTACCAGGCCGGTGTGGAGCAGCACCCCGACTCGGTCGTCACTGGTCTGCGCTGGGGGTTTGCGGTGGTACCGGCGGCAGCGTTGATGGTGGCCTGGTGGCTGGTCGGCCGTTACGACCTCGACGCCTGGCGTTTCGCGCAGATCCAGCACGCACTGGCGGCGCGGCGCGCCGCCGCCGACACCCCGTCCAATGAAACGGAGCACCCCGCGCGATGAAGACGTCCGCCCGCATCTGCCTGTTCGCGCTGTCGCTCTGCCTGCCGTTCGCCGCATACGCCGCGCCGGTACCTGATGCGGCACGCGAGCACACCGGCACCTTCGGCGGCACGGACGTGCGCTACACCTCGCGCATCGAGACCTACCGGGTGCGCGATGGCGAGGGCGCCGCCGATGTCGTGGTGATGAGCCACGTCGCTGCCGGCGACGACGCCACGCGTCCGGTGCTGTTCGCCTTCAACGGCGGGCCGATCTCCGCCTCGCTCTACCTGCATGCCGGTGCACTCGGCCCGCTGCGGGTGGCGTTTCCCGATGATCTCGACGCCGACCCGGCGGGCTTCGGGACGGTGCCCAACACCTACGCGATCCTCGATGTCGCCGACATCGTGCTGTTCGATCCGGCCGGCACCGGTTTCAGCCGGATCGTCGAGGGCACACCGCCGGCGCACTTCCACTCGGTGGACGCCGATGCACGCCAGCTGGTGGCGATGATCGAAGCCTGGTCGCAGCGGCACGGACGTCTCGACTCGCCCAAGTACCTGCTGGGCGAAAGCTACGGCACGCTGCGCGCCGCGGCTGCGGCGCACCAGATGCAGATGCGCGACACGCCGCTGCGCATCGACGGCGTGTTCCTGCTCGGCCAGGCGCTGAACATCATCGAGTACGCGCAGCGCGAGCAGAACATCATCAGCTACGTCGTCTCGCTGCCGACGGTGGCCGCGACGGCCTGGCATCACGGCCGTGTGGATCGCGACGGCCGTGAACTCGAAGCCTGGCTCGACGAGGTGCGGCTGTGGGCGCGCACCGAGTACCTGACCGCGCTGTTCCAGGGGCAGTTCCTGCCCGCGGCGGAGCGGCTGGAGATCGCCCGGCAACTGCAGGCCTACACCGGCGTCGATGCGCAGGTGCTGCTGCGCGAAGAGCTCAAGCTGACCAAGGACGAGCACCGCGTCGAACTGCTGAGGGACGAAGGCCTGGTGCTGGGCGTCTACGACACGCGCTATGCGGGCGCACCGGACCCGGCGCGGACGTCCCCGGGCGCGACCGATCCCTCCGGCATCACCCTGCCGGCATTCCGCCGCGGCATGGACGCACTGCTGCGCGCCCAGTTCGGTGTCCAGGACACGTCCGACTACCGCGGATCCGCGGACATCGGCGGCATCAATGCGTGGACCTGGGGCCGCAACACCACGCCGTTCGGCGACTGGCCCTACATGGTCTGGATCCGCGAGGTGATGGACGCCAATCCGGACTTCCGTGTCGTGATGGGCCATGGCCACCACGACACCGCCACCACCACCGGCGCGTCCGAGTACGCGGTCGCGCATTCGGGCTGGCCGCTGGACCGGGTGCGCTCGGTGCACTACATCGGCGGGCACATGCCGTACACGATCGAAAGCAGCCTGGCGCAGTTCGCCGACGACCTGCGCAGCTTCGTGGCGGCGCCGTGATGCGCATGCGGACTGCCGGCATACGCGCCTGGGGCGTCGGCGCGTTGCTGGTACTGGCGGGCGCTGCAGCGCTCGCGTCCGACGCACCGCCCGCGACGCCGCCCGTCGCATCCGATGCCGTGGTCGTGCCTGCCGGCATGCCGTTGCTGCCGCGCGTCGAACGCCAGCACCGGGGCCGATTCAACGGCCGTGCGCTGCGCTACCGCAGCGTCGTCGAGGAATGGCCGCTGCGCGATGCCGGCGGCGCGACGATCGCGTCGATCGTCTCCACCAGCTATCTCGTCGACGGCGCCGATGCGGCGCGTCCGGTGATCTTCGCGTTCAACGGCGGTCCGGGTTCTGCATCGGTCTGGCTGCACATGGGCTTCCTCGGACCGAAGCGCCCGGACTACGGCAGGCAGGCGGGCGATGCGGAGAGCCGGCCGCCGACCGCGCCGCCGTTCGTGCTGGTCGACAACCCGGAGTCGCCGCTCGACGTGGCCGACGTGGTGCTGATCGATCCACCGGGCACCGGCTATGCGCGCGTGTTCGGCGAGGCCAATGCCGAACGCGTGTTCGGCGTCCGCGAGGATGCGGACGCGGTCGCGCGTTTCATCGGCGACTGGCTGCGGCATCACGGCCGAGAAGGCAGCCCGCGTTACCTGATGGGCGAAAGCTACGGCACCGTGCGCGCGGCCGAACTGGCCCGCCTGCTGGCCGGTGGACCGGCCGGCAGCGGTCGCATGGACGGCATCACCCTCAACGGTGTGATGCTGCTGGGCCAGTCGATGGACGGCAGCCGGCGTGGCCCGGAACTCGCTTCGGCCACCGGTCTGCCGAGCTGGGCCGCCACCGCGTGGTACCACCGCGCCGTGCCGCAGGACGTCGCCCTCGAGGCGCATGTCGCCCGCGCCCGTGCGTTCGCCGAAGGACCGTACCTGCAGGCGCTGTTCGCAGGCTCGCGACTGCCGGCCGACACGCGTGCCGCCGTCGCCGCCGAACTCGAAGCGCTGACCGGCATCGACGCCGCGCGCTGGCGCGCACTCGATCTGCGCATGGACGCGGCGACGTTCGGACGCGAAGTGCTGCGCGATGCGGGCCTGCAGGTCGGCGCCTACGACGCGCGCTTCACCCTGCCGCTGGCGGCGTCGGGCGGCGATCCCGTCGCCGACGATCCGGCGATGGGCCAGTACGTGCCGCTGTACGTCGCCACGCTGCAGACGCATCTGCGCGACGCGCTCGGCGTGCGCACGGGTCGCGCCTACAACGCGATCGAGTTCCGCCACATCAACGCCCGCTTCTGGAAGGGCCAGCCGCCGCTGCAGGAGAACCACGCGCTGTCGCTCGCCATCGCGATGCGGCGCAATCCCGCGCTGCGCGTGCTGGTCGCCACCGGCCACTACGATCTGGTGACCACGGTCGGCGCCGCCGACCAGGCCGTCGCGCTGTCGGGCATGGATCCGGCGCGCGTCGTCATGCGCACCTATGCCTCCGGGCATATGCCGTACATCGGCGTGGACAGCCGCGCCGCACTCGCGGCGGATGTCCGCGCATTCGTCACAGGAGGTTCTTCCGATGCCGTTGCACCCTGATTGCGGAACTGCGAGCGCGGGTCGATGAGCCGCGTGCTCGCGCGCCTGGCCGATCTTGGCCTGCAGTTGCCACCACCGCTGGTGCCGCCGCCGGGCGTGGTGCTGCCGTTCGCGTTCGCCCAGTGCATGGGCACGCGTGTGCTGATCGCGGGGCACGGGCCGCAAGGTCCCGATGGCCGTCTGACAGGCCCGTTCGGCAAGGTCGGGGCCGAAGTCGACGTGGCGGCCGCCCGCCATGCGGCCATGCTGACCGGCCTGTCGATGCTGGCGAGCGTGCAGGCCTGCGTCGGCGACCTGGACAGGATCAGCGGCTGGGGACGTGTGTTCGGCATGGTCGCCTCAGCGCCTGGATTCCAGGAGCAGCCCAGCGTGATCAACGGCTTTTCCGATCTCATCCATGCCGTGTTCGGGCCGGCCGTCGGGCGTCATGTGCGCAGCGCGGTCGGCATGGCCGAACTGCCCTGGAACATTCCGGTGGAGATCGAGGGCGAACTGGAAATCGATGGCGGCACCGCATGACCGCACTGCGTTATGGATGCAACCGGAACCGGAGCGATGACGTGATGTCGAAGATGCAACGGATCGTGGCCGCGGCCGCGCTTTCGCTGGCCGCATGGTCGGCATCGGCGCAGGACGCCTCGCTGGTCTACGTGCTGACGCCGGCACCATCGGCCGACGGCACGCGCGTCGAGGCGGTCGACGTGCGCCTGACCATGACCGGCGTGCAGGTCGCGGACGATGCGCCGCTGCTGCAGATGCCGCTGGTGTCGAGCAACGTGCCGACGGTCGCCGCGTCGCTTTCCGGCCTCGCGGCGCGCGACGCGCGTGGCCCGTTGCTGCTGGAGGTCCGCGACAGCGGTGAAGATCCCGCCACGCAGCGGAAGTGGTTCGCGGCGCGTGCGCCTGAAGGGGCGATCGAGCTGCACTACCGCGCCGCGACCGTCGACACGCTCGCCGCACGCGGCGCGGCTCCGCCGATCGAACTGCGCGGCGATAGCCGTGCGGTCTCCGGCGGTGGTGCGACGTTCCTGGTGCGCCCGCCCGGGGGCGATTTCCGCATGCGCGCCGAGTGGGATCTGGCGGCACTGCCGGCCGGCGCGGTCGGACTGAGCAGCCTCGACACGCTGGCCGATGACGAGGTCGCACCAGCCGGTCTGGTCGACAGCGCGTACTTCATGGCCGGCATGATCCAGCGCTATCCGGAAGACGGCGCCACCGACCGCTTCTTCTCCGCGTGGCAGGGCAGCCCGCCGTTCGACACCCGCGACATCATGGTCTGGGGCGACGCGCTGTACGCGCATTACCTGCGCCTGTTCGACGCGCCGCCGACGCCTTACGGCGTGTTCCTGCGCCGTAACCAGGTCAATCCCGGCGGCGGCATCGGCATGCACCGCTCGTTCGTGCTGACCTACGACACCGACCGCGGCAACGACCCCGAAGCGCTGCGCTTCACGCTCGCGCACGAGATGTTCCACACCTTCCAGCCGCTGATGGCGCGCGGACGCGGCATGGACGACAGCCTGGGCGCGGCATGGTTCAACGAAGGCCTGGCGGTGTTCTACCAGGGCACGCTGCCGTTCCGCTTCGGCATGGTCACGCCCGAGGCCTATCTGCGCGATCTCAACTTCACGATGGCGCGCTTCTACACCAACCTGTTCGGCGCAACGCCCAACCGCGAGGTCGCCGGGCGCTTCTGGGAAGACACCCGCATCCGCACGCTGCCCTACGACCGCGGCTACGTGTACTTCGTCAACGTCGATGCGGCGATCCGCAAGGCCTCCGACGGCGCACGCTCGCTCGACGACCTGATGCTGGCCCTGCAGCAGCGTCGCGCGCAGGACCTGCCGATCGAACAGGCGGACTGGGAAGCGCTGATCGACGCCGAACTCGGACAGTCCGGCGTGGACGCATTCCACGCGATGCTGGACGGCCAGGTGCAGGTGCCGGACGCGGACGTGTTCGGCCCGTGTTTCACCCGCGTGCAGCAGCCGCTGCGCCGTTACGAACTGGGCTTCGAGCCGAAGGTGCTGGTGGAGCCGACGCGCATCGTGCGTGGCCTCGTCGCCGGCTCCGCGGCGGAGGCGGCCGGTCTGCGCGATGGCGACGAGATCCTGCAGCCGGTCGGCCAGGACGCCATCCAGGGCGAGCAGGACGGCGTGCTGGAACTGCAGGTCCGTCGCGATGGCCGGGACGGCGTCGTCCGCTACCAGCCGCGCGGCGAGACCGTGGACACCTGGCAGTGGACGCGCGTGGCCGACGTGCCCGATACGGCGTGCCGCGTCGACGCGGTGCAGTGAATCCGCACGCGGACCGCGGCCAGTCCGCGCATCCGATGCTGGCCTGATCTGCCCTGCGTGTTGGGGTCAGGCGACGAGGCGTGCGCCCTCAGCGATGCCGGTTGATCGCATCCCGCAACGTGCGCGCCTCGCGCGCCGCGGCGTCCGAGTAGTCGTCGCCGTTCGACGCGTACAGGATCGCGCGCGAGGAACTGACCATCAGCCCCGTGCCGTCGGTGGTCTTCGCGTTGCCGACCACGGCCTCCACGTCGCCGCCCTGCGCGCCGACGCCGGGCACCAGGAACGGCATGTCGCCGACGATGGCGCGGACTTCGCGCAGCTGTTCGGGCCAGGTCGCACCGACGACCAGCGCCACGTTGCCGTTGGCGTTCCAGTCGCGCGCGATGGTCTCGGCGACGTGCTGGTACAGCGGACGCATGCCGTCGGCATGCGCGACCGGCAGGTCCTGCAGGTCGGCCGCGCCGAGATTCGACGTGCGGCACAGGATCACGACGCCCTTGTCGCGGCGGTCGAGGAACGGCTGCACCGAGTCGCGGCCCAGATACGGGTTCACCGTCACCGCGTCTGCCTCGAAAAGATCGAAGGCCTCGGCGACGTAGCGCTGCGCGGTACTGCCGATGTCGCCACGCTTGGCATCGAGGATCACCGGCACGCCGGGATGGGCGGTGTGCAGATGTGCGATCAACCGCTGCAGCGCGTCTTCGGCGCCGAGCGCGGCGAAATGGGCGATCTGCGGCTTGAACGCGCAGGCGTATTCGGCGGTCGCATCGGCGATGTCGCGACAGAACGCGAACACCGCATCGGGATCATTCGCGAAGCGCGCGGGAAACTTCGCCGGTTCGGGGTCGAGACCGACGCAGACGAGCGTGTCGGCGGACTGCCAGCGGCGGTGGAGGGTGTCGATGAAGGTGGGCATCGTAGCGGTCCAGTGCGGTCGGCGGATGTCGACGCGACCGTCGACACCCCGTGCAGGTGGAGATGATACTTCCCGCTTCCGGGGCGTCGGGGTTCGGCGGGGGAGTGCATTGAATGGGCGAGGGGAATTGCGGGAGTTGCGGGTGCCCCGTGCAAGGCAGTGCGCAGGCCTACTGCCCGGAGTGCGGACAGCCAACGCCGACGCGGCGCCTGGACTGGGGATACCTGCGCGGCGAGTTCCAGCATGGCGTGCTGCAGATGGATCGCGGTCTGCTGTACACCCTCAGGGGACTCATGCTGCGGCCGGGTCATTTTATTCGTGGATACATCGAAGGGCGGCGGGCTCGCCACGTCAAACCGCTGGTGCTGTTGCTGACGATGGCGGCGGTGCTGACCATTGCGGCTGCACTCCTGAACGATGGCAACGTCATGGGCACGGTGCATGCGGACTTCAGCGAGGGCGCATCCAGTGCGGCGCGTGAAAAGGGGACCGATCCTGCGCAGTTCCTGGGCGTCACGCAGGCATTCGCTGACTGGGTCAGTCGTCATCTGGCGCTGTTCACGCTGCTGTTGCTGCCACTCGAGGCATGGCTGTTCAAACTGTCGTTCCGCCGATTCCGGGAGATCAGTTACCCGGAGTGGCTGGTCATCACCTCGTTCCTGACGGCCCAGGCCTTCGTGGTTTGGCTCGTGGCGCTGCTGCTGCAACGCTGGATCCCCCTTCTGGACCAGTACATGGTGCCCGTCGTCGTGATCTACAACGGGCTCAGCCTAGTGCAGTACTTCAAGGGATATCCACGCTGGAAATCCGTCTTGCGTGCAGCCTGGGGCCTCGTCATGTTCTACGTGCTGAGCGGATTCCTGACCGGCGCGATACTGGTGGCCATTGGCCTGATGGCACGGTCCTGAGGCCGGATGGGCGTGCCCATGTGCGCATCGAACGCCATGCCGCATCGGTGTCGAATGTCCCGGGCCGCGCAAGCCGCCGGGATGACGATCCGGCAAAGCCGCGCCCGCACTGCAGGCGCGGGCCTATCCGTTATTTCAGCGCCTTGAACCGCAGACGCTTCGGACCCGCGTCGTCGCCCATGCGGCGGCGCTTGTCTTCTTCGTACTCGCGGTAGTTGCCCTGGAAGAACTCGACGTGGCTGTCGCCTTCGAACGCGATGATGTGCGTAGCGATGCGGTCGAGGAACCAGCGGTCGTGCGAGATCACGAACGTGTTGCCGGGGAACTCCAGCAGCGCATCTTCGAGCGCGCGCAGGGTTTCGATGTCGAGGTCGTTCGACGGCTCGTCGAGCAGCAGCACGTTGCCGCCCTGCAGCAGGGTCTTGGCCATGTGCAGACGACCGCGCTCACCGCCCGACAGCGAGCCCACCAGCTTCTGCTGGTCCTGGCCCTTGAAGTTGAAGCGGCCGATGTAGGCGCGCGACTGGATCTCGATGCCGTTGATGTTGAGGATGTCGAGGCCGCCGGCGATTTCCTGGAAGACGTTGTGGTTGCCCTCCAGCGCATCGCGGCTCTGGTCGACGTACGACAGCTGCACGGTCGGCCCGACCACGATCTCCCCGGAATCCGGCTTCTCCTGCCCGGTGATCATCTTGAACAGCGTGGACTTGCCCGCGCCGTTCGGACCGATGATGCCGACGATCGCGCCCGGCGGAATGATCATCGACAGGTTGTCGATCAGCAGGCGATCGCCGAAGGTCTTGCTGACGTTCTTGAACTCCATCACCGCATTGCCCAGGCGCTCGCCCGGCGGGATGAACAGTTCGTTGGTCTCGTTGCGCTTCTGGTAATCCACCGACTGCAGTTCTTCCAGTCGGGCCAGGCGCGCCTTGCCCTTGGTGCGGCCGCCCTTGGCGTTCTGGCGCGACCATTCCAGTTCCTTCTGGATCGCCTTCTGGCGGGACTTCTCCTGGTTGTCTTCCTGCTTCAGGCGCTCGTCCTTCTGGGTCAGCCAGTCGGTGTAGTTGCCCTTCCACGGAATGCCGCGGCCGCGGTCGAGTTCGAGGATCCATTCGGCGGCGTTGTCGAGGAAGTAGCGGTCATGGGTGACCGCCACGACGGTACCGGTGTAGCGCGCGAGGAACTGCTCCAGCCATTCCACCGATTCGGCGTCGAGATGGTTGGTCGGTTCGTCGAGCAGCAGCATGTCCGGCTTCTGCAGCAGCAGGCGGCACAGCGCGACGCGGCGCTTCTCGCCGCCCGACAGGTTGCCGACCTTGGCCTCCCACGGCGGCAGGCGCAGCGCGTCGGCGGCGACGTCGAGCTGGTTCTCCAGCGTGTGCGCATCGCCCGCGGCGAGGATCGCCTCCAGGCGCTCCTGTTCCTTGGCCAGCGCGTCGAAATCGGCGCCTTCCTCGGCGTAGGCGTCGTAGACCTTGTCCAGCGCGGCCTGGGCCTGCAGCACTTCGCCCACGCCTTCCTCGACCGCTTCGCGCACGGTCATCTCGGGATCGAGCTGCGGTTCCTGCGCCAGATACCCGACCTTGGTCCCGGCCTGCGCACGCGCCTCGCCCTCGAAATCGGTGTCGACGCCGGCCATGATCTTGAGCACCGTCGACTTGCCGGCGCCGTTGAGGCCCAGCAGGCCGATCTTCGCGCCCGGGAAGAACGACAGCGAGATGTCCTTGATGATCTGCCGCTTCGGCGGGACCACCTTGGACACGCGGTTCATGGTGTAGATGTATTGCGACATGGGGGCTCCGGTTGTGCCGGCCCGCGCCGGGGCCCGGTCGGGCGGCGTCGGGTGAGGAAGGGATGGCGGCGATTATAGCGGCTCGGGCCCTGCGGGGCCGCGCGCCGGGCGGGCCGGCGCTACAATGGCCGGCCTCGCCGTTCACTGTTCCGGAGCCCTCGATGTTCCAGCGCGACGCCCGTCTCGAAAGCTACGATCCCGCACTCGCCCAGGCCATCGCGAACGAGGTCCGCCGCCAGGAAGACCACGTCGAGCTGATCGCCTCGGAGAACTACTGCAGCGCGCTGGTGATGGAAGCGCAGGGCAGCCAGCTGACCAACAAGTACGCCGAGGGCTATCCGGGCAAGCGTTACTACGGCGGCTGCGAGTACGTCGACGTCGCCGAGCAGCTGGCGATCGACCGCCTCAAGCAGCTCTTCGACGCCGACTACGCGAACGTGCAGCCGCATTCGGGCTCGCAGGCCAACCAGGCCGTCTACTTCGCGCTGCTGCAGCCGGGCGACACGATCCTCGGCATGTCGCTGGCCCACGGCGGCCATCTGACCCACGGCGCCAAGGTCAACGCATCCGGCAAGTTGTTCAACGCGGTGCAGTACGGCGTCGACGCCGCCGGCCTGATCGATTACGACGCGGTCGAGCGCCTCGCCGTCGAGCACACGCCGAGGATGATCGTCGCCGGCTTCTCCGCGTACTCGCAGGTCGTCGACTGGGCGCGCTTCCGCGCGATCGCCGACAAGGTGGGCGCGTACCTGTTCGTCGACATGGCGCACGTGGCCGGTCTCGTCGCCGCGGGCGTCTATCCGACGCCGCTGCCGCACGCGCACGTCGTCACCTCGACCACGCACAAGACCCTGCGCGGTCCGCGCGGCGGGATCATCATCGCCAGCCAGAGCGGCGCCGGCGAGCAGTTCGACGAGATCGCCAAGAAGCTGCAGTCCATCGTGTTCCCCGGCATCCAGGGCGGCCCGCTGATGCACGTGATCGCCGCCAAGGCGGTCGCGTTCAAGGAGGCGCTGGAGCCGGCGTTCAAGACCTACCAGCAGCAGGTGGTGAAGAACGCCCAGGCGATGGCCACGGTCATCATCGAGCGCGGCTACCGGATCGTCTCCGGCGGCACCGAGAACCATCTGATGCTGGTCGACATGATCGGCAAGGACGTCAGCGGCAAGGACGCGGAAGAAGCCCTCGGCCGCGCCCACATCACCGTCAACAAGAATTCCGTGCCCAACGACCCGCGCAAGCCCTTCGTGACCTCGGGCCTGCGCCTGGGCACGCCGGCCGTGACTACACGTGGTTACGTCGAGCAGGATTGCACCGATCTCGCGCACTGGATCTGCGACGTGCTCGATGCACCGAAGGACGAGGGCGTGATCGCCACCATCCGCGACAAGGTCGCTGCGCAGTGCGCGAAATATCCGGTGTATGGCTGAGGAGCCGGGATTCGGGAGTGGGGATTCGGGATTGGGCATGCACCCGGTCTCCCGGCCCGCTTTTCCGAATCCCCGTTTTCAACGGACGAACGTCCGGTCATCCCGAACCCCGAATCCCCACGCCTGATGCATTGCCCCTTCTGCCAGCACACCGACACCCGCGTGATCGATTCGCGCGTGTCCGAGGACGGCGCGACGATCCGTCGCCGCCGCGAGTGCGAGGCCTGCGGGGAGCGTTTCAGTACGCTGGAGACCATCGAGCTCAAGCTGCCGACGATCATCAAGGGCGACGGGCGGCGCGAGCCGTTCGATGCGCGCAAGCTGCGCTTGAGCATGGACCGCGCGCTGCACAAGCGCCCGGTGTCGGAAGAGCAGATCGAGGCCACGGTGCGCGCGGTCGTGCATCACCTGCGCATGACCGCGGAACGCGAGGTGTCCTCGCGCCGGGTCGGTGAATTCGTGATCGCCGAACTGCGCAAGCTCGACCACGTCGGCTTCGTGCGCTTCGCATCCGTGTACCGCTCCTTCGAGGACGTCGCCGACTTCCGCGAGGAGCTCGACCGGCTCGAGCGCGACCTGCCGGGCGATGGCCAGTTGCCGCTGCTCGAAGGCGAGGCGGTGCCGGTGAAGGGGCCGCGCAAGCGCTGAGCTGTCCTGCCGCGGAACCAATCTGCGACGGGTAGTCGTGGGGGGGGGGGGGGGGGGGGGGGGGGGGGGGGGGGGGGGGGGGGCGCGGCCCGGGGGGGGGGCGG
>NZ_JAIWPU010000023.1 GCF_021191705.1 Proluteimonas flavola
CGCCCCCCGCCCGCCCCCCCCCCCCCCCCCGCCCCCCCCCGCCCCCCCCCCCCCCCCGCTCCCACAAAAGCGGGGTTCGCGCCGGCCTGGTCTGTGCGGAGCCCCCGGGAACCTCTGCAGCCCTTCGCGGCCATGGGCCGCTCCTACAATGGTGTCCGGCGGCAAGACCGTTCTCGAGGAGCCCGCAATGACTGCTTTCAGCGCCGACGACCACCGCTTCATGGCGCAGGCGCTGCGCCTGGCCGAGCGCGGCGCCTGGACGACGCGGCCCAATCCGATGGTCGGCTGCGTCCTCGTCGCGGGCGGCGAGGTGGTCGGTGAAGGCTTCCATGTGCAGAAGGGCGGCCCGCATGCGGAAGTGGTCGCGCTGCAGGCGGCCGGCGATCGCGCGCGCGGTGCGACCGCCTATGTGACGCTGGAACCCTGCGCGCATACCGGCAGCACCGGGCCGTGTGCCGATGCCCTGATCGAGGCCGGCGTGTCGCGCGTGGTCGCGGCGATGCGCGATCCGTTCCCGCAGGTCGACGGCGCCGGCTTCGACCGGTTGCAGGCGGCGGGCATCGCGGTCGAATCCGGCCTGATGGAGATGCAGGCGCGCGCGCTCAATCGCGGCTACCTGTCGCGCATCGAGCGCGGCCGGCCGTGGCTGCGGATCAAGCTCGCCTGCAGCCTGGACGGTCGAACAGCGATGGCCAATGGCGTTTCGAAGTGGATCAGCGGGCCGGCCTCGCGCGCCGACGTCATGCGCTGGCGCGCCCGCGCGGGCGCGCTGCTGACCGGCAGCGGCACGGTGCTCGCGGACGATCCGCAGTTGACCGTGCGACTCGAGGCGTCCGCGCTGTTCAGGCCGCCGTTGCGGGTCGTGCTCGATGCGGGCTTGTCCAGTGTCGGGCGCGCGCAGGTCCGCGATGCCGCCGCGCCGACGCTGTACCTGCATGCGCCGGGTGCGCAGCCGCCCGCGGGTCCGTCCATCGCGCATGCAGCGGTGCCGTTGCGCGATGGCCGCCTCGACCTGGCCGCGGTGATGGCCACGCTGGCGGCACGGCAGGTCAACGAGGTGCATGTCGAGGCCGGGGCCACGCTGGCGGGCGCGCTGCTGGCGCAGGACCTGGTGGACGAGATCGTGCTCTACATCGCGCCGGTGCTGCTGGGGGATGCGGCACGGCCGTTGTTCGCCGGGCTGGACATCACGTCGATGGCCGCGCGCTGCCGGCTGGAGGTGGTGGACCGTCGCGTACTGGGCGAGGATACGCGGCTGGTCCTGCGACGCGCGGCCATTGAAGAACCTTGACGGCCGTCGCATTATCGTCGGCTTGCGATAATGTGGTCTTCCCCCCCCCCTCCGCGTGCGAATCCTTCTTGAACGACGATCTCATCGCGTTGATGCGCGCCCGATTATGCTCGCCGCAATGGTCGGGTGTGGTCCGTGCGCTGGGCGAAGAACTGGCCACCGAGCTGTCCGACGATGAACTGCGGCGGCTCATGCACCGCGTCGGTGTGCGCTTCGCGTCCGCGCATCCGCTGGCGGATGCGCGGACGCTGACCGCCATGGCCGCCGCCGCGAATGCGCTGTGGGCGCAGATGGAATGGGGGCGTTGCATGATCGATGAACAACCGGACGGCATCGCGATCCGGCACTGTCTGGCACCGACCGCCCTGGTGTTCCCGGACGCGGCCTGGCCCGACGGCTTCCTGGAGGGCGTCTACGCGCGCTGGTTCGTCGACGCCGGCATGCCGGCCGAGTTGGCCGTGTCCGCGCTGCCGGCCGAATCGATCGACGTGCGCCGTTTCCGCGTGGCCCGCGCGCAACCGGGGAGCCCCTGATGTCGCCGCCCGACCCGAACCAGGGCGATGACGTCCGCAGTCTGTTTTCGATGCTCGGCAAGGACCGCGACGCCGGACGCTACCGCGATTTCGATACCGGTCTGCCGCCGTTGCCGCCGCGTCCGGCGCCTGCGCCAGCCCGCACCGCGGCACCGGAACCGGAACCGACGGCGGAAGCTCCCGCGGCCGCCGCCATGCCGCCGCCAGCGCCGGCGGCGCCCGTTTTCGATGCGCCGCCGGTGGCCGGGATGCCGGCGGTGCCCGCGCGGCTGCCGCGCGATGCGGGCGAACCGGCCCGGCATTGGCTGGACGAGGCAGGTGCCGAAGCCGCGCCCACGGCATCGGTGGCGCCGACGGCCCCGGCACCGGGCGCGGCCTCCCCGCCAGGCGCTTCGCCGGAACGGCGCCTGGACGAGCGCCCGCTGGACGCGGTGTTCCGGCGAGCGCTCGGCGCGCAGGGCGACAGCGACATCGGCGCTTCGCTACGCCGGATCGGTCGCTCGTGAGGTCCGCCGACACCGGCCGGCGCCGCAGCTTCGGCGCCCGCTTCCTGCGTCGCGGCGGCAACGACGACCGCCCCGCGTTCCGGCTCGCGGCGGCCGCGCTGTGGGTGCTCGCCGCGATGCTGCTGGCATTCGTCGTCGCGGTGCCGATGGACGTGTCCCAGCAGATCGTGTTCTCGCTGGCATTGTTCGGCGCCGCGCTGCTGGTCAAGCGGCAGCGCGGCCGGCTCAGCGGCCTGGTGCTGATGGCGATGTCGCTGGCGGTGTCCTGCCGCTACATGGGCTGGCGGCTAACCGAGACGATGGCGACCGGCAACCTGCTCGACCTGCTGCTGGGTACGGGACTGCTGCTGGCCGAGCTGTACGCGTTCCTGATCCTGCTGCTGGGCTATCTGCAGGCGCTGTGGCCGCTGCGCCGCCAGCCGGTGCCGCTGCCCGACGATGTGGCGCAATGGCCCAGCGTCGATGTGTTCATCCCGACCTACAACGAGCCGCTGGCGGTGGTCCGCACGACGATCCTGGCCGCGACGGTGATGGACTGGCCGCGCGACAGGCTCAACATCTACGTGCTCGACGACGGCAAGCGGCCCGAGTTCCGCGCGTTCTGCGAGGAAGTGGGCGTCCACTACCTCACCCGCAACAACAACCGCCATGCCAAGGCCGGCAACATCAATGCCGCGCTGGCCAGAACCGGCGGCGACTACGTCGCGATCTTCGACTGCGACCACATTCCCACGCGCTCGTTCCTGCAGATGAGCATGGGCTGGTTCCTGCGCGACCCGGGGCTGGCGATCATCCAACTGCCGCACTATTTCTTCTCGCCCGATCCGTTCGAGCGCAACCTCGGCACCTACGGCCGCGTGCCCAACGAAGGCGAACTGTTCTACGGCCTGCTGCAGGACGGCAACGACCAGTGGAACGCGGCGTTCTTCTGCGGCTCGTGCGCGGTGATCAAGCGCACGCCGCTGCTGGAAGTGGGGGGCGTGGCCACCGATACCGTCACCGAGGATGCGCACACCGCGCTGCGCCTGCACCGCGCCGGTTACCGCAGTGCGTACCTGGCGTTGCCGCAGGCGGCGGGCCTGGCGACCGAAAGCCTCTCGGCGCACGTGGCGCAGCGCGTGCGCTGGGCGCGCGGCATGGCGCAGATCTTCCGCACCGACAATCCGCTGACCGGCCCCGGCCTGACGCTGGCGCAGCGCCTGTGCTACTTCAACGCGATGCTGCACTTCTTCTACGGATTCCCGCGGCTGGTGTTCCTCACCGCGCCGCTGGCGTTCCTGTTCTTCGGTGCGCACGTGATCAACGCCTCGGCGCTGATGATCGTCGCGTTCGCGATCCCGCACATCCTGCACGCCAACCTGACCAACCTGCACGTGCAGGGGCGGTTCCGCCACCTGCTGTGGAACGAGGTCTACGAGACCACGCTGGCGTGGTACATCGTGCGGCCGACGCTGCTGGCACTGGTCAATCCGGGGCTGGGCAAGTTCAACGTGACGCCCAAGGGCGGGCTGGTGGAGAAGAGCTACTTCGACGCCGACATCGCCCGGCCCTACCTGTTCCTGCTGCTGCTCAACGTCGCCGGTGTGGCCGCGGGCGCGTGGCGGCTGCTCAGCGGTGCGGGCGCGGGCGAGGTCCACACGATCTGGCTCAACCTGGCCTGGACCGGCTACAACATGCTGCTGCTCGGCGCGACGATCGCCACCGCCGGCGAGGTGCGCCAGATGCGCCGCGCGCACCGCGTGCCGCTGGACGCCCCGGCGCGCCTGTACGTCGCGGGCATGCCGGCGGTGGACTGCCACACGCTCGACTTCTCCATCCGCGGCCTGTCGCTCAAGCTCGAGCGCCCGCTGGATGCGGCGATCGGCGCGCGCGTGGAGGTGGGCCTGTTCCACCGTGGCGATGAGCGGCGGTTGCCGGGCACGCTGCGCCGCGACACCGACGCCAGCATCGCGAGCCTGGAATTCGGCGCGCTCGACCTCGACCAGGAACGCTGGCTCGTCGCGTCCACGTTCGCCCGCGCCGACGTCTGGATGGCACGTTGGGGCCACCATCCGCCGGCGACGTTCCGTTCGTCGTTCTGGCATGTCTTCAAGGCGTCGATGCGCGGCTTCGGCCGACTCAACGGGTATCTCGCCCAGAGCGTGCGCCGCGTGTTCCGCCCCCGCCCGGAGATGCCGACATGACCCCACCGCCCCGTCCCGTCCCGCGCGCATTGCGCGTGCTCGCACTGGCGGTCGCGTTCGCCGCGTCCCCCGCCGGCGGGCAGGACGTCGCGGTGCCCGGCCCGGCCGGCGTGCCCGCGTCCGCGCCTCCGGACCGCGGGCAGGACGCGCCGGCCGGTCCCGGCGCTGCGTTCGATGCGCCGGTCGATGCGTCGACGCCGGCCGCGCCGCCGCGCGAGCTGACCCGCACGCTGCGCCAGATCGGCATGGACTACGAGATCACGCTGCGGGGCGTGGAGGGCAGCGCCGGCGCGACGTTCGGCACGCGCGGCGACGAGGTGGCCACCGCGGCCAGCCTCCGCCTGCGCTACAGCTACTCGCCGGCGCTGCTGCCGGACGTGTCGCACCTGCGCGTATCGGTGAACGGCGTGGTCGTGGCCACGCTGCCGACGCCGTCCGAAGGCGCGGGCCAGGTGCAGGAGGCCGATATCGCGATCGATCCGCGCCTGCTGGTGGCCTACAACCAGCTCGACCTGCGGCTGATCGGCCACTACACCCGGGACTGCGAGGATCCCGACCACACCTCGCTGTGGGCCAACATCGATCGCGACAGCACGCTGACCATCGTCTCGCAGCCGCTGGCGCTGGCCGACGAGTTGTCGCTGCTGCCGGCGCCGTTCTTCGATGCGCGCGACAGCCGCAAGCTGGTGCTGCCGATCGTGTTCCCGGCGGCGCCCCACAACAGCCGTCTGCAGACTGCCGGCGTGGTCGCCTCGTGGTTCGGCGCACTGGCCGGCTACCGCGGCGCGGATTTCCCGGCCCACGTCGGCCGGCTGCCCGAGCGCGGCAACGCTGTGCTGCTGACCACCCCCGACCGCGCCTCCGCGCTGCTGGGCGGCGGTGGGTTCGAGGCGGCACAAGGCCCCACGATCGCCGTGGTGACCCACCCGGCCGATCCCTACGGCAAGGTGCTGGTGATCGTCGGCCGCGACGACCAGGAACTGCACCAGGCCGCGCTGGCGCTGGCGCTCGGCACGCCCGTGCAGGGCCCCAGCGCGACGATCGACGGCGTCGTCGAACCGGCGCCGCGCGCGCCGCACGATGCGCCCAACTGGCTGTCGAGCGCCCATCCGGTGCGCCTGGACAGCCTGGTCGCCAACGATCGCGACCTCAGCGTGACGGGCTACCGCCCGGACCTGATCCGGATCAACCTCCGGCTGCCGCCGGATCTGTTCGCGTGGCGCAAGACAGGCATCCCGGTCGACCTGCGCTACCGCTACACCGTGCCGCAGACGCGCGACAGTTCGGCGATGAACATCACCCTCAACGATGTCTTCGTGCAGACCCTGCCGCTCGACGGCCGCCCGTTGGCGCACAACGTGGTGCAGGAGGCGCTGGGCCGGTTGCAGGCCCCGAGCGGCATGCCGGTGCGCCAGCCGGTGCGCCTGCCGCTGGGGCCGCTGTCGGCGCAGAGCCAGCTGCGCTTCCATTTCGCGTTCGACCGGCCCGCGGTGGAAGAATGCCGGGCCACGTTCCCGGACGTGTCGGCGTCGATCGACGCCGATTCGACCATCGATATCAGCCGCTTCCATCACTTCATGGCGATGCCCAACCTCGCCGCGTTCGCCAATGCCGGCTTCCCGTTCACCCGCCTCGCCGATCTGGCCGACACGACGGTGGTGCTGCCCGAGCGCCACACGACCGATGACCTGTCCGTGGTGCTGACGCTGCTCGGCCGGCTGGGCGCATCGACCGGCTACCCGGCGTTCCGTGTGCGCCTGGCGCATGCGGACGAGCGCGATGCGCTGGTCGGGCGCGACCTGATCCTGCTCGGCTCGCGGCAAGGCCAGCCGCTGCTGCGCGAGTGGAACGAACACCTGCCGGTATCCGGAAACGGCGACAGCTACAGGCTGCGGATCAGCGACTGGCTGCGCGGCCGCATGCCGGCGTTCCTGTCGCCGAGCGCGGCGCGGACCGACCTGCCCACGCTGTCGCAGGTCTCGCTGAAGCCGGTGCCGGGCGACACGATGCTGATGGGCTTCGAATCGCCGCTGAGCCGCGGTCGCAGCGTGGTCGCACTGGTCGGCGACACGCCTGGCGATGTCCAGCGCTATTTCGACGCGTTGCTCGACCCCGACCGCCTGCGGGTGATCCAGGGCAGCCTGGCACTGCTGCAGCAGGAGCGCGTGGTCAGCCTCGATGGCAACCAGAGCTATCACGTCGGTTCGCTGCCGCCATTGACCTGGCTGCGCTGGGTGCTGTCGCGCAATCCGTTGCTGTTCGCGCTCGGCGTCGTGCTGCTGGCGGTGTCGATCGGCCTCGCCGCGCGGGTGCTGCTGCGCCGCCATTCGGCCGCACGGCTGTACGAAGGGCGCCAGAAGTGAGCGCGCCGTCCGTGCCCGGCCGCCGCCGCCTGCTGCGCGCGCTCGCGCTGATGCCGCTGGCCGGCGTGCTCGGCGCGTCGTGCAGCGAACGCGCGGCGGGCTGCAGCGAGTGGCGGGCGCAGGCGGCCTGGCCGGACTGGCAGTCGTTCGTCGCGCGCCATGCGCAGCACGACGGCCGGATCATCGATTTCGCCAACGAGGATATGCGCTCGACCTCGGAGAGCCAGAGCTACGCGATGATCCTCGCGCTGATCGCCGGCGACCGTCCGATGTTCGACGCCGCGCTGGACTGGATGCACCGCGAACTGGCCGGCGGCCGGATCGAGGACACGCTGCCGGCCTGGCTGTGGGGGCGCGCGGCGGACGGAAGCTGGGGCGTGCTGGACGACAACAATGCCAGCGACGCCGAACTGTGGACCGCCTACGCCCTGATCGAGGCGGCGCGGCTGTGGAACGCGCCGGAATACGCCGAGACCGCGCGCACGCTGCTGCAGCTGCTCAAGCGCGACTGCCTGGTGACGCTGCCGGGTTTCGGCCCGATGCTGCTGCCGGGGCGCCGCGGCTTCGCGGCCGACGGCGCGTGGACGCTCAATCCGAGCTACCTGCCACTGCCGGTGTTGCGGCGGCTGCACGGCTTCGATCCCGACGGCGGCTGGGGCCTGCTCGCCGAGCGCACCGTGGCGATGCTCGAAGGCTGCACGCCCGTCGGCTTCGCGCCCGACTGGACGCGCTGGAACGGGAGTGAGTTCGTCGCCGATCCCGAGCGCGGCATCGTCGGCAGTTACGATGCGATCCGTGTCTATCTGTGGGCGGGCATGACCGACGTGGCCGATCCGCTGGCCGCGCGCGTGTCGGCGCGGCTGGGCGGGCCGTTGCAGATGCTGCGCACGCGCGGCCGGCTGGCCGAGCGCGTCCATACCGTGCTCGGCACCGGCACGGGGGAGGCGCCGGCGGGATTTTCCGCCGCGCTGCTGCCGTACCTGGCCGCGCGCGGCGAGACCGCGCTCGCCGATGCCCAGCGCGCACGGGTCCCGGCACCGGGCACCGCCGAGGCCGAGCGCCTGCCGTACTACGAACGCACGCTGGTGCTGTTCGGCAGGGGCTGGTCCGAGGGCCGCTATCGTTTCGATGTCGACGGGCGGCTGCTGCCCGCGTGGAGTTCGCAATGCACAACCGGACGCTGAGGCGCCTGTCGCTGGTCGCCGCGCTCGAACTCGGGCTGCTGGCGCTTCCGGCGCAGGCCCAGGTCGACCCCACCCGCCAGCTCGCCGAGCAGGGCCGCTACTGGTACGAGCAGGGCCGCGGCGACCTTGCGGCCGAGGCCTGGAAGCGGCTGCTGGCGACCGATCCCAACCAGCCCGACGCACTGCTGGGTCTGGGGTTGATCGACGCCGGCGAAGGGCGCGCGGCCGAGGCGCGTGCGCGTCTGGCGCAGCTGCAGCGCGCGCATCCCACCGCGCGCCAGACCCGCGAACTGCGCAACGCGCTCGATGGCTCGACGCCGACCGCCGATGCCGCGCTGCGCAGCGCGCGTGCGGCGGCCGCGGCCGGCCGCCAGGACGAGGCGGTGCGCTACTACGAGGCACTTCTGGGTGGCGACGCGCCCGAAGGGCCGGTCGCGCTTGAGTACTACCAGGCGCTGGCCGGCACGCAGGCCGGCTGGGCACGCGGCCGCGACGGCCTGCGGCAACTGCTGGCGCAGGCGCCGGACAACCGGCAGATCGCACTGGCGCTGGCGCAGGTGCTGACCTACCGCGAGTCCGGGCGCCGCGAGGGCGTCGCGATGCTCGAGCGGCTGGCGGCCGAGCCAGCGCTGGCCACGCGCGCCCGCGCCGCGCAGCGCCAGGCGCTGGTGTGGCTGGAGGCGGCGCCGGCGGACGCGGCGCTGTACCGTGCGTTCCTGCGCGTGCAGCCGGATGCCGCCGATGTCGCCGCGCGGCTGGCCGAACTCGAGGCCCGGCCGGCGCAGGGTGGCGGGCCGGATGCGCGCATCGGCGCCGCGTTCCGCGCGCTGGAATCGGGTGCGCTGGCGAACGCCGAACGCGGCTTCCTCGACGTGCTGCGCAGCGCACCGAACACGGTCGATGCGCTCGGCGGCCTCGGCTCGGTGCGGATGCGCCAGCAACGCTTCGACGAGGCCTATGAAGTGCTGGAACGCGCCGCTGCGCGCGATGCGCGCTGGCGCCAGCCGCGCGACACCGCGCGCTACTGGCAGCTGCTGCGCCAGGCCGAGGGTGCGAGGTCGCGGGGCGACCTCACGACCGGGCTCGAAGCCGCCAGACGCGCGGTGCAGTTGCGCCCCAACGAGGCCGCCGGGCATGCCGAACTCGGTGCGCTGAGCGCGAACGCGCCCGATGTCGCCGAGGGCCATTTCAAGCGCGCGCTCGCGCTCGATCCCGACAATGCCGGCGCATTGCAGGGCCTGGTTGCCGTCTACGCCGCGCAGGGCCGTGGCAGCGAGGCCAGTGCGCTGTTCGATCGGCTGAGCGCGGCGCAGCGCGAGGCCGCGGGTGGCCAGGGCGCATTGCGCGCCAGCGTGCAGCGTGCGCGCGCACTGCAGGCCATCGACGCCGGCGATCTCGAGACCGCGCAGTCGGAGCTCGAGGCCGCGCTCGTCGATCGTCCGGCCGATCCGTGGATCCGGCTCGACCTGGCGCGGCTCTATTCCCGGCTCGGCCGACCGGATCACGCGCGCAGCGTGATGGACAGTGTGCTCGCGATGCCGGGCGACGACCCCGAGACGCTGCTGGTCGGCGCGCTGTTCGCCCAGGAGAGTGGCGACTGGCAGACCGTGCTGGGCAACCTCGAGCGCATTCCCGTCGGATCACGCAGCGCCGATGCCGAGCGCCTGCGCGAGGAAGCGTGGATCGCGCTGCAGGCGCGCGATGCGGTGGCGCTGCGCGATCGTGGCCGCGTGGCCGAGGCCCAGCAGCAGTTGCGCCAGGCCGAAGCGACGCTCGGCGAACGCGCGTCGGACCCCGGCGTGCTGGCTGCGCTGGCCGGTGCCTATGCCGACATCGGCGACACCCCGCGTGCGCTGACGCTCGCGCGCCGGCTGGTGGCCGACGCCCCCGACACCGACGCGCGGCTGCTGTATGCCGGCGTGTTGCTGCGCGCGCACCAGGACGCCGAACTGTCGGCCGTCCTGCGCCAGCTCGGTGGGCAATCCAGGAACGCCGGCCAGGACCTGCGCTATCGCGGCCTGGTCACCGGCTACACGTTGCGCCAGGCCGACGCGCTGCGCGAGATCGGCAACCTTGAGGGCGCCTACGATGCGATCGCGCCGTTGCTGGTCGACGGCGCACACGATCCCGACGTGCTCGCCGCGCTGGCGCGCATGTACGACGCGGCGGGCGACCATACGCAGGCGCTCGGCCTCTACCGCCGCGTGCTGCAGCAACGGCCGTCCGATCCCGGCCTGCTGACCGCGGCCGCGTCCAGTGCCGCGCGCGGCCGAGACCTCGATACCGCCGAATCGCTGCTGGCGCGTGCGCTGCAGGTGGCGCCGGACTCGCCCGAGGTGCTGGTCGCGGCCGGGCGCGTCTACCGCGACGCCGGCCAGCGACGCCGCGCCGAGCGGTATTTCCAGGCCGCGCTGGCGGCCCAGGAACGGGCGGCCACGACGTCGATGCGCGGGCTCGCGGTCGCCAACGATCCGCGCGGCACGTCCGCGCCGGCCGGTTCCTTCAATCCCTTCGCCGGCATGACCGGCAGCGTGGCGACGCGGCCATTCGCGTCCAGCCCCGCGCGCACGATGGCGTTGCCGGCGTTGCCGGCGCTGCCCGCAGCGTCCAGTGGCCTGGCCGATGCGGCGCCGCTGCCACCGGCGCTGCCGGGCCCGGGTGCGACCGCGATGGCGGCACCGGCACCGGCGCTGCCGGCACCGGTCGCGTCGTCGGCCGGCGGCATCGGGCCGCTGGTGCTGGCCGCGCCGGGACAAGCGCCGGCTGCGCCATCGGCCGCGCGCATCTCGACCGGCAATCCGGTGCTCGACGAACTGCGCGCGCTGCGCGCCGAGAACAGCAGCTCGCTGCAGGCCGGCGCCGTGTTCCGGGCGCGCGACGGCGAATCGGGACTGGGCCGACTCAGCGAGTTGCAGGTGCCGCTGCTGGCGGAGATCGCGACCGGCGAAGGCAGGCTGTCGGCGCGTCTGACGCCGACGCTGCTCGACGCAGGCGAGGTCGGCACCGACTACGCGATGGCCAGCCGCTTCGGTGCCGGTCCCGACGCCGCCCTCGCCGACGCGCTGGCCGGTGATCGCACGCCGGTGGACACGCTGCTGCAGGCCGACATCTACCGATTGATGTTGACCGACGGCGACACCGCCGCGACCCGCGAACTGCTCTACGACCAGGCCGTCGCCTCGGGCACCTTCCAGCGGCTCTTCAACGAGACCGACCCGGCGCTGTCGTTCGCCGCGCGCAACGAACTGGCGCGCGCAGCGCTGTACGCGCTGCCGGTGCCGGCCTACGTGCTCGACCGTGAACTGGCGACCTTGCCGATCGGCACGATCGCCGGCGAACTGCTGGCCGACCCGGCGACCGGCGCGGACCTGTCGGACGGCGACCGCGCGCGCCTGCAGGGCCTGGCGCAGGGGGCCGCGGCCACGCTGACCGCCGCGCAGCTCGGGCAGCGCCTCGACGGCCTGGTCGCGCAGGGCGCGGCCGCCCGCCGGATCCCGCTCGACGACAGCGGCCTCGGCGTCTCGATCGGTTACCGCCAGGGCGGCTTCCATGCCGATCTCGGCACGACGCCGGTCGGCCTCCAGGAACGCAACGTCGTCGGCGGTGCGGGCTACGCGGGCCGGATCGGCGAGCACTTCACGTATGGCGTCGAGGCGTCGCGGCGCGCGGTCACCGACAGCCTGCTGTCGTTCGGCGGCGTGCAGGATCCGCGCAGCGGCGTCGCCTGGGGCGGCGTGGCCGCCACCGGCGCGCGCCTGTCGACGACGCTCGACAACGGGCTGGTCGGCGGCTACGCGAACCTCGGGCTGGCACGGCTCGAGGGCCGCAACGTCGCCGACAACGAACACCAGCAGCTCGATCTCGGCGTCTACGTGCATGCGGTGGAGACCGACGACCATTCGCTGACCGCCGGGCTCAACCTCACTGCGATGCGCTACGAGCACAACCTGTCGGGCTTCACCTTCGGGCACGGCGGTTACTTCAGCCCGCAGAGCTATTTCGACCTCGGCTTTCCCGTGCGCTGGTCGGGCCGTGCGGCCAACCGGCGGGTCAACTGGAGCCTCGATGCCAGCGTCGGCGTGCAGCACTTCACCACCGACGACAGTCCGTATTTCCCGACCGATGGTGGCCTCCAGCAACTCGCCTACGACGCCGCATCGCTGGCCGCGCTGCTCGGCGTGTCGCCGACGTACGCCGAGCCGGTGTATACCGGCAGCACGCGGACCGGCGCCTCGTATAACATCACCGGCGCAGCCGAGTGGCAGCTCGCACCGCAGCTGTTCCTCGGCGGGCGGACGGTGTTCAACAACGCCCGCGACTACCGGCAGTTCACGCTCAATGCGTATCTGCGGTTCGTGCTCGACCCGGTCGGCGCCTCGCTCGGCACGCGCCCGCGGGTGCTGGCCTCGCCCTTCGAACCGGGATCGGACTGAGAGGCGCCTCGCGGGTACATCCGGCGGCGGCAGGGTGCGGCCCGCCGGCCGCAGGATGGTAGACTGCGCACCGCCGTCGGCTCCGGTCGACGGCCTCACAATCGAATGTCTTCGGGGCGGGGTGGAAGTCCCCACCGGCGGTAGGCGCGGCGACGCGCGAGCCCGCGAGCGCTGCCGGCACACGCCGGCGGGTCAGCAGATCCGGTCGAATGCCGGAGCCGACGGTCAGAGTCCGGATGCGAGAAGACGACCTCATGCGTGGCCGATGGGCCGCGCACGCTGTCGCGTCCCGGACCGTTCCCTTCTCGTTTGACCGTGCGGGTGCCCGTGCGGACGGAGGCAGCGACATGTTCACCGGACTGATCGAGGGCGTCGGACGCCTGGTTTCCACCGAGGCACGTGGCGGCGACGCGCGGCTGCGCATCGCGGTCGGCACGCTGCCCTTCGACGGCGTGGCGATGGGCGAGAGCATCGCGGTCAATGGCGTCTGCCTGACCGTGGTCGCGTTCGACGCCGCGCATTTCGAGGCCGATGCGTCGACCGAAACCCTGTCGCTGACCACGCTCGGCGCGCTGGCGCCGGGCCGCGCGCTGAACCTGGAGCGCGCGATGCGCCCGACCGACCGCCTCGGCGGCCACATGGTCAGCGGCCATGTCGATGGCGTCGGCAGCGTCGCCTCGGTGCACGACGATGCGCGCGCGCAGCGCTGGCGCTTCGATGCGCCGGCCGCGCTGCTGAAGTACGTCGCGCACAAGGGCTCGATCTGCGTCGACGGCGTCAGCCTGACGGTCAACGCCGTCGATGCGACCGGCTTCGAGGTCGCGCTGGTGCCGCACACCGTCGCGCACACCGCGTTCGGCAGCACGGCCATCGGCGAGGCGGTGAACCTGGAAGTGGATCTGGTCGCGCGCTACGTCGAGCGCCTGCTCAGCGCGGGCGTGGTGCCGGCGGGAGCGGCGGCATGAACTTCGCACCGGTTCCCGAATTGCTGGAAGAGATCCGCCAGGGCCGCATGGTCGTCATCGTCGACGACGAGGACCGCGAGAACGAAGGCGACCTGATCATGGCCGCCGAGCTGGTCAAGCCGTCGGACATCAACTTCATGGTCACCCACGGCCGCGGCCTGGTGTGCCTGCCGGTGACGCCGAGCCGCGCCGCGCAGCTGGGCCTGGCGCCGATGGTCCGCGCGAACACCGCGCAGTTCCAGACCAACTTCACCGTCAGCATCGAGGCCGCCGAGGGCGTGACCACCGGCATCTCGGCGCACGACCGTGCGCACACCATCCGCACTGCGGTGAAGGCGAACGCCAGGCCCGAGGATCTGCACCAGCCCGGCCACATCTTCCCGCTGGTCGCCCAGCCCGGCGGCGTGCTGACCCGCGCCGGCCATACCGAGGCCGCCGTCGATCTGGCGATGCTTGCAGGCCTGGAGCCGGCCGGCGTGCTGGTCGAGATCCTCAATCCCGACGGCAGCATGGCGCGTCGCCCGGAACTGGAAGTGTTCGCCCGCGCGCATGGTCTGAAGATGGGCTCGATCGCCGATCTCATCGCCCATCGCCTCGCCACCGAGCACACCGTCGAACGCATCGACGAACGCGGGATCGAGACCGAGTTCGGCGCGTTCAAGCTCGTGACCTACCGCGACCGCATCGCCCACGAGCTGCATTTCGCGCTGGTGCGCGGCACGCCCGATGCCGCCACGTCCACCCTCGTGCGCGTGCAGGTGGAGAACCCGCTGGCCGACCTGCTGCACTGGCGCCGCGACGATTTCGGCGTGGCCGGCAGCGATGCGCTGCGCGCGATCGCCGCCGCGGGGCAGGGCGTGATGGTGGTGCTGTCGGCGCCGCGCGATTCCGACGCGCTGCTGGCGCGCCTGCGCCAGGAGACCGTGGTCCGGCCGCCCGGCAAGGACAAGGATGTGGGCCAGTGGCGCCGCAACGGCGCCGGCGCGCAGATCCTCGCCGATCTCGGCCTCGGCCGGCTGCGCGTGCTCGGCACGCCGCGCAAGCAGGTGGGCCTGGCCGGCTACGGCCTCGAAGTCGTCGAATACGTCACGGCCTGACCCACGTTAAACTGACCGGCCTTGCGCGAATCCCCATGCCCATGAGCTACATCGAAGGCGACCTGCGCGCCCCGGCCGGCGCGCGTTACGCGATCGTCGCCAGCCGCTGGAACCCCAGGATCACCGACGCCCTGATCGCCGGCGCACGCAAGGCGTTCGCCGACCACGGCGTCGCCGAAGACGCGGTCGACGTGATCCGCGTGCCCGGCGCTTGGGAGATCCCGATGGTCTGCGCGCGGCTCGCCGCGGCCGGCGCGCATGCCGCGCTGCTGGGACTGGGTTGCGTGGTGCGCGGCGACACCCGCCACTACGAGCAGGTGGCCGACGGCTGCAGCGACGCGCTGATGCGCGTGGCGCTCGACAGCCGGGTGCCGGTCGCCAATGGCGTGCTCGCGGTCGAGGACTACGTCGACGCCGAGAAGCGCGCCGGCGGCAGCCACGGCAACAAGGGCGAAGAAGCGGCGCTGGTCGCCATCGAAATGAGCAACCTGTTGGACAGGATCGGATGAACCGGACCCGCAAACCCCATGGCGTCGACCCCGTGCTGCGCTCGCGCGCGCGCCGGCGCGCGCTGCAGGCCATCTACGCGATGCAGATGTCGGGCACCGAGCCGCGCGAGATCGTCGCCCAGTTCGCCCACGAACAGGCCAAGGAAGTCGCCGACCTCGCGTACTTCGAGGATCTGGTGCACGGCGTGGGCACGCGTTACCGCGAGCTCGATGCGGCGCTGGCGCCGTTCCTCGACCGCACGATCGAAGAGGTCGATCCGATCGAGCGCGCGATGCTGCGCATCGCCGCCTACGAGCTGCAGCACCGCGTCGACGTGCCGTATCGCGTCGTCATCGACGAGGCGCTGAAGACGGTCAAGCGTTTCGGCTCCGAGCACGGCCACACCTACGTCAATGGTGTCCTCGACAAGGCGGCCGCCGAATGGCGCGCGCCGGAAGTCGGCGCGCTGCGCGGGCGTTGAGCCCGGGCCGCCGCCCATGGCCGGCGAATTCGACCTGATCGACCGCATCCGCGCGCGTACCGTCGCTCGCGGCGACGTGGTGCTGGGCATCGGCGACGATGCCGCGCTGCTGCAGCCGCCCGCCGGCATGCAGCTGGTCGTGGCGATGGACGCGCTCAACGCCGGCATCCACTTCCCGCACGACACCGCGCCGGCCGACATCGGCTGGAAGGCACTGGCGGTGAACCTGTCCGATCTCGCGGCGATGGGCGCCACGCCGGCCTGGTGCACGCTGTCGCTGTCTTTGCCCGAGCCGGATGCGGCCTGGGTGGATGCGTTTCTCGACGGCTTCGACGCGCTCGCGCGCGCGCATGCCGTGGCCCTGGTCGGTGGCGACACCACGCGCGGGCCGCTGTCGGTCTGCGTGACCGTGTTCGGCTTCGTCGCGCCCGGCCGCGCGCTGTGTCGCGCCGCCGCGCGCGTCGGCGACGACATCTGGGTCAGCGGCACGCCGGGGGACGCGGCCGCCGCGCTCGCACAATGGAGGGCCGGTGGCACGCGCGATCCGGTGCTGCGCGGCCGGCTGGATCGGCCGACGCCGCGGGTCGCGCTCGGCCTGCGGCTGGCGGGCCTCGCGCATGCCGCGATCGACATCTCCGACGGCCTGCTGGCCGATCTGGCCCATGTCTGCGGCGCCAGCGGCGTGGGCGCCGAGATCGATGTCGATGCGCTGCCGGTGTCGGATGCCTTGCACGCGGCGGCGCCCGATCCCGACACGCGTCGCGCACGGCAGGCGAGCGGCGGCGACGATTACGAACTCTGCTTCACCGCGCCGGCCGCGGCGCAGCACGCGATCGTCGATGCGGCTGCAGGCGCGTCGACGCGGGTCACGCGGATCGGCCGCATCGTCGAAGGCGACGCCGTCGACGCCCGTACCGGCGATGCCGCTGCGTGGCGGCCGGCATCGGGCGGCTACCGGCACTTCCAGGACTGATGCCGCGCGCGATCGTCCGGCATTGATTCGCATCAATGCCGCCGGCGCATCTCCCTGCTGGAATGGACAGGATCTCCTTTTCCAGATGCGGGCCATGCAGATGCGTACCGACCAGTTCCAGCAGATCCTGACGGATCTCAAGGCTTCGACCTCGGATATCGAAGCCTCGGCCCTGATTTCCGTGGACGGTCTGATGATCGCGTCCGAGATGCCCCAGGGCATGGACGAGGACCGTGTCGGTGCGATGTCGGCCGCGTTGCTGGCGCTGGGCGAACGCAGTGCGCGCGAACTGGCGCGTGGCGCGCTCGAGCGCGTGCTGGTGCAGGGCGAGGCCGGCTACGTGATCATGACCTCGGCCGGCGAGGAGGCCGTGCTGACGGTGCTGGCGCGTTCCAACGCCAGGCTCGGCCTGGTGTTCCTCGACATCAAGCGCGCCGCGCAAGCGCTCGCCCGGATCCTCTGAGATGCGCCCACTCCCCGGGATGCGCGTGCCCGACGGCCCGCATGCATCGGCCGTGCATCGCTACCACGATGGCAGCACGCGCACCGTCTACTGGACCACGCGCGAGGTGCCGTACCCCGATGGCCGCCTGATCGTGTCGCGCACCGGTCTCGATGGCGCGATCACCCACGCCAACGCCGCGTTCGTCGAGATGAGCGGGTATCCGCGCGATGTGCTGATCGGCGCGCCGCACTGCATCCTGCGCCACCCCGAGATGCCGCGCGCGGCGTTCGAGGACCTGTGGTCGACCGTCGTCTCGGGCCGGAAGTGGCATGGCCACGTCATGAATCTGCGCGCCGACGGCAGTTTCTACTGGGTCTACGCGACCGTGATCCCGAACGTGCGCAATGGCCGGACCGTCGGATACACCTCGGTGCGGCGCAAGCCCTCGCGCCGGAAGATCGAGGCACTGCTGCCGGTCTACCGCAGCCAGCTCGCTGCGGAGACCGGCGCATGACGTTCAATTTTCTGGTCGCCCCCGACTGCCCGCCCGAGCGGTTCTCCGGCTGGTACATGCTCAGCACGTTGCTGCAGAAGCGCTCGGGCTTCGGCATCCACCTGCTGATGCCGGGCGACCGCGCCGAGCAGCAGCGCATGCTCGGCGAGCAGAAGATCGATCTCGTCTACGCCAATCCGTTCGATGCCGCCGCACTGGTGCGCGAGCACGGCTACCGCGCGTTCGCACGGCCGCTGGGGCAGGCCGACGAGATGGTCATCGCAGCCGCGGCCGATGCGCCGGCCGCGTGCGTCGAGGATCTGCCCGCGGGCGCGCGGATCGCGCTGACCGACAATGCCGACGTGCGTTTGATCGGCCTGCGCCTGCTCGAGCCGGCGGACCTGGGCGAAGCCGACCTGCAGTGGCAGCGCGTCGACAGTTACCAGGCCGCGGCACGGCAGGTGATCGGCGGCCAGGCCGACGCCGGCTTCTTCCTCGCCGGCGCCTATCACGCGTTCTCGCGGATGACCCGCACGCGGATGAAGGTGCTGGTCGAAAGCGCGCTGTGCGACATCACCCATGTGCTGCTGGCGCATCCGGACCTGCACGGCGAACTGCCGGCGATCCGCGAGGCCATGCTCGGCGTGCGCGCGTCCACGACCCCCGGCGATGCCGAAGTGCTGGAAGCGCTCGGCGCGCCGGACGGCTTCGAGCCGATGGCGGACGAGGAGGTCGAGTTCATGATCGATCTGATGGAGACGCTGCTGGACTGATGACCAGGGACGACGCCCTCGCTGGACGTGCCGCGTTCCGCACGCACACGCGCGCGGTCCTGCGCGCACCGCACGGCGCGCCGCAGCACCTGGCACGGCTGCAGTCGGCGCTGCAGTTGCCGGGTGCCGAACCGGTGCAGGGTGCGCTCGCCGACCTGTTCGTCGCAGCGCCAGCCGGGGATCCGGCGCTGCGCCGCAATGCGCTGCAACTGGTGCAGTCCCGGCTCAATCCGTATGTGGCCGACAGCTTCAGCCGGCATGCGGGCAACGCGACGCGGTTGCCGGCGATCAACCCGATGGCCACCCGCTGGAGCGTGCTGGCGCAGCCCAGTGCCGGCGTGCCGGCGCGCGTGCGGCGCGCCGGCAGCGACGACTCGCGGCGGCTGGCGGCCAATGTCGTCGACGCACTCTACGGCGGCGAGGTGATGGAGGCTTCGCGTATCGAGGCCGCGTTCCTCGGGCACTGCGTGTCCTGCCAGGACAAGCTGGCCTTCATGCTGGCGATGCGCGATCTGCGCCGCGCCGGCATTTCGGTCGACGCGCGCTGGACACGGGTCGCCGAATGGCTGCAGCAGCGCGACGTTTTCGGTGCGCAGCACGGCGACGAGGCCGTCGCTGGCCTCGTCCTGTGAGCCAACCCACGACAGGGATCCAGATGTGATGACCGCACCCGCCGGAACCTGGCTGATGCCGACGCCGCAGGGCGTCCTCCACGCGTTCGGCGGCAGCGAGCCCGACGCCATGCAGTCGGCGTTGCAGGCGCTGCTCGCGGCCGATCACGCATTGCCGCTGGACGTGTGGTCGAGCGCAGTCGTCGATGCCGACCTGGTGCTGGCGCAGGCGCGCGAGCGCGGCTGGATGGAACTGATGCGCCGTCCGGTGCCGGGCCCGGACGTGCGGCTGGACGATTTCGCCCAGCACGTGATCGCGCCGCTGTCGGGAGAGCGCCGCGCAGTGCTCGCCTCCGATGGCGGCTTCCGCCTCGGCCATGCCGGCATCGGCCAGGACGAAGCCGACACGCTCAGCGTGGCCGCCGCGGATTTCTCGGCATTCGCGCGCCGGCAAGGCGCGCGGGGCTGGAAGGGCGCCGAGCGCTACGTGTCGTTCTTCAGCGAGCCGACGCTGCTGATGCCCGACTGGTCGTTCGTGCCGTTCTGGGTGGACGGCGCCGGTTACTGGCTGGTGGTCGCCGGCGAGCCGTTGCTCAACAACCTGGCGATGGTGGAACTGGTCTGGAGCATCCGCCTGGCGTCGAACCGCTTCCAGACCGGCTGAGAACCTGTTCACGATCCCGACGCACGTCGCGTGGCCGCGTTGCGGCCACCCTGCGGGCCGGGCCTGTGGGCGTGCAGACCCTGCGTCATCGCTCGGTCGCGTACGGACGTACGCGCGCTCGCGCTTGGCCTGCATGCCCGGACGGACGCATGCGAGTCCGCTGCGCGCCGCATGCGACGCCGGCGGGTCAATCGTCCGCGCGGAACGCATCCTCGATCCAGCGCAGCGTCGGCGCATCGGCATCGCCGCTCGCGTCGACCACGTCGAAGCGGCAGGGCAGGTCGCGCAGACCGCGTTCGCGGAGCAGGAACTGCTGCGCCGCCAGGACCAGGCGATGGCGCTTTCCGGCATCGATCGAGGCCGCGCCGCCGCCGAAGGCCGCGGTGCGGCGATGGCGGACTTCGACGAATACGACGACGCGCGACCCGCCGCGCGCGTCGAGCATCACCAGATCGAGTTCGCCGCCGCGGAAGCCGACGTTCGCGGCGAGGGGGCGCAGGCCCGCGGCCTGCAGGTGCGCGGCCGCGGCCCGCTCGACGGCAGCGCCGGTGCGCCGCCGGTCGTTCAACCGCCGGCGTCCGCCTGCGGCACCACGTGGCCGTTGCGCCACGTCGCCCAGGCGGGCTGGCGCATGACGTTGCCGTCGCCGGCGATGCGCAGCATGCCGGTCGCGCCGCCGATGGCGGAATCGGGCGTACGGGCCAAGTGTTCGAGATAGCCGCTCAGCAGCCAGGCGTCGAAGCCGAACGCGAACAGGCGCGCAGCGCCGCCACGTGCGGTCGGCAGGTCGCGCGACACCGTGCTCAGCGGCGGCAGCGAACGCGCGCTGGCGCCGGTCGACCAGCTTTCGGTCGGGAACACGATGCCGTCGAGGATCTGGTCTTCTTCCGCCTTGCCGGTGCCCTGTGCGAGCAGCGAACTGCCGACGCGCGGGCGCGTGGCCAGGCCCGCGACCGACAGTTGCGGCGCCAGCACACGTGCCTGGTTGCCGCGGATCGCGAGATATACCGCATCGACGCCGGCGCCGCCGGCCAGCGCGTTCTGCAGCGCCGGGGTCTGGTCGACCGGGGTGTCGCCGACGATCGCGAGCGTCGCGACCACGCTGCCGCCGTTCTGCGCCAGACGTGCGGTCAGCGCATCGACGCTGCGGCGCGCGGCGTCCTCGCCGTTGCTGAGCACCAGCACGTTGCGCGCGTTGCGCTTGAGCAGGTACTGCGCCGCGGCGTCGCCTTCGTCCTCAGGCGCCAGCGAGAACGCGGCCGCGTTGTCCGGCGCCTGGATGGAGCCGCGGTTGAGCGCGATCACCGGGACCTGCGCGGGACTGTGGAACAGCGCATCGACTTCCTCGCGGCCGAGCGGGCCGACGACCTGGTCGGCGCCCTCGGCGATCGCGCGGCTGTAGGCGTTCGCGGTGCCTGCGGCGGTGCCGGCGGTGTCGTAGAACGCGAGTTCGGGGCGCGTGCGGCGCTCGCCGTAATAGCCGGCCAGCAGGCCATCGCGCACTGGCGCTGCGGCGGTCGCGAGTGCACCGCTCATCGGCAGCAGCACAGCGAGCTTGCGCGGCGGGCGGTAGCCATCGCGTTCGGCGGCGGGGCGGGTGTCGTCGAAGGTCCAGCGGGCCGGCGCGGCCGGGGTTTCCGACGGCGCGGCGACCGGGCCGGCGCCGGTGGTCTGCACGGTCGCGCAGCTGGCGAGCACCGCGGCCAGCGCGGTGCCGGCGAGCAGGCGCAGAGCGCGGGGCGGCGCACCGACGGCGCGCGTCGTGCGCGTGCGGGCGTTCGAAGGCTGGGCCGTTGCTGCCATGTCGCGGTTCCGCTGCGGGATAATGGGCGCATTCTAGCGTTCCCGGTGTGCAGACGATGAGCGATCCTTCCCGCGCCCCCGGCGTCTTGCACGTCGTGGCGACGCCCATCGGCAATCTGGGCGATCTGTCGCCGCGCGCGCAGGCGGTGCTGCGCAGCGTCGATGCCATCTGCGCCGAGGACACCCGGCACACGCGCCAGCTGCTCGGCCATTTCGGCATCGAGCGTCCGCTGATCGCCCTGCACGAACACAACGAGGACGGTCTGGCCGCGCGCCTGGTCGAGCGGCTGCAGGCCGGCGAATCATTGGCACTGGTCAGCGATGCGGGCACGCCGCTGGTCAGCGATCCCGGTTTCCGGCTGGTGCGCGCGGCTCGCGAGGCCGGTCTTCGCGTGTCGCCGGTGCCGGGGCCGAGCGCGCTGATCGCCGCATTGAGCGTCGCCGGCCTGCCGAGCGACCGGTTCGTGTTCGAGGGCTTCCTGCCGGCCAGGGCCGGCGCGCGCCGCGAACGCCTGCAGGTGCTCGCATCCGAGCCGCGCACGGTGCTGTTCTACGAGTCTTCGCACCGCATCGAGGAGATGCTGGACGATGCCGTGCAGGCCTTCGGCGGTGCGCGTCCGGCCGTGGTCGCCCGTGAGCTCACCAAGCTCTTCGAGACCGTGCTCGACGGCCCGCTGCAGACCCTGGCCGCGCGCGTCGCAGGCGAGGCCGACCAGCGCAAGGGCGAGTTCGTCGTGCTGATCGAAGGTGCGGGCGACGACGTCGATGCACGCCTGGCCGAAGGGCGCCGGGTCTATGCCCTGCTGTCCCGCGAGATGAAGCCGTCGCTGGCCGCGAAGCTCGCCGCCGACATCACCGGCGCGCCGCGCAAATCGCTGTACGGGCAGGGAACTCCGGACGCCTGATCGCGTCGAACGGTGTCCCACGGAAGGAGTTCGCCGCATGCAGTCCCGATCCGCCCGCGGCCTGATGGCCATCGCGCTGTGCGTTGCCATGGCCGGTTGCACCTATTCGCTGCACGAGTCGCATCTGGTCCGTCCGATGCCGGCGCCGCCGCCCGATCTCGCCGCGCTGACCGCGGCGCACGCCGGCTACACCGCCACCGAATCGCGGATCGACACGCCGGACGGCGTCTCGGTCTATCGCATCGACTTCAAGCGCGCCGACGCCCGGGCGACCGTGCTGTATTTCGGCGGCAATGGCTTCCGGACCGGCCTGCATGCCCGACGCATCCTCGACGCCTACGCCGGCCTGCCGGTGGATCTGGTGCTGGTCGACCATCGCGGCTATGGCGCCAGCACCGGTAGCCCGACCATCGACGGCATGCGTGCGGACGCGCTGCAGGTCTACGACCAGGTGCGCGCCGGGACGACGGACCGGCCGCTGATCGTGCATGGCCAGTCGCTGGGCAGTTTCTTCGCCGGCCATGTGGCCGATGCGCGGCAGCTCGATGGGCTGGTGCTGGAAAGCTCGATGACCACCGCCGAGGACTGGACCCGCGCCATGCGGGCGCGGGCCGGCTTCTGGACGCGGCTCGCGGTGCGTCGCTTCGACATCGCGCCGGCGTTGCAGAAGGCCGGCAATCTCGAGGTCGCGCGTCGGCTGGACGAACCGGTGCTCTACGTCGTCGGCGAACTCGATGCCACCACCGCGCCGCGGTTCTCGCAGGCGCTGTTCGATGCGACGCCAGTGCCGGCGGCCGACAGGCAACTGGTGGTCGTGCCCGGGCGCGGCCACAACGACGCCACGCTGTCGCCGGAGTTCGGCGTCGCCTTCGCTGCGCTGCTGGCGCGGGCGTCCGCCGACTGAGCGCATGGCGACGGTCGGCGGTGCCGCGGCCGTGCGACAATGCGCGCGGCGGAGTCGGCCAGACAGTCGCGTCATCACGGATGCCCGCATCCGGCGGTGCCGAGGAAAGTCCGGGCTCCACAGGGCAAGGTGCCAGGTAACGCCTGGGCGGCGCGAGCCGACGGAAAGTGCAACAGAAAGATACCGCCGATGGCCCTGTCACCCCTTTGCCGCCGCTGATCGAAGCGGCGTTCTTCAAGCGCTTGCCGGCGAAGCCGGCCAAGTGGTTCCGGAGACGGCAAAGGGGTGGCAGGGCACAGGCAAGGGTGAAATGGTGCGGTAAGAGCGCACCGCGAGCCTGGTAACAGGCCGGCACGGCAAACCCCACCTGGAGCAAGACCAAATAGGGACCTCATGACGTTGCCCGCGTCGGGTCCGGGTAGGTTGCTCGAGCGTACCGGTGACGGTGCGCCTAGAGGAATGACTGTCCACGACAGAACCCGGCTTATCGGCCGGCTCCGCCACCTCCAGGACAACTGAAGCTTTCGGCGCCGGCAGACGGAACTGGTCTGGACGGCTGCCGACGCCGATCCCGCACGGCACCTTCTCCCTCTCCCTTACTTCCTCCGGGACTGCGTGCCCCGGGAAGAAGAGAACGGGCGTGGAGCAGGTCGTGTCATTCGCCGCGCCCGGGCCCGCCCGACGCACTGCGCGCGTCACCTCTCCTTTGGAAAAGGGACCGGCTCGACCGGTCGCATCACCTGGGTGTGCGACCTGACCGGTCGAATCCTGTCCGGCGCCCGCAGCACCGACACCAGGGTCGACCTCGAAAAGCGCGTGGTACGCCGCAACCGGCCGGGCCCGACCCCCTATCCGCGCAACCCGCCTCGCCATTGCTGCCAGACGATGCCGATGCTGCGCCGCAGCAAGCGGATTTCGTGAAGCCCATGTGAGGGTTCCGTTCATCCCCGAAATCGTCGAAATCTCAAAATTTGAGACGAAACAGAAGCTTGTGGATAAAGCTTGAACAAGTCTCTGAAGAGTGCTGCAAGTCATTGACCAGACAGGTGAAAAGTTCTCGACAAAGCTGTTGACAACCCAAATGGCGGGTCCTAAGGTGGCGATTCGTGGGGAAACCGGGAATTTTGTGGTTTTCCGAACGCCAAAGCCCGCTCCAGACGGGCACTCAATGGGCAGGAACGGACGTGTTGCAGGGCGAGACCGCCATCACCATCGACGACAAGGGCCGACTGGCGATTCCCACCGCCTATCGGGACTTCGTCGCGCGTGAATGCGACAACCGGCTGGTTCTGACCTACAACCCCTTCGATGCCGGCGGGCTGTACCTCTACCCGTTCAAGGCCTGGGAAGCGCTGCGCGACCAGGTCAATGCGCTGCCGCGCACGCTCGCCCGCAACCGCACCCTGCAGCTCAAGCTGGTCGGCGCCGCCACCGTGCTCGAGCCCGACGCCAGTGGCCGCATCGGCATTCCGTCCAGCCAGCGCAACACGGTGGGCATCGACCGCCGCGCGGTGCTGGTGGGCATGGGCGACAAGTTCGAGCTCTGGAGCGAGCAGGCGCATCAGGCGCAGATCCGGCAGGTGCTCACCGACGAGGACATGGCCGGCGACGATCTCGAGGGATTGCCGTTGTGACCGCGGGTGGTACGGATGCGATGTCCGGCCACCTCCCGGTGTTGTACGCGCAGGTGCTCGACGGCCTGCGGGTACGCCAGGATGGCCGCTACCTCGACGGCACCTTCGGCCGCGGAGGGCATGCCGGCGGCGTGCTCGGCCAACTGGGCCCGGACGGGCGCCTGCTGGTGATGGACAAGGACCCCGACGCGATCGCGGTGGCCGAAGCCCGTTTCGGCAGCGATCCGCGCGTGTCGATCCGCCGTGGCAGCTTCGCCGACTTGGCGACCTGGGATGCGGCCACCGAAGCGCCGCTCGACGGCCTGCTGTTCGATCTGGGCGTGTCCTCGCCGCAGCTCGACGTCGCCGAGCGCGGTTTCAGCTTCGGCAAGGACGGCCCGCTGGACATGCGCATGGATCCGGATGCGGACGAAAGCGCGGCCGAGTGGATCGCACGCGCCGACGAGGCCGCGATCGCCGACGTGCTGTGGACCTACGGCGAGGAACGCATGAGCCGCCGCATCGCGCGCGCGATCGTCGCGCGTCGCGCCGAGGCGCCGTTCCTGCGCACCGCCGACCTGGCCGCGGTGATCGCCGCCAACGTGCCGCGCAGGATCAAGCCGGGCCAGAAGGAAACCCATCCGGCGACGCGTTCGTTCCAGGCGATCCGCATCCACGTCAACCGCGAACTGGCCGATCTCGAAACCGGTCTCGATGCCGCGCTCGATGCGCTGCGTCCCGGCGGCCGTCTCGCGGTGATCAGCTTCCACTCGCTGGAAGACCGCATTGTCAAGCGCTTCATCGCCGGTCACGCGAAGGCCCCGGCCGGCAACCGCCGCCTGCCCGAGGCCGCGCCGTTCGTGCCGCGCCTGCGCATCGTCGCCGATGCGACCAGGGCCGACGACGCCGAACTGCGCGCCAACCCGCGCGCGCGCAGCGCGGTGCTGCGCGTGGCCGAGAAGCTCGGCGTGGAGGCTGCCGCATGAAGCTGCGCCACGTCCTCGTCGCGCTCCTGCTGGCCGCCAACGTGATCACCGCGATCGGCGTGGTGCACGCGCGCCACGACTATCGCCAGCTCTACATCGACCTGACCCGTCTGGAGCGCGCGCGCGACGAACTCGACATCGACTTCGGCCGCCTGCAGCTCGAGCAGGCGACGTGGGCGATGAGCAACCGCGTCGACCAGGTCGCGCGCGAGCGCCTGGGCATGCGCTTCCCCGAGACGGCCGAGATCGTCGTGGTGCGCCCATGAACTTCCGCAAGTTCATCAAGGCCGGCGACGGCCACGCCAAGAAGCCGCGCAAGCGCGCGCAGTTCGATCTGCGCCTGCGCCTGATGCTGGTCGGCGGCGCGCTGGGCCTGGGCGCGGTGGCGCTGGTCGGTCGCGCGGTGGACCTGCAGCTGATCGACAACGCTTTCTACCAGCAGAAGGCCGACGCGCGTTTCCGCCGCGAAGTGCCGATCCCGGCCTCGCGCGGCATGATCACCGACCGCAACGGCGAGCCGTTGGCCATTTCCTCGCCGGTCGAGTCGCTGTGGATCAATCCGCAGGAACTGAGCAAGCACCCCGACCGGATTCCGGAACTGGCGCAGGTCACCGGCCTGCCGGTCGAGGAACTGGCGCGCGCGGTGTCGCAGCGCGCCGACAAGGAATTCATGTACATCCCGCGCCACCGCCGGATCAGCCCGGTGGCGGCCAAGCGCGTGCTGGACCTCGGCGTGCCGGGCGTGTTCTCGCAGCGCGAGTACCGCCGCTTCTACCCGCAGGGCGAAGCGGTCTCGCACGTACTGGGCTTCACCAACATCGACGACAACGGCCAGGAAGGCGTGGAGCTGGCGTTCGACGAGTGGCTGGCCGGCAAGCCGGGCGCGCAGAACGTGATCCGCGACCGCCATGGCCGCATCGTCGAGCACGTGAGCCTGGTGCGCGCCGCCGAGCCGGGCAAGGACCTGGTGCTGAGCATCGACCGCCGCATCCAGTTCCTCGCGCACCGCGAACTGCGCCGCGCGCTGGAAGAGACCGGCGCGAGCGCGGGCTCGATCGTCGTGCTGGACGTGGCGACCGGCGAAGTGCTGGCGATGGCCAACCTGCCGACCTACAACAACAACCGCGTCACCGGCGAGAACCGCGACGCGCACCGCAACCGCGCGGTCACCGATCTGCTCGAGCCCGGCTCCACGATGAAGCCGATCACCGTGGCGGCGGCGCTGGAGAAGGGTGTCATCTCGCCGTCGAGCACGTTCAACACCAGCCCCGGCTGGATCCCGAACGGCCGCTTCCGCACCAGCGACTTCCGCAATTACGGCGTGCTCGACACGACCGGCATCATCACCAAGAGCTCGAACGTCGGCTCGGCGATGATCGTGCACAAGCTCGAGAACCAGTACTTCTACGACTTCGTGCGCAGCTTCGGCTACGGCCAGAGCACCGGCAGCGGTTTCCCGGGCGAAGCCGCCGGCCTGTTCCCGGATCCCTCGCGCTGGAGCGGCACCAGCAAGCAGGGCATGTCCTACGGATATGGCCTGTCGGTGACGCCGATGCAGATCGCGCACGCCTACGCGACGCTCGGCAACCATGGCCGCGCGCTGCCGCCCACCTTCGTCAAGGGCGGCACCGGGCAGCCGCGCCAGGTGGTCTCGGCCGCGGTCGCCGACGAAGTGGTGCGGATGATGCAGACCGTCACCGAACCCGGCGGCACCGGCACGCGCGCGGCGATCCTCGGCTACCACGTCGCCGGCAAGTCCGGCACGGCGCGCAAGGCCAGCGGCGGCGGGTACGCACGGCGCTACCTCGCGTTCTTCGCCGGCCTGGTGCCGGTCGAGAATCCGCGCTTCGCGATGGCCGTGGTCATCGACGATCCGGACACCTCCAAGGGCGGTTCCACCTACGGCGGCGGCTACGTGTCCGCGCCGGTGTTCCAGCGGGTCATGGACGGCGCGCTGCGCCTGATGGACGTGCCGCCGGACGACATCGACACCTGGCTGGCCGCGCAGGCCACGGCCGATGCCAAGCGTGCGCGCGAGCAGGGCCGTGCCGTACCCGTGCCCGCGCCGGCGACGCCTGCCGCGCCTGTCGCATCGGCCGTGCAGCGCACGCCGGTCGCCGCGACGCCTGCCGCCGGAGGCCAGCGATGAGCCGTGCGATGGCCCTCAACGCACTGCTGCCCGACGTGGCTGCGGTGCCGGCCGATACGGTGATCACCGGCCTGGTGCAGGACAGCCGCGCGATCCGTCCGGGCGATGCCTTCGTCGCGATCGGCGGCTTCGGCACGCACGGCCTGCACTTCACCGACACCGCGCGCGCCGCCGGCGCCAGCGCGATCCTGTTCGAACCGCCGGTGCCGGCGGAGATTGCGACGCTGCCCGCCGATGCGATCGCCGTCGCCGGCCTGCGTGCGCGCATGGGTGCGATGGCCGATGCGTTCCACGGCCAGCCCTCGCACGCGATGACGATGCTCGGCGTGACCGGCACCAGCGGCAAGACCTCGACGGTGCAGCTGCTCGCGCAGGCCTTCGAAGCCACCGGCACGCGCGCCGGCACCATCGGCACGCTCGGCGCCGGCCTGCATGGCGCCATCGAGCCGACCGGTTTCACCACGCCGCTGGTGTTGCAGACGCATGCGCTGCTCGCGCAGCTGCGCGATGCCGGCGCAGCTGCAGTGGCGATGGAAGTCAGTTCGCACGCGCTCGACCAGGGCCGTGTCGACGCCGTGCATTTCGATGTCGCGGTGTTCACCAATCTCACCCGCGACCATCTCGACTATCACGGCGACATGGCCGGCTACGGCGCGGCGAAGGCCAGGCTGTTCGTGCGCGAGGGCCTGAAGGCCGCCGTCATCAACATCGACGACGCCTTCGGCGCGACGCTGCCCGCGCAGCTCGCCGACAGCGTGCAGGCGATCACGATCAGCGCGGCCGGCAATGCCGCCGCCGACATCGCCGCGCAGGACATCGCGCTCGACGATTGCGGCATCGCGTTCACGCTGCGCATCGACGGGCAGTCGCTGCCGGTGCGCGCGGCGCTGCTCGGCCGCTTCAATGTCGACAACCTGCTGGTCGTCGCCGGCGTGCTGCGCGCGCTGGACCACGCACCGGCGGAGATCGTGCGCGTGCTCGCCGGTCTGCAACCGATCGCCGGTCGCATGAACCGCCTCGGCGGCGGCGACGCGCAGCCGCTGGTCGTCGTCGACTATTCGCACAAGCCCGATCCGCTGCAGCAGGCGCTGCAGTCGCTGCGCGGGCATCTGCGCGGCGAACTGGTCTGCGTGTTCGGCTGCGGCGGCGAACGCGACACCGGCAAGCGTCCGCAGATGGCGGCGATTGCCGAAGCGCACGCCGACCGCGTCATCGTCACCGACGACAATCCGCGCCGCGAGAACGGCGATGCGATCGTCGCCGACATCATGGCCGGTTTCGCAACGCCCGATGCCGTCGTCGTCGAGCGCGACCGCCGTCGTGCGATCGAACGCGCGATCGGCGAATCGAAGCCGGGCGACATCGTGCTGATCGCCGGCAAGGGCCACGAGCCCTACCAGGAGATCGACGGCGTGCAGCACGCGTTCGACGACCGCAGCGTCGCGCAGGCCGCGCTGGACGCACGCGATGCGGAGGTGCGGTCGTGAATCCGCTGTCGCTCGCCCGCATCGCACAGCTGGTCAACGGTCGCCTGCACGGCGTCGATGGCGATTTCCCGATCGATGCCGTCGCCACCGACACCCGCAAGCTCGATGCGGCCGAGGTGCATGCACTGCTGTTCGTCGCGCTGAAGGGCGACAATTTCGATGGTCACGATCACGTGGCCGATGCTGCTGCCCGCGGCGCGCGCGCGGCGCTGGTCGCGCGTCCGCTCGACATCGCCCTGCCGCAGATCGTCGTCGCCGATCCGCAGCATGCACTCGGCGCGCTGGCGACGGCGGTGCAGCGTGCGCGCGCCGCGACGGTCGTGGCGATCACCGGCAGCAACGGCAAGACCAGCGTCAAGCAGCTGGTCGCCGCGATCCTGTCGCGCCATGCGCCCACCACATTCAACCCCGGCAACTTCAACAACGAGATCGGTCTGCCGCTGGCGGTGCTCGATGCACCGGAAAACGCGGTGTTCGCGGTCTACGAGATGGGCGCCGGCAAGCCGGGCGACATCGCCTATCTGACCGCCATCGCGCAGCCGCGCATCGCACTGGTCAACAACATCGCGCCAGCGCACATGGAGCGCATGGGCAGCCTGCTCGGCATCGCCGACACCAAGGCCGCGATCTACGACGCGCTGCCGGCCGACGGCACCGCGGTCATCAATGCCGACGATGCCTTCGCTCCGTTCTTCGCGCAGCGCGCCCACGGCCGTCGCCTGCTGCGCTTCGGCATCGAGGCCACCGCCGATGTGTCCGCGCGCGACGTTCGCCTCGACGAGGCCGGCGCGCGCTTTCGTCTGGTCACGCCTGCGGGCGAGGCCGACGTCACGCTGCCACTGCCCGGCCGTCACAACGTGCGCAACGCGCTCGCCGCCACAGCCGTCGCGCTCGCCGCCGGCGTGCCGCTCGCCACCATCGTCGCCGCGCTCGATAGCGCCGAAGCCGTCGCCGGCCGTCTGGTCCGGCACACGCTGGCCGAAGGCGCGGTGCTGATCGACGACAGTTACAACGCCAATCCCGGCTCGCTCAACGCCGCCATCGACACCCTCGCTGCCACGCAGGGCGAACGCTGGCTGGTGCTCGGCGACATGCGCGAGCTCGGCACCGACGGCGCGGCGATGCATGCCCAGGCCGGCGTGCGCGCGAAGTCGGCCGGCATCACCCGCCTGTACGCAGTCGGCGCATTGAGCGCGCATGCCGCCGACTCGTTCGGCGACGGTGCCCGTCATTTCGACAGCCACGCCGCCCTGATCGCCGCGCTCGCCAGCGACCTGTCCGTCGCATCGCTTTCCCCAATCCCCAATTCCCAATCGCCGATCACGGCGTTGATCAAGGGCTCGCGCGGCAGTGCGATGGACCGTGTGGTCACCGCGCTGCGCACCACTGAAGGAACCGGACATGCTGCTTGAACTCGCCCGCTGGCTGCAGGGTCTGGAAGACTTCTTCAAGCTGTTCGAGTACCTGACGTTCCGCGGCATCCTCGCGGCGCTGACCTCGCTGCTGCTGTCGCTGTGGCTGGGCCCGGCGGTGATCCGCAAGCTCGCCCAGTTCAAGGGCGGCCAGCCGATCCGCCAGGACGGCCCGCAGACGCATTTCTCCAAGGCCGGCACGCCGACGATGGGGGGGGCGCTGATCCTGCTGACGATCTTCCTGTCGGTGCTGATGTGGGGCGACCTGCGCAATAGGTATGTGTGGGTCGTGATGGGCGTGATGCTCGCCTTCGGCGCGATCGGCTGGTACGACGACTGGATCAAGATCGTCAAGCGCGACCCCAACGGTCTCAAATCCCGCTGGAAGTACCTGCTGCAGTCGATCTTCGGACTCGCCGCCGGCCTGTATCTCTATCTGTATGCCGACGTCGCCGCGGCCACCACGTTCTACGTGCCGCTGTTCAAGTCGATCGCGCTGCCGCTGGCCGGCATCAGCTTCGTCGCGATCGCCTACTTCTGGATCGTCGGCTTCTCGAACGCGGTGAACCTCACCGACGGCCTCGACGGCCTGGCGATCATGCCGACGGTGCTGGTCGCCTGCGGCCTGGGCGTGTTCGCGTATGCCTCGGGCAACGCGGTGTTCTCGAGCTACCTGCAGATCCCGCCGGTGCCGGGCGCGGGCGAGCTGGTGATCATCTGCGCGGCGATCGCCGGCGCGGGGCTCGGCTTCCTGTGGTTCAACACGTATCCCGCCATGGTGTTCATGGGCGACATCGGCGCGCTGGCGCTGGGCGCCGTGCTCGGCACGATGGCGGTGATCGTGCGCCAGGAACTGGTGCTGGTGATCATGGGCGGCATCTTCGTCATCGAAACGCTGTCGGTGATGATCCAGGTCGCCAGCTTCAAGCTGACCGGCAAGCGCGTGTTCCGCATGGCGCCGATCCACCACCACTTCGAACTCAAGGGCTGGCCCGAGCCGCGCGTCATCGTGCGCTTCTGGATCATCTCGGTGATCCTGGTGCTGGTCGGCCTCGCCACGTTGAAGGTGCGCTGATGGCCCGGACCTACGACACCATGGCCCACGACAGCGCCGCCGCCCGCCAGGCCACGCGCATCGACGACATCCACGGTCGCTTCGATCCGTGGCTGGTCGGCATCGTCGTGTCGATCGCCACGCTCGGCGTGATCATGGTCGCGTCGAGCTCCATCGCGATCGGCGAGGACCTCGACGTCGGCCGTTACCACTTTCTCACCCGTCACCTGATGTTCCTGGGCATCGGCCTGGGACTTGCGCTGACGGTGATGCGCACCGAGCTCAAGACGGTCGAGAAGTACGACCGCTTCCTGCTGCTCGGCTGCGTGGGCCTGCTGCTGCTGGTGTTCGTGCCGGGCCTGGGCCGCTCGGTCAACGGCGCGCATCGTTGGATCTGGCTGGGCGTGTCGAACTTCCAGGTCGTCGAAGCGGTCAAGGTGATCTACATCGTCTGGCTCGCGAGCTATCTGGTGCGCTTCCGCGACGACGTCAACGCGACCTGGGGCGCGATGCTCAAGCCCATCGGCGTCGCGGTGGTGCTGGTCGCGCTGCTGCTGCTGCAACCCGACTTCGGTTCGTCGATGCTGCTGCTCGGCGTGACCGGCGGCATGCTGGTGCTCGGCGGCGGGCATCTCCGGCGCATGATGCTGCCGGTCATCGGTCTGCTGCCGCTGGTGATCGGCGTCGCGGTGCTCGAGCCGTACCGCATGCGCCGCATCACGTCCTTCATGAATCCCTGGGCCGACCAGCTCGGCGCCGGCTACCAGCTCAGCAACGCGCTGATGGCGGTGGGCCGCGGCGAGTTCACCGGCGTGGGTCTGGGCGCGTCGGTGCAGAAGCTGTCCTACCTGCCCGAGGCGCATACCGACTTCATCTTCTCGGTGCTGGCCGAGGAACTCGGCTTCATCGGCGTGTGCCTGGTGATCGGCCTGTTCGTCGCGCTGGTCGGCCGCGCGCTGTGGGTCGGCCTGAAGTGCGTCGAGATGCGTCGCCACTTCGCCGGCTACTGCGCCTTCGGCGTCGCGCTGATGATCGGCCTGCAGAGCCTGGTCTCGATCGGCGTCAACCTCGGCCTGCTGCCGACCAAGGGCCTGACGCTGCCGCTGGTGTCGTCGGGCGGCTCGAGCGTGATGATGACCTGCGTCGCGCTCGGCCTGTTGCTGCGCGTGTCCTACGAACTCGACCGCGCCCAGCGCCAGGTCGCCCGGTTGCGCGGCGATGCCGCGGCGCCGGCACCGGCCGGCCCGGTGCCCCCCACCACCCAGCCCCCGCTGCCCGTGCAGTCGGCGTCGCTGTCGCGCGGCACCAGCCGCCTGCAGCAGCGCGTCGAGCCGGGCTTCGGTGGCAGGAGCCAGGCATGATCCGTCGTCTCCACCAGACCCGCGGCCTGTCGAAGGAAGACTTCGCCAAGGTGTTCTCGCGCGTGCATTTCGTCGGCATCGGCGGCATCGGCATGAGCGGCATCGCCGAAGTGCTGTGCACGCTGGGCTACAAGGTGTCGGGCTCCGACACCGCCGACAGCGCGAGCACGCGTCGTCTCACGCGCCTGGGCGCGACGGTGCATCGTGGCCACGCCGCGGCCAATGTGCTGGGCACCGACTGCGTGGTCGTGTCGAGCGCGATCCGCCACGACAATCCCGAACTGATGGAAGCGCGCGCGCAGCGCATTCCGGTGGTGCCGCGCGCCGAGATGCTCGCCGAACTGATGCGCTTCCGCCGCAGCATCGCGGTGGCCGGCACCCACGGCAAGACGACGACGACCTCGCTGACCGCCAGCGTGCTCGCCGAAGGCGGCCTCGACCCGACCTTCGTCGTCGGTGGCCAGCTGCTGGCCGCGGGCGCCAATGCCCGCCTGGGCAGCGGCGACTGGCTGGTGGCCGAGGCCGACGAGAGCGACGGCAGCTTCCTGCGCCTGAATCCGCTGATCGCCATCGTCACCAACATCGACGCCGATCACCTGGAGAACTACGGCGGCGACTTCGCCCGCGTGCAGGCCGCGTTCCACGAATTCCTGCACCGGCTGCCGTTCTACGGCCTCGCGGTGCTGTGCATCGACGATGCCGAAGTCGCGCGCCTGGCGTCGGAAACCCCGCGCCACGTGATGACCTACGGCCTGTCGGAAGACGCCGACGTGCGCGCCGAGGACATCGGCCAGGACGGCGCGGCGATGACGTTCACGCTGTGCCTGCCCGAGAGCATCCGCGTCCGCGCGCGCCTCGCGCTGCCCGGCCGCCACAACGTGCTCAACGCGCTCGCCGCGGCCGCCGTGGGCTGGCAGCTCGGCGTCGCGCCGGAGGCGATCGTCGCCGCGCTCGGCCGTTTCGAAGGCATCGGCCGCCGCTTCAACCTGCTCGGCGAACTGGTCACCCCGACCGGCGCGCGCGTGCAGTTGGTCGACGACTACGGCCATCACCCCAAGGAGCTCGCCGCGGTGTTCGAGGCCGCGCGCGGTGGCTGGGGCGATCGCCGCCTCGTCGTCGCGTTCCAGCCGCACCGCTACAGCCGCACGCGTGACCTGTTCGACGACTTCGCAGGCGTGCTGTCGGATGTCGACGCGCTGGTGCTGACCGAGGTGTATCCGGCCGGCGAAGCGCCGATCGCCGGCGCGGATGCGAAAGCGCTGGCCCGCGCGATCCGGGCGCGTGGCCGCATCGATCCCGTCGTCGTCAACGGCGCCGACGAACTCGCCAGCGTGCTGCCCGACATCCTCCAGGACGGCGATCTGCTGCTGATGATGGGCGCCGGCGACATCGGCGCGGCCGTGCAGCAGCTGGCGCAGTCCGGCTTCCAGGTCACGGAGGCCGCGCGATGAGCCTCACGCTGTCGCCGCCGCGCTTCACCGATCCGGCCGTGTTCGGTCGCGTCGCCGTGCTGCTCGGCGGTCCGGGTTCCGAGCGCGAAGTCTCGCTGCAGTCGGGGCAGGGCGTGCTCGATGCGCTGCGCGCGCGCGGCGTCGATGCGTATGCCGTGGACGGCGTGCCGGCGCTCGCCAGGGACATCGTCGCCGGCCGCTTCGATCGCGTGTTCAACATCCTGCACGGCGGCGACGGCGAGAACGGCGTGGTGCAGGGCCTGCTCGACGCATTCGCCATTCCCTACACCGGCTCGGGCGTGCTCGGTTCGGCGCTGACGATGGACAAGATCCGCACCAAGCAGGTGTGGATGAGCCTCGACCTGCCGACGCCGCGCTATCGCCGCCTGCAGCCGGGCGCCCCCGGATCAAGTCCGGGGCAGGCTCCCGGATCGGGTCCGGGGCAGGCTGTGCACGCCGCGGCTCGTGAACTGGGTCTGCCGGTCATCGTCAAGCCGTCGCAGGAAGGCTCGAGCGTCGGCGTCAGCCGCGTGTTCGAAGATGCCGATCTGGACGCCGCGGTCGAACTCGCCGCGCGCTATCCCGGCGAACTGCTGATGGAGCAGATGGTCGAGGGCGACGAACTCACCGTCGCGGTCATCGAAGACGTCGAGGGTCCGCGCGCGCTGCCGTCGATCCGCATCGTGCCCAAGGGCGCCTGGTACGACTACGACGCCAAGTACGTGTCCGACGACACCCAGTACCTGTGCCCGGGCCTGGACGGCGACGATGAGGCGCGCATCGGCGCGCTGGCCATCGACGCGTTCGTGGCTGCCGGCTGCAGCGGCTGGGGCCGCGTCGACGTGATGCGCGACCGCCGCACCGGCGCGCTGCTGCTGCTCGAAGTGAACACCGCGCCGGGCATGACCAGCCATTCGCTGGTGCCCAAGGCCGCGGCCAAGATCGGCATCGACTATCCGGCGCTGTGCTGGCGCGTGCTCGAAGCGACCGTTCCCGCGGAGGTGGCGCCGCGATGAACCAGGCGTTCGGCACGATGGCGCGGGTCCTGGCCTGGCTACTGGCGATCGCGCTGGTGGCCCTGCCGGTGGTCGCCGTCGTCAACGGCTGGATCGGCGCCGAGCGCTGGCCGCTGCGCGTGCTGCGCCTCAACGACGGCCTCGAGCAGGTCGACACCGCGCGCGTGCGCGCCGCGGTGCTGCCGCATGCGCAGCGTGGCTTCTTCGCCGTCGATCTGGGCGATGCGCAGCGCGATGTCGCCCGCGTGCCCTGGGTCGCGGGCGTCGAAGTGCGCAAGCGCTGGCCGGACGTGCTGGACGTGCGCATCGCCGAACACGTGCCGTTCGCGCACTGGGGGGACGACCGTCTGCTGTCGACGCGCGGCCGTCTGTTCGCCGCCGGAGGCGTCGAGGCGCCGGCGGAGATGCCGCGCTTCGAAGGTCCGGAAAACCGCATCGCCGACATCGTCGCGCTCTACAACGAATCGCGCGATCTGTTCGGCGGTGCCGGCGTGCAGGTCGAACGCGTGGTGCTCGACGCGCGCGGCAGCTGGCAGTTGACGCTGTCGAGCGGCACGCAAGTCGTCGTCGGCAGCCAGGAAGCGCGCCTGCGCCTGGCGCGTTTCGCGCGGATGCTGCCGCGCCTGACCACCGGCCGCGCCGAGCCGCTCGCGCGTGCCGACCTCCGCTACACGAATGGATTCGCCCTGGTCTGGGCGACGCCGGGCGAAGACGCCGCCGTTTCGAATCCCCGCTCTCAACAGCCGCATGGCTGGTCATCCCCAATCCCGAATCCCGGCTCCAACACATGAACCGCAAAGGCGACAAGACCCTCATCGTCGGACTCGACATCGGTACCTCGAAAGTGGTGGCGCTGGTCGGCGAGTACTCGCCCGGCAACCCGATCGAGGTCGTCGGCATCGGCAGCCACGAATCGCGCGGGCTCAAGCGCGGCGTGGTCGTCGACATCGAATCGACCGTGCAGTCGATCCAGCGCGCCGTCGAGGAAGCCGAGCTGATGGCCGGCTGCGAGATCCGCTCGGTCTACGCGTCGATCTCCGGCAACCACGTGCAGTGCCGCAACTCGCCGGGCATCGTGCCGATCCGCGACAACGAAGTGACCTGGGCCGACCTCGACCGCGTGCTCGACGCGGCCAAGGCCGTCGCGATCCCGGCCGACCAGAAGATCCTGCACGCGATCCCGCGCGAGTACGTGCTCGACGATTCGCAGGAAGGCATCCGCAATCCGGTCGGCATGACCGGCGTGCGCCTGGAAGTGCATGCGCACCTCGTGGTGTGCGCGCAGTCGGCCGCCGCCAACATCAGCAAGTGCGTGCAGCGCTGCGGCCTCTCGATCGACGATCTGATCCTGTCGTCGCTGGCCTCGAGCACCGCGGTGCTGACCTCGGATGAGCGCGAGCTCGGCGTGGTGCTGGTCGACATGGGCGCGGGCACGACGGATCTGGCGGTGTTCGTGCAGGGCGCGATCTGCCACACGGCATCCTTGCCGATCGCCGGCGACAAGGTCACCGAGGACATCGCGCACATGCTGCGCACGCCCACGCCCGAGGCCGAGCAGATCAAGGTCCGCTATGCCTGCGCGCTGGCGCAGCTGGCGACCAGCGAGGAATCGATCCAGGTGCCGAGCGTCGGCGACCGCCCGCCGCGGCGCCTGCCGCGCCAGTCGCTGGCGCAGGCGGTACAGGCCCGCTACGAGGAGATCTTCGAGATGGTGCAGGCCGAACTGCGTCGCTCGGGCTTCGAGCAGCACGTCCGCGCCGGCATGGTCCTGACCGGCGGCGCGTCGAAGATGGAAGGCGTGGTCGAACTCGCCGAGGAAATGCTGCAGATGCCGGTGCGCGTGGGCATTCCGCAGCACGTCACGGGCCTGGGCGAAGTGGTCGGCAATCCGGTGCACGCCAGCGGCGTGGGCCTGCTGCTGATGGGCAGCCAGATCGAACACCCCAGACGCCCGGTGGTGTCCGGCGGTCGCGCCGGCGGGTGGCTGAAGAAGATGTGGGCGCGGTTCAACGGGGAATTCTGATGAATTCCCCGTGGGATTCGGGCAGTGGGATCCGGGATTTGAAAGAGCAAGCGACAGGGCAAAGCGGCGAGCGGCAGGCGGATGGTTTTGTAAGTAGCGCAATCACCTACAACTAAATCGGGATCAGGACGCGGGCGCGGGACGGCTTTTGATTTGCCGAATCCCGAATCCCGAATCCAGAATCCCGGCACTCAGAGGACACGGACATGGCACATTTCGAACTGGTCGAGAAGATGGCTCCAAACGCGGTGATCAAGGTCATCGGCGTCGGCGGCGGCGGCGGCAACGCGGTCGCGCACATGGTCAACAACAGCGTCGACGGCGTGGAGTTCATCACCGCCAACACCGATTCGCAGGCGATCAAGAACTGCGGCGCCAAGCTGCAGCTGCAGCTCGGCAGCAGCGTCACCAAGGGGCTGGGCGCAGGCGCCAACCCGGAAGTCGGTCGTCAGGCAGCCCTGGAAGACCGCGAGATCATCATGGATGCGCTGCAGGGCGCCGACATGGTGTTCATCACCGCCGGCATGGGCGGCGGCACCGGCACCGGCGCAGCCCCGGTCGTCGCGCAGCTGGCCAAGGAGATGGGCATCCTGACCGTCGCCGTGGTCACCAAGCCGTTCCCGTTCGAAGGCCGCCGCCGCATGCAGGTCGCCCTCAAGGGCATCGAGGAGATGTCGGCGCATTGCGATTCGCTGATCACCATCCCCAACGAGAAGCTGATCACCGTGCTCGGCCGCAACGCCACGATGATCCAGGCCTTCCGCGCCGCCAACGACGTGCTGCTGGGCGCCGTGCAGGGCATCGCCGACCTGATCGTGCGTCCGGGCCTGATCAACGTCGACTTCGCCGACGTGCGCACGGTGATGTCGGAAATGGGCCTGGCGATGATGGGCACCGGCAACGCACGTGGCGACGACCGCGCGCAGGCCGCCGCCGAAGCCGCGATCCAGAACCCGCTGCTCGACGACGTCAACCTGGCCGGCGCCAACGGCATCCTGGTCAACATCACCGCCGGCGCGGACTTCACGATGGCCGAGTTCGACGAAGTCGGCCGCACCGTCGAGAACTTCGCCAGTGAAGACGCGACCATCGTCATCGGCACCGTGCTCGATCCCGACATGCAGGACGAAGTCCGCGTGACCGTGGTCGCCACCGGCCTCAACCGCGCACCCGCGCGTGCCACCGGCTACAACGGCGACAGCGCCGGCCGCGGCAAGCCGCAGGTGCAGCTGATCAGCAACAACCAGCGGGGCGTCCGCGACGGCACGACCGGCATGCTGATCGACGACGCGTCCGACGCCGTGGCCCCGTACAGCCCGGGTCACAGCATCGCGGCCTCGCTGCGCGGCAACGGTGGCGGCGCGTCGGCTTCGCCGGCACGCGGCGCCGCCCGCGTCGAATCGACGGACGCGCTCAAGGCGGCCGATTTCGGCAGCGACAGCAGCTACCTCGATATTCCGGCGTTCCTGCGTCGCCAGGCTGACTGATGCCGTTCATGGCGCAGATCATCGGCTCCGGCAGGTCCGGCCCGGCCATCCCTGCCCGGGCGCGCGACGAAGCGCGAGGCAGTGCCTCGCAAGCGCTCCGTCTCGCCCTGCGTCGCCAGGCTGACTGATCCGCGTCATCCGCGGCAGTCCAGTGCGCGCGCACCGGTAGACGGTGCGCGGCGATGGCATGCCGCTGCATGGCGGATCGTCCTCCCGCCATGTGCTTTGCCCGGCGTCGCGTTGTCCGCGCGTCGCCTTTGGGTCCACCGGGAGTCCCGGTGGACCGTTTTCGACACATTGACCGCGGAATTTCCGCATTCATCCGCGTCCCGCGATGCCGCCGCGCTTTCGTTCAGGTTCAGGCGGTGCCGTGATAATCTGCCCCCGGTTCCGATGGCAGTCCGATGACGGACACGCGGTTCCTTCCTCCCTGCGGACTCCCCCATGCCCCGCCAACGCACCATCAAGAACGTGATCCGCGCGACAGGCGTCGGCCTGCACAGTGGCGAGAAAGTGTTCCTGACCCTGCGTCCGGCAGCGCCCGACACCGGCATCGTGTTCCGCCGCGTCGACCTGGATCCCGTGGTCGAGATTCCGGCCGACGGCAACCTCGTCACCGAAACCACGTTGTGCACCGGCCTGAGCCGCGGCCCGGCCAACGTGCAGACCGTCGAACACCTGATGTCCGCGCTCGCGGGCCTGGGCGTCGACAACCTCTACATCGAACTGTCCGCGGCCGAAGTGCCGATCATGGACGGCTCCTCCGGTCCTTTCGTGTTCCTGCTGCAGTCGGCCGGCGTGGTCGAGCAGGACGCGCCCAAGCGCTTCATCCGCGTGCTCAGGCCGGTGGAAGTGCGCGAGGGCGACAAGATCGCGCGCTTCGAGCCCTACGACGGCTTCAAGCTCGACTTCACCATCGCCTTCGATCACCCGGCGATCCCGGTCGCGCAGTCGCGCGCCGAAGTCGAGTTCTCGACCGAGGCCTACATCCGCGAAGTCAGCCGCGCGCGCACCTTCGGCTTCATGCGCGATCTGGAATACATGCGCGAGCGCAACCTCGGCCTCGGCGGCTCGATGGACAACGCGATCGTGCTCGACGAGTTCCGCGTGCTCAACGACGACGGCCTGCGCTACGCCAACGAGTTCGTGCGTCACAAGATCCTCGACGCGGTGGGCGACCTGTATCTCGCCGGCCACCCGATCCTCGGCCGCTTCGTCGGCTACAAGTCCGGCCACGCGCTCAACAACAAGCTGGTGCGGGCGCTGCTGGCCGAAGCGGATGCCTGGGAGAAGGTCAGCTTCGACCAGACCGCGCCGGCGCCGGTCGCCTACGGCGTCCCCGCCGCCGCCTGATCGCCTGTGGGAGCGCGCTTGCGCGCGAAGACGCTCTACCGGGAAAGCGTCTTCGCGCGCGAGCGCGCTGAACCCGGCGGAGCTGCAGCCGAACGGTTCATGTCGAGCGGCGCCAGTAACAGAAATTTAACTTTAGATTTCTGAATATTTAATTTTCAGTTAACTTCCTGCCGCGGAACCGCCGGTAGGATGCCTGCTCCCCTTCACCCGGCGTCCACGTCGGTGACCAGGGGGCGGAAGGGATCTCCCGACTCATCGCGTCCCGTTGTCTTCGTCGTCCGGCGCTTGCAACGAGGCCAGCGCGTCCGCCACCGCCCTTCGGGCCACGGCGGACGGCGGTGTCGGACGTGCGCGGCCTGCATCGACCTCCGGTCGCAGCGGCCGGGTCGAGGTCCTGATCACGATGTCGCTGACATCCAGCCCGATGGACCGGGCGGCGTCGAGCAGCACATCGGCCGACAGGCGCAGCCTGGCGTGCCAGATGGGCGAATCGACGAGGAAGACCAGCCTGTTGCCATCGACATTGGCCAGCCGCGCATGCGGCGCCAGCGACGGAGGCAGCAGGGGAACGAGGCGGCGGTCCAGCGCGTCGAGCCACATGGCCCGGCGGATCGGATCGGCCGACGCACCACCCAGTGCCGCATCCAGTGCGGCCGTCGGAATCCCGCTCCGGGATGCACCGATGCGGGGTGGCTTGGACCTGGACCTGAAATCAGACATTGGCACGCATGACCCTAGACACGTTGTTGAATGATATGCGCGGCCGCGCCGCGCAGGTGGCCGCCCGGGCCCGCGCACTCGCGGTACGCAAACCCCTCACCGTCATGACCGCCGTCGCGGTCGCCAGCCTGTGCGGCGGCGCCGCCCTCAATGCCGCCGAAGTCGCGCGCATGCATGGCGTGGCCTCGGCGCACGAGCGCGGCATCGAGGACACCCGCCGCGAGGCGCAACGCGAGATCAACGCGCTCGCGGCCCGCATGGGCGAGCTGCAGGCGCAGGCCAACCGCCTCAACGCACTCGGCGACCGGCTCGCGCGTGGCGCAGGGCTGGAAGACGGCGAATTCGATTTCGACCGTCCGGTCGGCCAGGGTGGCGCTGAACCGGCGCGCGACATGCCGGCACGCAAGCTGCTCGGCGGCATGGACGCACTCGACGGCGATCTCGCCAGTTCCGGCCAGCAGCTTTCCGTGCTCGAGGCCCTGCTGTTCGATCGCCGCATCGAGCAGAACGCACTGCCGTCGCGCTCGCCGGTCGCGAGCAGCTTCGTGACCTCGTCCTACGGCTATCGCGCCGACCCGTTCGGCCGCGGCGGCCAGTTCCACAAGGGCATCGACTTCGACGCCCGCACCGGCGACCGCGTGATGACCGTCGCCGATGGCGTGGTCAGCTATTCGGGCGTGCGCAGCGGCTACGGCAACGTGGTCGAAGTGGATCACGGCAACGGCTACGTGACCCGCTATGCGCACAACTCGCGCAACGTGGTGAAGGTGGGCGACCTTGTGCGCGTCGGCGACGAGATCGCCAAGGCCGGCTCCACCGGCCGCTCGACCGGCGCCCACGTGCATTTCGAAGTCTGGGAGAACGGTCGCGTGCAGAACCCGCGCCAGTTCCTCGGCGACATGGGTGTCAGCCGGCAGTGAGGCTCTGCTCCTTCCCCCGCGTGCGGGGCATTGGACCCTTCACGGGTCGAAGGCTGGGATGGGGGCAAACCGTCAATTCGCGAGAGCGTGAGTGCTCGCATGTGATGTCGCGCCCGATCGCGCACTCCTGTGCGCACGGGTTGCCCCCACCCAACCCTCCCCCGCGTTGCGGGGGAGGGCTTTAATCGGTGGCATAGGCGAGATACCTCGCTCACCACGCCGAGTGCGGACAGCGCACAGGGATAGCATCTCGCTTGAAAACGCCCCCGCGCTCCCCAAGCTACAATGCGTGTTGCCATCGCGGGGCGCCAAGCGCCCTTTTTCTTGTTTGCGGATTCGGGGGAAACCGCCCCCCGGGCCGCGTTCCGTCTCCAGAACCGGACTTCCAATGCTCAATCGCCTGCTCACCAGCGTCTTCGGTAGCCGCAACGACCGTTTCGTCAAACAGCTCGAGAAGATCGTCGCGAAGATCAACGCGCTCGAGCCGGAGATGGAGGCGCTGTCGGACGCCGAACTGCAGGCGAAAACCCCCGAGTTCAAGGACCGCGTGGCCAAGGGCGAGACGCTCGACAGGATCCTCCCCGAAGCCTTCGCGGTCTGCCGCGAGGCCAGCAAGCGCGTGCTCGGCATGCGGCCCTACGACGTGCAGCTGATCGGCGGCATGGTGCTGCACATGGGCAAGATCGCCGAGATGCGCACCGGTGAGGGCAAGACCCTCGTCGGCACGCTGCCGACCTACCTCAACGCGCTCGAGGGCAAGGGCGTCCACGTCATCACGGTCAACGATTACCTGGCCCGCCGCGACGCCGCGCAGATGGGCAAGCTCTACAACTGGCTGGGCCTGTCGGTGGGCGTGATCTGGCCGGGCATGCCGCATGGCGAAGCCAAGCGCGACGCCTACCGCGCCGACATCACCTACGGCACCAACAACGAGTTCGGCTTCGACTACCTGCGCGACAACATGGCGCTGTCGAAGGCCGACCGGTACCAGCGCGGCCTCAACTACGCGATCATCGACGAGGTCGACTCGATCCTGATCGACGAAGCGCGCACGCCGCTGATCATCTCCGGCCCGGCCGACGATTCCCCCGAGCTCTACATCAAGGTCAACCGCATCGTGCCCTCGCTGGTGCGCCAGGAGACCGAGGACGGCGACGGCGATTTCTGGGTCGACGAGAAGGGCAAGCAGGTGCACCTGTCCGAGGCCGGCCAGGAACACGCGGAAGAACTGCTGCGCCGCGCCGGCATCCTCGGCGAGGACGAGAGCCTCTACGCGCCGCAGAACATCCATGTCGTGCATCACCTCAATGCCGGCCTGCGCGCGCATGCGATCTACCAGCGCGACGACCACTACATCATCCGCGACGGCGAAGTGATCATCGTCGACGAGTTCACCGGCCGCACGCTGCCGGGCCGTCGCTGGTCCGATGGCCTGCACCAGGCGGTCGAGGCGAAGGAAGGCGTGCCGGTCCAGCGCGAGAACCAGACGCTCGCCAGCATCACCTTCCAGAACCTGTTCCGCATGTACGGCAAGCTCTCGGGCATGACCGGTACGGCGGATACCGAAGCCTTCGAGTTCGAGAGCATCTATTCGCTCGAAGTCGTGGTGATTCCGACCCATCGCCCGATGATCCGCAAAGACGCGCCCGATGCGGTGTTCCTCAACCGCCCGGGCAAGTACCGCGCGGTCGCGCGCGAGATCCAGGCCGCCAACGAGCGCGGCCAGCCGGTGCTGGTGGGCACCACGTCGATCGAAGTGTCGGAACTGCTGTCCGAGCACCTGCGCAAGGAAGGCATCCACCACGAGGTGCTCAACGCCAAGCAGCACGAGCGCGAGGCGACGATCATCGCCCAGGCCGGGCGTCCGGGCGCAGTGACCATCGCCACCAACATGGCCGGCCGCGGCACCGACATCGTGCTCGGCGGTTCGCTCGAGACCGAACTGGCGACGCTGGAAGCCGAGACCGGCATGCCGGTGGACGAGGCGACGAAGGCGAGGCTGCGCAGTGAGTGGCAGGTGCGCCACGATGCGGTCAAGGCCGCCGGCGGCCTGCACATCATCGGCACCGAACGCCACGAATCGCGCCGCATCGACAACCAGCTGCGCGGCCGTTCGGGCCGCCAGGGCGATCCCGGCTCGTCGCGCTTCTACCTGTCGCTCGAAGACAACCTGATGCGCATCTTCGCCGCCGACTGGGTGCAGAAGGTCATGGCGCGCATGGGCCTGCAGGAAGACGACATCATCGAGTCGCCGCTGGTCACCAAGCAGATCGCCAACGCGCAGCGCAAGGTCGAGGCGCACAACTTCGACATCCGCAAGAACCTGCTCGACTTCGACGACGTCAACAACGACCAGCGCAAGGTCATCTACGGCCAGCGCGACGAACTGCTGGATGCCGAGAGCATCAAGGAGAACGTCGACGGCATCCGCGCCGACGTCGCCGCCGGCATCGTCGCCCGCTACGTGCCGCCGCAGTCGATCGACGAGCAGTGGGACCTGCCGGGCCTGGAATCGGAACTCGAGCGCGAGTTCGGCCTGCGCCTGTCGCTGACGGAGATGGCGAAGACGAGCGAGGAACTCGATGCCGAGCAGATCGCCGACCACGTGCAGCAGGAGGTCGACCGCCTGTTCGCCGAGAAGGAGGCGTCGCTCGGCGACGAGACGATGCGCATGCTCGAGAAGCACATCATGCTCAACGTGCTCGACCAGGGCTGGAAGGAGCACCTCGGCCGCATGGACTACCTGCGCCAGGGCATCCACCTGCGCGGCTACGCGCAGAAGCAGCCCAAGCAGGAGTACAAGCGCGAAGCCTTCGAGCTGTTCTCCGAGATGCTCGAGAAGGTCAAGCTCGACGTGGTGACGATGCTCGCCCGCGTGCGCGTGCGCAGCGAGGACGAGATCGCCGCGCTCGAAGCCGAGGAGCGCCGCCAGGTCGAAGCCAAGCTCAACCAGGCCCAGTTCCAGCACGCCGACGCCGGCGGATACGGCGCCGACGAGGAAGCCGAGGACGTGCGTGCCGCGGCTGCCGCATCGCAGGGGCCGCAGGCCCCGATCGTCCGCGACGGCGACAAGGTCGGCCGCAACGACCCGTGTCCGTGCGGCAGCGGCAAGAAGTTCAAGCACTGCCACGGGCAGTTGAGCTGACTTCCAGGTAGACGCTCGATGGCGGCGCTTCCCAGGGCCTGATTGGCGTCGTTTCCCAGCTGGCGACTGAAGTATCAGCCGTCATTCCCGCCTGCGCGGGAATGACGGAATCGGGGGTGTCGGGATCTCGCAAAGGCTCCGCCACGCGGTGGCGGCGCTTCTCCGGAGACATCTCCCGACTGGCAAACCATCCGCGCCCGGCCTACCCTGACGCCCGGTCCCCACATCCGAGCCGCATGAGCGAACGCGTCATCGAGGTCGTTGCCGGCGTCATCACCGACAAGCGGGGCCGGATCCTGCTCTCGCGCCGCACGCCCAATCGCGACATGCCGGGGCTCTGGGAATTTCCGGGCGGCAAGCGCGAGAGCGGCGAAACGCCCGAGGCCGCCCTGATCCGCGAACTGGACGAGGAACTCGGCATCCGCGTCATCGTCGGCCCACCGCTGATGGCCGTGCCGCAGCAGTACCCGACCAAGCGCCTGCGACTCGACGTCCGCCACGTCACCCACTGGGACGGCGTGCCCAAGGGCCGCGAAGGACAGGCCCTGGCCTGGGTCGCGCCCGGGAAGCTGGGGCGCTACTCGATGCCGCCCGCCGACCTGCCGGTCGTCGCTGCGCTGCAGGCCCCCGACTGCTATCTCGTCACGCCGCCACCCGGCGACGACGATGCGCCCTGGTTGCAGGCCCTCGACGACGCCCTGCGGCGCGGCATCCGGCGTATCCAGCTCCGGCTGCCTGATATCCCGGCCGAGCGCCAGACCGCCCTGCTGCAGCAGGCCGCCATCCGCTGCCGCAGGCGCGACGCGCAACTGCTGTTCAACGGCCCCATCGACACCGCGCTCGCGGCGGGCGTCGGCGTCCATCTGAAGTCGTCCGCGCTGCAGGCGCTCGCCACGCGTCCCGTCCCCGACGGCATGCTGCTGGCCGCCTCCTGCCATACCGCCGAAGACCTCGCCCATGCCGCGCGCCTTGGCTGCGACTTCGTCGTGCTCGGCCCGGTCGCCGAGACCGCCAGCCATCCCGGCGCGCCCGGCATCGGCTGGACCGCCTTCGCGAAACTGCGCGAGATCACGGCCCTGCCGATCTACGCCATCGGCGGCATGACCCCCGACGACATCCCCGAAGCCCGCCGCCACGGCGCCCAGGGCATCGCCGCGATCCGGAGCCTGTGGTCGCCCGGCTGAGTCTTTGCGACCACGAAGCCGGTCTCCGTTGGATGAAGCGCCGTGCGCCGGTTCTTGCCCCGATTCCGGCGCGCTTGCGCGTGCATGGTGCGGGTCCCGCGTGGCGGCGCAGACGATCCAGCTGCTGGAGGCGACCAGACCGGCCATGCCGGACAGACGGGTCAGTCCGGTCTCCGCGCGCCCGTTTTGTTCGACGTAGGAGGCCGGGTCGAGCGCCGGGTCCGCGGGCGGCAGGGCATGCGGTACGAACGCGTGCAAGTTCTCTCCGCCTGCTGCGGTCGTCACATGGGTTCCAGTGGTGCGCGGCATGACAGGACCTGATGGGTGTCGTGTCTCAGTTGGGCGTCAGTTTTCCATCGTCATCCCCGCGAAAGCGGGGATCCAGCGACTTCAAGGCATTGAAAAGCAAAGGCGCTGGATTCCCGCTTTCGCGGGAATGACGACTCATAGTTTCAGTCGCCAGCTGAGACACGACACCCATCAGGTCCTTTCTTAAGGCGCCGCTGATCGAGCCCATCTTTGCTCGTCATTTTCGCCTTCGCGCGAATGACGACTTTTTACAGCGTTTGTCCGTAGGAGCGGCCCATGGCCGCGATGGGAACCGCCGGCGAAGCCCGTCGCGCGCAAACGCGCGCTACGGAAGGCGGGGCGTTGCGGCCAGTTCCCGATACCGCAGATCCAGCCCCCCGACCGCCGCATCCAGCGCATCGAGCGTCCCGTCGTTGACGATCACGTCGTCGGCGATCGCCAGCCGCGCCCCGCGCGGGGCCTGCGCGGCCAGCATGCGCTCGGCCAGCGCGGCATCGATCCCGTCGCGGGCCAGCAGGCGCGTCAGCTGGACCTCGCGCGGCACGTCGATCACCAGCACCCGGTGCAGCCATGGATAGGCGGCACGCCCGCCCTCGGTCAGCAGCGGAATCGCCGCGACCGCATACGGCCCCCCCGCCTGTTCGCATTCGGCCTGCAGCAGCGTGCGCACGTGCGGATGGATGATCGCCTCCAGCTGCGCGCGCGCGTCGGGATCGGCGAAGATCCGGCGCCGCATCGCAGCGCGGTCCAGGTGCCCGTTCGTGCCAAGTGCAGCTTCGCCGAAGGCCTCGACCACCGCCGCCAGCCCCGTACTGCCGGGCGCCACCGCTTCGCGTGCCGCAAGGTCGGCATCGGCCACGGCAATGCCCCGCCGCTCGAATGCCTGCGTGGTTGCGGTCTTGCCCGAGGCGATGCCGCCGGTCAGGCCGATGATCAGCGCGCTCATCGCGTTGCCGCGGTCAGCCGAGGCCGGCGAACCGCTTGTAGCTGTCGACCAGGTCGTGACCCCACATGAAGGTCACCCAGCCGGCGATCGCCAGATACGGCCCGAATGGAATCGGCGTCGAGCGGTCGCGGCCCTGCACGGCGAGCATGATCGACCCGATGATCGCGCCAGCGACGGCCGACAGCAGGATGATCGGCAGCAGCCCGCTCAGTCCGCACCACGCGCCGAGTGCGGCCAGCAGCTTGAAGTCGCCGTGGCCCATGCCCTCCTTGCCGGTCGCCTGCTTGAACAGCCACCAGACCGTCCACAGGCTCGCATAGCCCACCACCGCGCCCAGCAGGGCGGGCTTGGCCGGCATGTAGAGGTTGTCGAGACTGGCGATCAGCCCCAGCCACATCAGCGGCAAGGTCAGCGAATCGGGCAGCAGCTGGGTGCGCACATCGATGCCCGAGGCCGCGACCAGGAAGCCGGTCAGCACCAGCGCACCGAAGCCCTGCCAGCCGAAGCCGAAGCGCCACACGCAGGCCGTGAACAGCAGCGCCGTCAGCAGTTCCACCGCCGGGTACTGCGCCGAGATCGGCGCCCTGCAGCTGCGGCACTTGCCGCGCAGCGCCAGCCAGCTCAGCACCGGGATGTTCTCGTACCACGACAGCTGGTGGCCGCAGTGCGGGCAGTGCGAGCGCTCGACGACGATCCCCGGCGGCGGCGGATCGTACAGTTCCGGCTCGCCGAGGATCTCGCGCGAATCGCGCTTCCACTGCCACTCCATGCGCCGCGGCAGCCGCAGGATCACCACGTTGAGGAAGCTGCCCACCAACAGGCCGAAACCGGCGGCCAGCGGAAAGCCCAGGGCGGGGTTCTGGTCGAGAAACGCCATCCTTCAGCCCATTGCCGCCATGGCGATCTTGAAGATCGGCAGATACATCGCGATCACGATCGAGCCGACCAGCGTGCCGATGATCACCATCACGAAGGGTTCGATCAGGCTGGAAATCGTATCGACCGCATTGTTGACTTCTTCCTCGTAGAACTCCGCCACCTTGAACAGCATGGTGTCGAGCGCGCCGGCTTCTTCGCCGATCGCGGTCATCTGCACCACCATGTGCGGGAACAGCGCGGTCTGCTTCATCGCCAGGTTCAGCTGGTAGCCCACCGAGACATCGTCGCGCATGCGCAGCACCGCCGTCTCGTAGACAACGCTGCCGGTTGCGCCGGCCACCGAATCGAGGGCCTCCACCAGTGGCACACCGGCCTTGAAGGTCACGCCCAGCGTGCGTGCGAACCGCGCGATGGCCGAGTTGTGCAGCACTTTCCCGATGATCGGCAGGCGCAGCATCACGCGGTCGACCGCGTGCTGCAGTTGGGTCGAACGCTTGAATGCGGCGATGAACGCGAACGCGGCGCCGGCGGCGACCAGCGCTATCAGCCACCACCAGCCCACGAGGACATCGGAGATCGCGAACATCAGTTCGGTGAACGCCGGCAGGTCGGTCCCGAAACTCTGGAAGGTCTCGCGGAACGTCGGCACCACGAAGATCATCAGCACCGCGCAGACGAGGATCGCCACCGCGACCACCGCGATCGGGTAGAACAGGGCCTTCTTGATCTTGCCCTTGATCGTTTCGATGCTTTCCTTGTAGTTCGCGATCGTCTCGAGCACCGTTTCCAGCGCACCGGCCGATTCGCCGGCGCGCACCAGGTTGCGGTAGAGCTCGTCGAACTGCACGGGATGCCGGCTGAGCGCCTCGTAGATGGACGAACCGCCTTCGATATCCGTGCGGATCTCGCCGATGAGCTTGCCCATGCGTGGATTGCGCTGGCCGTTGCCGATGATCTCCAGCGACTGCACCACCGGCACGCCGGATTTCATCATCGTGGCGATCTGGCGGCTGAAGACCGCAATGTCCTTGGCGGTGATCGTCTTGCCGGCCCCGCCGAACAGCGGTTTGCCCTTGGCCTTGACCGTCTTGGGCTGGATGCCCTGGCGACGCAACTCGGCCCGCAGCAGATTGGCGTTCTTCGCCTGCTGCTCGCCCTTCATGGTGATGCCGCGCTTGTCGGTGCCTTCCCAGACGAAGGTGTCCAGCGTCACGCCCTGGCGGACGGGCATGGCAGGCTTCTTCCCGACAGTCTTGCGGGCGGCGGTGCGGGTGACGGACATGCGGGTGTTCCCCCAGATGGACCGGCTTTCCCCAGCCGGACAGATGGCCGCATGTTAGCGACTTGGCGCCCAAAGTGGCAGGCCAACCCGTGACCGGCTGCCGGGTTCGGCTTCGATATCCCGAGTTTTCCTGTGGGAGCGCGTTGCGACCTCGGGCTCAGTCCGTGGTGACGCGGTTGATCTCGGCCAGGCTGGTCAGGCCCTGTTGCGCCTTGCGCAGTGCGGACTGCCGCAGATCGCTGACGCCCGCGCGCTGCGCCGCCTCGGCGATCTGGATCGCATTGCCGCCCTGCAGGATGATCTCCTGGATCTGCTCGCTCATCGGCATGACCTGGTAGACGCCCACGCGCCCCTTGTAGCCGTTGGTGCACTCGTCGCAGCCCACGGCTTCAAAGATCTCGATGCCGGCGCGCACCTGGTCCTCGGTGAAGCCCTCGGCCAGCAGGGCGTGGTCGGGCAGGTCCACCGTGCGCTTGCACCTGGGGCACAGCCGCCGCGCCAGGCGCTGCGCGATCACCAGCGTCACCGAGCTGGTGATGTTGTACGGCGCGATGCCCATGTTCATCAGGCGCGCGATGGTCTGCGGCGCATCGTTGGTATGCAGCGTCGATAGGACCATGTGGCCGGTCTGCGCGGCCTTGATCGCGATCTCGGCCGTCTCCAGGTCGCGGATCTCGCCGACCATGATGATGTCCGGGTCCTGGCGCAGGAACGAGCGCAGCGCGGCGGCGAAGGTCATGCCGCGCCTGGTGTTCTGCTGCACCTGGTTGACGCCCGGCAGGCGGATCTCCACCGGATCCTCGGCGGTCGAGATGTTGCGGGTCTCGTCGTTGAGGATGCCCAGCGCCGTATACAGCGACACCGTCTTGCCCGAGCCGGTCGGACCGGTGACCAGCACCATGCCGTAGGGTTTGTGGATCGCGTCGAGGAACAGCTTCTGCTGCTCGGGCTCGTAGCCCAGCTTGTCGATGCCCAGCTTCGCCGCGCTGGCATCGAGGATACGCAGCACCACCTTCTCGCCGAACAGCGTGGGCAGGGTGCTCACGCGGAAGTCGATCTGCTTGGTCTTGGACAGGTTGAGCTTGATGCGCCCGTCCTGCGGCACGCGCTTCTCGGCGATGTCCAGCTGCGCCATCACCTTCAGGCGCGCCGTGATGCGCTGGTTGAGCTTGACCGGCGACTTGGCCACCTGCTTGAGGATGCCGTCCACGCGCAGGCGCACGCGGTAATCGGTCTCGTAGGGCTCGAAGTGGATGTCCGAGGCGCCGCGCTTGATCGCATCCACCAGCACCTTGTTGACGAACTTGACGATCGGCGTGTCGTCCTTGCCGTCGACCACGTTCTCCAGCTTGCCGCCACCCTCGTCGTCGGTGCCGACCTCCAGCGTTTCCAGCCCGTCGGAATCGTCGAGGGTGTCGCCGAAACTGTCGGCAGCCTGCAGCCAGAGCTCCAGCGTGCGGCGGATGCTGTCCTCGTCGACCAGGATCGGCTCCACCGTCAGGTTGGTGTGGAACTTGATCTCGTCCAGCGCCTGGGTGTTGGTGGGGTCCGCGGTGCCGACGAACAGCCGGTTGCCGCGCTTGAACAGCGGCAGCACCGCGTGCTTGTTCAGCAGATCCTCGCTGACCAGTTTCACCGCCTGCGCCTGCGCGTCCATCGACGCCGGATCGAACAGCGGCATGCCGAACTCGATCGCGTTCGCCGCAGCCAGCTGCGCGGCCGTCACCAGCTTGTGTTCGCGCAGGTAGCCGGCCACCTGCTTGCGCGCGGCGGTGGCTTTCTCCAGCGCATCGCGCGCGGTGGCCTCATCGAGCGCACCGTCGAGCACCAGGCGGCGGGCGATGCCGGTGATGCCGACCAGGTTGGCGGTGGAGATGGCGTTCATGCGGTTGGGATCCGGGTGGGCGGACGCGGGCACTTTAGCGCAGGGGGAATGGTGTCAGGGGAATGGTGTCAGGGACAATTCCCGGAGCAGTCCCTTGGCCTGACCGGCCGCCCGGCTGGACGCACCCCCGAGAACCGTCCGGTCCTCGCTTCCACCCAGGCCTTGAACGGATCGCCGCCGAATGCGCGCTGC
>NZ_JAIWPU010000024.1 GCF_021191705.1 Proluteimonas flavola
CGCGACCGGACTGAATGGATCACGCTGCCTGCGTAGAAGACAGTTGCTCCCACAGGCTCACCGGACTCAGTCCACCCGCGTGCCGAAGATCTTGTCGCCGGCATCGCCGAGGCCGGGCAGGATGTAGCCCTTCTCGTTGAGGCGTTCGTCGATCGAGGCGGTGTAGACCTCGACATCGGGATGTGCGGCCTCGAGTGCCTTCAGCCCTTCCGGCGCGGCGACCAGGAACAGGCCCTTGATGCGGCTCGCGCCCGCGGCCTTGAGCATCGACACCGTCGCGATCAGCGTGCCGCCGGTCGCCAGCATCGGATCGAGGATCAGCGCGGTGCGGTCGGCCATGTCGCCGACCAGGTTCTCGTAGTAGGGCACGGCTTCGAGCGAATCCTCGTCGCGCTTGATGCCCACCACGCTGACCTTGGCCGCGGGAATCATCTCCAGCACGCCCGGCAGCATGCCGATGCCGGCACGCAGGATCGGCACCAGGGTGATCTTGCGGCCCTTGATGCGGCGCACGCGCACGGTGCCGGCCCAGCCTTCGACGTCCGCGTCTTCGGTTTCCAGATCCGCCGTGGCCTCGTAGGTCAGCAGCGTCGCGACTTCGGCCGACAGTTCACGGAAGGTCTTGGTGCTGTTGTCGGCGCGGCGCATCAGGCCGAGCTTGTGCTGCACCAGCGGATGGCGGACTTCGACGGTTTTCATGGCGGGACCTGTGCGGAAGCGATGCGCATAGGATCGCATGTGCCATCGCCAGACATGCCTCCGTGGCTGAAACGCAGAGGGGCCGGACAGGCCGGCCCCTCGTCACGCATGGTGTTGCGATCACTCAGAACTGGTAGCGCACACCGGCCAGCCACGAGCGGCCGAAGCCTTCCATCTCCAGCACGCGATTGCGCTGGCCCTGGAAGCGGATCTGCTTCGTGTCCTGGATGTTGTTGACCTCGCCGAACACGCTCCAGCCGTCGCCGAGCGTGTAGCTGGTCGAGAAATCGAGGCTGGCGCGGTCGTTCCAGTAGACATTCAGTTCGGGATTGGTGATGTCGAAGGACTGGATGAACTTCGAGCGGTAGTTGTAGGCCAAACGCGCGTTGAGGCCGGACTTCTCGTAGGTCAGGGCGAAGTTGTAGTTCGTCCGCGACGTGCCCGGCATTTCGGTCTCGCCCAGATCGAACGGCAGCTCGGCCTTGGACTTCGCGTAGGTGTAGTTGGCATAGACGCCCAGTCCCGAAAGGGCGCCCGGCAGCATGTCGAAGGTCTGCTGCCATGACAGTTCCGCGCCGTAGATGCGACCCTTCTCGCCGTTCTCGGCGCGGGTGATCTGGAAAGTCTGCCCGCCGCCTGCGTCCTCGTCGCGCGAGGCCACGAACAGCGGATCGTCGATGCGCTTGTAGAACAGCGCCGCCGACACCAGACCGAGCGGACGCAAGTAGTGCTCGAACGACAGGTCCAGGTTGTGCGCGAACGCTTCGCGGACCAGCGGATTGCCTTCGCTGATGGCGATCACGTTGAGATCGTCCGCTTCGCCGATCACCCGGTAGGGCGCGGTGTGCATGAAGTCCGGGCGGTTGATCGCGGTGGAGTAGGACGCGCGCAGGATGGAATCCGGGGTGGCCTCGTAGCGGACGTGCAGGCTCGGCAGCACGTTGCCGTAGCTGCGGCTGGCGGTGCGCGGCAGCACGTCGCCGGCGTCTTCGTCGAACTGCAGCGCGCTGCCTTCGAGTTCGGTGCGCTCGTAGCGCACGCCGGCGACCATGGTCAGCGCGTCCCAGCTGGCATCGATGCGCGCATAGCCGGCATAGACGTTCTCTTCGGCCTGGTAGTCGCCGGTCAGCGAGTCGGGAATCAGGCGCACGTGGTTGCCGCTCCCGAGCAGCGGGCCGGCGTACCTGTCGAAGATGTCGCGGCAGAAGCGGCGGCCGGTCAGGAAGTAGTCGAAGTTGTTCGACAGGCTGTCGCACAGCATGTCCGAGTAGCTGATGCCGAGGCCGGCGAAATCGGAGGCGCTGCCGTTGCGGTAGCGCTCGTCGTCGAACATCTTGTCGCGCTGGCGGACGCGCACGCCGAACCTGATGTCGCCGCTGTCGCCGAGGAACGTCTGCTGGCGGCCCAGGTCCAGGCGCAGCGCGTTCTCTTCTTCCTCGCCGTATTCGTAGCGGTCGTTGAGGCGACGGAACGCGTACCAGTTCTCCGGCAGGTCGACGCCGCTGGCCGGCGCGTCGGGGCGGCCGAGGATGGTCCAGGTCGGGAAATCCGGGTTCGTATAGTTGTAGGCGAACTGCGGGCGCACGCTGGAGCGGAAGATGTACTGCATGCGCGGGCTGGTGGTCTTGGTGGCCCGGCTCTGCGAAGCCTGCCAGTCGAGCTTCCACATTTCGCCAAGGAAATGCTCGCCGGCGAGGTTGTAGGTGCGGATGCTCTTGTCGTAGGTGCGCTCGCGCAGTTCCTTGTCGAAGGTCGCGCGTGCGCGGCCGGTGGTCTCGTCGGAGCCGTCGGCGTAGTTGTCGAGCGCGATCGTCAGGTTGTCGCGGAACTCGCGGTCGACGAAGTTCGAATCCGACACGACGAAATAGACCAGGTTGTCCGGGTCGATGCGGTAGTCGAAGCGGCCGGTGATGCCCTTGCGCGTGCGCAGGCCTTCGTAGTCCTTGATCTGGATCTCGCTGGGGGCGAACGTGCCGTCGCCGATACGGCTGTATAGCGTCTCCACGTTGTCGGTGAAGCGGCCCTGCTTGCTGATCGAGCCGGAGATCAGCACGCCGATGTTGCCTTCGGCGCCGAACCGGTTGCCGATGGTGGCGTTGTAGCGCTGGTTGTCGCCGTCGCCGAGCTGGTACTTGCCGCCCGCCAGCGATGCGCGCAGCGTCAGGCCTTCGCGGTCCAGCGCGCTCTGCGTGCGGATGTTGATGTTGCCGGCGATCGCGTCCCCGTCCATGTCCGGGGTGATCGCCTTGGTGACTTCGAGCGCGGCGATGACGTCGGAGGGAATCGTGTCGAGCTCGACGCCGCGGCTGGCGGCATCGGGATTGGCCAGCTGCACGCCGTCGATGGTGACGGTGGTGAATTCCTTCGGCGCGCCGCGCACGGTGACGTAGCGGCCTTCGCCCTGGTCGCGTTCGATCGACACGCCCGGGATGCGCTGGGTAGATTCGGCGATGTTGTTGTCGGGAAACTGGCCCAGCAGATCGGCCGAGACCACGTTGACGTAGTGCGTCGAGGCGCGCTGCTGGTTGAGCGCCATCGCCTGCGCGTCGCGGCTGGCCCGCACTTCGACCACGCCCATGTCGGTCGCGGCGACGGTGCTGTGCAGCGTCACCTCGACCTGCGCGCCGCGCATGTCGCCGACGTCCACTTCCGACTGGTGCCGCGTGTAACCCAGATAGTCGACCTGCAGCGGATAGCGGCCCGGCGCGAGGCCGGTCACGCGGAAGAAGCCTTCGCGGTCGGTGCTCACCTGGCGGCCGTCGACGGTGACGATCGCGCCTTCGAGGGACACGCCGCGCGAGGCTTCGCTGACCTTGCCGACGATCGTGTTCGCCATCGCCGCGATCGTGTCGACGCTCGACGACTGTGCGGTGGCGGGCTGCGGGCAGGCCAGGGCGAGCGTGGCGGCAATGGCCGCTGCGAGAACGCTACGATTGGGTGACATGGGAACTCCGATGAGGGATGCGTGTGTCGGGGGCATGGCGAAGCCGCAGCCGTCACGTCGCGGAGAGCGGCATGCGTTGCGTGGTCTGCGTTGTGGCGTGCGTCGCGAATCGGCGACGCCCCGTTCCCCCGGGTCGGCATCTTGCGACGCTTCGATGACAGTTCTGTTGTGGCGGCGCGTCAGTGCGATGTCGCGGCGCATGCAACCTGCCTGCAATCTCGCGCGCCGATCATGACGCGCTGTGTTGATGCGCATGACGGTCCATGATATCGATGCGACGGTGACGCGGTGATCGCTGCGTCAGCTTCACGCCGGATTTTTCGACATCTGTTGCATGCGTTCGCGGACAACGGATACGGCTCCACACAAGGACACACCATCGATGACACACCCGCTGCCCGCACGCCTGCCCCGTCTTCTGCTGCTGAGCGCCGCGCTGCTCGCGATACCGGCCTGTGCCGGCGTTGCCGGCGAAACGCGCGTCGAGCCGAACACGCTCGTGCCGGAAGGCGTGATGCGCTACGCGCCGAGCGTGTTTCCCGACCGCATCGTCGCCTCGCCCGCGCAGGACGCAGCCACCGGCTTTTCGGTCGCGTGGCGCACCGCTGCCTCGGTCGAAGCGGCGGTGCTGGAACTCGTCATTGCCGGCGACTCACCGGACATGGGCCCGCGTCGCCGCGTCGCCGCGCGCAGCGCATCGCTCGACGGCGAGAACGGCGCCGCGCAGTTCCATCGCGCGGAAGTCGACGGCCTGCAACCCGATACGCTCTACGCCTGGCGCGTGCAGGGCGGTGGCACCTGGAGCCCATGGATGCAGACGCGCACCGCGGCCGCGGCCGACGCGCCGCTGACGCTGCTGTACTTCGGCGACACCCAGAACAAGAACGCCAGCCTCAGTACGCGCGTGCTGCGCGAAGCGCACCGGCAGGCGCCCGACGCGAGGCTCGCGCTGTTCGCCGGCGATCTGGTCAGCGGCGGCGACGGCGAAGACGACAACGAGTGGGGCGAGTGGTTCGATGCGGTCGGCCCGCTGGCGACCATGCTCGTCAACGCGCCGGCACCGGGCAATCACGAGTACTGGGAAGAGTTCGAGGACACCCCGCAGGAGCGCCGCGTGCTCGGCGGACACTGGCCACGGACGTTCGCACTGCCCGCCAATGGCGCGCCCGGTGCGGAGCAGACCAGCTACTGGTTCGACTACCAAGGCGTGCGCGTGGTGGTGCTCGACGGCACGTCCGCGCTCGACCTCGGCACGGCCGCAGCGCAGGCCGCGTGGCTGGATCGCACGCTGGCGGCCAATCCGCATCCCTGGTCGATCGCGCTGATCCATCAGCCGATGTTTTCGCCGCGCCAGGACCGCGACAACGTCGCCCTGCGCGAACAGGTGCTGCCGGTGCTGGAGCGCCGCCGCGTCGATCTGGTGCTGCAGGGCCACGACCACGTCTATGGCCGTCGCCCAGGTGAGGATGCCGCGCGCGCGACGCCGCAGTACCTAGTGTCGGTGACCGGCGCCAAGCAGTACCGGCTTTCCGATGGCGCACGCCGCGACATGGCGCCGACCGCCGAGGACACCCAGCTGTTCCAGATCATCCGGCTGGATGGCGACACGCTGCACTACGAATCGCGCACCGCGACCGGTCGTCTCTACGATGCGTTCGAGATCCGCGGCGCCACGCCGGCCACGCGCACGCTGCACGAGATCACCGAGGGCCGCATCGCGCCGCGCGATTGCGCGCGCGATGCAACGCTCAAGGGCCGCGCCGACCGGTGCTGGGAGTGATCCGCATGCGCAGTCGCGTCTCTGCAACGCTGCTCGCCGCGGCGCTCGCATGCGCGATCCCGTTCGGCGTGATCGCAGCGGCCCCGCCGGTGCACGATCGCCAGCCGGCGAACGCGCCCGACGAGGCGGTACTGCTGGTCGAGATTCCGGCCGGCGGCTTCACCAAATACGAAAGCGATGCCGAAGGCCGGATCTTCGTCGACCGTTTCCTGTCGATGCCGATGGCCTATCCGGCGAACTACGGTTCGATGCCCGGCACCCATGCCGGCGACGGCGATCCGCTCGACGCGCTGGTGCTCACCCGTGCGCCGCTGTACCCGGGCGTCCGCATCCGCTTCCGCCCGCTGGGCGTGTTGCGGATGATCGACGCTGGCGACGCCGACGCGAAGATCGTCGGCGTGCCGGCCGACGACGTGGATCCCACGTATGCTGGCATCCGTTCGATCGAAGACCTGCCGGCGATGGAGCGCGAGCGCATCGAAGCGTTCTTCCGCGTCTACAAGGATCTGCCAGCCGGCAGCAGGCGCGTCGAACTGCGCGGCTGGGGCGGCGTGGATGAGGCGAAGACGGTGATGGGCGCGGCGATCGACGCGGCGCGTTGACACGCGCAAACAGCGCTCTTCGTGGGAGCGCGCTTGCGCGCGATTCCGGTGGACTGCTCGCTGTAGCTGGCTCTGAATCGCGGCCAAGGCCGCTCCCACATCGTCCTTGTTTGGATGTCGGCGGTGACCCGGCCGCCCCATCCCGTTCCCGTCCATCCGTGAAGGGTGCAATGCCCGCAAGCAGGAAAGGGCGATCGTGCCGTGTGCGTCGGGCTTCGGTCAGGCTGCGGCAACGGCCGGCGATGCGCTGGTCGATGCGTACTTCTGGGGACCCTCGCGCAGCGCCTTGCCGACCATCGACACCACTAGCGCGATTTCGGCGTCGTCGATGTTGAAGTGCGGGGTGAAGCGCAGCGAGTTGGTGCCGCCGTGGATCACGCCCAGGCCCTGTTCGCGCAGCCATTCCTCGGTCGAACCGGCGCCATAGCACTTGAACTGCGGTGCGAGTTCGCAGGAGAACAGCAGGCCGGTGCCCTGGACCCTGGTGATCAGGCCGCCGAGTTCGGCCTTCAGTGCTTCAAGCGCTTCGACCGACTTGCGGCCGGCGTCGCGGATGTTGGCGCGCACTTCGGGCGTGAGCTGCGCGAGCACGGCGCAGGCGACATCCAGCGCACGCGGATTGGCGGTCATCGTGTTGCCGTAGACGCCGCTCTTGTAGAGCTGCGCGGCGTGTTCCGTCACCGCAAGCACCGACAGCGGGTACTGGCCGGCGTTGAGCGCCTTCGAATAGGTTTCCATGTCCGGCGCGTCGAGACCTTCGAAGCCGGGGTAGTCGACGACCGACAGCACGCCGTGCGCGCGCAGGCCGGCCTGGATCGAGTCGACCAGCAGCAGGCTGCCGTGGGCGCGGGTGAGCTGGCGCGCGGCGGCGTAGAACGCCGGCGGCAACGCGCGGCCTGGGTCGCCTTCGCCCATCACCGGCTCCAGGAACACCGCTTCGACGAACCAGCCGTTCGCGTCCGCGTCGGCGAACGCCTGGCGCAGCGCGTCGGCGTCGTAGGGCGCGATCGCGATCAGCGAATTCTCGTCGCGGAAGCTCGCGAGATACTTCTTGTAGGTCGCACGCGAGGAATCGGAATACAGCGCCGGGCGCTCGGTGCGGCCGTGGAAGCTGCCCTTGACGACGATGCGCTTGACCGTGCGACCGGCGTGGCGGCCACCCGGATCGGTCTGGGTACGCGTGTTGATGTCGGCGATGCGCGCGGCAAGACCGACGGATTCCGAACCGGAATTCAGGCACAGGAAGTGGCTGTAGGGACAGCCGCCGCGGGTGTGGCCGATCTCGCGGCGCAGGGCGCGATCGAGCTTCAGCTGCGACAGGCTCGGGGTCATGATGTTGGCCATCGGCACCGGCTGCGCCATCGCGGCAATCACGTCCTTGGGCGTGTGGCCGAAGCCGAGCATGCCGTAGCCGCCCGAATCGTGGAGCACCGCGCCCTTGAGGGTGACGATCCAAGGACCGCGCGCGGTCAGCGCGACGTAGGGGTTCACCGCATCGCCCGGATAGAAGTTGATGTAGCCGGCCTGTACGGCGCGCGCCTGCGCGTCCTCGTCCAGATCGAGCAGGCTCTGCCCCGTACTCGATACGGGATCGGCGAAGTCCTGCTTCAGGCTTGCATGCGCCTCGGCAGCGGCCTGCGCGGCTTCGACGAGTTCCGGATGCGTCGCGGCGAAGCGTTCGAGTACATCGTCCGGCAGACCGGTGGTGCGGCGCGTGCCGCCATGGGCGCGCAGCGGGGCGAGGATCTGGATCACGGACATGCGAATCGCTCCTTGGAACGTCGGGGAGGGCCGGCATGGAGTCTCTGGAAGCAGGTCCGCACCGGCGGTCTCTCCATTATCTGGACGATTCCGTCGAACGGAAGCGACGGAACGCCGAAGGAATCGTAGAATTTCGGCAGATCGCCGAAGCCCTGCCGCGCCCATGTCCACCGAATCCGCCGATGTCCGACTGCTGATGCTGCTGCGCGAGAACGCACGCCTGTCGACGGCGGAGATCGCGCGCCGGCTGGGCCTGTCGCGGACCACGGTGCAGAGCCGCATCGAACGGCTGGAGCGCGAAGGCGTGATCAGCGGCTACACCGTGCGCGTGCGCGACGACTTCGAACAGGGCCACATCCGCGCCCAGATCATGATCACCGTGCGGCCGCGGCAGACCACGCCGGTGGTCACTGCCCTGCGGGCGATCAGCGCGGTGCGGGCGCTGCATTCGGTCAGCGGACCCTACGACCTGATCGCGCTGGGCGTAGTGCCGACGGTGGCCGACATGGACGAACTGACCGACCGCATCGGCTGCATCGACGGCGTGGAGCGCACGACGTCTTCCATCATCCTGTCGACCAAGTTCGAGAGATAACTTCTCCGCGAGTTGCGCGCGAGAGCCCTCCCCCGCAGGCGGGGGAGGGTTGGGTGGGGGCGGACCTTCAGTCGACGAAACGCTTGTCACCCTGGCACTCGGTCTGCCCGGCATACCCATCCTGTCGCGACCGGGCCGTTCGCCCCCATCCCGGCCTTCCCCCGCGGGCGGGGGAAGGGGCGTCACCATCTGCCTTCATTACAATGTCTCCCCCCGCATTCCCCCGCCGATCTCTTGAAGAAGTCCGACTTCCACTTCGACCTGCCCGAACACCTGATCGCCCAGGCGCCGCTGGACGAGCGGTCGGCGAGCCGCCTGCTGATCGTACCGCCGGGCGCCGGTGCGTTCGAAGACCGGCAGGTCCGCGATCTGCCGGATCTGCTGCAGCCGGGCGATCTGCTGGTCTTCAACGACACGCGCGTGATTCCGGCGCGGCTGTTCGGGCAGAAGGACAGCGGCGGGCGCGTGGAGATCCTGATCGAGCGGCTGCTGCCCGGCAACGAGGCGCGGGCGCAGATCGGCGCCAGCAAGTCGCCGAAGCCCGGCGGGCGGATCCGGCTCGATGGCGGCGGCAGCGCCGAGGTGCTGTCGCGCGACGAAGGTTTCTACCACCTGCGTTTCCACGTGGAAGACGCGCTGGAATCGTGGTTGCTCAAGGCCGGGCGCATGCCGCTGCCGCCCTACATCCGCCGCGAGCCGGGCCAGGACGACGCCGAGCGCTACCAGACCGTGTTCGCGCGCGAAGTCGGTGCGGTCGCGGCGCCGACGGCCGGTCTGCATTTCGACGATGCGCTGCTTGAGCGCCTGCGCGATCGCGGCGTCGAGTTCGGCCACGTCACCCTGCACGTCGGCGCCGGCACGTTCCTGCCGATGCGGGTCGAGGATGTGCGCGAGCACCGCATGCACAGCGAGTGGCTCAACGTCGGCGCCGAACTCGTCGCGCAGATCCGTCGCACGCGCGAGACGGGCGGCCGCGTGATCGCCGTCGGCACCACGGTCGTGCGCGCACTGGAGAGCGCCAGCGTCGACGGCGAACTGCATCCCTTCGCCGGCGAGACGCAGATCTTCATCTTCCCCGGCTACCGCATCCGCAGCGTCGACGCGATGGTGACCAACTTCCATCTGTCCGAATCCACGCTGCTGATGCTGGTGTCGGCGTTCGCCGGCAAGGACCGCGTCTTCGCCGCCTACCAGCACGCGGTGCAGGCCGAATACCGGTTCTTCTCCTATGGCGACGCGATGCTGCTGTGGGGGCAGGCCGCCTGACCGGCGTCGGTCGCGCAACCCGTGGCATCCTCGCCCGTTGCCGGGCCGCGTCGAAGCCGCGGGCCGTATCGCCACGCGGCGGGCGCTGCCTGCAGGCCTGCCGGCGGCCATCAGGGGCCGCCGGTGATCGCCTCCAGCGCGGCGGTGCGCGTCTCCGTCAGCCACGCACGCCAGGCATCGCCCTCGGTATCGGGCCAGCGCGTGGCGGCGAAGGCGACCCAGGCGTCGCGATAGCGCAGCCAGGCGCGTTGGGTGTCGCGTACGCCGTCTGCATTCACGGTGCCGGACAGGGCGTAGGGGTGTGGCGATGCACCGGCCTGCAGCCGGGCGCGGACCTCCCGGTACACGGTGTTGAGTTGCCGGTCCAGGGGCGCGAGCGCAGCGGCGGTCTGCGCCGGGCGATCGCCGTGCTCGAAGCGCTGGACGTCCGCCAGCAGCTGGATCTCCAGCGTCTCGCGGGCTTCGGCGGCGAACGCGCCCCGCGCCGTTCCGCTGAGGTCGATCTCGTCGCTGCCGACATGGCCGAAATAGTCGTCCGCGGCGCCGCGCAACGCCGACCATGCGTCCCGCTGCACAGGCGTCCAGTCCGATTGCAGGGCCTGCCACTGGCGGTTGCGCGCGACGCGGGCGAAGCCGGCGTCGCGGTGGGCGCAGAACCCCGACATCATCCCGCTGGTGATGTCGTCGCAGATGTCCATGGGGGCGGTGTCGGTGCCGTCGGCGATCCACTGCAGGTGCTGCAGGCGCCCGCGGATCTCTGCGGGCGCGCCGCCGTATTCGCAGGCGAAGCGGCTGGCGAGTGCGATGTCCCGCGGCACGCCCTGGCCGTTGGCGTAGAGCATCATCAGCACGCCGCTGCCGCCGAAGACGGTCTCGCGCGAGACCGTGTGGCCGGCGCCGGCGCGCTCGCGGTAGGCGCAGTGCCGGGCCGCGACCGGGTCGCCTCCCTTGCCATCGCTGCCGTAGTACAGGGTGGCGGCAGCGCAGCCGGCCGGGGCGGTGCCGACGTCGGCTTCGGGCAGCGGCACCTGCAGCCGGTCGTGGCAGGTTGCCCCGTGCGGTCGCGCGTCCGCAGCCGCGAGTGCACTGCCGGTCGGCGGGGCCAGCAGGGTCAGCGACATCAGCAGCAGCCGGATCGTGTGCATCGGTGTCTTTCGCCGCGGCGGTGGACGCGGGTGGTCGGTCATACTATCCGGATGTCCAGAATGTCCTTCGCGCTGCTCGGCAGCGACGGCGCAGCGCGCCGCGGCCGCATCACCTTCCCGCGCGGCACCATCGAGACCCCGGCCTTCATGCCGGTCGGCACCTACGGCACGGTCAAGGGCGTGCTGCCCGATCAGGTGCGTGCGCTGGGTGCGGAGATCATCCTCGGCAATACCTTCCATCTGTATCTGCGCCCGGGCCTGGACGTCATCGAGGCGCATGGCGGCCTGCACGGCTTCGCGCGCTGGGACAAGCCGATCCTTACCGATTCCGGCGGTTTCCAGGTCTTCTCGCTGGCGCACAAGCGCAAGATCACCGAGGACGGCGTGACCTTCGCCGCGCCCACCGACGGCGCGAAGGTGTTCCTCGGGCCCGAGGACAGCATGCGCATCCAGAAGGTGCTCGACTCGGACATCGTGATGATCTTCGACGAGTGCCCGCCGGTGCAGATCGACGGCAAGCCGGTGCATCCGCGCGTCGTCGAAAAATCCATGGAACTGTCGCTGCGCTGGGCCGCGCGCTCGAAGCGCGCGCACGAGGGCAACGATGCCGCGCTGTTCGGCATCGTCCAGGGCGGCGTGCACCACGAACTGCGCACGCGCTCGGCGGAGGGCCTCAAGGACATCGGCTTCGACGGCTATGCGATCGGCGGCCTCGCGGTCGGCGAGACCGAGGACGAGCGCAACGCGATGCTCGACCACACCGCGCCGCAGCTGCCCGAAGACCGGCCGCGCTACCTGATGGGCGTGGGCCGGCCGGAAGACCTGGTGGAAGCCGTCGCGCGCGGTGTCGACATGTTCGACTGCGTGATGCCCACCCGCAACGCGCGCAACGGGCACTTCTTCACCTCGACCGGCGTGATCCGCATCCGCAACGCGAAGTTCGAGAAGGACCTGCGCCCCATCGAGGAGGGCTGCGGCTGCGAGGCCTGCCGCGGCGGCTTCACCCGCGCCTACCTGCGGCACCTCGACCGCTGCGGCGAGATGCTCGGCCCGATGCTCGGCACCCTGCACAACCTCTGGTACTACCAGACGCTCATGGCCGACATGCGCGCCGCGATCGCCGCGGGAACCTTTGCCGCCTTCCGGGCGTCTTTCTACAGCGCCCGGGCGGGGAATCCGGGCGCCTGAGCCGTCCCGGCGACGTCTCCGGCCCCATCACCGCCCATTCACCCGCCACCCGGCCTGCGCCCGCGCCCGGCCGTGTCATAATCGCCCGCTGTCTGTTTTCGACCCATGGATGCCCCGATGAATCTGCTGGACCTTGTGATCGCCCCCGCCCACGCCGCTGCCGCAGCTCCGGGCGCAGGCCCCAGCCTGCTGTCGACGCTGGCCTTCCCGATCATCCTGATCGCGATCATGTACTTCCTGATGATCCGCCCGCAGATGAAGCGCACCAAGGAACACCGCGCGATGCTGGAGAAGCTGTCGGTCGGCGACGAGGTCATCACCAACGGCGGCATCGCCGGCGTGGTGCGCAACATCGGCGACAGCTTCCTGACCATCGAGATCGCCGAGCGCGTGGAAATCCGCGTGCAGAAGGGCGCGGTCGGCAACGTGCTGCCCAAGGGCACCCTCAAATCGGCGTAACCGAACGACGCGGCCGGGACGATCCCGGTTGCTCGGTGGGCGCTGTCCCGCTCGGCACCGACTCCCCCTCTCCCGCATGCGGGAGGGGGCAAGGGGTGAGGGCGAGAGCGATCACGAAAATTCTGCGAGACGGTATCCGCAATGCTTGAATTCCCGCGCTGGAAATACGCCCTCATCCTGGTCGTGCTGGTGTTGGCCGCGCTGTACGCGCTGCCCAATGCCTACCAGAAGAACCCGTCGGTGCAGATCACCCCGAGCACCAGCGAGGCGCGCATCGACGAGGCGCTGAAGTCGCGGGTCGAGGGCCTGCTCACGGCCGTTGGCGTGACTCCGGTCGGGACCGAGATCGACGAGAACCACCTGCTGGTCCGGCTGCACGATTCCGATGCGCAGACGCTCGCGTCCGACACGCTGCGTCCGGAGCTGGGCGAGAACTATTCGGTCGCGCTGAACCTGGCCTCGACCGTGCCGGACTGGCTGGCCAATCTCGGCGCCCGGCCGATGTCGCTGGGTCTGGACCTGCAGGGCGGCGTGCACTTCGTGATGCAGGTCGACCAGGCCGCGGCGCTGCAGAAGCGCGTCGAGGGCTACGCCGACGGCATCCGCACCGTGCTGCGCGACGCGCGCATCGGCTACTCCAGCGTCGAGCGCCGCAACGACAACAGCATCGGCGTGGTGCTGACCGAGGGTGCGAACGTCGCTGAAGCGCGCACGCAGATCGCCACCAGCCTCGCCAGCGCCTCCGGCCAGGCGGTCGGCGGCAGCGGTCCGCAGATCACCGTCGACGGCAACCGCCTCACCGTGCGCCTGTCGCAGGGCGAGATCGCGCGCATCGCCAGCGATGCGGTCGAGCAGAACCGCACCGTGATCTCCAACCGCATCAATGCGATCGGCGTCTCCGAGCCGGTGCTGCAGCGCCAGGGCGACGACCGCCTGGTGATCCAGCTGCCCGGCCTGCAGGACACCGCCGAGGCCAAGCGCCTGATCGGCGCGACCGCGACGCTGGAGTTCCGCGCCGTCACCGGCGACGAGAACCAGGCGGCCGCAGCCGTGGCCTCGGGCAACATCCCGGCCGATTCGCGCATCTACTACAACGATGCCGGCACGCCGCTGCTGCTGTCGCGCCGCATCCTGGTGTCGGGCGACCAGTTGATCAACGCCAACCCGCAGACCGATTCGCAGACGGGCCTGCCGTCGGTGTTCATTACGCTCAACAGCGCCGGCGGCAAGCGCATGCTCGACCACACGCTGCAGAACGTCGGCCAGCGCCTGGGCATCGTCTACGTCGAACGCATCCCGACCGTGCGCATCGTCGACGGCGAGGAAGTGCGTTCGTCGCGCAGCGTCGAGCGCGTGATCAGTTCCTCGACGATCCGGGGCGTATTCGGTCGGGAGTTCAGCACCACCGGCTTGGCGCGCGACGAAGCCAACGACCTGGCAAGCCAGCTCAAGGCCGGCGCGCTGGCGGCACCGATGGACTTCGTCGAAGAGCGCGTCGTCGGCCCGAGCCTGGGCGCCGAGAACGTCGAGCGCGGCATCACCGCGGTGCTCTACGCGTTCGTGTTCACCCTGATCTTCTTCATGCTGTACTACCGCATGTTCGGCATCGTGACCTGTCTGGCGCTGATCCTGAACCTGCTGATCGTGGTCGCGGTGATGTCGCTGTTCGGCGCCACGATGTCGCTGCCCGGTTTCGCCGGCCTGGCGCTGTCGATCGGCCTGTCGGTCGACGCCAACGTGCTGATCAACGAGCGCATACGCGAAGAACTCAGGGCCGGCATGCCGCCCAAGGCGGCGATCGTGACCGGCTACGAGAAGGCATCGGACACCATCTTCGACTCCAACCTCACCGGCATCATCGCGGGTATCGCGCTGTACGCCTTCGGCACCGGCCCGCTGCAGGGTTTCGCGGTGACGCTGGTGATCGGTATCACCGCCTCGATGTTCACCGCAATCGTCGTTTCGCGCGCGCTGGTCACGCTGATCTACGCGCCGCGCAAGAAGCTCAAGTCCCTGGCGATCTGACGGAAGAGACCCCATGAAAATTTTTCCGTTGACCCTCGTTCCCAGCGGCACCCGCATCGACTTCATGCGGCTGCGCCATGTGTGGGTGGCCATGTTCGTGCTGCTGTTCGTCGGCGCGTTCGCCGTCGTCGGCATCAAGGGCTTCAACTTCGCGCTCGACTTCACCGGCGGTACCGCGGTCAACGTCCGCTTCGACCATCCGGTCGGCGTGGACGACGTCCGCGAACGGCTGCAGGACGCCGGCATCGCCAACGCCCAGGTGCAGACCTTCGGCAGCGGCAACGACCTGCTGATCCGCGTGCGTGGCGATGAAGAGCAGACCAGCGTGGACGGCAACACACAGCTCGCCCAGGACGTGCTGTCGGCCGCGACCACCGAGGCGAACCCGGGCCGCATCCTGAGCACCGAGTCGATCGGTTCGCAGGTCTCGGGCGATCTGCGCAAGAACGCGATCTATGCCGCGATCTTCGTGCTGGTGGGCTTCCTGCTGTACATCAGCGTGCGCTTCGAATGGAAGTTCGCGGTCGTCGCCAGCGTCACCACGCTGTTCGACGTGATGGTGGTCGCCGCGCTGTTCGCGCTGACCGGACGCGAGTTCGACCTCACGGTGCTGGCCGGCCTGCTGTCGGTGATGGGCTTCTCGATCAACGACACCATCGTGGTCTTCGACCGCGTGCGCGAGAACTTCCGCGGCCTGCGCGCCGATCCGCTGGAGGTCTTCAACCGTTCGATCAACCAGACGCTGTCGCGCACGATCATCACCTCGCTGGTGTTCTTCCTGTCGGTGCTGGCGCTGTTCCTCTACGGCGGCGGTTCGCTCGAAGGCCTGGCGCTGACCCAGATGATGGGCGCGGTGGTCGGGACGCTGTCGTCGATCTTCATCGCCTGCCCGCTGCTGACCTACGGCATCCTGCGCGTCACCAAGCAGGACCTGCTGCCCAAGGCCAGGGACGAGGCGGCGCTGTCGCGTCGTCCCTGATCCGGAACGCCGGCTCGCTTGACGCGGGCCGGTCGGACGCACGAAGAAGCCGCGCATTGCGCGGCTTTTTCGTGGGCGGTAGCGACCAGAGCGCAGCGAAACCCATCGGATGTGGGGGGGGGGGGGGGGGGGGGGGGGGGCCGGGGGGGGGGGGGGGGCCGCCCCCCCGGCCGCGCCCACCCCA
>NZ_JAIWPU010000025.1 GCF_021191705.1 Proluteimonas flavola
GATGTGGGAGCGCGCTTGCGCGCGATGGGCATTGCAGGGAAAGCTTCATCGCGCGCAAGCGCGCTCCCACCACGCAGGCCATGATGGGGTTTCGCTGCGCTCTCCCCATCTTACGAAGCCGTAAATGCGACGCTTGACCGCCAACAAGAAAGGCCGCGCTTGCGCGCGGCCTTTTCCGTCCAGCAGATCCAGCGGCTCAGGCGAATTCTTTCGCGTAACCCGACTCGACCAGTGTCTTCTGCAGCGGCGCGACGATGTGCACGTTGCCGGCCACGACCTGACGGCCGCCGGCGAAGGCCACGTTCAAGGGGCCGCCCGCGGCGCCCTTGAAGTCACTGATGCGGCCGCCGGCCTCACGGACCAGCAGCACGCCTGCGGCGATGTCCCAGGGATGCACGCCGGCTTCGAAGTAGCCGTCGGTCCGGGCCGCGGCGACATAGGCCAGGTCCAGCGCGGCCGAGCCGGTGCGGCGCACGTCCTCGGCGTTCTCGAGCAGGGCTTCGACGGCGCGCAGCTGGGCGCCGACGCGCTTGCGCTCGCGCGGGGCGAAGCCGGTGCTGAGCATCGCGCCGGTCAGCTCGCGGCGCTCGGACACGCGGATGCGACGCTCGTTGAGCTGGGCGCCGGCGCCGCGCGTGGCGGTGAACAGTTCGTTGCGCAGCGGATCGAACACCACGCCATGCAGCGGCTCGCCACCCTCGACCAGCGCGATCGACACGCACCAGTGGGGCAGGCCACGCAGGTAGTTGCTGGTGCCGTCGAGCGGATCGATGACCCAGGTGTAGCGGCTCGGGCCGCCACGGCCCGGCTTGGCGCCGCCTTCTTCGCCGAGTACGGCGTACTCGGGATAGGCGCGGCGCAGTTCCTTGACAATCGCCTCTTCGGCGAGGCCGTCGACCTCGCTCGCATAATCGTGGCGCGCCTTCTCGACGACGTTGAGCGCATCGAGCTTGTGCATGTTGCGCAACAGGACGCCACCGCCGGCGCGCGCCGCCTTGACCATGACATTGACAGCAGGTTGAAGCATCGCGGACGACTCCGGGCGCGGGCAGGATCGAGGGGAGAAAGAGCGGTGCCGGCGCTTGGCCGGCCGCGCAGTTTACCATTCGCGCCATGCAAGCGCCCCTGAATCCAGAGTCCGGCATGGACATCGCCGCCGCGGCACGCACTGCCGAGCGCATCCGCATCGTGCTCGTCGGCACCCAGCATCCCGGCAACATCGGCTCCGCCGCGCGCGCGGTCAAGACGATGGGCCTGCACCGGCTGGTGCTGGTGGCGCCGCAGAAATTCCCGCACAACGAGGCCGACATGATGGCCGCCGGTGCCGAGGACGTGCTCAACGCCGCGGTCGAAGTCGCCACCCTGGCCGAGGCGGTCGCCGACTGCCGGCTGGTGCTGGGCTGCACCGCGCGCAGCCGCCGGGTGCAGCTGCGCGAGTTGCAGCCGCGCGATGCCGCGGCGTCCGCGCAGGCAGAAGCTTCCGCAGGCGGCGAGGTCGCGCTGGTGTTCGGGCGCGAGCGCACCGGGCTGGAGAACGGGGAACTGCAGCTGTGCCATGCCGCGGTGCACATCCCGGCCAATCCCGATTACAGCTCCTTGAACCTGGCTGCGGCGGTGCAGGTGTTGAGTTACGAGGTGCGGCTGGCGCTGCTGGGGGCGGGCGGCGGCGCCGCGCCGGCTGCCATCGCACCGGTGAATCCGGATGCGGTGCCGCATGCCGAACTCGAAGGCTTCTTCGGCCAGTTGGCGGACACGCTCGAGGACATCGACTTCCACAAGGGACGCGCGCCCGAATCGGCGATGCGCAAGCTGCGGCGGCTCTTCGTCCGCACCGGGCTGGACGAAAAGGAAGTGCGGCTGCTGCGCGGCATCCTCGCCGATGCCCAGCGCATGGCCCGCCTGGCCAACGATCGCGGCAGCGGCTGAGTCGCGGCGTCTGTTGCCGGAGAATGGCTTCCGCTAGGCTTGGCGCTCCGCTCACGCCTCCAGGATCCGCCTTGGACCCGCGTCACTTCCTTCGACGGCTCCTGTCGGGTGTGCTGCTGGCGGTATCGGCAGCGGTATTGACGGTGCAGGCTTCCGAGCCGCGCAACGTGCTGGTGCTCGGGCGCATCAGCGACGATCCCCAGGCGCACTACGAGCAGCTCAAGCCGCTGCTCGACTACGTGGTCGCGCGCATGGGCGGTGTCGGCATCACCGAAGGCCGCGTGCTGATGGCGCGCGATGCCCAGCAGATGCAGAGCTATCTGCGCCGCGGCCGCGTGGACTGGGTCACCGAGACCGCCAGCGGCGCGACGCTGCTCGAAGCGCGCGCGGGTGCGAAGCCGCTGCTGCTGACCGAGCGCAACGGCGTCAGCCACTACCACACGGTCTATTTCGCCCGACGCGACAGCGGCATCCAGTCGCTCGACGACCTGCGCGGCCGCAGCATCGTGTTCCAGAACCGGCAGTCGACCAGCGCCTACTTCGTGCCGGCCGCCGAACTGCTCGCGCGCGGCATGAAACTCGAGATCCTGCTGTCGCCCCGCGACCAGGCCGAGCCGGGTTCGGTCGGCTATCTGTTCGCGCGTTCGGAGCTCAACATCTCGTCCTGGGTGCACAAGCGCCTCGTCGATGCCGGTGCGATGAGCAACATCGACTGGGACAGCACGCGGCGCGTGCCGCTTTCGTTCAAGCGCGATTTCGTCATCTTCCGCGAGAGCGCGCCGTTTCCGCGCGCGTTGGAAATGGTGCGGGGCGACCTGGATGCGCGGGTGGCCGCCCGTCTGCGCGAAGTGCTGATCGAAGCCAGCGAAGATCCCGCGGCCGCCGAAGCGCTGCGCGAGTTCTTCCGCACCACGGCGTTCCTGCCGGTGGATGCAGGCACCCGGGCAGAGCTCGACGTGCTGCGCGCGGGCACATCGCGTGTCGTGGCGGAGGTCGAATGAGGCTGCGGGCCGGGCTGCAGACCACGTTCCTGACGTTGGTCGGCGCCGCCGTGCTGGTCGGCCTCGTCGCAGTCGCACTGGTGCTGCAGCAGCAGGGCCAGGCGCAGAAGCAGATCCTCGCGCTGAGCCAGCGCTCGATGCATGCGCTCGCATCGCAGCGCCTGCTGCTGCGCGGCGAGGCGGTCTCGGCGCAGGTCGCCGATGGGCTGGTCAATCCGCTGTACTACTTCGATCTCGAAGCCATCGGCGCAGTGATCGGCAACGTGCTGCAGCAACCGGACGTCAGCTACGTGGTCGTCTACGACGTCGACGGCAACATCGTCCACGACGGCAGTCGCGACATCGAACGCTACGGACAGCGCATGGACGATCCGTTCGCGCTGGAAGTGATCGCCGCGACCGGTCAGCACATGCGGAGCGACGGGCAACTGCTCGACGTGTCGATGCCGATCCGCATCGCGGACCAGCGTCTGGGGGGCGTGCGGATCGGCTATTCGCTGGCGACCGCGAAGCAGGACGAGGATGCGATGGTCGCGACGATGCAGACGCGTCTCGACGAGATCGCAAGACGTCATCTGGTCGCGGTCGGCTTGCTGCTGGTCGTGCTGGTGGCGCTGGGCGCGATCGTCGCGGCGATCCTGCAGCGCCGCCTGGTGCGCCCGGTACGCCGGCTGGCCGATGCCGCGCAGCGCATCGAGGCGGGCCACTACGACGTCGTGGTGCCGGCCGACGCGCGCCAGGACGAGATCGGCGATCTGGTCCGCGCCTTCGACCGGATGCGCGACAGCATCGCGCGCCACGACCGCGAGATCCGCCGCATGGCCTATACCGATTCGTTGACCGGGCTGGCCAATCGCCTGGCATTGCGCGAAACGCTGGACCAGCGGCTTCTCGAAATGCAGGGCGCTGCAGGGCGCCTGGCGCTGCTGTTCGCCGACGTGGACGATTTCAAGCGCGTCAACGACACGCTCGGCCACGATGCCGGCGACGAGGCGCTGATGCAGTTCACTGCGCGCATCGATGCCACGGTGCGCGAGTTCGACATCGCCGATGCCCTGCTGGCGCGTTTCGGCGGCGACGAATTCGTCGTGCTGCTGCAGCTGCCCGAAGCCGGCAGCGCCAACCTGCGCACCGTCGCGGGCGAACTGGCGACACGCCTGGTGAGAGAGGTCGCGCGTCCGATCCAGGTCGAAGGCCGGCGCGTCTTCCTCGGCATCTCGATCGGCATCACCTTGTTTCCCGACGACGCCACCAGTGCGGCGATGCTGCTCAAGAACGGCGACATCGCGATGTACCAGGCCAAGCTGGCCGGCAAGAACTGCCATCGCTTCTACAGCCTGGCGATGGACCAGGCGGTCGAGCGGCGCATGCTCATGGAGCACGAACTGCGCGGCGCCTGGGAGCGCGGCGAACTGAGCCTGGCCTACCAGCCGGTGTTCCGGATGGAAGACAAGGCGCTGGTCGGCGTCGAGGCGCTGCTGCGCTGGTGTCACCCGGAGTTCGGCAACGTCGCGCCCCCGGTGTTCATCGACGTGGCCGAGCAGAGCGGCCTGATCGACGTGATCGGGCCGCAGGTGCTGCACGCGGCCTGTGTCGAGGCGCGCGCGTGGCAGCAGCGGTTCCCGGCCGCGGCCGATCTGTTCGTTTCGGTCAACGTGTCGCCGCGACAGCTGCACAGCGCTGCGTTCGCCATCGAGGTCGAGGCCGCGCTGAGCGAATCAGGCCTGTCGCCGCGCTATCTGCATCTGGAACTGACCGAGACCGCGGTGATCGGCGACGAGGCCCGCATCGGCCAGCTGCTGGGTGGCTTGCGCGCGCTCGGCGTCAAGATCTGGCTCGATGATTTCGGTACCGGCTTCTCCGGCCTGAGTCATCTGCGCCAGGTGCCGGTGGACGGCGTCAAGATCGATCGCAGTTTCGTCGCCGACCTGCTGCGCGACCCCGACGATCTGGCACTGACGACCGCAGTGATCTCGATGGCGCATTCGATCGGCATCACGGTCGTTGCCGAGGGCGTGGAGAAGGAAGGCCAGTTCGAGATACTGCGCGACCGCGGCTGCGATCTCGGCCAGGGGTTCTGGCTCGGGCATCCGCTGCCGGCGCGGGAGTTCGATGCGCTGTTGGAGTGATGCGGCCGGTGTCGGGCGATCCTTCCGCGCGGGGCATCCGCGTTCGCAGGATTCTGGAGCACGGCCTTCCGGGGGCATCGAGACATGCGGCCGGTGCCTCTGGACAGCGACCGCGGCGGAGCTCGATCAGAACAGCCTGCCCAGCCATTCGCCGGCGACGGTCGCCAGCGCGCCGCTGAGCACGCCGAAGAAGCCGATCGCGACGATGCCGCCGGCCCAGGCCCACAGCATCAGCGCGCCGTCGCGCTCCAGCAGTGCCAGCGCATAGGCCAGCAACAACAGCCCGAACACGTAGTTGGTGAACGGAATGGGCAGCGCCAGCAGCACGCCCAGCAGCACCAGTTGCAGGCCGGTGAACATCGCCGCGGCGCGATGGTCGAGGACGCCGGGCAGGCGCGGGCGGCTGAAGCGCTCCACACGCCGCAGCCAGGGCTCGAGCACGATCTGGAAACGTTGCACCGCGCTGCGATGCGGGCCGCGTTCGCCAATGAAGCGAGGCAGCCACGGCTTGCGCAGGCCCATCAGCAACTGCGCGCCCACCAGCACCACCAGCGGACCGCCGATCGCACCGCCGACGCCGGGAATCGGGATGAAGGCGGGCAGGCTGGCGACGAACAGCATCATGCCGAACACGCGCTTGCCCAGGCCGAGCAGCAGGTCGGCGAAGCGCAGCGGGTCGCCGGGATCGCCCAGTGCCATCGCGGCGAGCAGCTCCCGGGTGCTGGCCTCCTCTCGCAACGGAATGTCAGGCGTCATCGCCGCCCGCGTTCGCATCCGGCAGCCGCTGCAGCAGCAGCTTGTCGACCCGCGGCCCGTCGAGGTCGACGATCTCGATGCGCCAGCCTTGCCAGTCGAAGTGCTCGGCGACATTCGGAATGCGCCCGAAGCGTGCGATCGTCATGCCGGCCGCGGTATGGAAGATGTGCTCGTCTTCGCCCGGCAACGCACCGCCGCCGAGCAGTTCGCGCAGCGCGCCCGTCGGCAGGGTGCCGTCGACCAGCATCGAGCCGTCCTCGCGCACGACCACCAGCGGCGTGGCGTCGAGGCCGCTGCTCTGGGTGCGGCCGATCACCGCTTCCATCACGTCGTTGAGCGTGACCATGCCGGTGATGTCGCCGTACTCGTCGACCACCAGCGCCAGCGACTGCTGGTTCTCGCGCAGGATCTCGAGCAGCTTCATCGCCGGTGTCGATTCGGAGACGAACAGCGGCTCGCGCAGGTACTTGAACAGGTCGAATTCTTTCTTCTCGAGCCGGTCGATCAGCGACTTGATCTCGAGCACGCCGACCACGTCCGAATCGTTGCCGCGGAACACCGGGTAGCGCGAGTAGGGCGTCTCGCGCATCTCGGCGAGGTTCTCCTCGAACCCGGCGGCGATGTCCAGCCAGGCGATGCGCGTGCGCGGGGTCATCAGGCTTTCGGCGTCGCGGTCGCCGAGCGTCAGCACCCGGTTGACCATGTTGCGTTCGTCGGCGTCGATCACGCCCTGCTCGTGGCCTTCGCTCACGAGCATGCGGATCTCCTCTTCGGACACCAGCGCCGCTTCGGTCCTGTCGAGGCGCAGCAGCTTCAGCAGCCCGCGCACGCTGGCACTGAGCAGCCAGACCGCAGGCGTGGCGGCGCGCGAGAGCCAGTGCATCGGCAGGGCCACCAGCGACGCCAGGCGCTCGGGCGCGAGCAGGGCCAGCCGCTTGGGCAGCAACTCGCCGAAGACGATCGTCAGGAACGTGATCAGGCTGACCGCGAGCACGGTGCCCACGGTCGAGGCGTAGGTGCCGAGGATCGGCAGACTGGTCGCCAGCCAACTGCCGATCGCGCTGCCCAGGGCGTCGCCACCGAGCATGCCGGTGAGCACGCCGATCGTCGTGATGCCGACCTGCACGGTCGACAGGAAGCGCTCGGGATGCTCGGCGAGTTCCAGCGCGGTACGTGCGCCGCGCTGGTCGGCGGCGAGCTGTTTCAGGCGCGGCTTGCGCGAGGTGACCACCGACATCTCCGACAGCGCGAAGAACGCGTTGCAGGCGATCAGGGCCAGGACGATGAGGATCAGCTCGAGCATGGCCGGGGCCTCCTGCCGGAATGGGAGCGATGCAGGACATCGGGGGAGGCGTCAGCGGTGTGCGGCGTGGGGAGCGGTCTGGAGTCGTCGTCCATGTGAAAGATGAACAGCGCAAGGGGCGCGGCCGGGACTATAGCAGGCCGCGATGTGACGACCGCCGCGCGCCCGGCCCCATCCGGGCTGGTCCGAAGTGTCATGGAACGGTCATAATTCACGGCTTGCGCAGAGCGTCCGATCCCGGGCGCGCGATCTCAAGGCGTTCGCCATGTTCTCCCTGCAAACCATCTTCGGCCAAGGCAACCAGTTCTACACGCTGCTCGAGGAGGCCGCCGTGGCCGCGCACGACAGCGCCACGGCGCTCCACGCCATGTTGCGCGACGCCGACCGCGAGCCGGCGCTGGACGCGTTCAAGCTGGCGCGCATGCGCGAGCGCGAGGCGTCCAACAAGATCAGCCAGGCGCTGGTCGACAGCTTCATCACCCCCATCGAGCGCGAGGACATCGAGGCGCTGGGCTCGGCGCTGTACAAGATCCCCAAGCAGATCGAGAAGTTCGCCGACCGCTACGCGCTGGCGACCCAGCATCTGGAGCACATCGATTTCGCGCCGCGCGCGGCGATGCTGGAGCAGGCGTCGGCGGTCGTGGTGAAGATGGTCCGCACGCTGCGCAGCATGAAGCTCGAGCCCATGAAGGCGCTCAACGACGAACTGCGCGCCCTGGAGAACGAGGCCGACCGGCTGATGCTCGAGCTCTACCGCGACATCTACTCGGGCAAGCTCGAGCCGCTGCAGATGTTCCTGCTCAAGGAGTTCTTCGAGATCCTCGAAAAGGCGATCGACCGCTGCCGCGAGGCGGGCGTGGTCGCCTACGAGATCGTGCTCAAGAACTCCTGACGGGCCGCCTCCGATGCTGACCCTCGTATTGATCGTGGTCGCGACCGCGCTGGTGTTCGAATACATCAACGGGTTCCACGACACCGCCAATTCGATCGCGACCGTCGTCGCCACCAAGGTGCTGTCGCCGATGCAGGCGGTGGGCCTGGCCGCGTCGATGAACCTGATCGGTGCGCTGATGGGCACCGCGGTCGCCAAGACCATTTCTTCCGGCCTGATCGATGCCGGCGTGATCGACGTGGGATCCCAGCTGATCCTGTGCGCGCTGCTGGGCGGCATCGTGTGGAACCTGATCACCTGGTGGTGGGGTCTGCCGTCGTCGTCCTCGCATGCCCTGATCGGCGGCCTGATCGGCGCCGCATTGGCGGCCGCGTCCAACAATCTCGACGTGGTGATCTGGTCCGAGCCGGCGCAGCCGATCTGGCACAGCGCGGGTGTGCTGTGGAAGGTCATCGTGCCCATGGTCAGTTCGCCGGTGCTGGGTTTCGCCGCGGGCTTTCTGATGATGGGCGTGCTGTTCTTCGTGATCTCGATGATGGCGCGCAGCGGCGGCGCGCTCGCGCGCATCGCGCGGCCGCGCTGGGTCAATGCGTTCTTCGGCAAGAGCCAGATCGTCTCGGCGGCGGGCATGGGCTTCGCCCACGGCATGAACGACGCGCAGAAGACCATGGGCATCGTCGCCCTGACCCTGGTCAGCGCGCAGAGCGTCGGTACGCTCGACGACCTGCCGGGCTGGCTGGCCTTCCTGCATCCGTCCGAGGCCGCGCTCGCCGAAGGCGACATCGACCTGTGGATCAAGATCACCTGCGCCGTGGTCATGGCCGCCGGTACCGCCGCAGGCGGCTGGCGCATCATCAAGACGCTGGGCCACAAGCTGGTCAAGCTGCACCCGATCCACGGCTTCGCGGCCGAGACCAGCGCCGCGTCGGTGATCCTGGCCGCGTCGTCGATGGGCATCCCGGTGTCGACGACCCACAACATTTCCGCGGCGATCATGGGCGTGGGCACGGCCAAGCGCCTCAACGCGATCAAGTGGACGGTCGTCAACAAGATGATCTGGGCGTGGATCCTGACGATCCCGATGTCCGGCGGCATCGCCTACGGCCTGTTCCGGATGTTCCACCACTTCGGCTGGGTCTGATCGAAACGCGACGTCGCCGCATACTGCGGCGATGAACGACGCGCCTTCGAAGGCGGACGCCCGCGCCCGCATCCTCGCCGCGATCCGGGCGGTGCCGGCGGGCAGCGTCGCCGGCTACGGACACATCGCACGTCGCGCCGGGCTGCCGGGACGTGCGCGGCTGGTCGCGCGGGTGCTGCGCGACCATGGCGAGGCGGACCTGCCCTGGCACCGCATCGTCCGCAGCGACGGCCGCATCGCATTTCCCGACGGCTCGCCGGGCTTCCGCGAACAGGCGCGGCGGCTGCGTGCAGAAGGCGTCACGGTCACCCGGGGTCGTGTGCGGATGCCGGCGCCGGACACGCTCGATGCCGCGCTGTGGGGACCCGGCGCACACGCCTGATCCTGCACGATCGCCTACACCGCCCGGCCGGTATCATGGCGCCGGAAAAACGAGGAGTCCGGATGTTCCCGAGGTTGCCACTGGCCGTCAAAGTGATCCTGGCCATCAATGTCGTCGTGTTCGTGCTGCAGTTGGCGGTCGGCAACGCGCTCGCGCCCTTCATGCTGTGGCCGCTGGGCGGCAGCGAGGCCGGCGGGCTCGGTTTCCAGCCGTGGCAGCTGGTGACCTACGGCTTCATGCACGATCCGCGCAACCTCGCGCACCTTGCGTTCAACATGCTGGCGCTGGCGATGTTCGGCTCGCAGCTCGAGCACACCTGGGGCACACGGCGTTTCGTCACCTACTACCTGGTCTGCGTGATCGGCGCGGGACTGTGCCAGTTGGGCGTCGTGACCTGGTCGCTGGCGCAGGGCGCGTTCCCGTATCCCACGCTCGGCGCGTCGGGCGGCGTGTTCGGCCTGCTGCTGGCCTACGGCGTGCTGTTCCCCAACCAGCGGCTGGTGCTGCTGTTCCCGCCGATCCCGATGCGCGCCCGCACGCTGGTGATCGTCTATGGCCTGGTCGAGCTGGTGCTCGGCATCACCGGCACGCGTTCGGGCGTCGCCCACTTCGCGCATCTGGGCGGCATGCTGTTCGGCTGGTTGCTGCTGCAGCACTGGCGCGGGCGTCCGCCGTTCAACCGCAGCGGAGGCAAGCGGCACGTGCGCAGGGTGTGATCGGACGGCGAAGCCGTCCGACGGGATTGGGAATTCGGGATTCGAGATTCGAGATTCGAGATTCGGAATGCGCCTCACTGCTGCCGTCGGCACACGGCACGCCCAAATGAAAAAGGCCGCACGATGTGCGGCCTTTTTCTCGACATCTGATGATGGCTCAGGTCATCGGATGGCGCTCCTTCGAATCCCCAATCCCGAATCCCCAATCCCGGCCTCTGTCACCTCCAGATCCGCACCTGGTCCTCGGCCTTGCGGGTCATCGCGTCGTTGGCGCCGCACTTGAAGGTCTCGGTGTAGACCGGCAGGTTCGCGACCGGGCCGTTCGCGCGCCATTGGCCCGGCGCATGCACGCTGGTCGCGGCATTGCGGGTCGCGGTGTCGATGGCCGACTGCTGGCGCCACAGCTGCGCCCAGCCGCGGAAGAACGCTTCCCTGGCCGGCTGCGCGAGCTCCGGGTTTGCCTGCTGCAGTGCGTCCCATGCGAGTTCCACGCCGGCCAGGTCGGCGGCGTTCTCGTCGCGGGTCAGCGCGCCGTTGACCTGCGAGCCGGTCAGGCCCGGGTAGCCGTAGGCGTTGTACTGCGCGACGAGCCTGTCGGTGGCGGTCAGCCAGCCGGCGTCGTCGTCGGTGCTCCACCAGGTGCGCACGGTGCCGGTCGCGTCGACCTGCTTGCCCTTGATATCGATCGCGCGGCTCAGCTCGTGGCCGACCAGCGCGCCGTAGGTGCCGTAGTGCGTGGCGGCCTCGGCGGCGACGTCGAGCACCGGTGCCTGCAGGACGGCGGCGGACACGATCAGGCGGTTCTGCGCGAGGTCGTAGGCCAGGGCCGGCGTCTGCGGCAGCACGTCCCAGCGGCGGCTGGCGTTGGCCTGGCCGATGCGGCGCATTTCCTGCGCGTGGCGCCAGGTGGACGCGATCAGCATGTTGCTGCCGAAGCTGGCGCGGCCCATCGGCTGCACGGTGTAGTCGATGTCCTGCACCGGCGCGCCGATCTCGATCTTCAGCGCGGCCAGCTTGGCCTTGGCCTCGGTCTTCGCGGCCGGGGTCATCCAGGTGTTGCGCTCGATGCCGCGGCCCAGTGCATCACGCACCTGGCCGGCGATGGTCTCGGCGCGGGCGCGGGTGGTGTCGGGCAGATACGCGGCGACGTACTCGCGCGACATCATCGGACCGGCGGCGCGGTTGATCGCGCCCAGCACCAGTTGCTGGCGCTCGGGCTGCGCGGTTTCGCCACGCAGGATGCGGCCGTGGAAATCGTACTCGGCGTCGCGGAAACTCTTCGACAGGTACGGCGCCATCGCGTTGCCGATATGGAAGCGCAGATAGGCCTTCCACTGTTCCGGCTTGAGCGCATTGACCAGCGTGTCGAGCTGCGTGAACAGCCCGGGATTCGCCAGCGACACCTGCGGCGCCTGCACGCCCTGCGCGGCGAGGAACGCGCCCAGCTGCAGGCGGCGGTACTGCTTGTCGAGACCGGCGCTGTCGACCAGCGCGTATTGCGCACCCGGATCCCGCAGTTCGGCCAGCGGCCTGGAGACCGCCGCGATACGGCGCTCGAGATCGATCACCAGCGCCGTCTCGGCATCGAGGCGGTCCTCGGCGGTGCCGGTCAGGGCGAGGATGTTGCGCACGTACTGTGTGTACTGGGACACGATCTGCTGCGTTTCGGCATCGCCGCGGCTGTAGTAGGCCGGATCGGGCAGGCCCAGGCCGCCCTGGGTGAAGTAGCCGACGTGGCGGCTGAGATCGGCCAGATCGACTTCCGCGCCGAATTCGAACAGCACCGGAATGCCGACCTGGTGCAGCGCGGCCAGTGCCGGCGCGATGTCGCGCGTGCGGCGGATGCCGTCGATGCGCGCGATCAGCGGGGCGATCGGCTTGGCGCCGTCGGCCTCGATCGCGGCCTCGTCCAGGCCGCTGGCCCAGAAGTCGCCGAGCAGACGCTGCACGTCGTTCTGCGGCGCGGTCATCGCCGTATTGAGAAGGTCGTGCTGCTGGGTGAGCGCGAGCGCCTGCAGTTCGCCGAGCGCCGAACGCGTGCCCTGACCGGCGACGACCATGTTCGCGGCCAGCCAGTCCTGATTGACGAAGCTGTAGAGGTCGGTGCAGGCGGTGACCGGCGGCGGCCCCTTCGGGGCGGCGGCGCGGCGACGCTGGGCATCGGCATCCGAACTCAGGCCGACCAGCAGTGCGATCGAGGCGGCGAGCAGGGCGGGGCGGGCAAGCGTGTGCTGGATCGGCATTGCAGAGTCCGTGCGAGACATGAATCGCGCAAGTCTAGCAAGCTGCGGAACAGCAACATGAAGCGGGATTGCGCGAGTGCGATCCCGTCGCGCGCGCATTGACGCGGCCAGCGATCGAAGCCCTCCCCCGCGTCGCGGGGGAGGGTTGGGTGGGGGCGAACGTCCGGACAGAACGGTGTTGGAGCATGCGACTGTCCCGCTCGAGTCGGCATCCGGCGATGGGAATGTTTGCCCCCATCCCGGCCTTCCCCCGCAAGCGGGGGAAGGAGAGGTCAATCGCGCCGCTTGCTGGCGCATGCGAACATTGGTCATACGTGCTCACGAAAAAGCCCGGCATCGCTGCCGGGCTTCGTCGTCAACGTGATGTCGCGTGGATCACCAGATCACGACCTGCTGGTCGCCGGTGCGCACCATCGGATCGCCGGGCTTGCACGAGAACGCGGCCGCGAAGGCGGGCAGGTTCGACGGCGCGCCGATCGCGCGGAAGTTCGCCGGGGCGTGCGAGTCGGTCTTCAGCCGCACGTCGAGTTCCTGCGGGGTGAAGTTGCGACGCCACACGGTGGCCCAGTTGAGGAAGAAGCGCTGGTCGCGGCTCAGGCCGTCGGTCATCGGGTCGGGCGTGTCGCCGGCCGCCTGCTTCATCGCGTCATAGGCCGTCGCCAGCCCGCCGAGATCGGCGATGTTCTCGCCCAGGGTGAGCTTGCCGTCGACGTGCTTGCCCGGCGCGGCTTCGTACGCGTTGAACTGCGAGGTCAGCAGATCGGTGCGGCCGGTGAAGCCGGTCGAGTCGGCCTGGGTCCACCAGTTCTCGAACTTGCCGGTCGGCCCGAAGCGGCTGCCCTGGTCGTCGTAGCCGTGGGTCATCTCGTGACCGATCACCGCGCCGATGCCGCCGTAGTTGATCTCGTCCGATGCGTCGGGATCGAAGAACGGCGGCTGCAGGATCGCGGCCGGGAACACGATCTCGTTCTGCAGCGGGTTGTAGTAGGCGTTGACCGTCTGCGGGGTCATGCCCCACTCGGTCCTGTCGACCGGCTGGCCGATCTTCGACAGCATCCACTTGTAGTTGAACTCGGTCGCGGCCAGCACGTTGCCGATGTAGCTGTCGCGCGAGGTGGTCAGGCCGTCCCACGCGCGCCACTTCTCGGGATAGCCGATCTTCGGCGTGAACGAGGCCCACTTCTCCATCGCCTTGGCCTTGGTCTCCTCGCTCATCCAGTCGAGGTTCTCGATGCGCACCTTCAACGACTGCGACAGGTTCTCGACCAGCGCTTCCATGCGCGCCTTGGACTCGGCCGGGAACGCGACCTGCACGTACAGCTGGCCCAGCGTCTCGCCGGCCTGCTGGTTGAGCGCATCGAGAACGCGCTTCTCGCGCGCCTTGAGTTCCTGCTGCCCGCGCAGCTTGTGGCCGTAGAAGTCGAAGTTCTCCTGCACGAACGCATCGCCCAGGTACGGCGCGGCGCCGTCGACGAGGTGGTAGCGCAGGTAGCTCTGCCAGTCGGCGACCGGCGTGTCGCCGAGCATCGCGCTGACTTCCTTGTGGAAGTCCGGAATCGCCAGCGAGAACTTCTCCGGCACCGCGACGCCCTGCGATTCGAAGAACGCCGTCCACGGGAAGTTCGGGGTCAGCGCATCGGCTTCGGCGGGCGTGACCGGGTTGTAGTACAGCTTCACGTCGCGCGACATCTCGACGCTGGACTTGGACTTCGAGGCCAGGCGCGTTTCGAACGCCAGCACCGACCTGGCCTGCGTCGCCGCCTCGCCCGCCGGCACGCCCGACAGCTCGAGCATCTTCGCCACGTGCGCGACGTACTGCGCGCGCACCGGGGCCTTGTCGGCATCGGTGTAGTAGCTGGCGTCGGGCAGGCCCAGGCCGCCCTGCATCGCGTAGGCGATGTGCATCGTCGGCACGTCGAAATCGGCTTCCGGGCCGAAGCCGAACAGGCCGCCTTCGCCGCGCGCATGGGTCTGGCGCAGGTACTCGGCGACGGCCGGGCCGTCGGCCAGCGCTTCGATCGCGGCCAGTCGGCCTTGCAGCGGCTCGATGCCCTGGGCGTTGATCTTCGCCTCGTCCATGCCGGTCGCCCAGAAGTCGCCGACGATCTTCTCGACGCCGGTCGCGGCGGTGTCGGCCGCGGACTGCTCGGCGAGCTGACGCTGGATCGCGGTCGACCGCTCGTCGAGCATCTCGAACGCGCCCCAGGACGTGCGGTCGCCGGGAATGGCGTTCGCGGCGAGCCACTTGCCGTTGGCATAGCCGTCGAAATCGGTGCAGGCGTTCCTGCTGGTGTCGAGATCGCCGATCTCGAAGCGGTTCACGCCGGGCAGCGCGCTTTCGTCGAGCGTCAGCGTCGGGGCGGTGGCGGCATCCGTGGCCGGCGGGGGGTCCTGGCCGCCGGAACAGGCGGACAGCGCCAGCACGACCGAACCGGTCAGCAGCAGGCGCCTGGAAGCGAAGGCAATCACGTGGAATCTCCGTGGAGGAAGGACGCCGGGCGGCGCCCGGTGTGGGCGCACTCTACGCCTGCCCCGGAAGCGCCGGGGGTGTCGAAGGTCATGCGTGCGGCGGTCGATCGGCGGCGTCGAATCGAGGGGGCGCAGCATGCCGGCGCGGGCTTTGCGGTTGCTGGCGGCCGGATTGTCGCGACGGGTGACGTTCGACCCATGCGCGCCTGCGTGCGCTACGCGAAGATCGATCCATCGTGCCGATGGCACAAGGGGGACCACCATGCTCGCGATCCGTGACCTGACCAAGACCTATGCCAATGGCGTGCGCGCCCTCGACGGCGTGACGCTCGACATCCCGCGCGGCATGTTCGGGTTGCTGGGTCCCAACGGCGCGGGCAAATCCTCGCTGATGCGCACGCTGGCGACGCTGCAGTCGGCCGACGGCGGCAGCGCCACGCTCGACGGCAGCGATGGTCCGACCGACGTGCTGCGCGACAAGGATGCGGTGCGCCGCCAGCTGGGCTACCTGCCGCAGGATTTCGGCGTGTATCCCAAGGTCAGCGCGCTGGATCTGCTCGAGCACTTCGCGGTGCTCAAGGGCCTGACCGATCGCAGGCAGCGGCGCGATGTCGTCGACGGCCTGCTTGCGCAGGTGAACCTGTGGGATGCGCGCAAGCGCAAGCTCGGCACGTTCTCCGGCGGCATGCGCCAGCGCTTCGGCATCGCCCAGGCGCTGCTGGGGAATCCGCGGCTGGTCATCGTCGATGAGCCCACCGCAGGCCTCGATCCGGAAGAACGCAACCGCTTCCTCAACCTGCTGGCGGCGATCGGCGAGGACGTGGTGGTGATCCTGTCGACGCACATCGTCGAGGACGTCACCGACCTGTGTCCGACGATGGCGATCATGAATCGCGGCCAAGTGCTGTTGACCGGACGCCCCAACGACGCGATCGAGGCACTGTCGCACCAGGTCTGGCGCAAGCAGGTCAGCAAGGAGGCACTGCCCGGTTACGAGGCCGCGCACACGGTGCTGTCGACGCGCCTGGTCGCCGGGCAGCCGGTGATCCACGTGCATGCCGCGGAGCGCCCGGAAGACGGTTTCGTGCAGATCGATCCGGATCTCGAGGACGTGTACTTCCAGCGGCTGCGCCTGCAGGCGCGGCAGCAGGCGACGCCTGCGCCGGCTGCCTGACCGGAGCCCGCCATGATCCTCGAATTCTTCCGTTTCGAGCTGCGCCAGCAGCTCCGTTCGCCGCTGCTGTGGTTTCTCGCGGCGCTGTTCGCTTTGCTCGGTTTCGGCGCCGCGTCGAGCGATGCGGTCCAGATCGGCGGCGCGATCGGCAACGTGCATCGCAATGCACCGATCGTCGTCGCCCAACTGTTCGGTGCGTTCACGCTGCTGACGATGCTGATCGTGCCGATCTTCGTCAGCACAGCGCTGCTGCGCGATTTCGAACAGGGCACCGCGGACCTGCTGTTCGCAGGGCCGGTGCGGCGACGCGACTACCTGCTGGGCCGGATCAGTGCCGCGCTGCTGGCGAGCCTGGCAGTGTTCGTCGTCATCGGCATCGGCCTGTTCGTCGCCCAGTTCATGCCGTGGATCGATCCGGCGCGCCTGGGACCGGTGTCGCTGCGGCCGTATCTGTGGGCGCTCGGCGTGATCGTGCTGCCGAACCTGCTGTTCGTCACCGCGCTGCTGGCGCTGCTGGCGGTCACCACGCGCTCGATCCTGTGGGTCTACATCGGCGTGCTCGCGTTCTTCGTGCTCTACGGCGTCAGCGCGACGCTGATGCAGGACATCGACAACATCTGGCTGGCGACGCTGGTCGAACCGCTGGGCGCCCGCGCGCTGTCGCGCACGGTGCGCTACTGGTCGGCCGAGGAGCGCAATTCCGGCCTGCCCGCACTGGCCGGATACCTGCTCGCCAACCGCGCGCTCTGGCTGGGCGTGTCGCTCGCGTTGTTCGCGGCGACCTTCGCGCTCTTCAGGACCGAGCGCAGCGGCACCGGACGCCGCCTGTTCAAGCGCCGGCGCGTGGCCGCACCGCCGGCGACCGTGGCGGCCATCGTGCCGTCGCGCGCACCGATCCGCGTCCAGCCGGTGTTCGGCGCGGCGACGGCGTGGGCACAGACCTGGCGACAGGTGCGCTTCGACACCGCCGGCGTGCTGCGCAGCGTGCCGTTCCTGGTGATGCTGCTGTTCGGCATCGTCAACTTCGTACCGTCGGCGCTGCTGCAGCAATCGATGTACGGCACGTCGGTCTATCCGGTCACCTCGCAGATGCTCGACGCGCTGCGCGGCAGCTACAGCTTCCTGCTGATGATCGTGGTGATGTTCTACGCCGGCGAACTGGTGTGGAAGGAACGCAGCGCGAAACTCAACGAAGTGGTCGACGCGATGCCGGTGCCCAACCGCATTCCGCTGCTGGCGAAGTTCCTGACCCTGCTGGTCGTGATCGCGCTGTTCCAGATGATCGGCATGGCGATGGCGATGGCGGTGCAGCTGTTCAAGGGCCAGGTGCAGCTGGAACCGCTGGTCTATGCGCAGGCGCTGGTGTTCGATTCGATTCCCTACGTGGTCATGGGCGGGCTGGCGCTGGCGCTGCAGGTCTTCGCCAACAACAAGTTCATCGGCTACGGCCTGCTGGTGCTGGTGCTCGTCGCGCAGGCCGTGCTCGGCATGCTCGACTTCACCCACAACCTCTACACCATCGGGGCGTGGCCGAACGCGCCGTATTCCGACATGAACGGTTACGGCCACTTCCTCGCCGGGCAGCTGGCGTTCCAGGGTTACTGGGGCCTGTTCGTCGCGGCGTTGCTGCTGCTGGCCGCTGCCCTGTGGGTGCGCGGTGTCGATGGCGGCTGGCGCCAGCGCCTGGCCGGCATGCGCGCGCAGTTGCGTGGTGGCCTGGGCGTCGCGTTCGCGGCAGCGGTGCTCGCGTTCGCGGCGGTCGGCGCTGTGCTGTTCTGGAACACCAACGTCCGCAACGATTTCGTCTCGCCCGACGGCCAGCTCGATCTGCAGGCCCGTTACGAGCGCGACTACAAACAGTACGAGTCGCTGCCGCAGCCGCGCATCGTCGCGAGCCGCTCGGACATCGACCTGCGCCCCGAAACGCAATCGATGACCGGCACGCTGGTCTACACCGTACGCAATCCGCATGCCGGGCCGATCACCGACGTGCACATCGGCATGAGCGACGACCGTGCGCTGGTCGACGTGGATCTCGGTGGGCAGACGCTCGCCAAGCACGACGCGCCGCTGGGCTATCGCATCTACCGGCTCGCCACACCGCTGGCGCCGGGCGAGACGCGCGAGTTCCGCTTCAGGGTCGACTTCCATCCGACCGGCATCACCAGCACCCAGGCGCAGACGCAGTTCGTCGAGAACGGCAGCTTCTTCAACAGCGGGATGTTTCCGCAGTTCGGCTACAGCGCGCGTGTCGAGATCAGCGACCGCAACGAACGGCGCAAGCGCGATCTCGGCGAACCGCGGCGCATGCCGAAGCTGGAGGACGAAGCCGCCCGCGCGAACACCTATCTGACCGACGACGCCGACTGGATCGATTTCAGCACCACGATCTGCACCGCGCCCGACCAGATCGCGTTGGCGCCGGGTTACATCGAGCGCGAGTTCGAACATGAGGGACGCCGCTGCTTCAGCTATGCGATGGATCGCCCGATGCTGAATTTCTACGCGTTCCTCTCGGCGCGCTGGGAGGTGCGCAAGGGCATGTACCGGGACATCCCGATCGAGGTGTACTTCGACCCCAAGCCCCCGTTCAACGTCGACCGGATGATCGAGGCGACACAGAAGTCGCTGGCCTACTACGAGGCCAACTTCACCCCGTACCAGCACCGCCAGCTGCGCATCATCGAGTTCCCGGGTTACGCGCGTTTCGCCCAGGCCTTCGCCAACACGGTGCCGTATTCGGAATCGATCGGCTTCATCGCCGACCTGCGCGATGCCGACACGCTCGACTACGTGTTCTACGTCACCGCGCACGAGGTCGCGCACCAGTGGTGGGCGCACCAGGTGATCGGCGCAAACGTGCAGGGCGCGACGATGCTGTCGGAATCGCTGTCGCAGTACTCGGCGCTGATGGTGATGGAGCAGGAATACGGGCGCCCGCGCATGCGCCAGTTCCTGAAGTACGAACTGGACCGCTACCTCGGCGGCCGCGGTGGCGAGCGTCTGGAGGAACTGCCGCTGTACCGCGTGGAGAACCAGCAGTACATCCACTACCAGAAGGGCTCGCTGGCGTTCTACCGCCTGCGCGAGGAGATGGGCGAGGCCGCGCTCAACCGTGCGCTCAAGCGGTTCCTCGAGGACAAGGCCTACCAGCAACCGCCGTACACGACCTCGCGCGAACTGCTGGACTACATCCGCGCCGAAGCGCGCCCCGACCAGCAGACGCTGATCACCGACCTGTTCGAGACGATCAGCTTCTACGACAACCGGGTCGTGACGGCGGCGGCGGAACGTCGCGATGATGGACGCTACGACGTCACGCTGACTCTGCATGCGGCCAAGCGCTACGCCGACGGCACCGGCCGCGAGACCGCGGGCGCGCTCGACGACTGGATCGAGATCGGCGTGTTCGCGCGCGGGCCGTCGGGCAAGGAGCGCGACGAGAAGATGCTGTACCTGGAGCGCCACCACATCACGACGGCGGATCCGGTGATCACCGTGACCGTCGACGAGGCGCCGTTCGAGGCCGGCTTCGATCCCTACAACAAGCTGATCGACCGGGTGTCGTCGGACAACCGCAGGCGCGTGACGCTGTAGGCGCGCGCTCGCGCGATGGGGCTCGGCGCGAGGCCCGATCGCCCGTGGGAGCGCGCTTGCGCGATGCGGCGTTCCCGATAAAGCGCATTCGCGCGCAAGCGCGCGGCTGCAGGCGATCCGGCGCGATCTAGTCCGCCGGCGTCCCGGTATTCAACGACCGGCTCTCACGCCGCGGCCGCGTCAGCGGCGTCGGCTTCGGGCCCGGCGCGCCGGTGTTCTTGATGATCAGCGGGATGCCGGCACGGGTGTCGTTGCTGGCGGTTTCCAGTTCGAAACGCTCGGCATCGAGACGGCGGACCTGGGTCGCGATTGCGTCGGCGTCCTCTTCGGACACGTCGAGTTCGCGCAGCACGGCGGCGCCGAACTGCACCGCGGATTCGAAGGTCTCGCGGATCTGGAAATCGACACCGGCGTTGACCAGCGACAGCGAATGCTCGCGGTCGAACGATCGCACCAGCAGCTTGGCCTGCGTGAACTGGTGGGCGGCCAGTTCGACGATGCGGTCGGCGGCCTCGCGGTCGTCGATGCAGATCGCGATCGCGCGCGCCGTGCGGGCGCCCGACGCGTGCAGCACGTCGAGACGGGTGCCGTCGCCGTAGTAGACCTTGAAGCCGAACTCGGCCGCGCTCTGGATCATCTCGATGTCGGTGTCGATGATCGTGACGTCGACGTCGCGCGCCAGCAGCGACTGGCTCATGACCTGGCCGAAGCGGCCGAAGCCGATGATCAGCACGCTGCCGCTCTGGCCCGCGACGTCTTCCACGTCGTCCGGACGCGCGGCCCTGGCCTTGACGATGAAGCGCTGGGTCGCCAACACCACCAGCGGCGTCAGCGCCATCGACAGCACGACGATCGCGGTGAAGTTCGCATTGACCTCGGCGTCGATCAGGCCGGTCGCGGCGGCTGTGGAGAACAGCACGAAGGCGAACTCGCCGCCCTGCGCCATCAGCACCGCGCGCTCCAGCGCTTCGGGATGGGAACTGCGGGTCACGCGCGCGACGATGTAGATGCACAGCGCCTTGGTCGCCATTGCCGCGAGCACACCGCCGACGATCAGCGGCCAGTTCGCCGCGACCACCGTCAGGTTCAGTGCCATGCCGACGCCGAGGAAGAACAGGCCCAGCAGGATCCCGCGGAAGGGTTCGATGTCGGCTTCGATCTGGTGCCGGAACGAGGATTCCGACAGCAGCACGCCGGCGAGGAACGCGCCCATCGCCATCGACAGGCCGCCGAGCTGCATCAGCAGCGCCGCGCCCAGCACCACCAGCAGCGCGGCCGCGGTCATGACCTCGCGTGCCTTGGCCGCGGCGAGGATGCGGAACATCGGATTGAGCAGATAGATGCCGGCGACGATCAGCGCGACCAGCGAGCCGATGCCGATCGCGATCGACATCCAGCGCGAAGGCGCATCGACCGCGGCTTCGGGCGTCGGCGCGAGGAACGCGATCAGCGCCAGCAGCGGCACGATCAGCAGATCCTCGAACAGCAGCACCGAGACGATCTTCTGGCCGTGCGGCAGGGCGATCTCGCCGCGCTCGGACAGCAACTGCATCACGACCGCGGTGGACGTCATCACGAAGCCGGACGCACCGACGAACGCGATCGGCCACGGGAAGCCGAACGCCGCGCCGAGCAGGGTCAGCGCGGTGATGCTGAGGATGATCTGCAGCGCGCCGAGGCCGAAGATCTGCCGGCGCAGGCTCCACAGGTGCGAGGGCCGCATCTCCAGGCCGATGACGAACAGGAACATCACCACGCCGAGTTCGGCGACGTGGAGGATCGACTGCGGATCGGAAAACCAGCCGAAACCGAACGGTCCGATCGCCAGGCCCGCGGCGAGATAGCCGAGCACCGAGCCGAGCCGGAGCTTGCGGAACAGCGGCACCGCGACGACAGCTGCGCCGAGCAGCGCGACCACCTGGATCAGCTGGCTGGTGGTTTCGTGGGCCTCGGTGGCCATGGATCACTTCCTCGGTGCGGTCGCGGCCAGCAGCAGGAAGCCGCCGGCCAATGCGATGTTCTTCATGAAATGCAGAAGCTGGCCGTCGAGCGCGGCAGCGCGTGCCGACCAGAAGGGATGCGACAGCAGGGCGTCCGCCACCAGCAGCGCCGCGGCGGCCAGCGCGACCCAGCGCAGGCGCCAGCCGCCGAGCAGCAGCAGGCCCAGCAACAGTTCGCCGACGCTGAGTACCAGCGCGGCATTCGACATCGCCATGCCGTCGAGCGCGCCCCAGACCCGCCAGCCACCGAGCACGATGAACAGGCTGGCCATCAGGACGCGTGCGAGCAGCATCGGTGCGGACGGTGCGCTGGAGCGGAAGGCCATGGGAAGGTCCTGTCGAGGATGTGTGAAGGGTGACACAGCGCCGGACGAGCGCCCAGCATGGCCATGACACGCATCGTGTCGCGCCCGGGATCCCCGAGAACCTGTTCGCGATCCCGGCGCACGTCGCGTGGCCGCGTTGCGGCCACCCTGCGGGCCGGGCCTGTGGACGCGCAGACCCGCGTCATCGCTCGGTCGCGTACGGGCGTACGCGCTCTCGCGCTTCCTTGGCCTGCGCGCCCACACGCTCCGGCGCGACAGACGCCGAGATCGTGAACAGGTTCTGATAGCCGGCTGTCGCGGCGCGTCGCCAGCCGCTGGAGTCGTGGGCTGAATTGGCGTAGACTCTGTCCCGTTCTGCAACACGGCTGCCCCTGTCCGACGCGATCCGCGCCGGCAGATACGATCCTGGTACGCCTACCGCATTGATCGATCCCGATCCGCGCGGACTTATCCCGCACGTCTTTCGTCGCGCAGACCACGGCCCGGAGCATCCGGCAGCCGTTCCATCATTGCTCGCAGCGCGGTTTGTGGATAGCTCCGAGCAAGACTTCCCAGCGTTTCCGTTCCGCTGTCGTGCGTCCGCACGATTCGCAGGCGGCGGCGTGCGGAAGCGCTAAGGAGTTCCAAGATGACGTTTGAAGACCTCGGGCTGTCGCCCGCGCTGCTGCGCGCGCTCGCCGAAAACGACTACACCACGCCCACGCCGATCCAGGCGCAGGCCATTCCGCTGATCCTCGGCGGCAACGATGTCCTGGGCGGCGCCCAGACCGGTACCGGCAAGACCGCCGCGTTCGGCCTGCCGCTGCTGCAGCGTCTCGCCAAGGAAACGCCGCCCAAGGGCCCGCGCAAGCCGCGCGCGCTGATCCTGGTGCCGACCCGCGAGCTCGCGGTGCAGGTCGCCGACAACCTCAAGACCTACGGCCGCCACCTGCGCCTGAACGTCACGACGATCTTCGGCGGCGCCGGCATGCAGCCGCAGATCGACAACCTGCGCCGCGGCGTGGACGTGCTGATCGCATGCCCGGGTCGCCTGCTCGACCATATGGACAGCGGCCACGCCAAGCTCGACGCCGTCGAAGTGCTGGTGCTCGACGAAGCCGACCGCATGCTCGACATGGGCTTCCTGCCGCAGATGAAGCGCATCATGAACCGCGTGCCGAAGCAGCGTCAGACGCTGCTGTTCTCGGCCACGTTCGAGCCGCGCATCAAGGCGATGGCGCTGGAGTTCATGCGCGATCCGCAGCAGGTGCAGGTGGCGCAGAACAGCACGATCGCCGAGACCATCGCGCACCGCGCGCACCCGGTCGACAACAGCCGCAAGCGCGACCTGCTGGTCGACCTGCTGTCCAAGCGCCACACCGACCAGGTGCTGGTGTTCGGCAAGACCAAGCACGGCTGCAACCGCCTGGCCGAACAGCTGGCCGAGTCCGGCCTGCCGGCGGTCGCGATCCACGGCAACAAGAGCCAGGCGCAGCGCCAGAAGGCACTGGACGCGTTCAAGTCCGGTCGCGCCCGCATCCTGGTCGCCACCGACGTCGCCGCGCGCGGTCTCGACATCCCGAACCTGCCGCTGGTGATCAACCACGATCTGCCGATGGTCGCCGAGGACTACGTACACCGCATCGGCCGTACCGGTCGCAACGGTTCGACGGGTGAGGCGCTGTCGCTGGTCTCGCCGGAAGAGGGCGGTCTGCTGCGCCAGATCCAGCGCATGCTCAAGGCCGAGATCGACCTGACGGCCGTGCCCGGCTTCGAGCCGAGCCAGCCGGTGCGTCTCGACACGCCGATTCCGAAGAACGGTGGCGGTCAGCGTCGCCAGCCGGCCGGTGGCCGTCCGGGCGCACGCATGGGCGAGCAGAAGCCCGGTGGCGAGCGCGCACCGCGCAAGCCGGGCAACCGGGGCCACGGCAAGCCGGCGGATCGCAGCGCACACGCGCATGCGGGTCCGAAGCAGCACCGTCCGGGTGCTGGCCGTCCGCAGGAGCGCCGCGACAGCCGTGCGTGATTCCGGGCGCGGCGCGGACTTCGCGGTCCGGGGCGCGTTCACGAAAAAGGCCGCCCTCGGGCGGCCTTTTTTCGTCCTGCAATGGCGCAGCGCTGACGTCAGGTCGCATCGCCGCTGACGTGTGTGTCAGGCGCTGGAAGACCAATGCCCTCCCCCGCGTGCGGGGGAGGGTTGGGTGGGGGCAAACCATCAGACGGTGGCGTCTGCTGATGCAGGCACGCTGTCGGCGCCCGGGCATCCGCTTTGAGCGCCCGGATTGGGCGCCCGTCGGACCGTTGGGCGCGAGGCTTGCGCGTGCAGGTCATTCGATCCAAGTCCTGACAGCTCGCCCCCACCCAACCCTCCCCCGCGCGCGGGGGAGGGCTTCAGCCTGCAAGCTGCGCCCACAACGCAAAAGGCCGCCTTTCGGCGGCCTTCTCGCATCGGGCGTGAGCCCTCAGACGCCGGCGACGCGGCGTGCGGACTTGAAGCGGGTGGCCCAGTAGCCCGAGTCCAGCTCGGAGACCATCACGTCCTTGCCGGTGCGCGGGGCGTGCACGAAGCGGCCGTCGCCCAGATAGATGCCGACGTGGTCGATGCGGTTGCCGCGGCGGCCGAAGAACACCAGGTCGCCGGCGGTCAGGGCAGTGCGCTCGACGCGCTCGCCGTTCTGCGCCATGTCGCGGGAGACGCGCGGCAGGTCGATGCCCAGCGCGGTACGGAACACGTAGCCCACCAGGCCGCTGCAGTCGAAGCCGCTGTCGGGGCTGGAGCCGCCCCAGCGGTACGGGGTGCCGATGAAGCTCAGGGCGCGCTTGAGCAGGCCCTCGACCCGACCGTCGGCCTGGACGGGCTTGTCGACGTCCATCGCGATGAGCTGGTTGATGTCGCTGGCCAGCAGCATTTCGGGCTGGGCGAGCTGTGCGGTCGGTGCGGTGAGCGCGCGGGCGACCGAGGTGGTCGCTTCGATCTGGTCGGCGGAGTCGCCGGCGAGGCCGGGGCCTGCGAAAACGGGTGCTGCGGAGAAGGCGAGAACACTTGCGACCAGGGCAGTGCGAAGGCGGCTGTGGCGTTTGGCGCGGGCGCCTGGCGTTGCATCTGTCATCGTCACGTGGGTTTCACATTGTCGCGGACCAGCGGGGGAAGCTACCGGACGGGAATGTGAAAGTTGTTAAACAAAAATTAATGAATGCGTACAAGTCCTCGTTTTTGAACAGAAGTCAGTGAAGAGCGTGTGGAGCAACAGGCCGGCGCTTCAGTCCTGGGCCGGGGCGAACGGCCTGGCAATGAGGATGTGAAAAGATGAATGCGGGGCTGGATGAACGAGGTGCAGGCAGATGCGCCGGACGCTTCGAGGGTCGAATCTTTCAGTTCGAGATCGATGCCGCACGGCGCGAATGGACGGCGCGTCGATGCACCGGCGGATGCCTCACAGCGTTCGATCGCGTTCTCTCAATGCAGCACGCGCCTGGACCCGGAGTAGTTCCGCACCCAGTAGCTGCCATCCAGATGGTCCAGCCGCACGGTGCCGCCGGTGCTCGGGGCGTGCACGAAGCGGCCCTCGCCGACATAGATGCCGACATGGGTCACGCTGCCGCCGCTGCCGAAGAACACCAGGTCGCCGGTCGCCAGGCGGGCGGGTTCGATCTTCGGGCCCTGGTAGGCGAACAGTTCGCGGGACGTGCGCGGCAGGCGCAGGTCGAGCATGTCGCGGAACACGTAGTTCACCAGCCCGCTGCAGTCGAAGCCGCCCTCGGGCGTGTTGCCGCCGTAGCGGTAGGGCGTGCCGACGAGGCTGATCGCCCGCATCAGCACCGCATTCGCGGCCGCCGGGTCGGCCGGGGCGACCGGCGTCCAGGTGCGGGTTGCGGCCTGCGGCTTCGCAGCCGGCGGGGTGGGGCGCACGTCGTCGCGTCCGCAGGCGGCCAGCGCGAGGGTCCCCAGGAGCAGCGGAAACAGCCAATGGCGCACGGCGGTTGGCGCCGGCGTGCCGGAGTCCGGATAATGTGGGGTTGCTTGCATGGGGCGCCCGGTGGAATGCATCGCGGCATCCTGCCCCAGCCACACATCCTCCTCAAGCGGCGTTGCCGCGCTATCCGGATATTCCAGCAATGAAGATCGAGAAAGACCGCGTCGTCCGTTTCCATTACAGCGTCGCCGAAGCCGGCCAGGAGCCGGTGGAGACCTCGCGCGACCGCGAGCCGCTGGCCATCCTGTTCGGCCACGGCAACATCATCCCGGGCCTGGAAAAGGCGATGGACGGCCGCGAAGCCGGCGAGACCTTCAAGGCCGACGTCACCGCGGCCGACGCCTACGGCGAGCGCCGTGACGGCATGAGCCAGCGCGTGCCCAAGAAGCACTTCGGCGATCAGAAGCTCAGCGTCGGCCAGCAGGTCGTGCTCAACACCAGCTTCGGCCCGCGCGCGGTGACGATCGAGAAGATCGGCATGAGCGTGGTCGACGTGGACCTCAACCACCCGATGGCCGGCAAGGACCTGCAGTTCGACATCGAGATCGTCGAAGTGCGCGAAGCCTCGACCGAGGAAGTCGAGCACGGCCACGTGCACGGCGATGGTGGTCACCACCACTGAGGAACCCGCGACGCCGGCATTGACGTCGGCGGCGCTCCACATCGCGAGGACCGCAGGATGCAGACGCAGGCCGCGCTTGGACCGGTGCCCACCGGTCAGCGTTTCGAAGTGATGGACGTGCTGCGCGGCATCGCGCTGCTCGGCGTGTTCGCGATGAACATCGAATGGTTCAACCGGCCGATGCAGCAGATGGGCTCGGGCATTCCGGCCGATGCGACCGGGCTCGACCATGCGGTCGCGTGGGTCGTGCACGTGTTCGTCGCCGGCAAGTTCTGGACGATGTTCTCGTTGCTGTTCGGCATGGGCTTCGTGCTGATGAGCGGCCGGATCGCCGGCGCCGGGCTGTCGGTCGAACGCGTCTACCTGCGCCGGATGGCGGCGCTGCTGCTGTTCGGCGTGGCGCACATCGTGCTGCTGTGGCCGGGCGACATCCTGCATACCTATGCGATCGCCGGCGCCATCCTGGTGGCGATGCGCGCGGTCGCGCCGAAGTGGCAACTGGTCACCGGCCTGCTGCTGTACGCGGGCATCGTGGCCGTCTATCTGCTGTTCGCCGCGATGATGTTCGTGCTGCCCGAGGCCATGCTGGCCGACATGTCGGCGCCGCTGGCCGAGAGCGCCGCGCGCGCCGCGGCGGTCTATCCGGGCGGCGGCTTCGGCGCCGTGCTCGTGCAGCGCGTCAGCGACTACGCGCAGCTTGGCCTGATGGGCCAGACGATGATGGTGCCGATGGTGCTGGGCGTGTTCCTGGTCGGCAGCTGGCTGATGTCCGGCGGCTGGCTGCAGGCGCCGGCCGTGCATCGACGGTTCTGGTGGCGCCTGCTGGCGATCGCGTTGCCGACAGGCCTGCTGTTCACTGCGCTCGCGGTCGATGTCGGCACCTCGTTCACCCTGGGGGCGATGGATCCGCGCGGCATCCTGGCGCAGGGGCTGATGCTGTGCGGCGCGCTGCCGATGTCGCTGGCCTATGTCGCGCTGATCGTGCTCGCGTGGACCAGCGGCGCGGGCGGGCGCGTGCTCGGGGTGTTCGCGCCGGTCGGACGCATGGCGCTGACGCACTACCTCGGCCAGTCGCTGATCTGCTCGCTGCTGTTCTACGGCTATGGATTCGGCCTGTTCGGTGAACCGGGCCGTGCGGCGCAGACCGGCATCGTGCTGGGCGTCTTCGCGCTTCAGGTCGCGATCAGCCATGCGTGGCTGTCGCACCACGGCTATGGACCGATGGAATGGACCTGGCGCTGGCTGACCTACGGACGCCGTCCGGGTTGGCGGCGCATTCCCGTGCTGCCGTGAGGACGCCGGCTTGAACGCGCGGGGCGACGTGCTGATCGCCGGCGGCGGTGTCATCGGCCTCGCCAGCGGCATCGCGCTGCTGCAGGCCGGCCGCGGCGTGCGCGTGCTCGAGGCCGGTACCGCGGGCTGCGGCAGTTCGCACGGCAACTGCGGCACGATCACACCGAGCCACGCCGCGCCGCTGGCCGCGCCCGGCACGGTGGCCAAGGCGCTGCGCTGGATGCTGATGCCCGACGCGCCGTTCCGGGTGAGTCCGCGCGTCGACCCGGCGCTGTGGCGCTGGATGATCGGTTTCGCGCGCCACTGCAACCGGCCCGACTGGCTGCGCGCGATGCGTGCGCGCTCGACGATCCTCGAAGCCTCGCGGGCGGCGTTTCCCGACTGGCTGGACGCACTGGGCATCGACTGCGAATTCGAAGCCTCCGGCGTCGATTACGTCTACCGCGACCGCGCCGATTTCGACGCGTTCGAGGACGAGGCCACGCAGCTGCGCGCGCTGGGCGTCGACGTCGAACGCATCGAAGGGGCCGACTACCTGCGGCAGGAGCCGGCCCTGCGCGAAGGCGTGGTCGGCGCGATCCGCTTTCCGGGCGATGCACGCCTGCGGCCCGACCGCTACGTCGCAGGCCTCGCGCGCGCATTCCGCGCGCTGGGCGGCGAGCTGGTCGAGCACTGCGAGGTGCGGTCGGTCGAGGAGAGCGGCGACGGCGTGCGGGTGGACACGGGCCAGGGCGTGTTCACCGGCCGCGACCTGCTGCTGGCGACCGGCGCCTGGTCGCCGCTGCTCGCACGGTCCCTGCGGATTCGGGTGCCGGTGCAGCCGGGCAAGGGCTACTCGATCACCTATGCGCGGCCGTCGATCGTGCCGCGGCATCCGATGGTGCTGCACGAACGCAGCGTCTGCGTGACCGTCTGGGACAGCGGTTTCCGGCTCGGCAGCACGATGGAATTCTCCGGTTACGACCGCTCGCTCAACCGCGTGCGCCTCGACGCGCTGGAGCGCGCCGCGCGCGAATACCTGCACGAACCGGTCGGTCCGGTGCGCGAGGAGGAGTGGTACGGCTGGCGGCCGGTCAGCGTCGACGACGTGCCGATCCTCGGGCCCGCGCCCGGCCATCGTCACCTGTGGCTCGCGACCGGCCATGGCATGCTCGGGGTCAGCATGAGCGTGGCGACCGGACATCTGATGCGCGATCTGATCTGCGGCCGCGCGCCGCGTTTCGATCCCGCGCCCTACGCGCCGGCGCGGTTCGCATGAGCGCTGCGCCACACGACGATTCCGCGCTGCTGCACTTCGACCTCATCGTCATCGGCGGCGGCTCCGGCGGCCTCGCCGCGGCGTTCCGCGCGGCCGAATACGGCAAGCGCGTCGCGGTGATCGAACCGCAGCCGCTCGGCGGCACCTGCGTCAACGTCGGCTGCGTGCCGAAGAAGGCGATGTGGCTCGCGGCCGATCTGCGCCTGCGCATGGGACAGGCGGCGCGTTTCGGTTTCGACCTGCCGATGGACACGCAGGTCGCGTTCGACTGGCCGTCCTTCCTCACCGATCGCCAGCGCTACATCCACGGCATCCACGACAGCTACCGCAAGCGGCTCGACCGCGACGGCATCCTCGTGCTGCCGTCGCGCGGGCGGCTGGCGGGGCCGGGCCGCGTCGAGTGCCAGGACGGCACCTGCCTGACCGCGCCACACATCGTGCTGGCCGCGGGCTCGCATCCGCAGCGCCCCGACATTCCGGGCGCGGCGCTGGGCACGGTGTCGGACGATTTCTTCGCCTGGTGCGGGGCGCCGCCGCGCGTGGCGATCATCGGTGGCGGCTATATCGCCATCGAACTCGCCGGCGTGCTGCAGGCCCTCGGCAGCCAAGTCGATGTGTTCGTGCGCGAGCAGCGCCTGCTGCGCCAGGCCGACGCCGAACTCGTCGCGCAGTTGCAGGAGAATTATTGCCAGCAGGGCATCGAGCTGGCGTTCGGCTACGGGCTCAAGGCCCTGCATCGCGACGACGGCGGCCTGTGGCTCGAAGCCGAAGACGGCACGTCGCGCAAGGGCTATGACGAGGTAATGTTCGCGACCGGCCGTCGCCCCAATACCGGCGATCTCGGACTCGACACCGTCGGCATCACGCCCGACGCCGCCGGCGATATCCCGGTCGACGCGTGGCAGGCCACGCCTGCGCCGGGCGTGTACGCGGTCGGCGACATCTGCGGCTGCGGACCGGCGCTGACCCCGGTCGCGATCGCCGCGGCGCGTCGTCTGTGCGACCGCCTGTTCGGCGGCAGGGCGGATGCGAAGCTCGATGCCGACAACGTGCCGTCGGTGGTGTTCTCGCATCCGCCGCTGGCGATGGTCGGCCTGACCGAAGCGCAGGCGCGTGCGCAATACGGCGACGACGTGCACGTCTACCGCAGCAATTTCCGCCCGATGCGCGAGGCGCTGGCCGAATCGACCCAGCGCAGCCTGTTCAAGCTGGTCTGCACCGGCGACGAACGCCGCGTGGTCGGCATCCATCTGCTCGGCGATGCGGCCGACGAGATCCTGCAGGGCTTCGCGGTCGCGCTCAAGCGCGGCATCACCCTCGAGGATCTGCACGACACGATCGCGATCCATCCCACCAGCGCCGAGGAAGTGGTGCTGATGCGCTGAGGGGGGTGCGGAATCCCGAAAGTTCGTCATTCCCGCTTGACCAGGCATCCGTCTGTTGAAAGCCGAGGAAATGACGTCGTACTGCAAGATTCTGCTTCGCGCGACCCCCACTCGCGACAGGCCGGCGCCTACAATGCGCCGATGAGCGAGACCCCGATCTTCCAGCTCCATCGCGGCGATGCGCCGCTGTTGATCAGCGTTCCGCACAACGGCACGCGCGTGCCCGACGCGATCGCTTCGCGGCTGACCGATGAAGCGCGCCGGGTACCCGACACCGACTGGCACGTCGCCGACCTGTACGCGTTCGCGCGCGAGCTCGGCGCCTCGATGCTGGTGCCCACGCATTCGCGTTACGTCGTCGACCTCAACCGGTCAGAGGACGACGTCTCGCTGTATCCCGGCCAGAACACCACCGGCCTGTGCCCGGTGGTGCGTTTCGACGGCGGCCCGGTCTACCGGCCCGGCGAGGCGCCGTCGCCCGACGATGTCGCCGCGCGCGTCGAGACCTACTGGCGTCCCTACCACGCTGCGCTCGGTGACGAGATCGCGCGCCTGCGCGCCGCGCATGGCCGTGTGGTGCTGTGGGAAGCGCATTCGATCCGCGGCACGCTGCCGTTCCTGTTCGAAGGTCCGTTGCCCGATCTCAACCTGGGTACCGCCAGCGGCGCGAGCTGCAGCCCGGCGCTGGAAGCGTGCCTGACCGCGCAGCTGGCCGCGCAGTCGCAGTTCGGCCACGTCGCCAACGGCCGTTTCAAGGGGGGGCATATCACCCGGCACTACGGGCAGCCGGAAGCCGGCGTCGAAGCCGTGCAGTTGGAAATCAGCCAGCGCTGCTACATGGACGAGGACACGTTCGCCTGGGACGCGGCGCGTGCAGGCCGGCTGCAGCCGCTGCTGCGCAGGCTGATCGAAGACGCCATCGGATACGCACGCAGCGCATGAGCGGCCACGGGCGCCAGCGATGCCGAGCTGTTGCGTCCGTTCAAGCCGATATTGAAGTGGAGGCCCGGCCGCCCCGTCGAGACCAGCGGCCAGGCCTGACGGGACTCAGCGCGGGGGTTTGACCGCGCGCAGCTCCCACAGCAGATACGGCGCGCGCGGCGTGTACGCGCGGCCGCGCATCCAGCGCAGCCAGCGCCGCAATGCGCGTGCGGCGAGCTTGCGCGGGCCGTGGTTCTGCGGCGAGCCGGGCAGGGCGCTGTAGGCCGCGCCGCGTTCGGTTCGGATCACCCGCACGATCTCGAAGTGCCCGTGGAAGCCGTACATGCGGCCGTCGGGCGTTGGCCCGCAGAAGTACGCGTGGCTGTCGTCGGTGATGATGTTGACGTGGGTCGGATCGACGAAGGCATCGGTATGCGGAAACGCCGGGGTCAGCGCGTACAGCCGGCCGTCGTGCGCGAGCACGCGCCAGATCTCGTTCATCAGTTCGATGAAGGGAAAGCGCGTGCCACCGCCGGCATCGGGAAAGATCCGCGGTACGTGCTCGATGAAATCGTAGGCCGAGACCGAACCGAAGCTGCCGTCGGGGTAGGGGATCGGCGCGACGACGAGATTCGCGGTGCGGTGTTCGTGCGCGACGTCGCCGTCGGGCGCGCGAATGTCGATGCCGCACAGCTGGGCGCGGCCGTAGGGATTGCGCGGTGCGTCGCCGCAGCCGAGATCGAGGTGGCGGTCGGGTAATGGCATCGGGAGAGTCTGCCGTGCGACGCGCATTCAGGCGTTACGGAAACGTTACCTGCGGACGGGCGGCGCCGTCCGGGTCAGGCCGGCCACCACACCGGCAACAGCAGTGCGAGCGGCACGGTGACGATCGCGAGCAGGGTCTGGAGCGTGATCAGCGAGGCCATCAGCGGCGCATCGCCGCCCATCTGCCGCGCCATGATGTAGGCGTTCGATGCGGTCGGCAGCGCGGCGTAGAAGCAGGCGGCGCGGGTCACGTCTTCGTCGGCGTCGAGCAGGCGGCAGGTTGCGACGGCGAGCAGCGGCAGGGCCAGCAGTTTCAGCGTCGAGGTGATGCCGAGCGCCAGCGGGCGCGCCGACGACCAGTTGAAGTCGAGCCCGCCGCCGACGCAGACCAGGCCCAGCGCGAGCGACGCGCCGCCGACGATATCCAGCCCGTTGCCGAGCGGCGCCGGCACCGGCACGCCCGCGACATTCACCAGCGCGCCGGCGACGGTCGCGACGATGATCGGATTCTTCGCCAGCATCGTGGCGATGCGCGCGACGCTGACACGCGTGCCGCTCCACCACGCCAGTGCGACGACGGCGACCACGTTGACCACCGGCAGGCAGATCGCCAGCGCCAGCATCACCAGCGCAGCCGTGGCGTCCTCGAACAGCAAGGACGCGACGGCGAGCCCGAAATAGGTGCTCGGGCGCACGGCGCCCTGGATGATCGACGAGCGGCTCGGGTCGGGCAGGCGCGGGACGAGGCGCAGCGCGATCACCAGCAGCGCGACCATGGCCAGCGTCGGCAGCAGGGTTGCCGCGGTCAGGTCGCGCAGCGCGCCGCCGGTGAATTCCAGCCGCGCGGTGTTGATGAAGAGCAGCGCGGGAAACGCGACGTAGAACGAGAACCACTCGATCGCCGGAAAGAAGCCCTCCGGCGTCCAGCGGCTGCGACGCAGCCAGACACCGAGCAGGACGATCAGCAGGACCGGGATGGTGTAGTCGAGCATCGGTCAGGCGTGGCGGCCGGGCGGGGCGGCGTGATCCGCCGCCACGGCACGGAGCGCCATCAGACTTCCAGCGTGGCGAGGTCGCCCTTGGTTTCCAGCCACGCCTTGCGATCGCCGGCACGCTTCTTCGCCAGCAGCATGTCGACCAGCGAGCGCGTCTGCAGATCGTCGTCGATGGTCAGCTGCACCAGACGGCGCGTATCGGGATGGATCGCCGATTCGCGCAGCTGCGAGGGATTCATTTCGCCCAGACCCTTGAAGCGGGTGACGTTGACCTGGCCCTTGAGCTTTTCGCGCGCGATCTTTTCCAGCAGCAGGCGCTTTTCTTCCTCGTCGAGCGCATAGAACACCTGCTTGCCCACGTCGACGCGGAACAGCGGCGGCATCGCGACGAAGATGTTGCCGGCCGCCACCAGCGCCGGGAAATGGCGCAGGAACAGCGCGCACAGCAGCGTCGCGATGTGCAGGCCGTCGGAGTCGGCGTCGGCCAGGATCACGACCTTGCCGTAGCGCAGGCCTGAGATGTCCTCCTTGCCCGGATCGCAGCCGATCGCGATCGCGAGGTTGTGCACTTCCTCCGATGCCAGCACCGAGGTGCTCGCGACTTCCCAGGTGTTGAGGATCTTGCCGCGCAGCGGGAGGATCGCCTGGAAATCCTTGTCGCGCGCCTGCTTGGCGCTGCCGCCGGCCGAGTCGCCCTCGACGAGGAACAGTTCGGTGCGCGAGAGGTCCTGGCTGATGCAGTCGGCCAGCTTGCCCGGCAGCGCCGGGCCCTGGGTGACCTTCTTGCGGACGATCTGCTTCTCGGTCTTGAGCCGCGCGCTGGCGCGGTCGATCGCGAGCTGGGCGATCTTCTCGCCCAGATCCGTGTGCTGGTTCAGCCACAGGCTGAAGGCGTCGTGCGCGGCGCCTTCGACGAAGCCCGCGGCCTGGCGCGACGACAGCCGCTCCTTGGTCTGGCCGGAGAACTGCGGGTCGGTCATCTTCATCGACAGCACGAAGGCGACGCGGTCCCAGACATCTTCCGGCGCCAGCTTGACGCCGCGCGGCAACAGATTGCGGAAATCGCAGAACTCGCGCAGCGCGTCGGTGAAGCCGGTGCGCAGGCCGTTGACGTGGGTGCCGTGCTGCGCGGTCGGGATCAGGTTGACGTAGCTCTCCTGCACCAGCTCGCCCTCGACCACCCACGCGACCGCCCAGTCGACGGTCTCGGTGTCCTTCTTGAGCGCGCCGACGAACAGCTCCGGCGGCAGCAGTTCGCGCTCGGCCAGTTCGCCCTTGAGGTAATCGCGCAGGCCGTCCTCGAACAGCCACTGGTCGCGCTCGCCGGTGGCCTCATCCAGCAGCGTCACGGTCAGGCCCGGGCACAGCACGGCCTTGGCGCGCAACAGATGACGCAGGGCGCGCACGCTGAACTTCGGACTGTCGAAATACTTCGGGTCGGCCCAGAAGCGCACGCGGGTGCCGGTGTTCTTCCTGCCGACCGTGCCGACCACTTCCAGCGGCGAGGCGCGGTCGCCATCGCGGAAGGTGATGCGGTGCTCGCTGCCGTCGCGCTTGATGTGCACTTCCACCAGCGTCGACAGCGCATTGACCACGCTGACGCCCACGCCGTGCAGGCCGCCGCTGAAGGTGTAGTTCTTGTTGCTGAACTTTCCGCCGGCGTGCAGGCGGGTGAGGATCAATTCGACGCCCGGAATCTTTTCCTCCGGATGGATGTCGACCGGCATGCCGCGGCCGTCGTCGGACACCTCGCAGCTGCCGTCCTTGAACAGGGTGACGGCGATCTCGCGGGCGTGTCCGGCCAACGCTTCGTCGACGGCGTTGTCGATGATTTCCTGCGCCAGATGGTTCGGGCGCGTGGTGTCGGTGTACATGCCGGGGCGGCGCTTGACCGGATCCAGGCCGGAGAGGACTTCGATGTCGGCGGCGTTGTAACGGGTGTTCATTCGATGCTGCGCAGCGGGAATCGGCGCATGGTAAAGGAATTGCCGATTGGCCGATCAGCGGGTCTCGCAGGGCGATTCGATGCGCGATCCGCGCCACGGTCGCGTGTAAGCGATTGCATCGAAGTTAGCGGTATGTGCAGGCGCTGTAAGTAAGGCGTTGTTCAGTTCCGGGCCGGGTTCAGATCGTTAGGTTCGGGGCCGTCGAGCAGTCCAGCCGACATCCTTCATCCGCCGGTCTGCAGCGGATGACTTGCAAGACGATTCACTGCGCCACCTTTCGTTTTCAAATCCGGAGAGTCCAATGAAGACCCGCAACGTTCTGTTCGCCGCCATCGTCGCCACCGCCTTCGCCGCGCCCGCGTTCGCCCAGGACGCCTCGATCGAGCAGCAGGCCCGCGACGCACAGGTCGCCGCGCAGCAGGCCGAGCAGGCTGCCCAGACTGCCGAGGCGTCGGCGCAGGCTGCCGAAACCGCCGCCACCGAAGCCGATTACGCGTCCGACGCGGTGAACGAGGCCTACGATGCGCAGGCCGATGCTGCCGTCCAGACCGCCGAAGAGCCGGTGCCGCAGGTCGAGGAAGAAGAGGAAGATCCGGCCTGATCCAGGCGGCCAGGCATCACCCATGGAACGCCCCGGTCATCCGGGGCGTTCTGCTGTCCGGGCGGGCGCCGAGGTTCCGATCCGTTGCGCAAGGACCGGGCGCCCTTGCGCCACAGCCTGTAGAATGGGGCTTTCCAGCGACCCGCTGTCCCCATGACGCCTCCTTCCAGCAGTTCCATCACTCCGCTCGTGTTCGTGACCGGCGGCGTGGTCTCTTCCCTCGGGAAGGGCATCGCGGCCGCCTCGCTGGCGGCCATTCTCGAAGCCCGCGGCCTGCGGGTGACGATGATGAAGCTCGATCCCTACATCAACGTCGATCCCGGCACGATGAGCCCGTTCCAGCACGGCGAGGTCTACGTGACCGACGACGGCGCGGAAACCGACCTCGATCTCGGCCACTACGAGCGCTTCATCAATGTGCGCCTGTCGGGCAAGAACTCGATCACGACCGGCAAGATCTACGAGAGCGTGATCCGCAAGGAACGCCGCGGCGATTACCTCGGCGCGACCGTGCAGGTCATCCCGCACATCACCGATGCGATCAAGCGCGCGATCGACGAAGCCACCCAGGGCTACGACGTGGCCCTGGTGGAGATCGGCGGCACGGTGGGCGACATCGAGTCGCTGCCGTTCCTGGAGGCCATCCGCCAGATCCGCACCGACCGCGGCGCAGACAAGGCCCTCTTCATGCATCTGACCCTGGTGCCGTACATCGCGGCCGCCGGTGAGCTGAAGACCAAGCCCACGCAGCACTCGGTCAAGGAACTGCGCTCCATCGGCATCCAGCCCGACATCCTGCTGTGCCGCAGCGAGCAGCCGCTGCCCGATGGCGAGCGCCGCAAGATCGCCTCGTTCACCAACGTCTCGGAGAAGGCGGTGATCTCGGCCGTCGATCTCGACAACATCCACAAGATTCCGATGTGGCTGCACGCGCAGGGCCTGGACGAGATCGTCGTCGAGCGCCTGCGGCTGGGCGACAAGGCCAAGCCGACGGCGGATCTGTCGGAGTGGGTCGACGTGGTCAATGCGGTCGAGCATCCGATCGACGAAGTGGTGATCGGCGTCGTCGGCAAGTACGTCGACCACAAGGACGCCTACAAGTCGGTCGGCGAGGCGCTCAAGCACGGCGGCGTGCGCCAGCGCACCCGCGTCAGCCTGAAGTGGATCGAATCGCAGGACATCGAGCGCGACGGTGCCGCTGCGTGGCTCGGCGATGTCGATGGTGTGCTGGTGCCCGGCGGCTTCGGCGACCGCGGTTTCGAAGGCAAGGTCCTCGCCTCGCGGTATTCGCGTGAGACCGGCCTGCCGTATTTCGGCATCTGCTACGGCATGCAGGCCGCCGTCGTCGACATGGCGCGCAACGTCGCCGGTCTCGAAGGCGCCAACAGCACCGAGAACGACAAGCAGTCGCCGCATCCGGTGATCGGCCTGATCACCGAGTGGCGCACGCAGTCGGGCGATGTCGAGCGCCGCAGCGAGGACAGCGATCTGGGCGGCACGATGCGCCTGGGCCTGCAGGAGCAGCGCCTCAAGCCCGGCACGAAGTCGCGCGAGGTCTACGGCCGGGATGTCGTCGGCGAGCGCCATCGCCATCGCTACGAATTCAACAACCGCTACCGCACCCAGCTCGAGGACGCCGGCCTGGTGATCGCCGCCAAGTCGATGGACGACCTGCTGGTGGAGATGGTCGAACTGCCGCAGCATCCGTGGTTCATCGCCTGCCAGGCGCATCCCGAATTCCTGTCGACGCCGCGCGGCGGCCATCCGCTGTTCGTCGGCTTCGTGCGCGCCGCGCGCGAACGCAAGGCCGGCGGCGCGCTGCTCAAGGAGGCACACGCATGAAGCTCTGTGGATTCGAGGTCGGTCTCGACCAGCCGTTCTTCCTGATCGCCGGTCCCTGCGTCATCGAGTCCGAGCAGCTGCAGCTCGATGTCGCCGGCCAGCTGAAGGAGATCACGTCCGAGCTCGGCATCCACTTCATCTTCAAGTCGAGCTTCGACAAGGCCAACCGCACGTCCGGCACCAGCTTCCGCGGCCCGGGCATGGAAGAGGGCCTGCGCGTGCTGGCGGAAGTGAAGCGCCAGCTCGGCGTGCCGGTGCTGACCGACGTGCACGAATACACGCCGATGGACGAGGTCGCTTCGGTCGTCGACGTGCTGCAGACGCCGGCCTTTCTCGTGCGCCAGACCGATTTCATCAAGAAGGTCTGCGCCGCCGGCAAGCCGGTCAACATCAAGAAGGGCCAGTTCCTGTCGCCGTGGGACATGAAGCCGGTCGTCGAGAAGGCGAAATCCACCGGCAACGACCAGATCATGGTGTGTGAGCGCGGCGCGAGCTTCGGCTACAACAACCTGGTCAGCGACATGCGCTCGCTGGCGGTGATGCGCGAGACGAACTGCCCGGTCGTGTTCGACGCCACCCATTCGGTGCAGCTGCCGGGCGGGCAGGGCAATTCCAGCGGCGGCCAGCGCGAGTTCGTGCCGGTGCTGGCGCGTGCGGCGATCGCGGTCGGCGTGGCCGGTGTCTTCATGGAAACGCACCCCAAGCCGGAAGAAGCGCTCAGCGACGGCCCGAATGCGTGGCCGCTGGGCCGCATGCGCGCGCTGCTGGAAACGATGCTGGAACTCGATGCCGTGACCAAGCGCGCCGGCTTCGCGGAAGCCGACCTCTGACCGGCTGGTGGCCCTGGCTGGTGGCCTTGCTGTCGTGCGCGGCAGCGATCGCCCTGGCCGTGCGCAGTGGCCGCCGGATCGCGAATGCCGCCGTGCCGGCCGCGCGCGACGAGCCGCTGCTGCACGCCGCGCGCGAGCGCGCCCAGACTTCGATCGATGACCTGCGCCCGTACGTCGGCTCGCCCTTGCAGGTCGGGGTGAAGATCCCGCTGCGCAATGGGGCCGATGCGATCGAACACGTCTGGGGCACGCCGGAATCGATCGACGCTGCATCGGTGACCCTGCGCATCGTCACGCCCTTCGTCGATGGCGCCACGCCGGCCGGGCCGGTGACCGTCGCGGTCACCGAGATCGAGGACTGGCAGGTATTTCTCGACGACGGCCGTATCCTCGGTGGCTTCGGCACCCGAGCGCAGATCACCGTGGCCCGCCGCGACGGCCACCCGATTCCCGAACACGTCCTGGCCCAGGAAGCGCGCTTCGTCGACGCCTGAGCACTCCCATTTTTCCCGAACGAGACTTTCGACCCGACCATGACCGCCATCGCCAAGATCCACGCCCGCGAGATCCTCGATTCCCGCGGCAATCCGACCCTCGAAGCCGAAGTGACGCTGGAAGACGGCAGCTTCGGCCGTGCGATGGTGCCCTCCGGCGCCTCGACCGGCGCCCGTGAGGCGGTGGAACTGCGCGACGGCGACAAGACGCGGTACCTCGGCAAGGGCGTGCAGAAGGCCGTCGCCAACGTCAACGGCGCGATCGCCGAAGCGCTGAAAAGATTCGACGCCGCCGACCAGGCCGGTCTCGACAAGCGCCTGATCGATCTCGACGGCACCGAGAACAAGGGCCGCCTGGGCGCGAACGCGCTGCTGGGCGTCTCGATGGCGAACGCGCATGCGCTGGCCGCGTCGAAGAAGGTGCCGCTGTGGACGCTGCTCGGCGGCGACCGCGCGCCGGTGCTGCCGGTGCCGATGATGAACATCATCAACGGCGGCGCGCATGCCGACAACAACGTCGATTTCCAGGAATTCATGGTGCTGCCGGTCGGCTTCTCGAGCTTCTCCGAGTCGCTGCGCGCGGGCACCGAAATCTTCCATGCGCTGAAATCCGTCCTCAAGGGCCATGGCCTGAGCACGGCGGTCGGCGACGAAGGCGGCTTCGCGCCGGACTTCCGCAGCAACGTCGAAGCGCTGGACACCATCCTCGAGGCGATCGGCAAGGCCGGTTACGCCGCGGGCGACGACGTGCTGCTGGGCCTGGACGTCGCCTCGAGCGAATTCCACGACAACGGCAAGTACCACCTGGTCGGCGAGAACAAGCGCCTGACCGGCGAGCAGTTCGTCGACTTCCTCGCCGACTGGGCCGCGCAGTACCCGATCGTCACGATCGAGGACGGCATGGCCGAAGACGACTGGACCGGCTGGAAGCAGCTGACCGACCGCATCGGCGATCGTGTCCAGCTGGTCGGCGACGATCTGTTCGTGACCAATCCGAAGATCTTCAAGGAAGGCATCGATTCCAAGACCGCGAACGCGATCCTGATCAAGGTCAACCAGATCGGCACGCTGACCGAGACGCTCGAAGCCATCGCGATGGCGGACGCGGCCGGCTATGCCGCAGTCGTCTCGCACCGCTCGGGCGAGACCGAGGACACGACGATCGCCGACATCGCGGTCGCCACCACGGCCACGCAGATCAAGACCGGCTCGCTGTGCCGCAGCGACCGCGTCGCCAAGTACAACCAGCTGCTGCGCATCGAAGAGGCCCTGGGCAGCGCCGCCCGGTACGCCGGCCGCGATGCGTTCATGTCGCTGAAGCGCTGATTCCACAGGACACAGGTCGATGCGCGCGTTGCTCGTCGTGCTGCTGGTACTCGCCACGCTGCTGGCCTGGTTGCAGTACCGGCTGTGGTTCGGCGTGGGCGGGACCGAGCAGGTCGAGGAACTGCGCGCTCGCGTCGAAGCGCAGGCGCGCCAGAACGAAGGCCTGGAACACCGCAACGCCGCGCTCGCGGCCGAAGTCGCCGACCTGAAATCCGGTGAGGCGGCGATCGAGGAGCGCGCGCGCGGCGAGCTCGGCATGATCAAGCCGGGCGAAACCTTCTACCGCGTCGTCGACGATTCGCGCATCGCGCCGTTGCCGGCCGAGCATGCGCTCGATCCCGACGCCCAGCGCCGCGCGCGGGACCAGGCGCCGTGAGCATCCCGGACCGGGGCCGGGGCGGGCTTTGGGTGATCGTGCCGGCCGCCGGTCGCGGCCGCCGGTTCGGTGGCGAGATGCCGAAGCAGTTCCTCGACGTCGGCGGGCGCAGCCTGCTGGCGCACACGCTCGACGCGCTCGCCGGTCATTCCGGCATCGGCGGCATCGTGCTGGTGCTCGGCGCCGACGACGCACCGGCGCTGCCCGAAGCCGTGCTGCATGGCAAGCCATTGGTCCGTGCGCCGGGCGGCGACACGCGTGCGGCTTCCGTGCTCTCGGGTTTGCACGCATTGCCCGAATCGGTCCGTCCCGACGACTTCGTACTGGTACACGACGCCGCGCGCCCGAACCTGCACGCCGGCGATCTCGATGCGCTGTTCGAACGCGGCCGCATGGATCCGGTCGGCGCGATCCTCGCTGCGCCCGTACGCGACACCCTCAAGCGGGCAGGCGACGACGGCGGCATCGACGGGACGCAGCCGCGCGAACGCCTGTGGCGCGCGCTGACCCCGCAGCTGTTCCGTCGCCTGCAGCTGGGCCGCGCACTCGAAAGTGCCGAGGCCGATGGCGTCGCGGTCACCGACGAGGCCATGGCGATGGAGCGGCAGGGCGCCCGCCCGCTGCTGGTGGAAGGCCGCGAGGACAACTTCAAGGTCACCACGCCGTCGGATCTCGCCCGGTTCGAATTCGAGTTGTCGCGCCGCGGGTAGAGCGGTTCGGCCACGGATCAAAACCACGGCTTCAAAGGAACGTGAAACCAACGTGTGGGAGCGGGGGGGGGGGGGGGGGGGGGGGGGGGGGGCGGCCGCCCCCACCGGCCCGCCGCCCGACCGCGGTGTGGGGGGG
>NZ_JAIWPU010000026.1 GCF_021191705.1 Proluteimonas flavola
CTTTCCCCCCTTCGTGGGGGCGCGCGGGGGGGGGGGGGGGGGGGCCCCCCCCCCCACCCCCCCCCCCCCCCCCCCCCCCGCTCCTACGATTTTCCGCGGTAGGCCTTGTCCTTCATTACGCTCTTCATCCGCGCGGATCCGTGGCAAGCTGCCGTCCCGTTTCGTCCGCAGGGTCCGCCCATGCCCGCCATCCCAGACATCCGCATCGGCCAGGGATTCGACGTCCATGCCTTCGGCGACGGCGACCACGTCATGGTCGGCGGTGTGCGCATTCCGTTCGAGCGTGGCGTGCTCGCGCACAGCGATGGCGATGTCGCCCTGCATGCGCTGTGCGACGCGATGCTCGGCGCGCTCGCGCTCGGCGATATCGGTGTGCATTTTCCGCCGTCCGACGACCGCTGGAAAGGCGCCGACAGCCGCGCGCTGCTGCGGCATTGCAATACCCTGCTGGCGCAGCGCGGCTGGCGCGTCGGCAATGCCGACGTCACCGTGATCTGCGAGCGGCCGAAGATCGGCCCGCATGCGGCGGCGATGCGCGCGGCGATCGCCGACGATCTGGGCATCGCGTTGGACTGCATCTCGGTCAAGGCGACGACCAGCGAACGCCTCGGCTTCACCGGTCGCGGCGAAGGCATCGCCGCACAGGCGGCGTGCCTGCTGGTGCGCGATGGCGGTTGAGCCGGACGAGAGCGCCGATCGCGCGGCCGATATGCCGACCGCGCACGGCGCGCCGGTGCTGTCGGCGACGATCCGCCAGCATCCCGCGGATTTCCGCGTCGACGAGATCGACGGCTTCGAGGCCAGCGGCGCGGGCGAACACCTGCTGCTGACGATCGAGAAGACCGGCATGAACACCGCCTTCGTCGCGCGCCTGCTCGCGCAGTGGGCCGACGTCGACGGTCGCGCGGTCGGCTACGCGGGCCTGAAGGATCGCCACGCACTGACGACGCAGCGCTTCACCGTGCAGTTGCCGGGCCGCGACGCACCCGACATCGCTGCGCTCGAAGCCATGGCGACCGGTCACGGCCAGTCGCTGCGCGTGCTGGCGCAGGCGCGGCATGCGCGCAAGCTGCCGCGCGGCGCCTTGGCGGGCAACCGCTTCGTGCTGACGCTGCGCGATGTCGTCGGCGATGTCGCGGCGATCGACGCGCGGCTGCAGACGATCGCCGCGCGCGGCGTACCGAACTATTTCGGCGAACAACGCTTCGGCCACGACGGCGGCAACGTCGACAAGGCCCTGCGCATGTTCGCCGCGCCGCGCCGGCGCATGGACCGCGACCAGCGCGCGATGCTGCTGTCGGCCGCGCGCTCGGCGCTGTTCAACCGCGTGCTCGCGGCGCGCGTCGACGCCGGCGACTGGGACACCGGCCTCGACGGCGAGGTGTGGATGCTCGACGGCAGCCGCAGCGTGTTCGGGCCCGAACCGTGGAGTGCGGCAATCGAAGCACGCGTCGCCGCCCAGGACATCCATCCCACCGCGCCGTTGTGGGGCCGCGGCCCGCTGCGCAGCACGGGCGCGGCACTCGCACGCGAAACCGCGGCGCTCGAAGACCCGCAGGCGCGCGCCCTGCGCGACGGCCTGGAAACCGCCGGTCTGTCGCAGGAGCGTCGCGCGACCCGCCTGCAACCCGGCGACCTGCAGTGGACCTGGTTGGCGCCCGACCGGCTGCAACTGGCGTTCGTGTTGCCGGCCGGCTGTTACGCGACCGCGGTGCTCGCCGAACTCGGCACCATCGGCAACGCCGCCGCCCGTCGGCTGGCACCGGACGGGCCGACCGACGGTTGATCGGCCTGCGCGACGCGGGTGTACGGCGCAGGGGCCGGTGCCGCACGGCGACGCGCCTGCGCCGAGCCCGTCGCCGCGGCGTACGCCCATTCCGTCTTGTGCACTGGATCGATCCGTCGTTGCGGCGGAGCGACTGATCGCGTCCAGCCGGCGACGCGCAGCGCGGGATCGCTGATTTCCAGGCCGCGCAGGATCACGCCGGCGTGGATGCGGTTGCGCGCGCCGGGCTTCGCGATCCGCTTGTTGGGCAGGCCTTCGGCAGCCAGACGCAGCACGCGCAATTGCGCGCGGGCCGCCGCCAGTCCGGCCGGGCCGGGATTGGGGAGTCGGAGTAGGGGAGCCGACGGCGGTTTCGGATCCGGCTTCCGGACCCGATCGCCCCACTGGCAAGCCAAGGCCGACACGCGGCGGGTACCCAAGTACGATGGTCCGCGACGAAGGCGCTGCGACGGTGCCTGCAGGGTCAGGACCCGCATGCGCTGGCCCTGTGCCTCTCCCCCCTCGGTTTCGCGTTCCCGGCCTGCGCCGGCAGCGCGCCGCGGAGCGACCCTGCCTCGATGCGCGGAGACGACGCCACGATGTTCAGCGCCCAGCGCAGCAGCCTCCATCGGGACAACGACGACCTGTTGACCGCCGGCCTCGGTCTGGCTGGCCTGCAGGCGATGACGCCGCCGTCCTTTGCCGATCCCGAGCGGCCCCTCGCCGCCGAAGCCCGCCGCCGCGCGTTGTGGGCGAACTGGCGCGGCATCGCTGACCTCGCGCCGGGCGGCGGTTATGGCACGCTCTACGGGAGTCTTGCGGACGTGCCGGGTCGCGAGTTCCACGCGCTGGCGACCGTGCCCGGCGCCTCGCAGCCGCATCGCGTGCTGGTGCAGGTGCCCGACGGCTTCGACCGCAAGCGCCGCTGCATCGTGGTCGCGGCGTCGTCGGGTTCGCGCGGCATCTATGGCGCGATCGCCGTCGCCGGTGCCTGGGGCCTGCCGAAAGGCTGCGCTGTCGCCTACACCGACAAGGGCGCGGGCACCGATTACTTCGATGCCGATGCGGGCATTGGCGTTGCGGCCGACGGCACGCCGTCCGTCGATCGCGCGCAGGCCGTGTTCGCGCCCGCGGGCATGGGGCAGGGCGTCGCGTTCAAGCACGCGCATTCGGGCGACAACCCCGAGGCCGACTGGGGCCGCCACGTGCGCCAGGCGGCGGAGTTCGCATTGCAGGCGCTGGGCGAGGCCTATCCCGACGACGCGCCGTTCGACTTCGCCAGCACGCGTGTCATCGCGGTCGGCATTTCCAATGGCGGCGGCGCGGTGCTGCGCGCGGCGGCGCTCGAAGGCGACTGGCTCGATGCCGTGGTCGCCGGCGAGCCCAGCATCCATGTCGATGCGCCGGGCGCGCGTTCGCTCTACGACTACACCACCGAGGCCGCGCTGCTGATGCCGTGCGCCTTGCTCGCGGTCGACAACCTGCCGCAGCCGCCGTTGACTGCGCAGGTCGCACCGCTGTGGACCGCGCGCTGCGCTTCGCTGCGCGCGGCCGGTCTGGTCGAGGGCACCGACATCGCGGCGCAGTCCCGATCCGCGTTGGAGATCCTGCGCAGGCACGGCTGGACCGATGGCGCGCTGCGCGCTGGTGCCTTGTCGGCAGGCTTCGATCTGTGGCGCGCGATCGCCGCGACCTACGCATCGGCCTATGGCCGTTTCGATGCCGACGCGCATCCCTGCGGCTACCGCTACGCGGCGCAGGGCCCGGACGGCAGCCCGCGTCCAGCGACCGCGACCGAACGCGCGGCCTGGTGGAGCGATGGCAGCGGCATTCCGCCGGGTGCGGGCGTCGGTCTCGTCGACACGCGCATGGCGGGCGCCGATCCGTTGCTGCCCGGCCTGCAATGCCTGCGTGCGCTCAATGACGGCGACGATGCGGCCGCGCGGCGCGTACAGGCCGGCATCGCCGAGACCCGCGCCGGCCTGCCGCGCGCCGGCCTGCCGGTCGTCGTGGTCCACGGCGCCGACGACGGCCTGATCCCGATGGCCTTCACCAGCACGCCCTACGCCCGCTCGGCGCAGGCGGCGGGGCGTGACGTGCGCCTGTGGCAGGTCGCCCATGCGCAGCACTTCGACGGGTTCCTCGCGCTCCCGGACTATGCCGCGCGCTATGTGCCGCTGCTGCCATACGTGTATGCCGCGCTCGACCGGCTCGACGCGCACCTGGACGGCAAGGGCGCATTGCCGGCGGATGCCGTCATTGCCACGACGCCGCGCGGCGCCGGCAAGGCACTGGACGCCACCCATCTCGCGATCCCGCGCTGACCGGTTGACGCCTGACGCCCGCGATGCTTGCCTGCGCCAGGACTTGCAGCACCCGTTTGTTAGTAGTAATACTACTCACCATGGAACTGACCCAGACCCAGCACGCGATTCTCGAAATGATCGGCGAGCGCATCGCGGCCGAGGGCATGCCGCCTTCGCAGACCGAGATCGCCCGCGCGTTCGGCTTCAGCGGTGTGCGCGCCGCGCAATACCACCTCGATGCACTGGAAGCCGCTGGCGCCATCGAGCGGGTGCCTGGCCGGGCGCGCGGCATCCGCGTGCGGGTCCCGGTGCAGCAGGCGCAGCACGCGCTGGCCCTCGGCGCGACGCCTGGCGATGCGCTCCGCCTGCCGGTGCTCGGGCAGGTCGCCGCCGGCGCGCCCATCGGTGCCGACATCGGCTCCGACGATTACCTCGTGCTCGACCGCGTGCTGTTCTCGCCGTCGCCCGATTACCTGCTCAAGGTCAAGGGCGATTCGATGCGCGACGAAGGCATCTTCGAAGGCGACCTGATCGGCGTGCACCGCACCCGCGATGCGCGCTCGGGCCAGATCGTCGTCGCCCGGGTCGATGATGCGATCACGGTCAAGCTGCTGAAGATCGGCAAGGACCGCATCCGCCTGATGCCGCGCAATCCCGATTACGCGCCCATCGAGGTGCTGCCCGACCAGGACTTCGCGATCGAAGGCCTGTATTGCGGGCTGGTCAGGCCGAACCGTTGAGCGCCTTGCCGCTCCGGCGCATGGCGTGCGCGGTGTTCCCCGACGGGCATCCGCGTCGCGCGCCGCTGACCGGCAGCCGCATCCCCACTTAATTTTGCGTCCTCCCTGCAGCGTCGCAGCCTGTGCGACCTGCGATTGCGAGGATGCCTCCACCACACCGGAACACGAATGACGAGGACCACCACGATGGACGAGAACAAGAAGCGCGCGCTGTCCGCAGCCCTGAGCCAGATCGAGAAGCAGTTCGGCAAGGGCTCGGTGATCCGCATGGGCGACCGCGTGTCGGAAGTGGTCCCGGTGATCCCGACCGGTTCGCTGCAGCTCGATCTCGCGCTCGGCATCGGCGGCCTGCCGCGCGGCCGCGTCATCGAGGTCTACGGCCCGGAATCCTCGGGCAAGACCACGCTGACCCTGCAGACGATCGCGCAGTGCCAGAAGATGGGCGGCGTCGCGGCCTTCATCGATGCCGAGCACGCGCTCGATCCCACGTATGCCGCGAAGCTCGGCGTCAACGTCGAGGACCTGCTGGTCTCGCAGCCCGACACCGGCGAGCAGGCGCTCGAGATCGCCGACATGCTGGTGCGCTCCAACTCGGTCGACATGGTCGTCATCGACTCCGTCGCCGCGCTGACTCCGCGCGCCGAAATCGAAGGCGAGATGGGCGACCAGTTGCCGGGCCTGCAGGCCCGCCTGATGAGCCAGGCGCTGCGCAAGCTGACCGGCAACATCAAGCGCAGCAACTGCATGGTGTTCTTCATCAACCAGCTGCGCATGAAGATCGGCATCATGATGCCGGGCCAGAGCCCCGAGACCACGACCGGCGGCAACGCGCTGAAGTTCTATGCCTCGGTCCGCCTCGACATCCGCCGCATCGGCGCGATCAAGAAGGGCGACGAGATCATCGGCAACCAGACCCGGATCAAGGTCGTCAAGAACAAGATGGCGCCCCCGTTCAAGCAGGTCATCACCGAAATCCTCTACGGCGAGGGCATCAGCCGCGAAGGCGAGCTGATCGACATGGGCGTCGAAGCCAAGCTGATCGAGAAGGCGGGCGCCTGGTACAGCGCGGGCGACGAGCGGATCGGGCAGGGCAAGGAGAACGCCCGCCAGTACCTCAAGGACAACCCGGAAGTGGCCGCGCGCATCGAGGCGGGCATCCGCGAGAAGCTGCTGCCTGCGGCGGTGCTGGCTGCAGCGGCGGGCAATGAAGAAAACGACGACGACTGAGCCGGTCGCGTCGGGCCTGCCCCACGGCGGCGAAGCGCATGACACGGACCTGCCGGCTGGCGGGTCCGTGGACGGTCTCGGCGCAGCCGGTACTGGATCGACGGTCGATGGTGAGACGCCTGCCGCCGGCAGGCGAAAGAAACGCCGCGAATTGACGCCCGCCCAGCGGGCGTTGTCGTTGCTGGTGCGGCGCGAGCACTCGCAGCCCGAACTGCTGCGCAAGCTCGCAGCGCGCGGCATCGAGCCCGAGGCCGCCGCCGACGCCGTCGAGCGCATGCGCGAGGCCGGCTGGCAGGACGACGGCCGGTTCGCCGCGAGCCTCGCACGCAGCCGTGCGACCGGTGGCCATGGCCCGCTGCGGATCGAGGCCGAACTGGCGACCCACCGGCTCGATGCGGGCCGGATTGCCGCGGCCTTCGAATCATTGGCCGCCGATGGCGAGGCCGACTGGCCGCAGCGCGCGCGCGATCTGCTCGAGCGCCGTTACGACGTGGCCGCGTTCGCGGACGATCCGGCACTGCGGCGCAAGGCCGTGGATTTCCTGCTGCGTCGTGGATTCGACGGCGAGACCGCCTACGGCGCGGTCCGCGCATTCCGGGGCGATTGAGGCACTGCGGAGCGGCTGGCGGACACCGCCGGACGTGCAGGGGCGCGTGGCCCCCGGACGGCCTGCTACCCTTTGCGGTTGTGGGCACGGCGCCCGACCGGCACCCGTCGAGATGACGGGCGCGCGCGGCTGCCGGGGATGCCCATACCCCCTCCAGCACGTCCGTCCCGCCAGGCCCATGACCACGCAGACCCCCACCAGCACCGCCCAGATCCGCAGCGACTTCCTCGAGTTCTTCAAGGGCAAGGGCCACACCATCGTGCCGTCGGCGCCGCTGGTCCCCGGCAACGATCCCACGCTGCTGTTCACCAACTCCGGCATGGTGCAGTTCAAGGACGTGTTCCTGGGCGCCGAGAAGCGCAGTTACGTGCGCGCGGCGGATGTCCAGCGCTGCCTGCGCGCGGGCGGCAAGCACAACGATCTCGACGTCGTCGGCTACACCGCGCGTCACCACACCTTCTTCGAGATGCTCGGCAACTGGTCGTTCGGCGACTACTTCAAGCAGGACGCCATCGCCTGGGCCTGGGAACTGCTGACCCGGGTCTGGAAGCTGCCGCCCGAGCGGCTGCTGGTCACCGTCTACCAGACCGACGACGAGGCCTACGCGCTGTGGCGCGACATGGTCGGCATTCCGGAAGACCGCATCGTCCGCATCGGCGACAACAAGGGCGCGCCGTTCGCCTCCGACAATTTCTGGCAGATGGCCGACACCGGTCCCTGCGGTCCGTGCACCGAGATCTTCTACGACCACGGCCCCGCGCACTTCGGTGGCCCCCCGGGCTCGCCCGACGAGGACGGCGACCGCTTCATCGAGATCTGGAACCTGGTCTTCATGCAGTTCGACAAGCAGTCCGACGGCACGCTGGTGCCGCTGCCTGCACCGTGCGTCGACACCGGCATGGGCCTGGAGCGCCTCGCCGCGATCCTGCAGGGCGTGCACAGCAACTACGAGATCGACCTGTTCCAGGCCCTGATCCGCAAGGCCGGCGCACTCACCGGCACGCAGGATCTGGAGAACAAGTCGCTGCGCGTGATCGCCGACCACATCCGCGCCTGCAGCTTCCTGATCGTCGACGGCGTGCTGCCGTCCAACGAGGGCCGCGGCTACGTGCTGCGCCGGATCATCCGCCGTGCATTGCGCCATGGCTGGATGCTGGGCGTGCGCCAGCCGTTCTTCAGTGCGATGGTCGGGACGCTCGACGCGGTGATGGGGGATGCGTATCCGGAACTGCGCGAGAAACGCGATCTGGTCGAACGCGCGCTCAGGGCCGAGGAAGAACGCTTCGCCGAAACGCTCGACGCCGGCATGCGCATCTTCGACGACGTCGCTTCGCGCAGCAGTGGTGCGATTCCGGGCGAGGACGCGTTCCGTCTCTACGACACCTACGGCTTCCCGCTCGATCTCACCCAGGACATCGCGCGCGAGCGCGGCCTCGAGGTCGACATGTCCGGCTTCGATGCGGCGATGCAGCGCCAGCGGGACACCGCGCGCGCGGCCGGCAAGTTCACCTCGAGCGCCGGCCTGTCGGCCGATCTCGTCGCCCGGCTTTCGCCGACGGTGTTCGTCGGCGACGACCAGTACGAGGCCGACGGCCTGCAGGTCGTCGCGCTGCTGCGCGGCGGGCGTCCGGTCGAGTCCGCATCGGCCGGCGACGAGGTGGTCGTGATCCTCGACCGCACGCCGTTCTACGGCGAGTCGGGCGGCCAGGTCGGCGACACCGGCGTGCTCGAAGCCGACGGTGTGCGTTTCGAAGTCGACGACACGCAGAAGTTCGCGGGCCAGTTCCACGGCCACGTCGGCCGCCTGGTGTCGGGCACGCTGCAGCGCGGCGACCGCGTGCGCGGTGCGATCGATGCCGCACGCCGCGGCACCATCGTGCTCAACCACAGCGCGACGCATCTGCTGCATGGCGCGCTGCGCGATCTGCTCGGCACGCACGTCGCGCAGAAGGGCTCGCTGGTCGCGCCCGAGCGGCTGCGTTTCGACTTCTCGCACTTCCAGCCGGTGACTGCCGACGAGCTCGCCGAGATCGAACGCCGCGTCAACGTCGAAGTGCGCGCCAACCATCCGGTGACCATCGAGCAGATGGACATGCAGTCCGCACTCGATGCCGGCGCGATGGCCTTGTTCGGTGAGAAGTACGGCGAGCGCGTGCGTGTGGTGACGATGGGCGAGTCGGTCGAACTGTGCGGCGGTACGCATGTCGATCGCACCGGCCGCATCGGTCTGTTCAAGCTCGTGTCGGAAGGCGGTGTCTCGTCCGGCGTGCGCCGCGTCGAAGCGCTGACCGGCCAGGCCGCCCTCGATCACGTGCGCAGCGACGAAGAGCGCATGCGTCAGGCGGCCGGTCTGCTCGGTGGCACCGCCGGCGAAGTGGGCGAACGCCTGCGCGCACTGCTCGATCGCCAGAAGCAGTTGGAGCGCGAACTCGAATCGCTGAAGGCCAAGGCCGCCAGTGGCGCGACCGCCGATCTCGGTGCGTCGGCGGTCGACGTCGACGGCATCAAGGTCGTCGCCGCGCGCATCGAAGGACTCGACGCCAAGGCGCTGCGCGATGCGGTGGATCGCCTCAAGCAGCAACTGGGCGATGTCGTCGTGCTGCTGGCCGGCACGCGCGAGGGCAAGGCCGCGCTGGTGGCAGGCGTCGGCGGCGCCGCGACCGGTCGCGTCAAGGCGGGCGAATTGCTGTCGCATGTTGCAGCCAGGACCGGCGGCAAGGGGGGCGGTCGACCCGACATGGCGCAGGGCGGCGGCGAGGATGGCCCGGCCCTCGTGGCGGCGCTTGGCGAGGTGCATCAGTGGGTTGCGCAGCGTCTCGGCTAAGCGGGCGCTAAACGCGCGTCCCCGGTTGTTGACCGGCCGCCCGGCAGGGGACATGCTTCACGACCTCATAAGGTCTGTAATCGGTTCCCAAGGTCGAGAGCGGTCCGAATACAGTCCACGCCGGCGCGACGTTACGCGCCGGTTCCAGGAGATTTCTATGTTGATTCTGACCCGCCGCGTCGGGGAGACGCTGATGATTGGTGACCAGGTTTCGGTCACCGTGTTGGGCGTCAAGGGCAACCAGGTGCGGATCGGTATCACCGCGCCCAAGGATGTCGCTGTGCACCGCGAAGAAATCTATCAGCGCATCCACCGCGAAGGCGATGGCGCCGAAGCGCAAGAAGATTTGCCGCAGACGCCCTGAGCCGTTATCCTTCGCACCGCGTTCGGCGCCTGCGTCGAACGTGTTGCTTCGGAGAGTTGCCCGAGTGGCTGAAGGGGCTCCCCTGCTAAGGGAGTATGGGGCTTAAAACTCCATCGAGGGTTCGAATCCCTCACTCTCCGCCACTGCTCGAATTCGATCGGATTTCCTCGGAAATCCACCGGAAAAAATTCCTGATAGTGGTTGACGAAGCAAACGTTTTGCTGGAAAATTCCGCTTCTGTTCAAGGCGCCCGTAGCTCAGTTGGATAGAGCACCAGGCTACGAACTTGGGGGTCGGAGGTTCGAATCCTTCCGGGCGCACCAGAACAACGAAGAGGCCAGCGAGCGATCGCTGGCTTTTTTGTTGCGCGACTGTTTTTGCTGGGGCGTATGCGACGGTTCCGATCAGTCACCCGTCGCGCTCCACGTGTGCGAATACGTGCAGGGGATATGCATCGCCAGCCTCGCTCCTGGCGACGCGGCGCATTTCCGATGACATTGATCCCGCGTCGGAAACGACTCTCTTGTCGGCGTGCATCCGGTGCGGCGAGATTCGCGCGCGCAACGCTACATGCGGAGATGCGTGACCCGATACCGGAGCGCAGTCTCCAGCACGTGTCGATGAGGCCAACTGATGCGATTCGGGTCGCTCGCCGGCGTGGCGCGCCCGGAAACCGCGACTGCACACGCGACGCCATCCGACGCGATCGGCCAGTTCTCGTCATCCCCGCGCAGGCGGGACGCGGTTTGCAACAGCCCGGAGGGCGGGTCATCCATGGGCCTTCGCGTCAGCAGAACGTCCCGGATGGCGCTGGACTGCAGGCCGCCGCCACAATCTAGAGTCGCGCGTCCACCGCGTCCGCAGGCAGCACCGCCTTGACGTCGAACAGCACCGCGCCCGGCTTGCCGAACGCGCGCAGGCCCTGCGCACCGAGTTCGCGGAACTGGGTGTGCGCCACCGCGAGGATGATCGCGTCGTAGGCGCCGGCCTGCGGCGTGTCGATCGGCGTCAGCCCGTACTCGTGCTGCGCATATGCCGTGGCGACCCACGGGTCGTGCACGTCGACGTCGATGCTGTAGCTCTGCAGTTCGTGCACCACATCGATGACACGCGTGTTGCGCAGGTCCGGGCAGTTCTCCTTGAACGCCAGGCCCAGCACCAGCACGCGCGCGCCGGCGGTCTGGATGCCGCGCTGCTGCATCAGCTTCACCACGCGCTGGGCGACATGCAGGCCCATGCTGTCGTTGATGCGGCGGCCGGCGAGGATCACTTCCGGGTGGTAGCCGATCTCCTGCGCCTTGTGCGTCAGGTAATAAGGGTCGACGCCGATGCAATGGCCGCCGACCAGGCCCGGCCGGAACGGCAGGAAGTTCCATTTCGTGCCCGCGGCTTCCAGCACTTCGTGCGTGTCGATGCCGAGGCGATCGAAAATCAGCGCGAGCTCGTTGACCAGGGCGATGTTGACGTCGCGCTGGGTGTTCTCGATGACCTTGGCCGCTTCGGCCACTCGGATGCTCGACACGCGATGCGTGCCGGCCTGGACGATGTCGCGATACAGCGCATCGACGAACGCCGCAGCCGCGTCGCTGGAGCCCGCGGTGACCTTGAGGGTGTTCTCCAGCCGGTGCTGCTTGTCGCCTGGATTGATGCGCTCGGGACTGTAGCCGACGTGGAAATCGTCGCGATAGCGCAGACCCGAGGCGGCTTCGAGGATCGGCACGCAGATCTCTTCCGTCGCGCCGGGATACACCGTCGATTCGTAGATCACCACGCCGCCGCGCTGCAGGGCCGCGCCGACTGCGTGGCTCGATGCCTCGAGCGCGGACAGGTCGGGTCGCTTGTAGGCGTCGACCGGCGTCGGCACGGTGACGATGTGTACGTTGCAACCCGCGAGGTCTGCAGCCTCGGCGCTGTAGCGCAGATGCGTGGCCGCATGCAGTTCGTCGCGCGACAGTTCGCGGGTGTGGTCGTCGCCGCGCTGCAGGCCCGCCACGCGCGTCCGATCGATATCGAAACCCAGTGTCGCGTGGCGACGTCCGAACGCGACCGCGAGCGGCAGGCCCACGTAGCCGAGGCCGATGACGGCGATGCGGATGTCGTCGCGTGCGGGCAGCGGTGCGGTCATGCAGGAAATCGCTCGTCGGGCAATCGGCGCAGTGTAGCGGACGCCTGCCGGCAGCCTCAGCTGTCGGCGAGCCAAGCGGCGATCGCGTCGGGCGTGCGCATCCATGCGAAATGGTCGGCGTTCGCGCCCAGGCGCGCGGCGTCGAAGCATTCGATCCTGGTATCCGCGCTGCCGAGCTTGCCCAGCAGGAAACGCAGCGACGACGGCGGACCGAGCCAGTCGTCGTCGAGCCATGCCGCGCGGACGGGCACGTCGACGCGCGCCATCGCCGCATCCATGTCGATGTCGAGTCCAGCGGCCGCATAGCGCCCGCGCAATCCGCTGCGCGACCAATCGGCGATCACACCGCGCGATTCATTGCCCGCGAAGCGCAGCCGGCGCCCGGGCAATACGCCGCGCGTGCGCGCGAGCCACGCCATGAAGCGGTACAGCGGCGGCAGCGTGTAGCGCACGCGCGGCGGGAACGCGCGCCAGTACGGCGCGCCGCTGGCGATCAGCCACAGCGCGTCGGCCGCATCGGGCTGCAGGGCGAGATGGCAGCAGGCGAGCTGGCCGCCGAGGCTGTGGCCGCCGACGATGCGCGTCGCGCCCGGCACGGCGGCATCGAGCGCCGCCGCGCTGCGTGCGATGTCGGCCAGCAGTTCGCGGTAGCCCCAGTCGTGCGCGCGGCCGGCGCGCAGGCTGCTCGAGCCGATGCCGCGCCATTCGTGCAGGCCGACGGCGATGCCGCGCGCAGCCAGGGCGTCGGCGAACGGCAGGTAGTGCTTCGCGGGCACGCCCATCGCCGGCAGCCACAACAGCCGGCCCGTCGGCGCGTTTGGCACGCGCATGATCAGTTCGAAGCGATGGCCGTCGCCGCTATCGAGCGGTTCGACGCGGGTGGCCGCCGTGCTCACGACGCGAGCGGGCCCAGATGTCCGAGCACGCTGACCGCGCTGCGTCCGGGGCGATAGGCGTCGCGCATCGCACGGTGCACGTAGTCGATACCCGCGCGGCAGGCGGTCGCCGCATCGTCGCCGCGTGCGAGGCGTGCGGCGATCGCCGACGACAGCGTGCAGCCGGTGCCGTGGCCGTCGATGTCGAGCCGCGGCGCGCGATGCGCGAATGCGGCGTCGGCATCGGCGTAGCGATCCACGACGTCGTCGCCTTCATCCAGATGGCCGCCCTTGAGCAGCACCCCATGCGCGCCCAGTGCACGCAGCGCGGCAAGCGCGGCTTCGGCGTCGGTGCCGGCGGCGATGCTGCGGCCGAGCAGCAGTTCGGCTTCCGGCAGGTTCGGCGTCAGCACGTGCGCGCGGGGGATCAGCCGGCCGCGCAGTGCATCCAGCGCGTCGTCGTCGAGCAGCTTCGCGCCCGAGGTCGCGATCATCACCGGGTCCAGCACCACCGGCACGTCGGGATGCAGCGCCAGCGCATCGGCGACGGCGTCGACGATCTCCGCGGTCGCCAGCATGCCGATCTTGACCGCGCGCACGTCGAAGTCGTCGAAGCAGGCGTCGATCTGCGCGCGCAGGAACGCGACCGGCGGCGCATGCACCGCGGTGACGCCGCGCGTGTGCTGCGCGGTCAGCGCGGCGATCGCGGACAGGCCGTGCACACCATGCGCGGCGAAGGTCTTGAGATCGGCCTGGATACCGGCGCCGCCGCCGGAATCGGAGCCGGCGATCGTCATCACGGAGCGGGGGCGGGGGCGGTCGTTGTCCATCCGCGCATTGTGCAACAGCCCGTGGGCCGCATCGGCGCGGTTCAGTGGCCGCGCGGTGCAGGATGGGTGATGCGCCAATGCCGGTAGACGGTGTAGCCGATCCCGGTGATCCCGGTCAGCGCCGCCGGAACCAGCAGCGCGTGGTAGCCGATCTCGCGGAACAGCCAGGCGCCGATGACGCCGCCGGCCAGGAAGCCGCTGATGATCAGGCCGCTGAGCGTCAGCCGGCGCATCGGCAGCGGCATGCCGCGGATCAGGTGGCCCAGGCCGATGCCCAGGTCGGTGAACATGCCGCTGAGATGGGTCGTGCGCACGATCGCGCCGCTGTAGGTGGTGACCATCGCGTTCTGCAGGCCGCAGGCCATCGCCGCGAGCAATGCGCCGTTGAGCTGCTGGGCGATGAACAGCGGCACCGCCGCGGCCAGCAGCAGCGCCTCGAGCGCCAGCGCGACGCCGTAGCGCCGGCCCAGCCGCAGCGTGCTGTCCTGGATGATCAGGCCGCTGAGCATCGCGCCGAAGGAAAACGCGATCAGCAGCGCCCACAGGTGCCGGACCGAGCGCCAGTCGCCCTCGGCCAGCGCCGCACCGAGCAGGCTGGTGGTGCCCGTCAGGTGGCTGACGGCCTGGTGTTCGAAGCCGAGATAGCCCACCACGTTGACCATGCCGGCGATGCAGGCCAGCGTCACCGCGCCGGTCCACACCCAGCGTGGCAACCGGTCGGTCATGCCGGCGTCTTGAGCCGCACGCCGCGGCCCGTGCCCTGACTGGACTGCGCGTTGCCGATCAGTTCGAGACCGGCGGCGTCCAGCGCCTCGACGATCCTGGTCAGCGTGGCAATCGAGCCGCGCACATCGCCCTTGCTGGTTTCCATGCGCTGGATCGTCGGCAGCGAGACGCCGGCCATCGCCGCCAACGTACGCTGGTCGATGCCGAGCAGGGCGCGGGCGGCGCGCAGTTGGGCGGCGGAGATCATGGGGCTTCGGGCGATCGGGACATGCGGGATTCTGGACCTGTGAGACATGCCAATGCAATCACCAGGCCGATATGTTGATCATCAGGACATCATTCGTTCGCGTGCCGGGGCGCCTGCGCCCGCGTGGCTCGATTCGCACGGATTGCATATATGATTCCTGGCGGGGCGTGGGCGTCGCGACGGAAACGGGGAAGGGGAATTGTCTTGCGCAAGCTGATCGATGTGGTCGACGAGCGGATCCGGTGGATGCAGCAGGCCGGTCTGCTGACCAGCATGGGGCTTCTGGCCAGCGCGGTGGGAGGCATCGTGACCCGGGCATCGCCGCTCTGGCTGACCGTTCCGGCGGCGCTGCTGGGCGTGGGGTTCCTGGTGCTGGTCGGCACGTTCAGGCAGCGCTGGGAACTGGCGTACAAGGGACACGAGATCCGTTTCGAGAACAGTCCCTTCACCGGCGAGCGTCTTTTTCTCGATGGTGGCCTGGTGGCGCGCGGCGGCGTGGGAATGAAGATGGAAATGCGCGCGCCCATTCGCGTCGGCGACGGCGCCGGCGAGGAACTGGTGGCACTGGTGGATGCGGGGCTACGGCGTTTCCGGCTGCGTCTGTTCGCCGATGGTGCGGCTGCGGACGAAGCGCCGGTGGTCGTGACTGCCGGGGACGCGCCGGTTGCCCGACCGTTGCAGGTGACGCAGTCCGGCGTGGTCGGTCATCTGGTCGTTGCCAAGCAGGTCATGGAATTGCTGGCATCGCTCATCGCCATCTTGGGTGGTGTCGGCGCGCTGTTGCTCTGGCTGAAGGCCTGACGTCTGCACGCGGGAGATGGTCGTGCGCGACGCGGATCGTCCGCCCGGACATCCCCCGTGCAGCGCGCCGGCTACAGCACCTCGGACGCGAAGTCGGCCAGGCGCGAACGCTCGCCCCGACGCAGCGTCACGTGCGCGCTGTGCGCCCAGTGCTTGAAGCGGTCGACCGCGTAGGTCAGGCCCGACGTCGTCTCGGTGAGGTAGGGCGTGTCGATCTGCTCGACGTTGCCCAGACACACGATCTTCGTGCCGGGACCGGCGCGGGTGATCAGCGTCTTCATCTGCTTCGGGGTGAGGTTCTGCGCCTCGTCGAGGATCAGATACCGCGACAGGAACGTGCGCCCGCGCATGAAGTTCATCGAGCGGATCTTGATGCGCGAGGCCAGCAGGTCGTTGGTCGCCGCGCGGCCCCAGCTGCCGCCGTCCTGGTTGTGCGTCAGCACTTCGAGGTTGTCGGTCAACGCGCCCATCCACGGCGTCATCTTTTCCTCTTCCGTGCCGGGCAGGAAACCGATGTCCTCGCCGACGCTGACCGTCGCGCGGGTCATGATGATCTCGCGGTAGCGCTGCTGGTCCATCGTCTGCGCCAGGCCAGCCGCAAGCGCGAGCAGCGTCTTGCCGGTGCCGGCGGTGCCGAGCAGGGTGACGAAATCGATCTCCGGATCCATCAGCGCGTTGAGCGCGAAGTTCTGCTCGCGGTTGCGCGCATTGATGCCCCAGACCGCGTGCTGGCTGTGGCGGAAGTCGTCGACGATCTGCAGCGTCGCGCGGCCGTCCTCGACCCGGGTCACGCGGAATTCGGATTCCTCGTCGCCCGGCAGATACAGGAACTGGTTCGCGTACCAGTCGTCGCCTTCCGGCGCCGCAAGGTCGTAGTACGTGCGTCCCTTGTCGGTCCAGGAGCGCAGGTCCTTGCCGTGGATCGTCCAGAAATCCGCCGGCAATGCGGTCGCGCCGGTGTAGAGCAGGCTGAAATCGTCGAGCGCGCGGTCGTTCTCGTAATCCTCGTTCGGGATGCCGGCGATCGCCGCCTTGATCCGCAGGTTGATGTCCTTGGAGACGAACACCACCGGGTAGTCCGGCTCGGTGCGCAGCAGGTCGAGGATCGCGCCGAGGATCCGGTTGTCGGGCGCCGCCGCGCCGAACGAGGCCGGGTCTTCCGCCGGTGTCGTCGTCTGGAACCGCAGCTTGCCGACGCTCTGCACGCCGCGCAGCTGCACGCCCTGGGGACGCAACAACGGCAGGCCGGTCGCGATCCGGTCGCTGCCCGCGGCTTCGATCAGTTCATTGAGGAACCGGCTGACCTGTCGCGCATTGCGGCTGGCTTCGCTGGTGCCCTTCTTGCCGTTGTCGAGTTCTTCGATCACCTGCATCGGCAGGTAGACATCGTGTTCCTCGAACTTGAACAGCGCCGTGGGATCGTGCATGAGCACGTTGGTGTCGAGAACGTAGACGCGCTTGCCTTGGGTCATCATCGGAGTGTCGGCGTTCCGTGTTGAAAAGGGGTGACGTGAGTGGTGCCGGTGTCGCACACGCACGGTCGCACCGCCGTGACCCGCGATGCGGGACGGCGGAGGGCACGTTCGGAAGTGGCCGTCACTGCGACTGCGCAGCCTGCAATGCGTCGAGTACGGCCTGCGCATGGCCCGGCACGCGGACCTTGCGCCATTGCGCCGCGATGCGGCCGTCGGGATCGATCAGGAACGTGCTGCGCTCGATGCCCAGCACGGTCCGGCCGTACATGTTCTTCTCGCGGATCACGTCGAACGCGCGGCACAGCGCTTCGTCGGCATCGCTGACCAGCGGAAACGCGAAGCCCTGCCTGGCGCAGAAGGTGTCGTGCGATTTCACCGAGTCGCGCGAGACGCCCAGCACGTCGGCGCCGAGCGCCTGGAACTGCGGCAGCAGCGCGCTGAAATCCAGGCCTTCGGTCGTGCAGCCGGGCGTGGAATCCTTCGGGTAGAAGTAGAGGACGAGCCAGCGTCCGGCGTGGTCGGCCAGTGTGGCCTTCGCGCCGCCCGACAGCGCCAGCGGCAGCTGCAGGGTGGCCTTTGCGAGCTTCTTGCGTGTTCCGCTCATCGTTCGAACGGGCGTTCCATTGCGACGGTCGCGATCACAATGCGCGCGAGTTCCTGCTTTCGCAAGCGTCCGCGCGCATCAAGTCAGAACTTCATCGGATCCATGATCGCGTCGAGGTTCAGGTGGTCGCAGAACTCGAGGAAATCGTCGCGCAGCGCGGCGATGTGCATGTTCGCCGGGATGCCGATCGTGATCTGCGCCGAGAACATGTCGGCGCCGGTCTGCATCGCGCGGTAGCGCGAGGAGTGCAGGCTTTCGATCGTGATGCCCTGGCGGTCGAAGAAGTCGGCCAGCTGGAACAGGATGCCGGCCTTGTCGGCCGCGACCACTTCCACCACGTAGGGCAGCAGGTTCGACTGGATCGGCTTCGGACCCGTGCGGTACCACACCAGCTTCAGGTCTTCCTCGCGCTCCAGGCGCGTGAGCATCGCCTCGAGCTTGGCGACCGCGTCCCAGGGGCCGTTCGCCAGCGCGGTGACCGACACGTCCCGGCCCACGGTCGACAGGCGCGTGTCGACCATGTTGCAACCGCTGTCGGCGATGCGACGCGACACCGACAGCAGCGGCGAGGCCGGATGCGTGGTGTACGCGTTGATCAGCAGGTAGTTCTCGTTCGGCGAGGGCCGGGCAGCGGTATCGGATTCGGTCAAGGGGGCGTCCGCGGCGGGAAATCTGTTCGACTGCGAGGGTCGATGGCGACTGGAGGGTGAACGGCGGTCCGGGCAGGGCCGGATGCGGCGGCCAGCATACTTGCCCGCGCTTCGTGGCCGCAAGTAACATCGGCCAGCATTTTCCGGGCCAAACTGCGCGTTTCCCGGCTCCCACGTTTTTCTGCGCCCGCGCCGCGGCCGCCCATCGGATTCCCATCTTGCGACTTTCAGGCAGCATCACCGCACTCGCCACCCCCTTCGACGCCACCGGTGCGCTCGACCGCGCAGCCTGGAAACGGCTGGTCGAGTGGCAGCTGGCTGCCGGCACACAGGGGCTCGTGGTCGCCGGTTCGACCGGTGAGGCGGCGACGCTCGAGGACGATGAATACGACTGGCTGGTCCGCAGCGCGGTCGAACTGGCCGCCGGCCGCGTGCCCGTACTCGCCGGCACCGGCGCGTCGGCGACGTCCAAGACCATCGCCGCGACCCGGCGGCTCGCGCAGCTCGGCGCCGATATCGCGCTGGTCGTCGTGCCGGCCTATGTGCGGCCGACCCAGGCGGGCCTGCTTGCGCACTACCGCGCGGTCGCCGATGCCGGCGGCCTGCCGGTGCTGCTCTACAACGTGCCTGGCCGCACCGGCACCGACATGCTGCCCGGGACCGTGGCCGAGCTGGCGCGGCACCCGCGCATCGTCGGCATCAAGGAAGCGCACGGCGGTGTCGAACGCATGCAGGCCCTGCTCGCGCTGCAGGGCGAGGATTTCGCGGTGCTCAGCGGCGACGATCCAACGGCTGCGCGCGCGATGCTCGCCGGTGCCGATGGCGTGATCTCGGTCGTGTCCAACCTCGTGCCCGGCGCGTTCCGGAAACTGTGCGATCTGGCCCGCAACGGCCAGGGCGACGCCGCCCGCGACTGGGACGCACGCCTGCAGCCGCTGTACACGTTCTGCGGCATCGAACCCAACCCCATTCCCGTCAAGGCGGTGCTGGCCAGACAAGGCCTCGGCCATGGCCTGCGTCTGCCTTTGACGACACTGGCCCAGGCGCATGATGCGCAGGCCGACGATGCGACGCGACTCGCAGCGGACCTCGAAACGTCCTGCCGTGCCCGCGCCGCCTGATTTCCCAGGAGATTCCACGATGCGTCCACCCCGTTCCTCCATGCGCTATCTCGCCATTGCCGTCGTCGCGGTCGCAGTCGTGGGCACCAGCGGCTGCCGCTGGTTCAAGAAGGACAACGCGCTGTACGCGCAGAGCCCGGAAACCCGTCCGCTCGAAGTCCCGCCGGATCTCGACCGTCCGCGCACCGACGGTGCGATGGCACTGCCGGAAGCCGCCACGTCGGTGACCCGTTCGGGCACGGCGGCCGCGCCGGCCGACTCGAACGTGTCCTTCAGCGCGACCGGCGCACGCGACGCGGTGTTCGCGCAGGTCGGCGAAGCGCTGGCGGCGACCGATGGCGTGACCGTCAACAGCCGCTCGCAGGTGCTGGGCACCTACGACGTGTCCTACGCCGGCAGCCAGTTCCTGGTGCGCGTCGCGTCGCAGCAGGGCGGCGCGGTGGTGTCGGCCGTCGATCCGCGCGGCGTGGCCGCGACCGGCGAGGCGCCGGCGCGTCTGATCGCGTCGCTGCAGGCTGCTCTGGCGCAGTAAGGCGGGCACAGGCGGCGTCCGCGCATCGGACGTCGTCGAGTACCGCATGCGGAAACGGGCGCCTCGGCGCCCGTTTTTCGTGGTTGCGACCGCGGTGCGCGGATCAGCGCTCCAGCAGCGGCAGCTTGTCCGGCTTGCCTTCCCAGTCCTTGGCGTCGGCCAGTGCGTCCTTGCGTGTGGTGATGACCGGCCAGGCCTTGGCCAGATCGGCATTGAGTGCGACGAACGCTTCCTGTCCCGCCGGCACGTCGTCCTCGGGATAGATCGCGTTGATCGGACATTCCGGTTCGCACAGCGTGCAGTCGATGCACTCGTCGGGATCGATGACGAGGAAGTTCGGCCCTTCGTGGAAACAGTCCACCGGGCAGACCTCGACGCAGTCGGTGTACTTGCACTTGATGCAGTTTTCGGTGACGACGAAAGGCATGGATTCGGATCGGGCGGGGCGATGGCGGGCTGCAGTTTAAGGCAGCGTCCTCGGCACCGGTGCGAAGTGTTCGCATTTGCGGAGAGATGGTGCGTTGTTCTTCGCCGGTCGAGGGGTGGCGGGGCGGTGTTTCGTCCTTGAGCGCAAGCCGAAGCCGCGGGGGGGGGGGGGGGGGGGGGGGGGGCGCATCGGGCCCCCCCCCCACCCCCCCCCCCAACCCCCCCCCCCCCCCCCCCCCCCCCCCCCCCCCCCCCCCCCCCCCCCCCCCCCCCCCCCCCCCCCCCCCCCCCCCCCCCCCCCCCCCCCCCCCGCGCGACTTCGGTCCGCCAGCCTGCCGCCTGCCCGAAGGCAGCACGTGCCCTGGGCTTCAATGTCGAATCCCTCGTGCGCTCATCCTGCAACCCGCACAAACGCAGAAGGCCCACGCCTGGCGGCATGGGCCTTCTGCTTCGATATGGTGCTCCCTACGGGATTCGAACCCGTGTTTTAGCCTTGAGAGGGCCACGTCCTGGGCCTCTAGACGAAGGGAGCTGGGTGCCGCGAGCGGCTCCGGTTGGACGACCGGCCTGCAAACGCGTCTAAGACGTGTGCAGCTTGCTAGTATATCAGGCTTGCTGGCGCCGCAACGGCCGCCTGAGAATTTTTTCAGACTTGATGCATACCGATTCCGCTCCGATTCAAAGCGCCGTGTCCGCCGAACTGCGGGTCATTCCGCGCGACCAGCACACCATCTCGCGGCGGCAGATCAGCCAGAACGCGCTGCGCGTGCTGTACCGCCTCCACGAGGCCGGCCACGAGGCCTATCTGGTCGGCGGGGCGGTGCGCGACGTGCTGGTCGGCCTGACGCCGAAGGACTTCGACATCGCGACCGACGCGACGCCCGAGCAGGTCAAGGGACTGTTCCGCAACTGCCGCCTGATCGGCCGCCGGTTCCGTCTGGCGCACGTCGTGTTCGGCCGCGAGATCATCGAGGTGGCCACGTTCCGCGCCAACGTCGACGATGGCAGCGGCGACCGCGAGGTCCACGACGGCGGCCGCCTGCTGCGCGACAACGTCTACGGCACCATCGAAGACGACGCGGTGCGCCGCGACTTCACCGCCAACGCCCTGTATTACGCGATCGCCGATTTCTCGGTGCGCGACTACACCGGCGGTTTCGAGGACGTGCAGAACCGGGTCATGCGCCTGATCGGCGATCCCGACACGCGGTATCGCGAAGATCCCGTGCGCATGCTGCGTGCGGTGCGCCTGGCGGCCAAGCTCGGCTTCACGATCGAGCCCGGCACCGCGGAGCCCATTCCGCGCCTGGCCTCGCTGCTGGCCGAAGCCGCGCCGGCGCGGTTGTTCGAAGAATGCCTGAAGCTGTTCCTGTCCGGACATGCGGTCGCCAGCTTCGAAGGCCTCGAGCGCCACGGCCTGCTGTCGGCGCTGTTCCCCGAATCCGCCGCCGCGCTCGCCAGCAACCGCAGCGGCGCGTTGCGCGCGATGGTGCTCGCGGGCCTGGCGTCGACCGATGCGCGCATCGCCGCCGGCGATCCGGTGTCGCCGGCATTCCTGTTCGCGACCCTGCTGTGGCCGGCGTTCTGCCGCGCGTGGATGAAGCTGCAGGCCGACGGCGTGCAGCCGGTCGAAGCGCAGCGCCGCGCCGCCGATCGCGTCACCTTGCATCAGGTGACCACGGTCGCGCTGCCGCGCCGCTTCTCGCTGCCGATGCAGGAAATCTGGCTGCTGCAGGCACGCTTCCCGCTGCGCCAGCGCAAGCGCGTCACGCGCACGCTGTCGCATCCGCGTTTCCGCGCCGCATTCGATTTCCTCGTGCTGCGCCAGACCGCGTCCGACGCGCATGCCGCCGACGTCGCGTTCTGGGAAGAAGCCCAGCACGATCCCGACCACGCGATCGCGCTGTATCCGGGCGAGGACGAAGAGGGTGGCGACGACGACGCACCGCGCCGTCGCCGCCGTCGCCGTCGTACACCGGCCGCGGCTGGATGACACCGCGCGCCGTGCGTGGCGTGCAGGCAGGCGCCTGCGCATGAGCGTGCGTGCCTGGGTCGGGCTCGGCGGCAATCTGGGCAACGTGCCGCAGGTACTGCGCGACGCCGCTGCGGCGCTGTCGGCGTTGCCCGACATCCAGGACCTGCGGATGTCGTCGCTGTATCGCACGCCGGCCTGGGGCCGCACCGACCAGCCCGATTTCGTCAACGCGGTCGCGGTGCTCGACACCAACCGCGCGCCGATGGATCTGCTCGATGCGCTGCTCGACATCGAACGCATGTTCGGCCGTACCCGCAGCGACGATGCCGGCGACCAGTGGGGCCCGCGCACGCTGGACCTCGACCTGCTGCTCTACGGCGATGCGGTGATCACGCTGCCGGGACTGACCGTTCCGCATCCGCGCCTGCACCAGCGCGCATTCGCGCTCGTACCGCTGCTGGAACTCGACGCCGGCATCGTGATCCCGCGCATCGGGCCGGCTGCGGCTGCGCTCGCGCACGTGGATCGTGCCGGCATCGAAGCGCTACCCTAGCGCGATGAACACAACGTCTTCCGCGCCGGTCACCGTGCCCGCGCTGTTCGAGGCCCGCGCCGCCGGTCGCCGGCTCGCGATGCTGACCGCCTACGACGCCGGCTTCGCCCGCACCTTCGATGCCGCAGGCGTGGACCTGCTGCTGATCGGCGATTCGCTGGGCATGGTGGTGCAGGGCCACGGTTCGACCTTGCCCGTCACCGTCGACGACATCGCGTATCACACCGCCTGCGTGGCCCGCGCCGTGCAGCGTGCGCTGATCGTCGCCGACCTGCCGTTCCAGGCCGACGCAACGCCCGAGCGCGCGCTCGAGGCCTCGACGCGGCTGCTGCAGGCCGGCGCCGGCATGGTCAAGCTGGAAGGCGCGACGCCGAACAAGTGCGAGGTCGTGCGTTTCCTCGTCGAGCGCGAGATTCCGGTCTGCGCGCACCTCGGCCTCACCCCGCAGTCGGTACTGCGTTTCGGCGGCTTCAAGATCCAGGGACGTGGCGATGTCGCGGCGCAGGCATTGCGCGACGATGCGCGCGCGATCGCCGAAGCGGGTGCGACGCTGATCGTGCTCGAAGGCGTGCCGGCGTCGCTCGCTGCCGAAATCACCGCCGTTTCGCCGGTCCCGACGATCGGCATCGGCGCCGGCCCGGACTGCGACGGCCAGGTGTTGGTGCTGCACGACATGCTGGGCCTCGACAGCGGCCATCGCCGCCCGAAGTTCGTCCGCGATTTCCTCGCCGAAGGCGGCTCGGTCGCCGGCGCCGCGCGGGCCTACGTCGACGCGGTGCGCGACGGCAGCTTCCCCGGTCCCGAACACTCCTACAAGTAACCGGCGATGCACCGCGGCAGCTGCCTGTGTGGCGATGTGCGATTCGAAATCGCGGTCGAACTCGCGCCGCCGGACGCCTGTCACTGCGTCGCCTGCCGCAAGTCGTCCGGACACGTGTTCGCCTCGACCGACGTGCCGGTCGAGGCGCTGACGATCCATGACCCGCAGGCTGTGCTGCGCTGGTACGCCAGTTCGGAACGCGTGCGCCGCGGATTCTGCGGGCGCTGCGGTGCCTCGCTGTTCTGGGCGCCGGTGGGCGGCGCGAAGATCGCGGTGGCGATGGGGGCATTCGATACGCCGACCGGCACCCGGCTGCACATGCACATCTTCGTATCGGAGCAGGGCGACTACTACGCGCTCGACGACAGCCTGCCTCGACACGCGCGCTGACGCCCGGCGTCGCAGATCTGCGAAAATCGGCGCCTCCCCATCGCCGGACCCGCCGTGATCGACACCGTCCACGACCTCGCCGCGCTGCGTGCGCGGATCGCCGAATGGAAGCGCGCGGGCCTGCGCATCGGCCTTGTGCCGACGATGGGCAATCTGCACGCGGGCCATTTCTCGCTGGTCGGGGCACTGCGCACGCGCGTGGATCGCATCGTCGCCAGCGTGTTCGTGAACCCGACCCAGTTCGGCCCGAACGAGGATTTCGCACGCTATCCGCGCACGCCCGATCAGGACGCGCAGGGCCTCGCCGCCGCGGGCTGCGATCTGCTGTGGCTGCCGTCGGTCGAGAAGATGTATCCGCTGGGCCTGCACAACACGGTGACGTTACGCGTGCCGGGCGTGAGCGAAGTGCTGGACGGCGCGCATCGCCCCGGCCATTTCGATGGCGTGGCGACCGTGGTCGCGCGCCTGTTCAACCAGGTGCAGCCGGATGTCGCCGCATTCGGACGCAAGGACTACCAGCAGCTCGCGGTGATCGCGCACCTGGTCGCTGATCTCGCGTTCCCGGTGGAGCTGCTGCCGGTCGCGATCGCGCGCGAGGCCGACGGTCTCGCGCTGAGTTCGCGCAACCAGTATCTCGACGCCGACGCACGCGTCCGCGCGCCGGCGATGCACGCGGCGTTGCGCGCGTTGCGTGACGCGATGCAGGGCGGCGTGCCGGCTGCGGACGCGGCCGGGAATGCCGTGGCGGCGCTGCGCGCGGCCGACTTCGCGGTCGACTACGTCGAAGTGCGTGCGCCCGACCTGTCGGCCTACGTCGACGGGCAGCCGTCCGCCGTCGCGCTGGCGGCGGCGCGCCTGGGCGCCACGCGCCTGATCGACAACCTCGAATTCAGCCTCGACGGCACGCCGACGGCTCGCTGAATCTCCCGCCGCCGCGGCAGGCGGTGATGTTGCGATGCCGCAGTTGGTCCCTATACTTCGCGGTTCCTGCGGGCTTCCCGCGTTGTCCGATGCCGTGATCCGGCCGCATCCGTCATGCAACTCACCCTGCTGAAAGCCAAGATCCACCGTGCCTCCGTGACCCACGCCGAGCTGCATTACGAAGGCTCGTGTGCGATCGACGGCCGCCTGCTCGACCTGTCGGGCATCCGCGAGTACGAGCGCATCGAGATCTACAACATCAACAACGGCGAGCGTTTCGCGACCTACGCGATCCGCGCCGATGTCGGCAGCGGCATCATCTCGGTCAACGGCGCCGCCGCGCACAAGGCCGGCGTGGGCGACCTGGTGATCATCTGCGCCTATGGCGCGCTGGACGAAGCCGAAGTGGCGAAGTTCAAGCCCAGGCTGGTGTACGTGGACCGCGACAACCGCATGACCCACACCAACGATTCGATTCCCGCACAGGCTGCCTGATGACGACGGTGGCGCGGCGGATCACCGAGGCGCTGGCGCCGCACGCGCGTCGCCTCGATCCGGCGCGCATCGCCGACCTCGTCGAAGCCGATGCGGCGCGTCCGCAGGACTTCGCGCTGCGCATCGGCGGGCTCTACGCCAGCTTCGCGCGCCAGCGGCTCGACCGCGCCGCGCGCGATGCCCTGGTCGCGCTCGGCGAAGCCGCAGGATTGCCGCAGGCGTTCCGCGCGTTGTTCGATGGCGTCACCGTCAATACGTCGGAGAACCGTCCGGCGCTGCACGTCGCACTGCGGTCCGCGCTGTCGGATACCGCGATCGCGCATGACGCGCATGCGCAGGCCGCCCAGGCGCGCGCGCGCATGGCGGCACTGGTCGCGCAGCTCGAAGCCTCCGACGTCACCGACATCGTCAACGTCGGCATCGGTGGTTCGGACCTCGGTCCGCGCCTAGTCGTCGACGCACTGAAGGATTTCGGCACCGGTCGCTTCCGCGTGCACTTCCTGACCAATGTCGACGGCAGCGATGCGCAGCATCGTCTGGCGAAACTCGACCCGGCGAAGACTGCCGCGATTCTGGTTTCCAAGACCTTCGGCACGCAGGAAACCCTGCTCAACGGCGCCGTCGTGCGCGACTGGCTCGGCGGCAGCGAACGCCTGTACGCGGTCAGCGCCAACGTGCCGCGCGCCGAGGCCTTCGGTGTCGCGCCCGAGCGCGTGCTGCCGATGTGGGACTGGGTCGGCGGCCGCTATTCGCTGTGGTCGGCGGTCGGCTTCTCGATCGCGCTCGCGGTCGGCATGGACGGCTTCGAGGCGTTGCTCGCCGGCGCTGCCGAGATGGACGCACATGCGCTGCAGGCACCGATCGCCAAGAACCTGCCGCTGCTGCATGCGCTCACCGGCGTGTGGAACCGCAACGCGCTCGGTCTCGCCACGCACGCCGTGCTGCCCTACGACGAGCGCCTCGCGCTGCTGCCGGCGTATCTCCAGCAACTGGTGATGGAAAGCCTCGGCAAGTCGGTCACGCCCGATGGCGAGGCCGTCGGCATCGACACCGTGCCGGTGCTGTGGGGCGGGCCGGGCACCAATTCCCAGCACAGCTTCTTCCAGGCGCTGCACCAGGGCACGCAGACCGTGCCGGCCGATTTCATCGGCGTGGTGAATCCCGCGCATCCCTATGCCGACAACCACGCCGCACTGCTGTCCAACCTGCTCGCGCAGACCGAGGCGCTGGCCAATGGTTACTCGGCCGACGATCCGCAGAAGTCGTATCCGGGCAACCGCCCGTCGACGCTGCTGCTGCTCGACCGCCTCGATCCGCGCAGCCTCGGCGCGCTGATCGCGCTCTACGAGCACAGCGTCTACGCGCAGTCGGTGCTGTGGGGCGTCAACGCCTTCGACCAGTGGGGCGTCGAGCTCGGCAAGCGGATTGCCGGCGAACTGATGCTGGCGGTGCAGGGCGACGACGTGGCGGTGGCCGATCCGGTCACGCGCGCCCTGCTGGACGAAATCCGCGCGCGTCGTACGCGCTGAGCCCTGTAGGAGCGCGCTGGCGCGCGATCTGGCTTCACCGGGAAAGCGCCATCGCGCGCGAGCGCGCTCCTACAGGATCACTGAACGCCGTGGCGCGCCAGCGCCCATTCGACATGCTCGTCGACCAGCGCGTCTCCGCCGCGGCGGCGCGTGCGCAAGGCGGCGATGGTGTCCGGCGTCGAAGGCGCATTGCCGAGCGCGACCGCGAGATTGCGCAGCCAGCGGCGGTGCCCGCTGCGGCGGATCGGCGAGCCTTCGGTGCGCTGCAGGAACTCGTCCTCGTCCCAGGCGAACAGGTCGGCCAGGCTCGCGGTGTCGAGGTTGTTGCGCGCACGGAAATCCGGTTCATCGGTCCGTTTGGCGAACTTGTTCCAGGGGCAGACCAGTTGGCAGTCGTCGCAGCCGAAGATGCGGTTGCCGATCAGCGGGCGCAGCGAGGCGTCGATCGCGCCTTCGTGTTCGATCGTGAGATAGGCGATGCAGCGCCGCGCGTCGAGCCGGTGCGGCGCGACGATCGCGCGCGTCGGGCAGACGTCGATACAGCGCACGCAGGTGCCGCAATGTGCGGTCGCCGGCGGATCGACCGGCAGCGGCACGTCGACGTAGATCTCGCCGAGGAAGAACCACGAGCCGCCGTTCCTGTCGATCAGGCAGGTGTGCTTGCCGATCCAGCCGAGCCCCGCGTTGCGTGCGAGCGCGCGCTCGAGCACCGGCGCTGAATCGACGAACACGCGATGGCCGAACGGACCGATCTCATCACTGATGCGATGCGCGAACTTCTGCAGCCGGTTGCGCATGAGCTTGTGGTAATCGCGGCCCAGCGCATAGCGCGCCACGTAGGCGCGGCTGCCATCGGCGAGCGTGTCCCAGGCGCTGTCGTCGTCGTTGCGGCCGTAGTCGAGGCCGACCGAGAGCACGCGCACCGTACCCGGCAGCAGTTCGGCCGGGCGCGCGCGCATGTCGCCGTGGCGCGCCATCCAGTCCATGGTCCCGTACAGGCCCTGCGCCAGCCAGTCGCGCAGATGCGCCTCGTCCTCGCGCAGGTCGATGCCGGCGATGCCGCAGCGCTGGAAGCCCATCTCGCCCGCGATCGCCTTGATGCGTGCGGCCAGCGCGTCGGGCGATGCGTGGGATGGAGCGGCGGTGGCAACGGAGGGCATCACGATGCGGGAAGTATAGAATCCGCGCGATGAGTGCTTCCTGTGCCACGCCTGCGCCCGGCGCTTCGTTGCCGGGCACCCTGCTGTACGACGCCGCCGCGCTGCGCGCGATCGAGGCCGCGGCGCTCGCGCATGCAACCGATGCGACGGAACTGATGCGGCGCGCCGGCCAGGCAGGCTGGCGGACGCTGCTGGCGCACTGGCCGCAGGCGCGGCGCATCGTCGTGGCCTGTGGGCCGGGCAACAACGGCGGCGACGGCTATGTGCTCGCGACGCAGGCGCTGGCGTCGGGACGCGATGCGGTCGTTGTCCGGCTCGAATCGCATGCACCGCGCACCGACACAGCACGGACGATGCGTGCGGCGTTCGAAGCCGCGGGCGGCCGCATCGTTGCGTTCGATGGGCAATTGCCGATTGCGGACGTCGTCGTCGATGCGGTGTTCGGCATCGGTCTGGCGCGCGCGCCGGATGACGCGACCGCGGCACTGATCGAGGCGATCAATGCGGCCGGCGTGCCGGTGCTCGCGCTCGACACGCCCAGCGGGCTGTCCGGCGACCGCGGCAGCGCGGAAGGTATCGCCGTGCGCGCGACACGTACGCTGCAGTTTCTGGCCCCGCAGATCGGGCTGCAGACCGGCGACGGTCCGGACCATGCCGGCGCGCTGTCGCTGGATGCGCTCGGCGTCGACGCGGGGAGCTTCGCAGATGCGCAGCCGCAGGCATGCCGGATCGATACGCGCGATCTCGCCCACTGGCTGCGGCCTCGCCCGCGCAATGCGCACAAGGGCAGCCATGGTCGCGTGCTCGTGATCGGCGGCGATCACGGCACCGGCGGCGCAGTGCTGCTCGCGGCCGGTGCGGCGTTGCGCACCGGCACCGGGCTGGTCGAAGTCGCGACCCAGGGCGCGCACGTCGCGCCGCTGCTCGCGCGCTGGCCCGAGGCGATGGTCCGGCGCACCGACAACGTCTCGGCGCTGGCCGGCGCCCTCGATGCCGCCGATGTCATCGCGCTCGGTCCAGGCCTCGGCCAGGGCAGCTGGGGTCACGCGCTGTTCGACGAAACGCTCGATGCCGCCAGTGCAGCCGGAACGCCGCTGGTGCTCGACGCCGATGCCCTCAATCTGCTGGTGGCACGCCCGCGCGCATTGCCGGTGGGCGTGGTGCTGACCCCGCACCCGGGCGAAGCCGCGCGGCTGCTCGATACCGGGATCCCCGCGATCCAGCGCGACCGTCCGGCCGCGGTGCGCGCACTCGCCGTGCGCTGGAATGCCGTCGTCGTGCTCAAGGGCGCTGGCACGCTGGTCTGTGCGCCGGACGGGCTGCCGTGGCTCGTCGCTGCCGGCAATCCGGGCATGGCGACCGGCGGCATGGGCGACGTATTGACCGGCGTCATCGCCGCGCTGCGCGCGCAGGGATTCGATGCCGAACATGCGGCCGCATGCGGCGCCCTGCTGCACGCCGTGGCCGGCGATGTCGCCGCACGCACGTCTGGCGAACGCGGCCTGTTGCCGGGCGATCTGATCGATGTGCTGCGCGCCTGCGCGAATCCGGAATCCAACGCATGATCCGCCGGCATCTGCCCGACGACGCCGCAACCCGTCTGCTCGCCGAAATCCTTGCCGCCCATCAGCCCAGAGGCGCCGTCGTGCATCTGCAGGGCGAGCTCGGTGCCGGCAAGTCCACGCTGGCCCGCGCCTGGCTGCGTGCACTCGGCGTGACCGGCACGGTGCGCAGCCCCACCTACACCCTGGTCGAGCGCTATCCGGTCGACGGTGGCGAAGCCCTGCATCTGGATCTGTACCGGATCGGCGACGCCGCCGAACTGGATTTCCTCGGGCTCGACGACATCGACGCCGCGCTGTGGCTGGTGGAGTGGCCCGAACGTGGCGCTGCAGTGCTGCCGGCCGCGGATCTGGAGATCCGCCTGGCGATTGAAGGCACGGGCCGTTCGGTCGAACTGCTGCCGGACGGGCAGGCCGGAAACGCCTGGCTGACCGCTCTGTTCGAGGATCCCCGTTTATCGACCCTACCTGAACCGAAAGCATAGGAAGGATCTGCAGGCCACGGATTTGAAAGGAAAAACGGCTTGCAATGTTCCGGAGGCGATGATTGACTAGCCGCCATGCGCATCCGGGGGATCAACCTGTCTCAGCTCGCACTGGCGGTCGCCCTGATCGCCGCGCTGTGCTGGAATTTCGCCTACGGTGCCGAGCTGCGCGGGGTCGACGTGCGCGCCGGCGCCACGGGCACACGCGCCGAGCTCAAGTTCGACGCCCGGGCCGAATATTCGGTGATCTCCCTCGCCAATCCCGACCGCCTGGTCGTCGACCTGCCCGGCACGCGCCTGCGGGCGACGGCGATGCCTGCCGGTGCCGGCATGATCCAGTCGGTCCGCAGCGGGCAACCGGTCGCCGGCACCACGCGCATCGTGTTCGACCTCGCGTCGTCGGTGCAGGCGATGCCGCCGCGGATCGAGGACAGCCCCGACGGTCCCCGGCTCGTGATCGAATGGCCGGGCGACGATGGCGATCCGATCGCCCGCATTGCCGCGGCGACAGCGACGCCCGCTACCGACGCTGCGTCAACGGCGACGCCCGCTGCCGATCCCGCTCTGGCGTCGAACGACGCGACCTCGCGCCTGATCTCGAGCATGGGTCCGCAACAGGGCCCTGCCGCGCCTGTCGCCACGACAGCGCAGGCGCCGGTCACGCAACTACCGCCCGCGCCCATTCCGACGCCGCCACCCGCCACCCAGCACGAGATCGCCCCGGCACCGCAGATGCCGATGCCCGCTGCAGTCGGGCCGGGCATGCGTCCGCTGGTGATCGCAATCGATCCCGGCCACGGCGGCCGCGATCCCGGCGCCATCGGGCCTGCCGGCACGCATGAAAAGAACGTCGTGCTGGCGATCTCGCGCGAGCTCGCGCGCCAGATCAATGCCACGCCCGGCATGCGCGCGCATCTCGTGCGCGACAACGACAGCTATCTGGAACTGCCGCAACGCGCGTTGCGCGCCCGCCGGGCCAAGGCCGACATGTTCGTGTCGATCCACGCCGATGCCGCCCACAACCGCGCGGCCTACGGCTCCTCGGTCTACACCCTGTCCACGCGCGGTGCATCCTCGCAGCAGGCACGCTGGCTGGCCGACCGGGAGAACAGCGCCGATCTCGTCGGCGGGGTGTCGCTGTCGCAGGACACGCTGTCGAACGTGCTGCTGGAAATGGCGCAGAGCGGCCACATGCGCGCCTCGCAGGACGCCGCGACGCACGTGCTCTCGGGCCTGCGCAGCGTGGGCAAGACGCACAAGGCGAATGTCGAGTACGCGAATTTCTCCGTGCTGCGCAACGCGGACATGCCGGCGATGCTGGTCGAGACCGGCTTCATCTCCAATCCTGAGGAAGAACGCCGCCTGCTCGATCCCGCGCACCAGCGCCGCCTCGCCAGCGCCGTGCTCAACGGCATCAACACCTACTTCACCGCCCAGCCGCCCCCGGGCACGCTGTATGCGGCGCGCGCAGCGGCTGCGTCCGGTGCGGGCGTCGCCGCCGGCGGCAGCCCCTGAGATCCCGGACGCGGCGCGCGAGCCGCTATCATCCACGTTGATTCCTGCCGCGACGCGCCTGCGTTGCCGATGCCCACGTGCCGATCCGCCAGCTTCCCGACATCCTCGTCAACCAGATCGCCGCCGGCGAAGTGGTCGAACGTCCTGCGTCCGTGGTCAAGGAACTCGTCGAGAACGCGCTCGATGCGGGCGCGCTGCGCGTCGACATCGATCTCGAGGAAGGGGGCGTCCGCCTGATCCGCATCCGCGACGATGGCGGCGGCATCCCGCCCGGGGAGCTGCCGCTGGCCGTGCAGCGCCATGCGACCAGCAAGATCGGCTCGCTCGACGATCTGGAAGCCGTCGCCACGCTCGGCTTCCGCGGCGAAGCCCTGCCGTCGATCGCATCGGTGAGCCGCTTCTCGCTGATCTCGCGACGCGAAGAGGATGCGCACGGTGCCGCGCTGGAGGTCGTCGGTGGCCGCGTCGGCGAAGTCACGCCGAGATCGCATCCGCGCGGCACGACGGTCGAAGTACGCGACCTGTTCTACAACGTGCCCGCGCGCCGCAAGTTCCTGCGCGCCGAACGCACCGAGCTTGGCCACATCGAGGAATGGCTGCGCGCGCTGGCGCTGGTGCGGCCCGATGTGGAACTGCGCATCAGCCACAACGGCAAGGCCTCGCGCCGCTACAAGGGCGATGAGGACCTGTTCTCCGGCGCGCGCCTGGTCGAGACCGTGGGCCGCGAATTCGCCGACAACGCGCTGCGCATCGACCACAGCGCCGCGGGTCTGCGCCTGCACGGCTGGATCGCCAAACCCGCCTACTCGCGCGCGAGCGCCGACCAGCAGTACCTCTACGTCAATGGCCGCGCGGTACGCGACCGCAGCGTGGCGCATGCGGTCAAGCAGGCGTTCGCCGACGTGATGTACCACGGCCGCCAGCCGGCCTATGTGCTGTTCCTCGAACTCGATCCGACCCGCGTCGACGTCAACGTGCACCCGGCCAAGCACGAAGTGCGCTTCCGCGATGCGCGCCTGATCCATGATTTCGTCTACCGCACGCTGCATGAGGCATTGGCCGATACGCGCGCGGGTCAGACGAACCACGCGCCGGCGGACGCGTCGATGACGGCGTTCGCCGCCGTGCCGACGCCTGGATCGGCGGCGATGCCGGACTGGTCGCGGCCGATGCCGCAGCCGAATCTCGCGCTGCGCGTCGACGAAGCGCGCGCGGCCTACGCCGGGCTCTACGGCGCCACGCCCGCGCAGGTCACGGCCGGCGCCGATACATGGACGTCCTCGCCGATGGCGTCCGACGCCGCCGTCGACGATGCCGGCACGCTGGTGCCGCCGCTCGGTTATGCGGTCGCGCAGTTGCACGGCATCTACATCCTGAGCCAGGCGGCCGACGGCATGATCGTCGTCGACATGCATGCCGCGCACGAGCGCATCGGCTACGAAAAGCTCAAGACCGCGCACGATGGCGAGGGCGTGCGCACCCAGCCGCTGCTGGTGCCGCAGACGGTTGCCGTGTCCGAGCGCGAGGCCGATGTCGCCGAGGCCGAGTCCGCGACGCTCGCCGAACTCGGTTTCGAAGTCTCGCGTGCCGGCATGCAGTCGCTGTTGCTGCGCGGCGTGCCGGCCCTGCTCGCGCAAAGCGACACCGAAGCCCTGCTGCGCGACGTGCTGGCCGACCTGCGCGAGCACGGCGAAAGCCTGCGCGTGCGCTCGGCGCGCGACGAACTGCTGTCGACGATGGCCTGCCACGGCGCGGTACGCGCGAACCGGCGCCTGACGGTGCCCGAGATGAACGCCCTGCTGCGGCAGATGGAGGCGACCGAACGCTCCGGGCAATGCAATCATGGCCGTCCGACGTGGGCGCATTTTCCGCTCGCCGAGATCGACCGCTGGTTCTTGCGAGGACGCTGACATGCTGCGATGGCGCCACTGCTGCACGATCGGACTGGTGGTCTTGCTCGCCGCCTGCGGCGAGACCGTCGAAGGCGAGGATCCGGCCGCGCGCGCCGATGCGGCGCGGCTCGACGTGATGTTCTCGGCGCAGACCCGCGTCTGGCAGGACACGCGCCGGGCGGAACTGGTCGCGCCCGACGGCTGGCTGAGCCTGATCGGCCTGCATCGCATCGAACTGAAATCGCATTTCATCGGCAGCGGACAGACAGCTGGCATCCGCCTGCCGATGGGGCCCGAGAAGCTCGGCCTGCTGCAATCCGACAATGGCGCCTATGCGTTCACGCCCGAGCGCGGCGTCGCGGTGACGCTCGACGGCGCGCCGGTGCGTGGCCGGGTGTCGCTGCAGACCGACGCCGATGCGGCGCCCAGCGTGCTCGGCTTCGACGATGGCAAGGGCGCGCTGACGATCATCGAACGCGGCGGCGCTGCGTTCGTGCGCGCGCGTCATGAAGAGGCGCCCACGCGCAGGCGTTTCACCGGCATCGGGTACTGGCCGACCGCGCGCGACTGGCAGGTCGATGCGACATTCGAACCGGCGGCGGCCGGCGCGACGCTGCCGATCGCCAACATTCTCGGCATGGTCGAGGACACACCAACGCCGGGTTCGGTCGCATTCGAACGCGAAGGCACGCGCTATACACTTCAGGCGCTCAATGGCGGCGACGGCACGCTGTTCCTGATCTTCGCCGACCGCACCAGCGGCCACGGCAGCTACAGCGCCGGCCGCTATCTCGATGCGCCCGCGCCGGGCGCCGACGGTCGGCTGCAACTCGACTTCAACCGTGCCTACAACCCGCCGTGCGCGTTCACCGCGTTCGCGACGTGCCCGTTGCCGCCGGCCGGCAACCGCCTCGATCTCGCGATTCCCGCCGGCGAGCAGGTCTATCGTCCCGCGACCACGGTATGACCCCGAATCCAGACCAGGACGTTTTCCGCATGCGTCGACCCGCGCCGCTCCGTTTCATCCGTTCGTGCGTTCTGCTGGTCTGTCTGTTCGCAGGCGGCGCGGGCCAGGCCGAGCTGCCGCCGCTCGAAGCACCCACGACGCTGCTCTCGCCGGTGGTCGTGCCGGCCGATGGCCTGCAGGACACGCCCGCGATCGGTTACGACGCACTGGCGCCGGCGCCGGTGCCGCTGCTGTGGCGGGTCAGCGGTGAGCAGGGCGCCTTGTACCTGCTCGGCTCCTTCCATTTCCTGACACCCGCCGACTATCCGCTGTCCGAGGACGTGGCGCGGGTCGTGTCCGGCGCTGGCGAAGTGGTGTTCGAGCTCGCGCCCGAAGAGCTGCATTCGCCGACGCTGGGCCTGCAGATGATGCAGGCCGGCCTGCGCGCCGACGGCAGCAAGCTCGACGACGAGATTCCGGCGCAGACCGCGACCCAGCTGCGCGCATGGGCCGAGGCGAATGCGGCGTCGCTGCAGGCGGCAGGTGGCGCGTCGAGCCTGCAGCTGTTCGAACCCTGGTTCGTTTCACTGCTGGTGACGACCACCGAACTCGGCCGCTTCGGCCTGCAGGCGCAACTGGGCATGGACGCGCAACTGGCGCGTCAGGCCCAGGCCGCCGGCACCCCGACCGCCGGCCTGGAATCGGCGCAGCAGCAGATCGCACTGCTCGATGGCATGGGCCGGCTGGAACAGACGCAGATGCTGCAGGAAGCCCTGGAACAGGCGGGCGCGGGGCCCGAATCGATCCAGGCCCTGCACGACACCTGGCGCGCCGGTGATACCGACGCCCTGTGGCAGGACATGGGCCTGGACATGCAGGCGCGTTTCCCCGCGCTGTATGCCCGCATCAACACCGAACGCAACGACGCCTGGTTGCCCAAGCTCGAGCAGATGCTGCAGCAGCCCGGCGACATCCTGGTCGTCGTCGGTGCGCTGCATCTCGTCGGGCCCGATGGCGTGGTCGAGAAGCTCGCGGCGAAGGGCTACACGGTGGAGCGGGTGTGTGCGGCCTGCGCGCCGGCCGGCGCCAAGCCGGACGCGATATCTTCGACGGCACGGACGGCGTCCGGCGGCTGACGCGCCGGACGCTCAGGCGGCCGCGACAACCATCTCGATGCAATCCACCGGGCATGCCGGCACGCACAGTCCACAACCGGTGCAGGCGTCGACGAGCACGGTGTGCATCAGCTTCGAGGCGCCGACGATGGCATCGACGGGACAGGCCTGGATGCACTTGGTGCAGCCGATGCAGTCGGCCTCGATGACCAGTGCGACCGGCGGCACCGCATGGTGTTCGCCGCGCTCGCGGTCGAACGGCAGCGCGACCGTCTCGAGTGCGCGTGCGAGCGCCCGTGCACCGGCGTCGCCGCCGGGCGGACACCGATCGATATCCGCCTCGCCGTGCGCCATCGCGTCGGCATAGGGGCGGCAGCCGTCGAAACCGCACTGGCCGCATTGGGTCTGCGGCAACAGGCGGTCGAGACGTTCGACGAGGGACGGCGGCATGCGTGGCGTTCGGCTGGGCGTGCGGGCTGTGCGGGGATCGCGGCAATGCCGCGCCGGCTCAGCGGACCGGCATGCCCGGCAGCGCGGCGGCGTCGGCATCCAGCAGCGCGAGCGCACCGCCGTCAAAACCGGCCGACAGGATCATGCCTTCGCTGATGCCGAAGCGCATCTTGCGCGGCGCGAGGTTGGCGATGAACACCACCTTGCGGCCGACCAGCGCGTCCGGCTCGCCATAGCTGGCGCGGATGCCGGAAAAGATCTGGCGCGTGCCGAGATCGCCGGCGTCGAGTTCGAAGCGCAGCAGCTTGTCCGAACCTTCCACGAACTCACAGGCGACGACCTTGCCGATGCGCAGGTCGAGCTTCGCGAAGTCGTCGATCGAGATGTGCGCCGGCGCATCGGCGTCCGCAGGTTTCGCCGGTGCCGCGACGGGTGCTTCGAGCGGCTTCTTCGCGGCGGCGGGCGCGGCCGGTGCGGCGGCGAGGGTGTCTTTGGAAGCGTCGGTCATGGCGTCGATCTGCTTGGGGTCGATTCGGGTGAAGAGCGGGGCATACGGCTGGATGACGTGGCCGAGCAGCGGCGCGTCGAGCGCGGACCACGTCTCCGCCGGCGCGGCGAAGAACGCATCGACCTCGCGCGACACGCGCGGCAGCACCGGCCGCAGCGCCGTCGCCAGCACACGGAACAGGTTCAGGCCCTGCGTGCAGACCGCCTGCAGTTCGGCATCGCTGCCGTCCTGCTTGGCGATCACCCAGGGCTTGCAGTCGTCGATGTAGCGGTTGGCCTCGTCGGCCAACGCCATCACCTGGCGCAGCACACTGGCCGACTCGTTGCGCGCGTAACTCTCGCGGATCGGTGCCAGCGCCTCGACGAAGCGCGCATAGGTTTCCGGCTCGGGCAGCGCGTCCGCCAGACGGCCGTCGAAGCGCTTGCCGATGAAGCCGGCGCAGCGGCTGGCGAGATTCACCAGTTTGCCGACGACATCGCTGTTCACGCGCGCGATGAAGTCGCCGAGGTTGAGGTCGAGATCGTCGACGCCGCCGGAGGACTTCGCGGCGAAGTAATAGCGCAGCGCCTCGGGATCCAGGCCCTGGTCGAGATAGGTGCGCGCCATGACGAAGGTGCCGCGCGACTTCGACATCTTCGCGCCATCGACGGTCAGATAGCCGTTGACGTGCAGTCGCGTCGGCGCGCGCAGTCCCGCGCCGTGCAGCATCGCCGGCCAGAACAGGCCGTGGAAGTTGACGATGTCCTTGCCGATGAAGTGGTGCAGTTCGGCGCCGCCTTCGGGCGCGAGCCATGCATCGAAGTCCAGCCCTTCGCGGTCGCACAGCGCCTTGAAGCTGCTGAGGTAGCCGATCGGCGCGTCCAGCCAGACGTAGAAGAACTTGCCCGAATGGCCCGGGATCTCGAAGCCGAAGTAGGGCGCGTCGCGCGAGATGTCCCAGGCGCGCAGTCCGCCTTCGCCGTCGAGCCATTCCGCCAGTTTCGCCTTGACGCCGGACACCGCGACATCCCCCGCCAGCCACTCGCGCAGGAAGGCCTCGAAATGCCCGAGCTCGAAGAAGAAGTGTTCCGACTCGCGTACTTCCGGCGTCGCGCCGCTGACCACCGAGACCGGATCGATCAGGTCGCTCGGCGAATACGTGGCGCCACAGTGTTCGCAGTTGTCGCCGTACTGGTCCGGCGTGCCGCACTTCGGGCAGATGCCCTTGACGTAGCGGTCCGGCAGGAACATGCCGCGCACCGGATCGAACAACTGCGCCACGTCGCGACGCGCGATATGGCCGCCGGCGTCGAGACGCGCATAGATCGTCTCGACCATCGTGCGGTTGGTCGCCGAGTGGGTCGAATCGTAGTGGTCGAAGTCCACGCCGAACGCCGCGAAATCGCGCTCGTGCCCGGCCTGGATGCCGGCGATGAAGGCCTCGGGCGTCGTGCCCGCCTTCTCGGCCGCCAGCATGATCGGCGTGCCGTGGGTATCGTCCGCGCAGACGAAACGCGCCACGTCCCCATCCATACGCCGCGCCCGCACCCAGATGTCGGCCTGGATGTAACCGACCAGATGGCCGAGGTGCAGCGGCCCGTTGGCATAGGGCAGGGCGGTGGTGACGAGCAGCGTGCGCGACATGGATGCGGCTTGCGGGAGCGGGCGGAGCGGGATTATCGCATGGGGTCCCCTGCACAAAAGAAAAGAGCCCGGCCGAGGCCGGGCTCTTTCAGGCAGCGATTACAGACGCATCAGAACTTGTAGGTGGCTCCGAGATACACGAAGCGACCCACACTGTCGTAGAACGCGGTGCCGACATCGGCGCCGAAGTAGTTCGCCGGCGGATCCTTGTCGAACACGTTATCCGCGCCGATGTACACCTTGATGCCCGAATCTGGGAACGTGAAGCCGACCTGTGCGTTGTGGTAGACGTACGAACCATTGCGGATCGGGCTGGTCTGGCCCGGGTTGCTCTGGTAGGACGCCGGCTCGACACGCAGGTTGTGGTGCATGTAGCGCATCGTCCAGGAGGCATCCCAGTCGTTGCGGTTATATGCAGCTTCCAAATTTGCGCGGTAACGCGGATCGGTCACTGAGGTGGACCATTCGCGATACTCGTTCGGGAAGGCCTGGAAGGCCCACTCGCGCGACTGGATCAAACGGGTGCCGACCAGGCGTGTGACCGCGTTGCCGCCCGCCAGATCGAAGCGGTAGTCCACCTCGAAGTCGACGCCGACGCGACGCGATTTGGCGAGGTTCTCGTTCAGAGCGCGCCAGTCATAGATGCTGTGTTCCGGGAAGAAACGACCTTGTGCATCGGTGAAGCCACCTGCGCCAGCGCGCTTGATCTGATCACAGAACGTGTTGTTCGTTATGCCACCGGGCGAGTCCACACAACGGGTCGCATTGACCTGTGCGGTGACGGCACCGATGGCGTCGTCGAGCGTGACGCGCCAGTAGTCGATCGAAACGCCCAGACCCTTGACGAACTCCGGCTGCCATACGAGACCGAAGGACACGGTATCGGCGGACTCGGGATTCAGATCCGGATTGCCGCCGCTGACGCCAGGACGGTTCGCGGAGTAGCTGTCCTGCCAGCCCACCGGGATGCCCAGAGCGGAGCAGTTGGCCTGGCGAAGCGCCTGATCAGCTGCAGTCGCCGGGCGGTTGTTGTTCGTCGGCAGATAGCTGCACGGGTCGTTGACGGTGGCGAAGTTCTGCGACTGCGGATTGAACAGTTCGCCGATGCCCGGCGCCCGGACCGCCTTGGCCAGCGTGCCGCGAAAACGCAGCGACGAGAACATCTGCCAGTCGAGGCCGACGTTCCAAGTCTTCGTGCTACCGATGGTGTCGTAGTCCGAGTACCGGCCAGCGAGGTCGAGCGAGAGACGCTCGATTGCAGGCAGGTCCGCCAGCAGCGGGATCGAGGTTTCCAGAAACACCTCGCTCACGTCGTACTGGCCACCGCGGCTGGGAATCGCATTGAGGAACGTCAGGCCCAGCGCGGCCAGCGGATCGGTGTTCTCCTGGCTCTTTTCCCTGCGGTGTTCGACACCGGCTGCGAAACCGACTTGACCTGCAGGCAGCGAAAAGAGTGCGCTGTTAGCGACAGATGCGCTGTAGACCGTCTGCGTGAGTTTGGAACTGTTGAGAGAGTTGACGTTAAACCAAGCGGCAGCGGCGGGATTCGCTGCGACCGCACCATCGCCGAACACCGAAAACGGCACGCAACCGGCGACGAGTGCGGCGTTGTAGCGTTGGCCGGTATGGATGTTGAAGGCGTTCGGATCGAGTGTGCTGCGACAGACCACATTGCCGTTTGCATCCCGGACGGTGTCCAGGCCCGCCCACCAGCGCTCATTGATGCGGTTGTTCAGGTTCAGGCGCGAAATCGTCGACTCACCATAGTTGAAAGATGTTTCGTACGACCAGTTGTCTCCGAAGAAGCCTTCCAGTCCGACAACCAGCCGCTTGGTATCACGATCGACCCGTTCGCCGCGTCGACCGGCGTCGACGTTCATGCGGCCGATCTCGAAGAATTGCGCCGGTTCGCCGTCCAGTGTCGCGGTCCGCACGAGCCCCGGATTGGCAGCAATGAGCGCGCTGAGTTCGGGCGTGATATAGGCATTGTCGGTACGGATACGCAGCGCCGAGTCGAATGCCGACTGGCCGTAGAAATTAGATTCCGTCTTGCTGTACTTCGCTTCGGCGAACACCCGGTGGTTGTCGTTGAGGTCGAAACCGAAGATCGCATTCACGCTCGAGCGGTTGAACGTCGGCTCAAGATCGGCGAGTGCGTTGAGATCGGTGAAATCGCAGTCGATACAGGAGGTGCCGGTCGCGTTGTACCAGCCGTCGTACCGGTTGCGCGAGAAGCTGCCGTCCGGATTGAAGTGGTAACGTAGGTTCGGATTGAACGGGTTGCTGTTCGCGTTGATGACTCCGCCGGTGTAGAACGAACCGCCGGTGGAGATCGAGTGATTGCCGCCCGGGCCCGCGAGAATGTTCTGCGGGTTCGCCTCGCTCGAGGGCTGCGAAGGGTCGAAATTCGGGTTCGGAGTCGTCACCAAGTAACGGCGGCCGATCTCGCGGCTGGTGCGGCTGAAGCGATCCTGCTCGCTCCGTTCGACGGAGATTGCGGCGGTACCGCGGCCATCGGCGAAATCGCTACCTGCTGAGATGCTGAAGAATTGCCGACCGAAGCCACCTTCACTCGCAGAACCCTTCTGGCCGCGCATTTCGATGCCGTCAAACGACGTCTTGGTGATGAAGTTGACTACGCCCGCGACTGCGTCGGCACCGTAGACGGCCGAAGCGCCGCCAGTGATGACCTCAACGCGCTCGATCCACTCCACTGGAATGGTATTGACGTCGACTGCGGTGGAGCCGGGGGTAGCGCCGACATGACGGCGACCGTTGACCAGCACCAGCGTGCGTGCCGTGCCCAAGCCGCGCAGATCTAGCAGGCCGAGGCCGGCAGTGCCAATGAAACGGGTCGAATTGCCGAGCGTATAGGTCGGGCTCAGGGCCGGCATCTTGGTCATCAGATCGGCGATCGTCACGGCGCCGGTGGCACGAATCTCTTCAGCGGAGATCGAGGTGACCGGCGACGGGGTCACGAAGCCTTCGCGTGCGATGCGCGAACCGGTGACGTTAACGCGATCAAGCGTCTGCGTGTCGGTGGGCGCGGCGGTTTCCTGCGCGTGTGCAGCGGTTGCTGCGGTGGCCAGAAGCGTGGTGGCGATCGCCGCATACAGCGGCGAGATCTTGGTCACAATCATTGACATCCCCTTGAAAGAAAACCGCGGGCCACTTCGAACTCCCTATGGCCTACGAACACCTGCTTAACGCAGTGTTAACCTATTTGCCATAAACCCGTAACCAATGCAAGCATTTCTAAGAACATGTTCACGATCTTCCCTGAGCAGTGCAAACTCTATGGATGCGCAAGAGAACGTATCCAAGCGACACGAGCCGTGAACGGTTCGACCAGATCCGCCCGATCCTGGAACAGGCGCGCAAGCGCACCAAGCCCCGCAGCGTGGATCTGTACGAGGTGTGGTGCGCGGTGCTGTACCTGTTGCGAACGGGCTGCCAGTGGCGCGCCCTGCCGAGCGACTTTCCGAAGTGGCGAACGGTGCACTCGTACTTTGCCAAGTGGAGCGAACTGGACGATGAGGGAGTGAGCCTGCTGGAGCGGGCGCTCAAAAAATCAGGTTGGCGTGGCCCGCGAGAAACAGGCGCGCAACGCCTGCAGCACGTTCTTGATCGTGGACGCGCAGAGCATGAAGAACACAGACACGGCTGGCCAGAAGGGCTATGACGCCGGCAAGAAGGTCTCGGGGATCAAGCGCCACATCGCAGTCGATACCCACGGGTTCCCGCATGCCATCGCGGTGACAACCGCAGAGGTGACCGACCGCAAAGGTGCATTGCAAGCCCTGGGGCGCTGCAAGCCGAACCTGGGGCAGGTCCAAAGCCTGCTGTGCGACAGCGGCTACACCGGTGAACCGTTCGCCGAAGGCGTGCGGGAGGTCTTGGGCGAGTAGGTCACGGTACAGATCGCCAAGCGCAGCGAACTGCACACCTTCAAGGTTATGCCCAAGCACTGGATCGTCGAACGCAGTTTTGCCTGGCTGGAGAAGAACCGACGCTTGTGGAAGAACTGCGAGCGCAAGCTCAATACCAGCTTGCAGTTCATCCATCTGGCCTTCTTGGCTCTACTACTACTACTCAGAAGATCGTGAACAGGCTCTCAGAGGTGAGGGCCGGCCTAGGAGCGTGGGCGGCAGAAGATTTCCGGGCTGCCACTGCTCGTGATCTGGCAGGGTTTGCACCTGACCATCGATGCAGGGCCTGCAGCAAGCCTGGCTGGCCGTGCCCGTCAACCCTTGCCAAGGGCGCTCAATGGCCTGGCAATCTCCCTGTCAGGCCGCCATCCAGCCCAGCCGGTGCATCCGCCGCAGGTTCGATGCCAGGCACACCAGGTTCCACTCGCCGTTGACCTGCCCCAGCCCCCGCACGCT
>NZ_JAIWPU010000027.1 GCF_021191705.1 Proluteimonas flavola
AGCTCGCGCGGATACTGGCGCTGGCGATTGTGTTCGAACACCTCGTCGATCCACTGCGCCGGCAGCGCCTGATCCAGCGCCAGCCGCGTCATCACCGCCGCCGGCGCCTGTTGCGCGTACTTCTCAAGGACAACCTGCCAGATGGGCCTGCTCCGCTTGCTTGACTGCGGAAAAGCTTACGACGCAAACCTCTCAAAGACGTTGAAAGGCATGGTTCTCAGGCGTTGCGCGGGGCGAGCATGATCACCGCCATGCCGCCGAGGCACAACGCGGCACCCAGCAGGTCCCAGCGGCTCGGCACGAGGCCGTCGACCCGCCACAACCACAGCAGCGCGACCGCGACATAGACCCCGCCATAGGCGGCGTACACACGCCCCGACGCGGTGGGATGCAGGGTCAGCAACCACACGAATGCGGCCAGCGCGGCAGCGGCCGGCAGCAGCAACCAGGCGCTGCCGTCCTTGCGCAGCCACAGCCATGGCAGATAGCAGCCGACGATCTCGAAGCACGCGGTGGCGACGAACAGCAGCAGCGTCTTCATGCGTCCCGCTCGGCCTGCTTGACGCGGTTCCAGTACGCGTCCTGCGCCTCCAGCGACTGGCCGGCGAGCGCGAGGCCGTCGGCATCGGCCATCGCCTCCATCGCGCGGAAGCGCCGCTCGAACTTGTGGTTCGCGCGGCGCAGTGCCGCCCCCACATCGACCTTCGCGTGCCGCGCCAGATTCGCCGCGACGAACAGCAGGTCGCCAAGCTCCTCTTCCAGCCGGTCCTGCGCCGCGGCATCGCCCGGATCGGCGGCGACCGCGTCGAACTCGGCGCGGACCTCGTCGATCTCCTCGTGCAGCTTGGCGAGCACCGGTTGCGGTCCCGGCCAGTCGAAGCCGACGCGCGCCGCGCGCTGCTGCAGCTTCACTGCGCGCTGCCATTCCGGCAGGCCACGTGCGATGCCGGCCAGTGCCGACGCATCGGTTTCGCCCGCTGCGGCGCGCTCCTCGCGCTTGATCGCATCCCAGTTGCGCAGCACGGTTTCGGCATCGTCGGCGGACACGTCGCCGAAGATGTGCGGGTGCCGCCGGATCATCTTGTCGCTGATCGCATCGACGACATCGCCGAATGCGAACGCGCCCTGTTCCTGCGCCATCTGCGCGTGGAAGACCACCTGCAGCAGCAGATCGCCGAGTTCATCGCACAGGCCCGGCAGATCGCCGCGGTCGATCGCGTCGGCGACCTCGTAGGCTTCCTCGATCGTGTACGCGGCGATGGACGCGAAATCCTGCTCGACGTCCCAGGGACAGCCGGTCTGCGGATCGCGCAGGCGCGCCATGATGTCGAGAATGCGATGGATATCGCCGGGGGCATGCGGCATGGGAAATCCTGTGGCCTGACGTGGGATGCGGCGTGCGCCAGTCTACGGTCCGTGCCTGGATGCATGCGCGGATGACTTCAGTACGCGGGGTAGACGCGGCGTCTAATCGCGCGGGTCGAGCCAGTCGCGCCACGGCAGCGACGGATCGCCCAGCGCGATGAAATCGCCGTTGAGGATCGTGTCGCGCTGGTTGTAGCGGAACGGGCGACCCTGCGGGTCGAGCACCGCGCCGCCTGCCCCTTCGAGGATCGCCTGCCCGGCCGCGGTGTCCCATTCGCTGGTCGGGCCGAAGCGCGGATACACATCCATGCCGCCTTCGGCGAGCCGGCAGAACTTCAGCGACGACCCCAGCGGCACAGGGGTGACATCGCCGATCCGTTCGAGCAATGCCGTCGTGCGCGGATCGCGGTGCGAACGGCTTGCCGCCACGCGCAAGGCGACCTGCGCCGCAGGATCGTGGCGCGGCGCATGCAGGGCGGTGTCCCGGTCGCCCTCGCGGACGAAGGCGCCATGTCCGGGCGCGCCATGCCACAGCGCGCCGGTCACCGGCGCCTGGATCACGCCGAACACCGCGACGCCGTCTTCGATCAGCGCGATGTTGACCGTGAACTCGCCGTTGCGCTTGACGAACTCGCGGGTGCCGTCGAGCGGATCGACGAGCCACATGCGATGCCACGTGCGGCGCAGCGCGGCCGGCACGGCGACGGCGGATTCTTCCGAGACGATGGGAATGTCGGGCGTCAGCGCGCGCAGGCTGTCGACGATGACCCGGTGCGCAGCCAGATCGGCCGCAGTCACCGGGCTGGCGTCGGCCTTGCGCAACACGTCGAAGTCTTCGGCGTAGATGGCGAGGATCGCATCGGCCGCGGCGCGCGCGATCGCGATGACGCCCTCGCGGACCGTCGCGGTCACCGGCCCGGTGGCGTCAACCACCGTGGTGGCGCAGCCAGTCGCGGACGATGAACAGCGCGGCGATCGAACGGCCTTCCGAGAACTCGTCGAGCAGGATCAGCTCGTGCAGCGCATCGAGCTTCCACGGCACCACTTCCAGTTCTTCGGGCTCATCGCCGGCCAGGCGTTCGGGATACAGGTCGCGGGCGAGGACCAGGGTCGCCTGGTGGCTCATGTACTGCGGCGCCAGCGAGATCGAGCGCAGCGCTTCGACGCTGCGTGCGCCATAGCCGATCTCTTCCTTGAGCTCGCGGTTGGCAGCCTCGAGCGCGGTCTCGCCCGCGTCGATCCGGCCCTTGACCAGCCCCAGTTCGTAGCGATGAAAGCCGGCGGCGTACTCGCGCACCAGCAGCACGGTCTCAGAATCCAGCATCGGCACCACGATCACCGCGCCATGGCCGCGGCCGTGCAGGCGTTCGTACAGGCGCCGTTCGCCGTTGGAGAACTCCAGATCGAGCCGCTCCATGCGGTACAGCGCCGCGTCGTGCTCGGTGACGTCGTGGATGGTCGGCAGCGTCCTGCTCATGCCGGCACGCGCCCGTCTGCACGGTGGCTGCGCTGCGGGGGGATAATGACGGGATGACTGGACAGATTCACGATGCGGCCATTCTAGCCGACGGCAACGACTGGCGGACCCGCGACCTCGCCGCGGTCTGGCACCCCTGCACCCAGATGCGCGAGCATCCCGACATCCAGCCGCTGCTGCCGATCGTGCGCGGCGAAGGTGCCTGGCTGATCGAAGCCGGTGGCAGGCGGATCCTCGATTCGGGCAGCAGCTGGTGGACCAACCTGCACGGCCATGCCGAGCCGCGCATCGCCGAGGCCATCGCCACGCAGGCGCGCACGCTGGAACAGGTGATCCTCGCCGGTTGCACGCATCCCGCCGCAGTCGAACTCGCCGAACGGTTGCTCGCCGTCGCCCCGCGCGAGCCGGGACGCCCGCCGCTGAGCAAGGTGTTCTATGCCGACAACGGCTCGGCCGGCGTCGAGGTCGCGCTGAAGATGGCGTTCCAGTGGTTCCAGAACCGCGGCGACGAACCGCGCCGGACCAAGTTCGTCGCGCTGCAGAACGGCTATCACGGCGAGACGCTCGGCGCGCTCGCGGTCGGCGACATTCCGCTGTACCGCCGCGTCTACGCGCCGCTGCTGTGCGAGGCGGTGTTCGCGCCGTCGCCCGACGCCTACACCGCGCGCGCCGGCCAGAGCGCCGCCGGCCATGCCGAGGACGCGGCCGATGCGCTGGCGCATCTGCTCGACGCGCATGCCGGCGAGATCTGCGCGCTGATCCTCGAACCGCTGGTGCAGTGCGCCGGCGGCATGCGCATGCACGACCCGGTGTATCTCAAGCGCGTGCGCGAGCTGTGCGACGTGCACGGCGTGTTCCTGATCGCCGACGAGATCGCCGTCGGCTTCGGACGCACCGGCACGCTGTTCGCATGCGAGCAGGCGCCCGGCAACGCTGGCGTTGCCGACGGTATCCAGCCGGATCTGCTGTGCCTGTCGAAGGGCCTGACCGGCGGCTTCCTGCCGCTGTCGACGGTGCTCACCACCCAGGCGCTGTACGACGGCTTCCTCGACGCCTCGCGCGAGCGCGCCTTCCTGCATTCGCACAGCTACACCGGCAATCCGCTGGCCTGCGCCGCGGCACTGGCCTCGCTGGAGATCTTCGGCACCGACGATGTGCTCGCCCGCAACCGCGATACCGCTTCGAAGATGGCGAGCCTCGCGGCGCAGATCGGCGCCCACCGGCATGTCGCCGACACCCGCCAGACCGGCATGATCGTCGCGTTCGAACTCACCCGTGATGGCGACAAGGCCACTCCGTTCGATCCGGCGTTGCGCGTCGGTCTGCGTGCGTACCGGCACGCGGTCGAACGCGGCGTTCTGCTGCGTCCGCTCGGAGACATCCTCTACTGGATGCCGCCCTACTGCATCGACGATGCACAGCTGCAGCTGCTGGCCGAGGTCACCGCCGACGCCATCGAGGCTGGCACGGCATGCGTGTGATCCGCGCCTTCGTCGATCGCCCGCTCGCCACCGGCCAGCCGGTCGAACTGCCCGACGACGCCGTCGCGCACCTGGTGCGCGTGCTGCGCCTGCGCGAGGGCGATGCCTGCGTGCTGTTCAACGGCGATGGCGTCGATCACGACGCGCGCCTGCTGCGCGTGGACAAGCGCAGCGCCGTGGCCGAGATCACCGGCAGCCGCGCGATCGATCTGGAATCGCCGCTGTCGATCACCCTGGTGCAGGGCATCGCGCGCGGCGAGAAGATGGACTGGATCCTGCAGAAGGCGACGGAGCTCGGCGTCGCCGCATTCGTTCCGGTCTCCAGCGACCGCAGCGAGGTGAAGCTCGATGCCGAGCGCGCGGCCAAGCGTCTCGCGCACTGGCGCAGCGTGGTGGTCTCGGCCTGCGAACAGAGCTGGCGCTCGAGGATTCCGGACGTCGCGCCGCCCCGTTCGCTCGCGGCCGCGCTCCCCGATCTGCCTGCCGATCTCTCGCGCTGGCTGCTCGATCCCGATGCGACATCGGGTATCGCGACGATGGCACCGCCATCGGGCGGCATCGTGCTCGCAATCGGTCCGGAGGGCGGCTGGTCCGCGAACGATCGTGCGGCGTTGATCGCCGCCGGCTTCAATGGATTGCGGCTGGGCCCGCGGATCCTGCGGACCGAGACCGCCGGCATGGCCGCAATCGCGGCGCTGCAGGCGCGGTTCGGCGATCTCGCCGGCTGACGCCGACGTGAATATCGGACATCCCACCGTCTGAGCTCCGGCGGCGCGTCAGGCAGCCAGCGCCTCGCGCACCGACTGTTCGATCAGGTCGATGTCGGGAATCAGCGCGACGTCGTCGTTGAGGCGCACGCGAGCGCCCACCGCGAACGGCAGCGCATCGCCGTCGCCGTCGGATTCGTCGAGCAGATTCGCTTCGGAAATCGTCACCAGCCGCGGAAACCCCTCGGTCAGCAACGCGAAGAACGGCAGGCGCGCATCGCCGCCCAAGGTCTTGAGCACGACCACCTTGCTGGTCAGGTCCGCGCGTTCGTCGCCCTGCTTCGAGAGCACCGGAAACGCGACCAGCGGCAGACGCCAGCCGCGCCAGCGCAGGCGGCCGAGCAGCCACTCGGGCGCGTTCGGCACCGCTTCGGGCGGCGAGTACGAGAGCACCTCGGAAATCGTCGCATTGGGCAACAGCAGCTGCGTCGCGCCGGCGCGGATCAGCACGCCGCGGATGTCTTGATCTGCGCTCACAGCGACAACCCTCCGGAATCGAAACGGCGCGCGCTCGGCATCCAGCGCGCGATCAGCCACCCTGCAATATCGGCCGGACTGCCCGACGGACCGCCGCGCTGCGCGACCGCGCGCGCCGCGATCGGGTCGTAGCAGCCTTCTTCGCTCTGGCCGCCGACCAGCGCGCCCTGCCAGGCCGGCCCCATCGCCACGTCGACGAACGCGGGATCGGCGCCGCTGAGAAACAGCAGGGCACTGTCGTCGGCCGGCACTGCGTCGGCGAGACCGGCGATGCCAGCCGTTTCGGCGAAGCGCAACGCACCGCCAGCCGGGCTCGGCAGCAGGTCCGGCGGCAGGAAATAGACCTCACCCGGCGAGACCGTCATGCCCGGCTCGGCCAGTTGCACCGGCATCACCGTCGCGCGTTCCATCTGCCGCACGAGCCGGTCGTAGCGGCCGCCGTCGAGTTGCAGCCGCACCAGCACCGGACGCGGGAAGCCTTCCGGCAATGCACCGAGCAACTGCCGCACCGCGTCGGGACCGCCCAGACCGCCGGCGATCAGCACCACGCCCTTGACCGGGCCGTGGCCGTAGCTGTCGGTATCGGTGAGGCTCAGACCGGAAATACGCGATTCCAGATCGGAGAGATCGCGCTGCAGCGTCTTGGCCGGCGTCGCCGCGACGGATACGTCGTCTTCAGCCGGCACCGCAGCGCGGAGGGACGGCAATGCATTGCCATCGAGCAGCGTCAGCGGTTCGGACGTCGACTCGATGGCCGGTTCGGGCGCCGCCTCGACGGGCGCATCGATCGACGCGTCCAACGCGATCGCATCTGCAGCCGGCGATTCGACCAGTGTCGTCGAGTCGTCCGACCACGCAGCCAGATTCTCGTTGAGATCGCGAACCTCGCCCGGCGGTGCGGCCGGCGGGATGTAGCGGGTCTCGTCGTAGTCGGCCAGTTCGAAGTCGAAACTGAATTCCACGGCGGATGTCTGCACGCTCGGCGGTGCATCGAACTCGGCCGCGACCGGATCGAACGCGAGATGCGTCGCATCGGCGGACGTTGATTCCGGCGCGGGCGGCGCATCGGTGTCCGGCGCCGCAGCCACATCCGGCGCAACGGACGATGCCGCTTCCGCATGCGCGTCGAACTCCAATGTCATCGGTTCTTCGGGCGGCGCATCGCTGACCGCCGATGGCGGCAGCACGTCGCCGACACCGCGCAGCTTGGCGGCCAGATGGCGGACCCAGCGCGCCGCATCCCAGCCGGTACGCTCGAGCGCCAGCGCGGCTTCTTCGAAGATCACGGTGCGGCCGGGTACAGCGAAAGCCGGTTCGAAGGGGTCGAGCGCCTCTTCGTCGGCCGGATCGAGCACCACCACGAGCACCGATGGCGACAGCGCCTCGAGCGCGTCCGGCGCGTGCTGCGAAGGATCGAGCGTCGCGACCGGTCCGGCGCCGGCTTCGACCAGTCCCTCGACCACGCGGTCGCAGGCCGCGCCCGCGCGCGCCAGCACCACGGTAGGACGCACGTCAGTCATCGTCGCGCTCCAGCTTCAGCAGTTCGTAGACGTGGCGCAGCAACTCGGGCTCCTGATAGGGCTTGCCGAGATAGCGGTCGACACCGATCTCGAACGCACGCTGGCGGTGTTTTTCGCCGGTGCGCGAGGTGATCATCATGATGTGCACATCGCGCAGGCGCGGATGGGCCTTCATCTGCGTCGCCAGTTCGTAGCCGTCCATGCGCGGCATCTCGATGTCGAGCAGCATCAGATCGGGTACGCGCTCGTCCATCCGCTCGAGTGCGTCGAGGCCGTCCTTGGCGGTCACGACCTCGAAATTGTGGCGCTCCAGCACGCGGCCGGTGACCTTGCGCATCGTCACCGAATCGTCGACCACCATCACCAGCGGCACCGCACGGCGTTCGACCACCGGCCCCGCCGCCTGCTCGGGCGCATCGACCTGCGCTGCCTGCGTACCATGGCGACGCACCAGCGGCGCGATGTCGAGGATCACGACCACGCGGCCGTCGCCCATGATCGTCGCGCCGAAGATGCCCGGGATCGACGTGATCTGCGGACCCACCGGCTTCACCACGATTTCCTTGTTGCCGACGATTTCGTCGACCGCCACCGCCGCGCGCAATTCGCCGGCGCGGATCAGCAGCAAGGGCATCTGCAGCTGGCCTTCGGCGCGTGCGGACGGCTGGCCGACGAGGCGGCCGAGATCGTAGAGCGGATAGTCTTCGCCGCCGTAGCGATAGATCGCACCTGGTTTCGCTTCGCTGCGGGCGATACGGCCGACGCCGCGCACCGAGGCGATCGGCACCGCGAAGCTGGTCTCGCCGATGCGCACGAACGCGGCCTGGGTGACCGCCAGCGTCTGCGGCAGGCGCAGGGTGAACGTGGTGCCCGCGCCATCGCGCGAGCGGATGTCGAAGGTGCCGCCCAGCTGGCGCACTTCGCTGGCGACGACGTCCATGCCGACGCCGCGACCGGCCAGCCGGCTGACTTCGGTCGCGGTCGAGAAGCCCGGCTGCAGGATCAGCGCATCGAGATCGACGTCGGCGACGTCCGCATCCGCCTGCAGCAGCCCGCGCGCCTCGGCGCGGCGGCGGATCGCGGCGCGGTCCAGGCCGGCGCCGTCGTCGCCGACTTCCAGCACCACTTCCGAACCCTCGCGGCGGACCGCGATGTGGACGCTGCCCTCTTCGGCCTTGCCGGCGCTGCGACGCGCGTCCGGCGCTTCGAGACCATGCGCGACCGCGTTGCGCAGCATGTGCTCCAGCGGCGAGACCATGCGTTCGAGCACGTTGCGGTCCAGTTCGCCCTGGGTGCCTTCCAGGCGCAGTTGCACCTGCTTGCCGGTGTCCTGCGCGGCCTGGCGGACCACGCGGCGCAGGCGCGGCACGAGGCCGTCGAACGGCACCATGCGTGTGCGCATGAGGCCTTCCTGCAGGTCCGAGCTCACCCGCGACTGCTGGGTCAGCAGCGTTTCGTACTGGCGGGTCTGGTCGTCGAGCATCTGCTGCAGGCTGGCGAAATCCGACGCCGTCTCGCTGAGCGCACGCGAGAGCTGCTGCAGCGTCGAGAAGCGGTCGAGCTCCAGTGGATCGAACGTGGTGTCGCTGGCCTCGCCCTCGCGCTGGTAGCGCGCGACGATCTGCGCTTCGGTCTCGATGTCGAGGCGGCGCAGCTGGTCGCGCAGGCGGGTATTGGTCTGCGCGAGTTCGTTCATCGCGCCGCGGAACCCGCCGAGCTGCTGCTCCAGGCGCGCACGGTAGATCGCGACCTCGCCGGCGTAGGTAACCAGCTGGTCGAGCAGATCGGCACGGATGCGCACCTGCTCCTGCGAGCCGCGCAGCGCGGTCTCTTCGTCGCCTGCCGCGTCGCTGTCGAGCGGCAGCGGCGCGGACAGCGGCGCCAGCTCGACCCTCGGCATCTCATCCGCCGGCGCCGACGAGACGATCGGCGTGTCGCCGCTGCGCTTGCCGTTGAACGCATCGACCAGGGCCTGCGATGGTCCGATGGCGCGACGATCGCCGGCACGGGTCACCATGGTGTGCAGACGGTCGAAGCCGCGCTCGAGCAGCATCACGTCGCCGCGGCGCAAGCTCCGGTGCCGTTCGGCGACCGATTCGAGCAGCGTCTCCATCGCGTGGCCGAGCTCGCCGATCTCCATCAGCCCGGCCATGCGCGCACCGCCCTTGAGCGTGTGCAGGTCGCGTTGCAGGCCTGCGACCGCGTCGCGGCTGTCGGGCGATTCGCGCAACTGCGCCAGCAGCGCGTCGGCATGGTCGAGCAGGTCGATCCCTTCCTCGACGAAGATGTCGATCAATTCCGGATCGAGACCGTCGAGTGACAGCGCGGCGTCGGGATCTTCTTCGCTGGCCGGCAGTTCCGGGGCCGATGGAGCGGGATCGACCAGCGCTTCGTCCGCGCTGGTATCGATCGCGGCTTCCGGGGCTTCGTCGACCGGGCTGGCGGAGGCGGCGTCTGTTTCGGCCGGCGGTATCGACGCCATTCCGTCGATGTCAGCGTCGGCCGACGGTGTGTCCGCTTCGGGTTCGGATGCGGGCACCGTGGTGTCGACGCCATCGGCGTCATCGATCGTGTCGGCATCGGCATCTGCGTCCACGTCGCCCGCATCGACCGCTTCCACCGCAGGCGGCGTCGCCGTCTCCGCGGCTTCCTGCGCGGCATCGCGCAGGCGACGCACGGTTTCGTCCTGCTCGAAACGGTCACGCTCGGCGCCCAGCACGGCGGCATCGATCCGCGCCTGGCGTCGCAGGGCTTCGAACGCCTCGACCGCGATCCGTGCCGCATCGGCCTGGCGCGCCGCGTCGTGTTCCGCGGATTCGGACGCGGCGCGATCCGGCGCCGCACCGGCCTCGTCCGTCCGGGCCGCGTGTTCCGCAGCCAGGCGTTCCTGTTCCAGGCGTTCGGCTTCGACGCGCTCGGCTTCGGCACGTTCGATTTCAAGCTGGGCCAGGGCGGCCTGTTCGGCTGCGTCGTCCTGCGCGGCGCGCTCGGCGGCGAGCCGCTCGGCCTCCAGCCGCTCGGTCTCGGCACGCTCGGCGTCGAGTCGTGCCGCTTCCGCCTGCTCGGCCTGTTCCTGCGCGAGGCGTTCCTGCGCCAGACGTTCGGCTTCGACGCGCTCGGCTTCAAATCGTGCCGCTTCGGCCTGTTCGGCTTCTGCCTGCGCAAGGCGTTCCTGTTCCAGACGTTCCGATTCGAGGCGTGCGGCTTCGAGGCGGGCGAGTTCCGCCTGCTCCGCTTCGTGCTGCGCGACGCGCTCTGCGTCGAGGCGCGCCTGTTCCGCGCGCTCGGCTTCGAGGCGTTCGCCGTCCAGCCGCGCCAACTCGACCTGGCCATCGTCGTCGAGCGCGTCGATGTCGTCGGGCAGATCGAACTCGAAACGTTCGACCGGCGCTTCCGGCAGGCGGTCGCGCAACGCGCCGACCTGTGCGGCCAGTGCGGTCTGCACCGCGATGCGCGGCTCGGGTTCGTGCAGCTGTCGCAGCGCTTCGCGGGCCGCGACGCAGACCGCGTCGAGCACCGGCGCGACATCGGCCTGCGGCGTGGCGCCGGCGGCGACAAGGCGTTGTGCGTATTCCTCGGCGGGCCCCAGCAGCAGGCCGATCGCCGGCACTTCGGCCATCGCGAAGGCGCCGTGCATGGTGTGCAGCGCGCGCAGCAGGCGTTCGCCATCGGCGGGCACGCCGGCATCGATCGCGCCGAGCCAGTCGCCAACGGTCTGCAGATGGCCCTGGACTTCGTTGTCCAGGATTTCCAGCAGCAGCGCGTCGACGGACGCGGGCACCGTCTCGATCCCGCCGGATGCCGCGGCAGGCGCTGCCTCCGCGGTTTCGTCGGTCGCGTCGTCTGCCGTTGCAACCGGGGCGACGTCGGATTCGACATCCACCGGCGCCGCTTCGACTTCGGCAGTCTCTGCAGCAACCGCACGGGCCGCGGGCAGCACCGGCAAGGTGTCGTCGCCGGCGGCGATGCGCGCCGCATTGGCCTGCATCGTGTCCAGATCGGCGCGCAACGTGGCTTCGCCGCGCAGCACCGCCTGCAGCTCGGGCAGCGCGTAGAAGGCCTGGTCGACCATCTCGACCACGGCCGGGGTCGCGGGACGGCCGTCGATCACGCGGTTGAGCAGCGTCTCGATCGACCAGCTGAACTCGCCAAGCGCCTTGGCGCCGACCAGCCGGCCGCTGCCCTTGAGCGTGTGGAACACGCGCCGGATCGGACGGACCAGTTCGAGGTTGTCCGGCTGCGCGCGCCACGGCGGCAGCAGCGCGTCGAGATTCTCGATCTCGCCGGCGAACTCCTCGAGGAACACTTCGCGGATCTCGTCGTCGATCTCGTCGCCGACATGCTCGAATCCGCCAGCGACATCGCGCGCAGGCGAGGGCGCCGGGAGCGTCCCGGCAGCCGCTGCAGGCGCGGGGGCGGCGACCTCCGCCGGCGGCGTCCACGCGTCGATGCCGCGCGCCAGCTGGCCCAGATCGATCCCGGTGGCCGCGCCATCGTCATCGAACAGGTGATCGAACACGTGCGTGTCGGCTACGGCGGCGTCCGCATCGGCCGCCGCCGGCAGCGGCCAATAGCCCAGTGCCTCCAGGCTGCTGCGGGCGATGTCGAGGATGTCGGCGCGGTTCGGGCGCTGCTCGCGCAGCGCCTCGAGGTAATACTCCAGGCTCGCAAGCGCATCGGCGAAGGTGTCGAGCTGGCGACCGTTGGGGACACGCTGGCGCGCGATCAGTTCGCGCTCGGCATACAGCCGCACGCCGGACACGTAGTTGGCGGCCTGCGGCAGTTCCAGCATCGACAATGCACCGCCGATCTCGGCCAGCAGGCGCGGCACCTCCTGCAGCTCGGCGTGGTCCCAGCTGGTCTCGACGAACGCGACCAGGGCCTGCCGCGCGTCGGAGAAATTGGCGATCGCCTCGCGGACCAGCACCGCCATCGACTGCTGCGCCTCGACGGCGAGCGTGTCGTCGGAGCCGTCGGCGACCTCGGCGCCGAGGCGCGAGACCTGGTCGTCGAGCGTCGCATCGACATACAGCAGCGCGCCGGCGACATCGAGCAGCGTGTCTTCGCTGGCCGGCATGGCGCCGCCGACGATGCCGCGCATCGTGTCGCGCTGCTGCTGCACCACGGTGCGCGCCGCGCCGAGGCCCAGCATGCCGAGCGTGTCGGCAACGCCGGCCAGCACCTCGACCTGCGGCTGCAGGCCGGCGATATCGGTCGAGCCGGTACGCAGGTGCAGGTCGAGCGCGTCCTTGACCCGCAGCAGGTCGTCCTTGACCGCCGCCGACACCGTCCCCAGCAGCGCGCGGTTGCGGCCGCCGAGACTGCCGCGCGCGTGTTCGAGTTCGGCCTCGCTCGGCAGTTGCGCCTGCAGCTCGAAGGCGTCACGCAGCGCGTCGAGCGCGGGATGCGCGGCGTCGCTGTGGGCGACGTGATAGAGCAACTGGCGCGTGGGTTCCTGCGCGCCGTCGGCGACTGTCGCGTCGAGCCGCGGCGCCTGCGCGTACTGGCGCACTTCGCGCTCGACACCGGCGAACACCTGGCGCAGCGTGGGATGCACGGCCGGCGCGAACGCGCCGTCGGCCAATGCATCGGCGACACGCGAGGCGACCCACAGCATGCGGCGCCGGGTTTCCGAGCCCGCCTGGATGGACAGCGCCGACAGTCCGGCGACCAGCGCGCCGGTGTCGCCGGGACTGCCGTCCGCGGGCCAGGCCTGCAGCGCGACACGCAACTGGCGTAGCGCGGCATCGGGATCCATGCCGGCATCTTCGACCGGCGCGGTATCGGGCACCGCGCGCGCCAGGTCCGGCGCGAACAGGATGCTTTCGCTCAGCCCGGCCTCGCCGCGCGCGGCGCGCAGTTCGTTGAGCAGCGGCAGCAGCACGATCGGAATGTCGCGGTGGCCACCCTGCAGGCGTTCCAGGTAATCGGGCAGCAGCAGCATGCCGCGCAGCAGCGCGGCCGAGGCGATGTCGCGATCGGCGGTCGCATCGTCGCGCAGCGCGTCCGCGAGCCGTTCCATTTCCTCGACGACCATCGCCGGCGCGTACAGCTCGACCATGCGCAACGTGCCCTGCGCCTGGTGCAGATAGCCGGCGCACAGGCGCATGCGGCCCGGATCGTCCGGCGCTTCGACGAAGCCTTCCAGTTCGATCCGCGCCTGGCGCAGCACTTCGTCCAGCTCCGGCTTGATCCAGCCCAGCATGGTGTGGTCGATGGCATCGCGCAGACCGCTCATGCGGCGGCTCCGCGAGGGACGTCGCGCGCGCGCGCGCGAATGAAGCAGACGGTCATGGAATCCGTTCCGTGGCTCAGGCCGGCAGCTTGAAGTCGGCGACCGAACGACGCAGATCGGCGGCGAGCTGCGCCAGGTTGCCGATCGACGCCGCGGTCTGGTTGGCGCCCTGCGAGGTCTGCCGGGTGATCGACTGGATCGTGTGCATCGTCGTGGTGATGTTGGTCGCGGCCGACGACTGCTGATGCGCCGCCGAGGAGATGCCCTGGATGAGGTCGGCGAGGCTGGTCGAGACGCTTTCGATCTCGCCCAGGGCGGTGCCGGCGTCCTCGGCCAGGCGCGCACCGGCGACCACCTCGGACGTCGTCTGTTCCATCGACGTCACCGCTTCGTTGGTGTCGGACTGGATCGTCTGCACCAGGGTTTCGATGCGGCGTGTCGCATTGGTCGCGCGTTCCGCGAGGCGCTGCACTTCGTCGGCCACGACCGCGAATCCGCGGCCGGCTTCACCGGCGGACGCCGCCTGGATCGCGGCATTGAGCGCGAGGATGTTGGTCTGCTCGGAGATGTCGTTGATCAGTTCGACGATCGAGCCGATCTCCTGGGAACTTTCGCCCAGCCGCTTGATGCGCTTGGAGGTCTCCTGGATCTGGTCGCGGATCGAGTCCATGCCGGCGATCGTCTCGCGCACCACGCCCGCGCCCTTGGTCGCGATCTGCACCGAGCGCTGCGCCACGTCGGCCGATTCGGCGGAGTTCTTCGACACTTGGTCGATGCTGACCGCGATCTCGTTGATCCGGTCCGACGCGGAATTGATTTCCTGTTCCTGATGCTCGGCGGCTTCGGCCAGGTGCATCGCGGTTGCCTGGGTTTCCTGCGCGCTGGAGGCGACCTGCACGGAGGTGTCGTTGATCGTCTGCACCAGGCTGCGCAGTTGCTCGATCGCGAAGTTGATCGAGTCTGCGATGGCGCCGGTCATGTCCTCGGTGACCGTGGCCTTGACCGTCAGGTCGCCTTCGGCGAGCGAGCCCATTTCGTCCAGCAGGCGCATGATCGCCTCCTGGTTGCGGTTGTTGAGTTCCATCGTGGTCTCGTAGCGCTCGCGCTGCGCGCGGTTGAGCGAGAACAGCAGGCCGGCGATGGCCACCAGCGCGATCAGACCGGCAACGATGCTGATCCAGATGTTGCCCAGCAGGCTGCGGTCGGTCAGCGAACCGAAGGCGGTGAAGGCATTGAACAGCGATTCGCTGTCGGTCAGCAGCTGGTCGGAACCGGCCACCAGCGCGCCTGCCGCGGCCTGCGCCTGGAACAGCTGCTCGCTGCTGCCCAGGATCGCCTCGAGTTCGGCGCGCATCTGCGCCCAGGCCTCGTCGGCGCGGGTCAGCGCGGCGAGCGCGTTGCCGTTGGTCAGCGCCTGCAGTTCGCGCGACGGGTCGCCCTCGCGCAGACCGGTCATGACCTGGTGGAAGTCTTCCGCGTTGCGGCGCAGGCCCTGGCCCGCGATCGACGCGCCGGCCCCGCCGGCCTGCACTTCGGTCACCCGGCGCGCCATGTCGCCGGCGATCACCACCTGGCGCAGCGCCATGTAGACCTGCGAGGACGGCGAGCCGCTGCTCGACATCGCGCGCACCAGCTCGTCGAGCAGGGCCTGCAGCTGCGGCACGCCCTGGCTGAAGCGTTGGGCCTGTCCGGCGAACGCGGTCACTGCCGCTTCGCTGTCGGCCAGCCGTTGCGCACTGGCGCCCAGCGGGGTCCAGGTCTCGGTGACCTTGGCGATCGGGCCGGATACGCCGGTGGCGTCGCCGTAGCTGGCGTTGAGCTGCCGGACGTCGCCGTCGATCTGCGCGCGCGTGTCGTTGAACGCGGCGAATGCGGCTGCGTTGCCGCGCACCGCCTCGGTGCCCTGGTTGGCCAGGCGCTGGCTGTCCACGCGCAGGTTCGAGGCCGCCGTGCTGGCGCCGCCCAGGCGCGAGGCCTTCCACGTCCCGTAGCCGGTGTTGAGGACCAGGATCGCACCGGCGACGACCAGCGCCACGATCCAGAAGTTCGTACCGAAGGTGCGACGTTTGACGGTGGGAGTATCGGCGGCTGTGCTCATGCGGGCTGTCCGTTCCTGATGCGGGGTGCCGGGGCCATCAGGCCGCGGCGTGTCTGAATTCCGGGGTGCGCCCCAGGCGGTCGAGGCTGAAGACGCCCCAGGTCGCGTTGGCATGCGCATAGGCGCGGTCGACGAAATGACCGTAGCGGCCCTCGGCGATGCGTTCGGCCGAGACCTCGTCTTCCTCGAGGAAACTGCGCTGTCCGAACAGTTCGTCGATCGTCACCGCGACGTCGCCACCGGGCTGTCGCACGATCAGCACGCGCTGGCTTTCCTGCAGCACCGTGCGCTCGCCTTCGAGGAACTGCTTGAGATCGACGATCGGCAGCAGGCTGCCGCGGACGTTGGCGACGCCGAGCATCCACTGCTGTGCGCCGGGCACCGGCGTCACCGGCGGCATCGGCAGGATCTCGACGACCTCGTCGAACGAGGACGCGAGCATGCGTCGGCCGATGCGGTAGCCGACGCCGCGCCACAGGCCGGGCGCGTCGAGCTGGTCGGGCAGGCCGACGCTGTGCGCCAGGCTGCGCCGCTCGTATTCGGCAAGGCGTGCGAACGCGCCGGCCGCGGGCGCGTCGACGGACTGCGGGATCGACATCAGCCGGCCAGCACCGCGTTGACCTGACTGATCAGCGCGTCTTCGGTCGGCGGCTTGACGATATAGCCCTTCGCGCCCTGGCGCAGGCCCCACATCCGGTCCGTCTCCATGCCCTTGGTGCTGATGATGACGATCGGAATGCCGGACGTTTCGGCGTCCCTGGCCAACGCACGCGTGGCCTGGAAGCCGCTCATGCCCGGCAGCACCACGTCCATCAGTACGAGGTCGGGGCGTTCGCGCTTGCACGCGACGATGCCGTCCTCGGCGTTGCCCGATGCGGTGACCTGATGCCCATGGCGTTCCAGCCACTGGGTCAGCACCGCGGTGTCGGTCGGTGAATCCTCGATCAACAGGATGCGTGCCATGCCCTGCTCTCCCCCGATCAGGCGTTGACGTGCGTGCGGATCGCGTCGAGGAGTTCCTCGCGCGTGAATGGCTTGGTGACGTACTGCTCGGAGCCGACGATGCGGCCGCGGGCCTTGTCGAACAGGCCGTCCTTGGACGAGAGCATGATCACCGGCGTATTGCGGAACACCTGATTGTTCTTGATCAGCGCGCAGGTCTGATAGCCGTCCAGGCGCGGCATCATGATGTCGACGAAGATGATCTGCGGCTTCTGGTCGGCGATCTTCGCCAGCGCCTCGAAGCCGTCGACGGCGGTGACGACCTCGGCCCCTTCGCGACGCAACAGCGTCTCCGCGGTGCGGCGGATGGTCTTCGAATCGTCGATCACCATCACCCGCAAGCCGTCGAGGCTGCCGGAGGACGGCTTGTCGTCACTGGTCATGCATTCTCCCCTGGTGCGCGGCGCGGGACTTCGCGCGCCGGTGCAGGACGGAGTTATACCGCGGCCCGGCGTCGGCCTGTCAAGATTTTCACGCGCTGTGTGCCCAGCGCCCCGAAATGCGGCGGCGCGGCACGGGAACCGCCCCTGATAAGATCGTGCGTCCCTATTCCGCATTCCGCAGGTCGTACGCATGTCCCTGGATGTCGTCGTGGTGATGGACCCGATCGGGTCCATCAGGATCGCCAAGGACTCGACGTTCGCGATGCTGCTCGAAGCGCAGCGACGCGGCCATCGCCTGCATTACGTGATGCCCGGCGGGCTGGCGATGACCGGTGGCGATGCGGTCGCGCGCGTAGCGCCTTTGACCGTGCGCGAAGACGCGGGCGACTGGTACACCCTCGGCACGCCCGCGCTGCGCCGCTTCGGCGATGGCGACGTGGTGCTGATGCGCAAGGACCCGCCGGTCGATCCGGAGTTCGTCGGCGACACGCAGATCCTGAGCGTCGCGCAGCGGCAGGGCGCTCGAATCGTCAACGATCCGCAGGGCCTGCGCGACATGAACGAGAAACTGGGCGCGCTGGCGTTTCCGCAGTGCTGTCCGCCGACGCTGGTCAGCCGCGATGCGGCGTCGCTCAAGGCCTTCGTCGCGGAACATCGCGACGCCGTGCTCAAGCCGCTCGACGGCATGGGCGGGCGTTCGATCTTCCGCGCCGTCGCCGGCGACGCCAACCTCAACGTGATCCTGGAAACGCTGACCGACGGCGGTCGTCGCCTGGCGATGGCGCAGCGCTATCTGCCGGAGATCGTGGATGGCGACAAGCGCATCCTGCTGATCGACGGCGTGCCGGTCGACTACTGCCTGGCGCGGATTCCGCAGGGCGACGAGTTCCGCGGCAACCTCGCGGTCGGCGGCCGCGGCGAGGCACGACCGCTGAGCGAGCGCGATCGTTGGATCGCGGCGCAGGTCGGCCCGGCGCTGGCCGCGCGCGGCATGCGCTTCGTCGGCCTCGACGTCATCGGCGACTGGCTGACCGAGGTCAACGTCACCAGCCCGACCTGCATCCGCGAGATCGACGCGGCCTACGGCACCAACATCGCCGGCCTGCTGTTCGACGCGATCGAGCGCGGCCCGGTCGCGACGCATACGCCCTGACACGCACCGCGCGACCGACGATGCAGGCCGCCACGCCGCCGCAGATCGACGACGGCGCGCGCCTCGGGGCGACGCTGGTGCTGTCGCTGCTGGTGCACGGCCTGCTGATGCTGGGCATCGGCTTCGCGACCGAGGACGCCGCGCCGGTGATGCCGACGCTGGACGTGATCCTGACCGAGACGACCAGTCCGCTGACCCGGGCGCAGGCCGACTTCCTCGCCCAGGCCAGCAACCAGGGCGGCGGCGAGCACGCACAGACCAATCGCCCGCGCGAGGCGCAGATCGGCCAGGTGCCGCAGGACACCACCGGCGTCGCGCCGATGGAACTGCGTGCGCAATCGCCGGATGCGCAGCCGCCGCCGCGCGACCGCGTGGTCGCGAGCACGCGCGGCGAGACGGCGTTGCCTGTCGAAGATCCGACCACGCAGACCGATCCATCGACCCTGCCGCGTGGGCCCGAGAAGATCGAACGCGATCTGGAAATGGCCCGGCTCGCGGCCGAGATCCACATGCGCTCGGAACGCTACGCGCGCCGCCCCAAGCGCAAGTTCGTCTCGGCGAGCACGCAGGAATACGTCTATGCCGCCTACCTGCGGCAATGGGTCGACCGCGTGGAACGCGTCGGCAACCTCAACTATCCCGACGAAGCGCGGCGCCGGCAGCTGGCCGGCGAACTGGTGATCAGCGTGGCGATCCGCCGCGACGGCTCGGTGGAACGCGCCGACATCATCCGCAGCAGCGGCACGCCGATGCTCGACGATGCAGCGCTGAACATTGCGCGGCTGGCGGAGCCCTATCCGCCGCTGCCGGCGACGGGTGACGAGATCGACGTGCTGCATGTCACCCGGACGTGGAATTTCCTGCCGGGTGGGGCGTTGATCGACGATCGGTGAGGGGCCGCGCCGAGCAGACCCGCGGCGTGCCGTGGGGGAGCGCGCGTGCGCGCGATGGGGCGTCGCCGGCCAAGCGCCAACGCGCGCGAGCGCGCACCCACAGCTCCCACAGATCCCACCAAAACTAGAGCTGCCGCCAGCCGAAGCCGTCGCCGGTGCGCCAGAACACGCCGCGTGCCTGGCCGTAGATCGCCGCCGCAGGCACGAAGCCGAAGTAACGGCCGTCGATGCTGGCGCCGCGGTGGTCGCCGAGCACCAGTACCTGGCCGTCGGGCACGCGCAGACCGTTGAGGTCGGGGCCGCCGCCGGCATCGAGATTCAGCGTGACCTGGACGTCGCCGAAGTCTTCCGGCCCGTCGGGCTGCCCGGCGAGCGACGTGCCGTTGATCGCCAGACGGCCGTCGACGAGATCGACGCGGTCGCCACCGACGGCGACCACGCGCTTGATCAGGCGGATGCCGTCCGAAGGCGAGCGGAACACGACCACATCGCCGCGCGCCGGGGCGTCGCCCCACACCGCCCACTGCGTGAACGGCACCCGCAGGCCGTAGGACCGCATGTCCACGACGACGCGGTCGCCGGGCAGCAGCGTGGGCTCCATCGAGCCGCTGGGTACGTAGTAATGGTTGGCCAGCGACGAACGCGCGACCAGCAGCAGGCCGAGCAGGCAGACCAGCGGCAGGGCTTCGCGCCGCAACCAGCCGCGCAGGCGCGCGCCGCGCTGACCGGCGCGCCAGGGTGAAGGAGACGGGGGCGTCGCGGGCATGTCGTGCTCTCCTTGAGGGGCCAGTGTCAGACCGCGCCCAGCGTGCCGGGTTCCGCGGCGCGGCGGGACGCGCGCAATGCGGCCTGTTCGACGAGGGTCAGCGCGACGTTGTCGCGCAGGTAGGCCGGTTCGACGCGTTCGGGCGCGATCGCTTCGCCGCGCGCGAAGGCCGCGGCCGCGAGCTGCGCCAGATCGGCGGCGTGCGGCAGCGCGGTCGCATCGATCTGCGCGAAGCGTGCGCCGAGACGCAGTTGCAATGCGCCATCGACGGCTGAAAACCCGCTACCGGCGCCCGACCACCCGGTCGCATCGCCCGGCAGTTCCACCGCATCCGGCGCACTCACGCGCGCCGGGCCGAGTGCACGCAGTCCATCGGCCTCGCGCACGAACGCCTGGCTGTAGACCTCGCCCATGCGCGCATCGATCGCGGCCAGCAGCTGCGTGCCCAGCGAGGCGTGTGCGCGCATCGCCAGGACTTCGAGCGTGGAGCGCGCGACAACCGGGCGATCGAGCGCCAGGGCGATGCCCTGCACCAGCGCGATCGCCAGACGCACGCCGGTGAACGCGCCGGGACCGCGGCCGACGGCCACCGCGTCGAGCTGGCTGCGCGCGATGCCGGCCTCCTTCAGCAGCGCCTCGGCCCACGGGAGGGCGAGTTCGGCGTGCCGGCGCGGCGCGATCTCAAAGCGCTCCAGCACGCGCCCGTCGTCCCAGATGGCGACGGAGCAGGCCTCGGTGGCGGTTTCGAACGCGAGCAGTTTCATTGGACTGGGGATTCGGAATTGGGGATTCGGGATTCGGACGGCGTGCCCGGGGGCATTGTCGCAGGCGTGGCGAAGAACGCGGCGACGGTCGTGATCTCGCGGGTGCGCGGCAGCGGCGGCAGCGAGTCGAGGAACACGCCACCGTAGCTGCGGCCGAGCAGGCGCGGGTCGCACAGCACCAGCACGCCGCGATCGTGCTCGGTGCGGATCAGCCGGCCGACGCCCTGCTTGAGCGCGATCACCGCCTGCGGCAGCTGCTCGTCGCGGAACGGATTGCCGCCGGCGCGGCGGATCGCATCCAGGCGCGCCTCGAACACCGGATCGTCGGGGGCGGCGAACGGCAGCTTGTCGATGACCACGACGCTCAGCGCATCGCCGGCGACGTCGACGCCCTCACGGAAACTCGCCGCGCCCAGCAGCACGCCGTTGCCCGACTCGCGAAAGCGCTGCAGCAGCACGTGGCGCGGCGCCTCGCCTTGCACGAACAGCGGCCAGGGACAGTCGCGACTGCCGTCGCGCAGCAGCGCCGCGGTTTCGCGCAAGGCGCGATGCGAGGCGAACAGCAGGAATGCGCGGCCCGCGGAGGCTTCGAGCACCGGCAACACCGCATCGACCACGGCGCGCGTGTAGTCCTGCGCCGAGGGCTGCGGCAGTTTCGGGGGCAGGTAGCACAGCGCCTGATGCGGCCAGTCGAAGGGGCTGGGCGTCAGCAGCGTCTGCGGCGCTTCGATGCCGAGGCGCTCGGCGATGTGATCGAAATGACCGTCGACCGCCAACGTCGCCGAGGTGAAGATCCACGCCGCGCGCGAAGCTTTGCGGTGCGCGCGCAGCGGCGCCGAGACATCGAGCGGCGTGCGCTGCAGGCGAAAGCCGCGTGGTGTGAGCTCGTACCACAGCACGCCCTCGTCGGCGGGCGGCGCTTCGGCGGTCTCGGCAGGCGTGTCGTCATCGAACATCGACTCCGCCGCCGCGCTGCCGTCGTTCCAGCGCCGCAGCTTCGTGACGAAGGCCTGCGCGCGGGCGTGGCAACTGTCGAAGCCAGGCGAAGCCTCGCGCAGCGGACCGAGCGCATCGCGCAGATGCAGCAGCGCGTCGTCGAGCGCATGCAACGCCTCCTCGACCGCCGGCTCGTACAGCGCGCGATAGCGGGTGCCGCGCGGCGGCAGTCCATCCATGGCAGTGCGCAGTGCGCGGGTCGCCGCCTCCAGCGCCTGCGCCGGCGACTGCAGCACCGGCAGCGCACCGGGCACGTCCTTGCATTCGGCGATCGCATCGCGCGCCAGTTCGACGAGCGGCCGCGCGCTCATGCCCTCGCCGAAGAACTGCGCGGCGAGTTCGGGCAACTGGTGCGCCTCGTCGACGATGAACACCTGCGCGCCGGGCAGGATCTCGCCGAAGCCTTCCTGCTTCAGCGCCAGATCCGCCAGCAGCAGGTGGTGGTTGACCACGACCACGTCCGCGGCCTGCGCGCGCTGGCGGGCCTGTACGAGAAAACATTCGCTCCAGAACGGGCAGTCGTTGCCGAGGCAGTTGTCGACGGTCGAGGTGACCAGCGGCAGCAGCGGCGTGTCCTCGGGCAGGCCGTCGAGTTCGGCCATGTCGCCCATGCGCGTGCGCCCGGCCCAGGCGACGATGCGCTGGAACTGGCGGCTTTGAGCAGGATCGCTCTGTTCGCGCGAGGCCAGGCGCGGTTCGCCACGGGCCTGCTCGAGGCGGTACAGGCACAGATAGTTCGCGCGGCCCTTGAGCAGCGCGCTGCGCAGGCCACTGCCGAGCGCATCGCGCACGCGCGGCAGATCGCGATGGAACAGCTGGTCCTGCAGCGCGCGCGTGCCGGTCGAGACGATCGTCTTCAGACCCGACAGCAGTGCCGGCACGAGATACGCGAAGGTCTTGCCGGTGCCGGTGCCGGCCTCGGCCAGCAGCGTGGCGCGCTGATCGATCGCATCGGCGACCGCCATCGCCAGCGACTGCTGGGCGACGCGCGGCGCGAACGCGGGAATCCGCTCCGCCAGCAGGCCGCCTTCGACCAGGGCCTCGCGGCTGCGATCCGCGAGGCGGGCGTCACGCGCGTCGAGCACGGGCCCGGCCGGTGGCGCGATCAGTAGCGATCGGGCCCGGCGACACGGCAGCCGTCGGCCTGGCCGCGCGCCTGGGTCGCGCCTTCGGCATCGCCGGTCGACAGGCGCACCTGCTCGAGCGTGATCCAGTGGCGGCGGCACAGCGGGCCGACCTGCGCACCGAGCGCGTAGGCGCGTTCGGCCATCTGCGTGGCCCTGGGCAGATCGTTCTGCAGGATCGCGAGTTCCGCGCGCTCCTGCAGCAATGCGGGATCGCTGTCGACGATGGTCATGGCCTCGTCGAGTGCGGCGACGGCGCCCGCGACATCGCCCTGCGCCTCGAGCGTGACCGCGCGTGCGCGCAGATCCTCGACCATCGGATCGCGCAGCGGCTGCACCGCGAGTTCCCCGTCGCCGTCGCCGGCCGCTGCGCGGATCGCCTGGACCATGGTCGCCGGCGGAATGGTCGAGACCGGCGCGGTGTCGGCAGTGGTCGGCGACGGGCTGGCGCAGGCGCCGAGCACGAGCGCGGCGGACAGCGCGGACAGGCGGAACGCGAGACGGAACGGATGCATCAGGGCGACTCCTCGACAGGCGGTGCGGGCGCAGGTGCAGGCGCGGGGGCCGGCACTGCGGTGTCGGCCGGCGGCGCGGCCTGCTCGTCACGGCCGAAGCCGAAGAACTCGCGCCAGCCGCGGCGCGCCTGCTGCACCGGCGCACCGGTCGCATCGACCAGGTTGCCATCGGCGTCGACGAAGGTCTGCTCGGGATCGTAGGTCGGGCACGGCTGGTACGGCGGCGCATAGCCGGCGACGAACGCGAAGCGGCGTGCGTCGGGGCACTGGGCATCGGTGCTGTTGGACTGCGCGACCCACTGCCATTCCAGGCCCGCATCGCCGACTTCGAGTGGCGCGCTCGGCAGGCGCGAGAAGATGCCCGACCACACGCGCATCGCGCCGGTCGCGCCGACCAGACCGGTCTGCTCGTTCTGGTCGTTGCCGACCCAGACCACGGCCAGGTGATCTCCAGTCCAGCCGGCGAACCAGCTGTCGCGCCCGTCGTTGCTGGTGCCGGTCTTGCCGGCGGCGTTGAGCCGGCCCAGGCTATCGCTGACCAGCTGGCGGCCGGTGCCCGAGGTCACCGCGTGCTGCAGGCCCAGCGTCACCAGGCGCGCGGCGATCGCGTCGCCTTCCTGCGCCGGGCGCGGGGCGTTGTCGTAGCGGTTGACCACGCGGCCCTGCTCGTCGATCACGCCGCGCACGCTGCGCAGCGGCTGGATCTCGCCGCCGGATGCGAGGAACTGGTAGAGCTGCGCCATCGCGTACGGGCTCTGGTCCATCGAACCGAGCGTCAGCGCCGGATTGGGCGCCGCGCGTACGCCGGCGAGCACGTATACGAGATCGGCCAGCGCGCGCGCGCCGACGGCCTCGCCGATGCGCACCGTCGCCTGGTTGTAGGAGCGCGCCAGCGCATCGATCATCCGCACCGTGCCGTGGCTGCGGCCGTCGGCGTTGCCGGGCGACCAGCGGCGGCCGTTCTCCAGCGTGATCGTCACCGGCGAATCGTCGACCCAGCTCGCCAGCGAGTACTGCGCGGGATTGCCGAACGCGAGCAGATACACGAAGGGCTTGAGCAGCGAACCGACCGGCCGGTGCGCCTCGACCACGCGATTGAAACCGTGCTCGACCGGATCGCGACTGCCGACCGCGGCGACCACTTCGCCCGAATGCACGTCGGTCACGACGAGTCCGGCCTGCAGCGGCGGCCGCTTGCCGGTGCTGAGATCCTTGATCGTGCGCACCGTCGAACCTTCCGCATACGCCTGCGCCGACGGCGCCATCGCGGTCATCACCGACAGGCCCGCGCCCTGCAGTTCGCCGGTCGGATAGTCGCGCGCCAGTTGGCGACGCACGAGATCGACATAGGCCGGGAAGCGGTTCGCGGCGATGCTGCCGGGCGTCTCGGTGACGCCGAGCGGTCGATTGGCGGCGCGGTCGTGCGCGGCCTGGTCGATCAGGCCGGATTCGAGCATCCTGCCGAGCACGAAATCGCGCCGCGCCAGCGCGCGCTCGGGATTGCGGCGCGGGTCGTAATGCGAGGGGCCACGGATGATGCCGACCAGCAGCGCGACCTGTTCGGTTTCCAGATCGTCGAGGCGGCGGCCGAACCAGAATTCCGCGCCCGCGGCGACACCGTGGATCGCCTGCGCGCCGCGCTGGCCCAGATACACCTGGTTGAGATAGGCCTCGAGGATCGGGGCCTTGCCGTAGCGCGCCTCGATCAGCATCGCGTACAGGATCTCGTTGAACTTGCGCGTATAGGTCTGCTCGCGGCCGATGCCGAGCAGGCCGCTGCGCGCCAGCTGCTGGGTCAGCGTGCTGGCGCCCTGGCGCGTCTCGCCGGCGCGCAGGTTGATCATCGCCGCACGGGCCATGCCGCTCAGGTCGATGCCGTGGTGATGCGCGAAGTCCTTGTCCTCGACCGCCTGCAGCGTGTCGGTCAGCAGCTGCGGCACTTCGTCGATGCGCACCAGCCGGCGCTCTTCCTGGCGCTGGCCGTAAAGCGTGGCGATACGCGCCGGATCCATGCGCGCGACCTTGAGCGCGCGCCCGCCATCGCCATCGCGCAGTCGCGACACGCGGCCGCCCGACAGCGTGAGCTGCACGCGGCCGGGCGCGACCGCGCCATCGACATCGCGATAGCCGCGGCTGGAGATCGTCCAGCGTCCGCCCTCGCTCGCATATGTGCCCGGCTTGACGCCGTCGCCTTCGCGATAGCCTGCGGCGTCGAGTTCGGTCTTGAGCGTCGCGGCGTTCATCGCCACGCCGGGCGTGATCTGCAGCGGGCGCGCATAGACGCGCGTCGGCACCTGCCAGGTCAGCGCACCGAACTTCTCGCTGACCTGATGGTTCAGGTACAGCGTGTAGGGAATCAGGAAACCGAGGCCGAGACCGACCAGTGCGAGCACCGCGGTGACCGCGCGACGGCGCCAGGCGGGCGGCGCGTCGTCGTCGTCGGTCAGATCGTCGGTGTCGTCGTCTTCGTAATCGATCCGGGCCATGGAATTCCTGCACCCGCGGCGGCGGGTCGATGTGGATGCCACAATAGCGCCGGGCAGTCTATCGCAGCGCTCCGGCGCCGATCCGGGCGGCCTCCCGAACAGTCAGCTGGAGTTACGAACGCATGTCGTTTTCCCTGGCGGGCGCGCGGTTCCAGCTGGAGCGCGCGCTCGGCCTGTGCCGCCGCGGCCTCGCCAGCCTGCGCACCCGCGGCCCGGTCGCGACGTGGCAGCGCGTCAATGCGCAACTGGGACTCTTCGCGCCCGCCTCGGCCCATGCGCTGCGCGCCGCGGACACGTCGCCGTTCGCACCGTTCGCCCTGCCCGTTTCCGACGCGCCCGAGGTCAGCATCGCCATCCCGGTGCACGGTCACGTCGACCAGACGATCGCCTGCCTGCGCGCGATCGCCTCGCATCCGCCACGTACGCCGGTCGAGGTGATCGTCGTCGACGATGCGAGCCCGGACGATACGCTGGTCTTGCTGTCGCAGGTCGACGGTCTGCAGCTGCATGCATTGCCCGCGAACCTCGGTTTCATCGGTGCGTGCAATGCCGGTGCAGCGATCGCGCGCGGGCGTTTTCTGCTGTTCCTCAACAACGACACCGTGCCCCAGCCCGGCTGGCTGGACGCGCTGCGCGCGACCTTCGGTGCGCAGGCCGATGTCGGCATCGTCGGCGCGCAGTTGATCTACCCCGATGGCCGTTTGCAGGAAGCCGGCGCGATGCTCGCGCGCGACGGACACGGCGAGAGCCGGGGCCGGTTCGCCGATCCCATGCATCCTGCATTCGCCTGGTGCGCGGACGTGGACTACGTGTCCGGTGCGGCGCTGATGCTCGAGCGCGACCTGTTCGAACGCCTCGGCGGATTCGACGCGCGCTATGCGCCGGCCTACTACGAGGACACCGATCTCGCGTTCCGCGTCCGCGATGCGGGACTGCGCGTGCTGGTGCAGCCGGTCGCGCGCGTGGTGCATCTGGAAGGCGCCAGCGCGGGCACCGATCCGACCCGCGGCATGAAGGCCGCGCAGGCGCGCAATCTGCCGGTGTTCGAGGCGCGCTGGCGCGACGCGCTCGCATCGCGGCCAGTCGATCCGGTCGAGGCCGGACAATTGCCGCGACCCGGCACACCGCAGGTGCTGATCGTCGACAACCTCACGCCCAGCCCCGACCGCGATTCGGCCTCGCTGCGGCTGGTGAACCTGATGCGGCTGCTGCGCGAGGCCGGGGCGCACGTCGTGTTCCTGCCGGCCGACCGCCGACACGGCGGCGAGGCGACGCGCGCCTTGCAGGCACTCGGCGTGGAGGTCTGGTACGACCCGCACGCCGGCGGCGTCGCGCGCTGGATGCGCACGCACGGCGGCCGCTTCCAGCGCGTGCTGCTGTGCCGGCACTACATCGCGCGCGAGTTCCTGCCGCTGGTACGTGCGCATGCGCCGCAGGCGCGCGTGGTGTTCGACAGCATCGATCTGCATTACATCCGCGAGCAGCGCGGCGCCGAGGTCGCCGGCGACGTCTCGCTGGCGCGCGCCGCCGCGCGCACGCGTTCGCTGGAACTCGATGTCATCGCCCGCAGCGACGAGACCCTGGTCGTCAGCGCGGCCGAGGCCGAAGTGCTGGCGAACGACGCGCCGGATGCGCGCGTCACCGTGCTGTCGAACCTGCACGAGATCGCCGGCGCCGGTGCGCCATTCGCCGAGCGGCGCGACCTGGTGTTCGTCGGCGGCTTCCGCCATCCGCCGAACGTCGATGCGATGCGCTGGTTCCTCGGCGGGGTGTTCCCGCGGATCCGCGCCGCGTTGCCGGACGTGCAGTTCCACTGCATCGGCGATTACGTGCCGGACACCATCGCCGCGTTCGCGGACGCGCCCGGCGTGCACATCCACGGCCACGTACCGGACATCACGCCCTACATGGACGGCTGCCGCATCGCGGTCGCGCCGCTGCGCTTCGGCGCGGGCGTCAAGGGCAAGGTCAACCTGAGCATGGCGCACGGCCAGCCGGTCGTCGCGACGCCCTGCGCGGCCGAAGGCATGCACCTGCGCGACGGTGAGGACGTGTTGCTGGCCGGAGATGCCGGTGCGTTCGCGGATGCGGTAATCGCGCTGTACGGCGACGAAGCGCTGTGGTCGCGCCTCGCCGGCAACGGACTGGCGAACGTGCAGGCGCACTTCTCGCTGGATGCGGCGCGCGACACGGTGCGCCGCGTGTTCTTCGACAGCCAGGGTTCGACAGCTAGCGGTTGATCGACGCCGCGCGCAGCCGGCGCGCGAATTCCTGATGGCCCGGCACACCGGCATCGACATCGCGTGCCGACGCCAGTGCGGCTTCCGCGCCAGCGAGATCGCCCGCGCCGAGACGCTCGTCGCCGATCGCCAGCCAGCGCTGCGCAAGCCGCCGACGCGATTCGCGCACCGCGCCGACCTCGTCGCCGAGCACTTCGCGTGCGTCGAGACAGGCGCGGGCGGGCGCCAGGCTGTTCGCGCGCAGGCCTGCATCGAAGCATTGGCGGGCCGATGGCAGCAGGCGCGAGGAGGCGCGCGCGACCGCCGCATCGTCGGGCGCGACCAGGCGCGCGGCGCGGATCTTGTCGTAGGCGCTGTCGCCGGGCGGCGTGAGCAGGTCGCCACGCGCCTCCGCGGCAGCAGCCTGTCGCAGCAGGGTGTCCACGCGCTGGCGGCGTTCGGCCGGCGGCAACTGCGGGCCGAGCCGTGCATGTCGTGCACGCGAGCGCTCGACGTTCTCTCCGGCGATGCGCACCGCTTCGCTGTCGGACGCCAGCGCCCGCGCTTCGCGCAACTGCGCGTCTGCATCGGCGAAATTGAAGTCGCGTGCGAAGCGCTCGGCACGGCGTGCGTAGGCTGCGCCCGCGTCGTGCAGACCACGTTGCGCACGCGCATCAGCCGGATCGAACGCGAGCAGCGTGCGCCACTCGGCGACCGCGCGTTCGACGTTGCCGGCCTCCAGGCTGCGCGCGGCGCGGCGACGCAGTGCATCGAGTTCCTCGGTCAGGCGCGCGTCGGTGTCGGGCAGATCGACGTGGCCGGCGTCGTATTCGCGGACGCGCGCGATCAGGTCGGCGGCCTCGCGCAGGCCGCCTTCGCGCAGACGCCGCCGCGCGTCCTCCAGCAGCAATGCCAGTGCATCCTCGCGCCCCCGCAATGCGTCGGCGTTGTCCGGCTGCAGCGCCAGTACGCGGCGATACAGCGGCAGCGCGCTGTCTTCGCCGCCATCCAGATGGCCGGCCGCCTGCGCGGCCTGCGCCTCGGCGACCAGCCGATCGAATCCGGCGCCTGCCGCCTCCCGCTGACGCAGCGCGGCCGCCACCGCCTCGACATGTTCGCGCGGCGCCGAGAGTTCATTGGCCAGCCGCAACGCCGTATGCGCTTCATCGAAGCGGCCCGCTTCGACCGCAGTGGCCGCCTGGACCACGGCGGCGCGCGCGACTTCGGCCAGACCGGCGCGCGGACGGACATCGTCGGGATCGAGCGCAAGCGCGGCTTCGTAGAGCTGGCGCGCGCCATCGCCGTCCGGCGTGCTCAGGCGTCCCGCCGCGGTCGCGACTGCAGCCTCGTCGAGCAGGGCCTGCGCACGGGTTTCCGGCCAGAGCCGGTCGACCAGGAACAGGCGAACGACCACGACCAGTACCACCACGACCGCAAGCACACCGGCCGCGATCCACCAGCCCCGTCGACGCTGCAGTGCATCGGCCGCCGTGGATCGCGCACGGGAGGACGCGCGCGCCAGCCGTTCGCGCGGTGGCGGCGCCGGATGATCAGGCATGTCGGATTCGCGTCGCACGCGGCGCAGTATGGAAGGCCCCACTGAACGGCCGCGTCACCGGCGCGCGGCGTCCACGCCGGGCATGCCGTCCAGCTTGCCGAGCAGACGGGCGAGCTGGCCGTAATCCGCCACCCGGACGCGCAACTGCAGGCGCACGCGCGACAGGCCCAGGGACTCGCTCTGGATCGACAGCACGTGCACGTCCTCCTGCGCGATCGCGTTGCTCAGGTCCTTGAGCAGATGCCGGCGGTCGATGGCCTCGACGACGATGTCCGACGCATGCCCGCCGCTCGCACGCCCCCACTCCACCGGCAGCACGCGCTGCGGTTCGTTGGCCGACAGCCGCAGGAACGACGGGCAATCGCGACGGTGCACGGTCACGCCGCGCGCCCGCGTCAGATAGCCGGCGATCGGCTCGCCCGGCACCGGCCGGCAGCAGCGTGCGACCTGCACCAGCAGGTTGTCGACGCCGACCACGTGGAATTCGGAATCGGCGGTCTTGGGCACGCGTCGCGGCTGCCGCAGCGGCAGGGTCGGCTCGGCCGCTTCGGCCGGCGCCTCGCGCTCACGCTCGAGTTCCAGCAGCGCACGCCCGACCTGGTTCGGGCCGACATCGCCGAGCGCGACCAGCACGTGCAGGTCGTCGACGGTCGCGACATTGAAGCGCGACAGCACCGGCACGAGATCCGCATGCAGCAACCCGAGCCGGCGCAGGTCCTTGTCCAGCAACTCGCGGCCGGCCTGCAGATTGCGCGCGCGGTCGAGCTTGTGGAACCAGTTGCGGACCTTCTCGCGCGAGCGCGCGCTGGCGAGGAAGCCGTTGGCCGCAACCAGCCAGTCGCGACGCGGCGACGGCGTCTTCGCGGTCAGGATCTCGACGCGTTCGCCGCTGTGCAGCGTGTAGTCCAGCGGCACGATGCGCCCGTCGACCTTCGCGCCGCGGCAGCGGTGCCCGACCATCGTGTGCACGTGGTAGGCGAAATCCAGAGGCGTCGCGCCCTGCGGCAGATCGACGACCTCGCCCTTGGGCGTCAGCACGAAGACACGGTCTTCGAGCAGTTCGGTGCCGAGCGCGCCGGCCAGCGACGGATCGCCCTCGCCCGCCGGTTCGGTGTGCGCATCGAGCAGGCGGCGCATCCATTCGATGCGCCGCTCGAGCGCGGCATCGCCGGCCGATGACGCGCGTTGCGAGCCGCCGCTTTCCTTGTAGCGCCAGTGCGCGGCGACGCCGAGTTCGGAGGCCTCGTGCATCTCGCGGGTGCGGATCTGCACTTCCAGCGTCTTGCCCTCCGGCCCCACGACCGCGGTATGCAGCGAGCGGTAATCGTTGTGCTTGGGCCGGGCGATGTAATCGTCGAACTCGCTGGGGATCGGCGTCCACAGCGCATGCACCACGCCGAGCGCGGCGTAGCAGGCCGGAATGTCGTCGACGAGGACGCGCACGGCGCGCAGATCGTAGAGCTCGCCGATCGGCACCTGCTTGCGCTGCATCTTCTTCCAGATGCTGTAGATGTGCTTGGGCCGGCCCGCGACCTCGCCGCGCATGCCCTGCGCGGCCAGCGCCTCGCCGAGCTGCACGCGGACCGCTTCGATATGGCGCTCGCGACCGGTGCGCTTGTCGTCGAGCAGGCCGGCGATGCGGCGATACGTCTCCGGCTCGAGATAACGGAACGCGAGGTCCTCGAGTTCCCACTTCAACTGCCAGATGCCGAGCCGGTTTGCCAGCGGCGCGTGGATGTCGCGGGTCAGCGACGCCAGCGCCCGGCGCGCGCCGTCGTCCTCGCTGCGCGCGGCGGCGCGCATCAGGGCCAACTGCCGCGCCAACAGCACCAGCACCAGGCGCAGATCGCGGATCAAGGCCAGCAGCAGGCGCCGCAGGCCTTCGGGATTGCCTTCGCTCGCGTGCTCGGCGTGCAGCGACCACACCTGGTGCGCGGCGGCCAGGCCCTCGATCAGCGGCGCGATCGCCGGGAGTCGTGCCGTCAGCATCGGGCGCCATGCCGGCACCGCGTCGGCGAGCGCGGTCGCGACGACCTCGGTGTCCGCGCCGAGCAGGCCCAGCGAGCCGACGGTATCCAGGAGCACCGCCGCATCGCCCTCGGCGATCTCCACATCCTCCGGCAGCGACGTCAGCAAGGCGCGCAGCGACGGGCCGGACGCAGCCATCGTCGGCAGCGCCAGCAGGCGGTCGCGCAGGTTGTCCGGAACCTCGGGCATCGGCCGCTCGATGCGGGCAGGACGGTCTACACTAGCGGCGCCCCGACCAGAGGAACAGAGCATGCGTGCAGTCCACAGTGTCTTGATCGCGGCGGCGCTTGCCGCTGCCGTGCCCGCATTCGCGCAGCAGCCGCGTATCGAGGATCGCCTGACCGCTGCAGAATTCCGCGATGCGGGACTGGGCAAGCTCAGCGACGCCGAACTCGCGCGACTGAACGCGTTGCTGGCACGCGGCGCATCGACGGCCCCTTCGGCCACCGCCGCGCCGGATGTCGAAGCACGGATCGCCCAGGCGCGCGAAGAAGGTCGCCGCGAAGCGCAGGGGGAAGATCATGGCCTGCGCCAGGCGGCGTCGCGCGAGCCGGTCGAGAGCACCATTCCCGGCGCGTTCGCAGGCTTCGCACGTGGCCGCGAGTACACGCTGGCGAACGGCCAGGTCTGGAAGCAGACCGACAGCGCGTCGATTGCCGGCGCGCGCGGCCAGGACATCGGCGTCCAGATTCGTCCCGGCTTCATGGGTGTCTGGTGGCTGCAGGTCGATGGCTACAACACGCGGGCCAAGGTCGAGCGCGTTCGCTGACCATGTCCCGTCCGCTCCAGGGCCGAATGCCGAAGAGCGGACCATCGACTCACCGCGTCAGATGAGCGCCGCCACCCGCGTCGCCAGCTTCTTCGGCGACACCCCGCCCTTCGCACCGAGTTCCTGGGCGAACAGCGAGACGCGCAATTCTTCGATGTCCCAGCGCAGCGCCTGCCAGTCGGGCGCATCGCCGCGGCCGCGCGCGGCGGCTTCGGCGAGCGCGTCGACGAAGGGTTTGACGTCGAGCATGCGCTGCTGGTCGCGTTGCGGATCGCGCTGCGCGCGTTCGGCGCGCAGCGCCAGCGCGTGCAGCCAGCGCGGGTACTCGGACAACGCCGTCGCCGGCACCGTGCGCAGGAAGCCGGGCGGCACCAGCGCGTGCAGTTGGGACTGCATGTCGTCGAGGTTCGCGCGCGCCCAGCCCATCAGTGTCGATTCGAGCTTCGCGCGCACCTCGGCCACCCGGTCGAGGATGGCTTCGGCCTGGCGCAGGCGCGCCATCGCCTCGCCGAACAGCGCCTTGCCGACGGCGTCGCGATGCGCGGCGAACGCGTCGGCATCGCGGATCGTCCCGAGCCCGTCGGCGAGCAGCGCGGCGAGCGCGCCGTCGACGAGATCCCCGCGCAAGCGGTCGCCGGGCTTGCCCTCGCGCGGCGCGGCGGATTCGATCGCGGCATAGAGCAGCGCGGTCTTCGGCGCGACCGGCAACTGCTTGCGCGCATGACGCACGCGATCCGCCAGCGCGATGGTCAGCAGCCGCCGCACGCCCTGCGGATGCAGGCGCCGCGCATGCGCGGCATCGGCGTGGACCGCCAGCGATGCACTGTCGCCGTCGTCCTGCAGTGCGGGATACGCCGGCAGACCGCCGGCACCGGGGATCGAGACCGGCACCGGCGTCTCCGGAAACGCGGTCAACCCGCCTTGCTGCAGGCCGTCTGCGGCATGCGACGCGAACGCACGCGCGGCGCGTTCGCCGAAACGGCGGCGCAACTCGTCGAGGTCGCGTGATTCGGCGAGCACCGTGGCGCCCTTGCGGTCGCGTCCCGTGTCGACCAGGCGCAGGTTCGCGCGCAGATGCGGCTCCAGCGCCGCCTCGTCGAAATCCGACGCTGCGATGTCCACGCCGGCGAGCTTCTTCAGGAACCGCGCCATGGTACCGGTGAACGCGTCGGCATCGCCGCCCTGCCAGGCCTGCGCGAATGCGCGCGCGAAGTCCGGCGCAGGCACGAAGTTGCGGCGCTGCGCCTTGGGCAGACCGCGGATCAAGGCCGCTGCCTTGTCCTCGACGAAGCCCGGCGCCAGCCACGACAGCCGCACCGGATCGATCGCATTGAGCAGGTGCAGCGGCACCGACACGGTCATGCCGTCATCGACCGCGCCGGGCTCGAACCGGTACGACACCGCGAGCCGCGCATCGCCGAGCGCGATGAAGGCCGGGAACAGGTCGGCGTCCACGCCATCGGCGACGAGCAGATCGTCGCGGCTCCACGCCAGCGCCTGCTTCGCGGCATCCGGCGCCTTGCGCCACCACGCGTCCAGCGCCTGCGCCGACAGCACATCTGCCGGCAATCGCTGCCCATACCACTGCGCCATCCAGTCCTCGTCGACGACGAGGCCGGACCGGCGCTGCTTCGCTTCTTCCTCGCGTGCGCGCTCGAGCGTGCGCAGGTTGCGTTCGACGACGTTGGCGCGCGTGTTGATCTCGCCGGTCACCAGCCCATCGCGCAGGAACAGCGCGCGCGACTCGTCCGGGTACAGCCGTCCGTAGTCGACCGGCTTCTTCGGTGCCAGCACGAGGCCGAACAGGCTGATCTGCTCGCTGCCGACCACGCGCCCCTGCGAACGCGACCAGCGCGGATCGTGATGGCGGCGCGCCAGCAGATGATCGAGCTCGGCGATGACCCAGTCCGGCTCGATCGCGGCATTGGTCAGCGACCAGACCTTCTCGGTGTCGAGCAGCGTCGCCGACAGCACCCAAGGCGGCGGCTTCTTCGACAGCGGCGAACCGGGAAACAGCTGGAAGCGCCGTCCACGCGGACCTTCGTACTGGCCGGACACGCGGCCACCGCCACCGGGATCGGCGCGATGGCCGACCTGGGTCGGCAGGCCGGCGATCAGCGCACGATGCAGCGCGATGTAGGCCGCGGCTTCTGCACGCGCCGCAGCACGCGGATCGGCGTCCACGGCATTGTCGCGGGCCTCGATCGACCAGCCCAGATCCTCGCACTGCAGCCGCAGCTGGCGGTGCAGCTCGCGCCACTCGCGCATGCGCAGGAAGCCGAGGAAATTGCGGTCGCACCACTTGCGCAGCTGCGACTGCGTGAGGTCGGCATGCGCCTGCCGGTAGCCGTCCCACAGCTTCACGATGCCGACGAACTCGGATTTCGGATCGGCGAACTGCGCGTGCGCCGCATCGGCCGCGCCGCGCTGGTCCGACGGCCGCTCGCGCGGATCCTGGATGCCGAGGAACGAGGTGATCGCGAGCATCGCGTCGAGGCAGCCATGCGCGTGCGCGGCGACCAGCATGCGCGCGAGCTTGGCGTCGACCGGCAGCTTCGCCATCGTGCGGCCGGTCGCGGTGAGCCTGCGCTCGCCATCGATCGCGCCGAGTTCGGCCAGCTGCTGCCAGCCGTCGGCGACCGCGCGCGGGTCCGGCGGCTCGACGAAGGGGAAGGATTCGATGTCGCCCAGGCCCAGGGAGAGCATGCGCAGGATCACGCCCGACAGCGACGCACGCCGGATCTCGGGATCGGTATACGGCGGGCGCGATGCGAAGTCCGCCTCCGAGAACACACGGAAGCAGGTACCCGGCGCGATGCGGCCGCAGCGGCCCTTGCGCTGATCGGCGCTGGCCTGGCTGACCGGTTCGATGTGCAGGCGGTCGAGCTTCTGCCGCGGGCTGTAGCGCTTGACGCGCGCGAGCCCGGGATCGACGACGTAGTGGATGCGCGGCACCGTCAGCGAGGTCTCGGCGACGTTCGTGGCGAGCACGATGCGCCGCTGCGGGCCAGGATTGAACACGCGGTCCTGGTCCTTGGCCGACAGCCGCGCGTACAGCGGCAACACTTCGGTATGGCGGTATTTGCGGCGCTCCAGCGCCTGGTGCGCGTCGCGGATCTCGCGCTCGCCGGGCAGGAAGACCAGCGTGTCGCCGGTGCCGCGGAGCTGCATGATCTCGTCGCAGACCGACACGATGCCGTCGAGCACCGAAGTGGGGTCAGCGTCATTTTCCCGCTTCGATCCCTTGCGATCCGACGCATCCTCCCGGGAAAGCGACTCCGGCCCCAAAGGCCGGTAGCGCACCTCGACCGGAAAGCCGCGGCCCTCGACATCGACCACCGGCGCGCCGTCGAAATGTTCGGCGAAGCGCGCGGTGTCGATCGTCGCCGAGGTCACGATCAGCTTGAGATCCGGGCGCCGGCCGAGCAGCTGCTTCAGATAGCCCAGCAGGAAATCGATGTTGAGACTGCGCTCGTGCGCTTCGTCGATGATGATGGTGTCGTAGGCCGACAGCCAGCGGTCGGAGGCGATCTCCGCCAGCAGGATGCCGTCGGTCATGAACTTGATCGCGGTCGCGTCGCTGACGTTGTCGCTGAAGCGGACCTGGTAGCCGACCGCACCGCCGCTCGGCACCCGCAGTTCCTCGGCGACGCGCCGGGCGACGGTGCGCGCGGCGATGCGGCGCGGCTGGGTGCAGCCGATCATGCCGGCAGCGCCGCGGCCCGCGGCCAGGCACAGCTTCGGCAACTGCGTGGTCTTGCCCGAGCCGGTCTCGCCGGCGACCACGACGACCTGGTGCGCACGGATCAGCCGGACGATCTCCTCGGCCTTGCCGGCGATCGGCAGCACCGGATCGACATCGGCGCGTGGCAATTGCGCCTCGCGCGCCAGCCGCTGCCGGACGGACGCCTGCAGTCGGGTCTCGAACGCCTCGCGCGCTGCCGCATCGCCGGGCGCGCGCCGCCAGCGGCCCAGCAATCCGAGCAGGCGGCCGCGGTCGCGCGTCGACGCGGTTTCGATCGCGGCCTGCGCGTGCTTGAGCGCGCCGCTCACCGCCTTGTCACTGGAATGCTGCGTCACGCCCTGAACCCGCCCTCAAGTCACATCTCCACAACGGATGCGCCATTATTGTGAGCGCAATTCCCTCACCACCGGAGTCCTGCCATGGCCAAGGCCAAGCCGAGCAAACCCAAGAAATCCTCAACGGCACCGGTCGCACCGGCTGTCGCCTCGCCCGACGCGCAGTCGAAGGCGCCGGCGATCGATATCGGGATCAGCGATGCCGATCGCAAGGCGGTCGCCCAGCATCTGTCGGTGTTCCTCGCCGATGCCTACACGCTGTATCTCAAGACCCACAATTTCCACTGGAACGTCACCGGGCCGATGTTCAACGCCCTGCACGTGATGTTCGAGGGCCAGTACACCGAACAGTGGAACGCGCTGGACGAGATCGCCGAGCGCATCCGCGCGCTGGGCTACAACGCGCCGGGTTCGTACGGCGAGTTCATCGAACTGTCGTCGATCCAGGAAGAGCCGGGCCTGGAAAAGGCGCCGGACTGGCGCGAGATGGTGCGCCAACTGGTCGTCGGCAACGAGGCCGTCTGCCGCAGCGCGCGCAAGGCGCTGGATGTGGCCGACGACGCCGACGACGATCCGACCGAGGACCTGCTGACCCAGCGCCTGCAGACCCACGAGAAGAACGCCTGGATGCTGCGCTCGCTGCTGCAGTAAGCCTCGCATCACGCTTCACGAAAACGCCCGGCATTGCCGGGCGTTCTTCGTTTTCGGCACATTCCCGTGTAGGAGCGGGGGGGGGGGGGCGGGGGGGGGGGCCGGGGGGGCCCCCCCCCCGGGGGGGGGCGGCCCCCCGCCGGCCGCCCCCGGGCGGCGCCCGGGGCCGGCCCCCCCCCCCCCCCCCCCCCCCCCCCCCCCCCCCCCCGCTCCTACAGAACGGAATCGAGGGTCGGGTGATTTTTGCGGAGCAGGTCCGTTCCGGGCGCGTGAACGGGGCTCAGGCCGCCCGCGGCGGCTCCGGCGCATCGTCCTCGCCGCGCGAGACCAGCGCGGCGATGCCGAGATCGCCGGTCACGTTGACCGTGGTCCGGCACATGTCGAGGAAATGGTTGACGCCCAGCACCAGGCCGATGCCTTCGGCCGGCACGCCGACCATCGTGCAGATCAGCGCCACCACCGGCAGCGAGCCGGACGGCACGCCGGCCGTGCCGATGCCGCCGAGGATGCAGACCAGCATCACCAGTACCTGCTGCCAGATCGACAGGTCCACGCCGAAGAACTGCGCCAGGAAGATCACCGTGACGCCTTCGAACAGCGCGGTGCCGTTCTGGTTGGCGGTCGCGCCGACGGTCAGCACGAAGCGCGACACCTTGCGCGGAAGCTTGAGGTTCTCGTCGGCGACACGCAGCGCGGTCGGTAGCGTGGCGTTGCTCGATGCCGTCGAGAACGCCATCAGCATCGCTTCCTGCACGCTGCGGAAGAACGCCAGCGGCGACCAGCCGCCGACGAGCTTCAATGCCAGCGAATACGTCACCAGCATGTGCAGCGCCAGCGCGCCGACCACCACCAGCACATAGGCGCCCAGGCGCAGCAGCAGATCCCAGCCGAACAGCACCGCCAGGTTGAACATGAAGCAGAACACCGCGACCGGCGCCAGACGGATGACGAGGCCGATCAGCGTCATCGACACTTCGAACAGGCCTTCGATGCCGCGCTTAAGCGTCGCGGTGGCCTCGGACTTCGTCAGCACCAGGCCGATGCCGAACATCAGCGCGAAGAACATCAGCGCGAGGATGTTGGCGTTGTCCGACGCCGCGCCCACCGCATTCTGCGGCACGATCGACAGCAGCATCTCCATCCCGGTCGCGCCGGTCCGGCTGTCGTGCACGATCGCCGCCGTGCGCTGCGCGCTTTCGGCCAGCAACTGCTGCGCGAGCGCGGGATCCACCCCGTCGCCGGGCCGGAACAGGTTCACCATCACCAGGCCCAGCAGCACCGCCAGACCCGAGAGCACCACCGTCCACGCCAGCGTGCGCCAGCCGATGCGGCCCAGCGCGGCGACATCGCCCATCTCCGAGACGCCGACGACGAGCGCGGAGAACAGCAGCGGCACGATCAGCATGAAGATCAGGCTGAGGAACAGCGTGCCCAGCGGCTCGGTGACCCAGGCGACGAAACTCTCGACGACCGGCCGGCACTGCCAGCCCGGATCGGCGCCGGTGCAGGCGGCCGATGTCGGGTCCGCGAGCGTCCATGCGGTCAGGCCAGTGTAGTGCGCCACCAGGCCGAGCCCGAGGCCGGCGACGAAGCCGATCGCGATCTTCCAGTGCAGCGGCATGCGTGAACGTGCAGGGGCGCCGGAATCGGCCATGGTGTGGAGACCGCGGGAAAGCGCGGAGGCTAGCAGGAAGCAGGCTTCAGCGGCGCGGGTACAGCGGCGGCAGGTCGGGACCGCGCGGCGCACGAGAAGGCGCATCGCGCCACGACGCGCCGCCGCGGAACGCCGCGCGCAGCGCCTGACGCGCGCCGGGCAGGTCGCCTCCGGTCCAGCGCGCCCGCTGCCAGAGGCCGACGGCGTCGCGCTGGGCGGGTGCATCGAGACGGGCCGTCAGCGTGTCGAGATCCGCCGCTGGCGGGTCGGGCAAGGCGCGCAAGGCGGCTTCGACCTCGGCCGGCTCGCCGGTCTGCAACACATGCATCAGGCGGCGATGCGCCTGGCCCGCCGTGCCGGCCGATTGCGGAAAAACCGGCGCGTCGCCGGGGGCCGCCGAAGCGACGCCTGCGCGTACCAGGCCGATCGGCTGCTGGCGGTACAGCCGCCATGCCAGCCACGCGGTCACGAGCCACAGTGCGGCGAACAGGGCAGCGAGCGCGGGCCAAAGATTCGAGCCACCAGCATCGGACGCTGTCTGGGAGGCTATCGAAGCCACCGAATCGACTTCAGCTTGTGGCGCCGCACCGGTCCGCGCTTCGCCCGGCGCGACCGCCAGCGACACTGCAGGCGGGCCGCTCGTGCGCGCCGCGCCGGCGCGCACGTCCCACCAGGCGATGCGCGGACCGGGCACCTGCACGCTGCCCTCGGCGCGCGGCACCACCGAATAACGGCGGGTCAGCCGCACCCGCGGCCGGCCGTCCTCGAAACTCTCGTCGTACTGCGGCGGCTCCGCGAACACCTGCGCGCCCTGCAACGGCGGCAGCCCGATCTCCGGCAACTGCGTGCCCACCGCGCCATCGAACACCGCCTCCAGCACGAACGTGCTGGCTTCACCCGCGCGGCCTTGCGTCGGCGCGTCCAGCCAGCGCGCCTGCACGCCAGACAGCGGCAGCCAGGGCTGCGGCGCGTTCGCGGGCATCGCGCGCACGTCGAGCACGCGGGGCGGCCCGTTCGCCGACAGCTCGCGCGGTCCGCGATTGAACACGTCGTCGAACATGCCGCCGCCGGCGCCGCGCCCTTCGAAGCGGGCGCCGGGAATCGACAGCGTGCCGCTGCGCTCGGGCACGATCTGGTAGCGGCGCTCGACCACGCTGTAGCGGCGCCCGTCGATGTCGCGGCTGTACTGCACGTCGCTGCCGATGCGCTGAATCGACGCGCCCTCGGGCGAGGGCTGGTCGAGGCTGCCCGACACCAGCGGCGTCGCGTAGTACAGCCGCAGCACATAGCCCACCGACTGCTGCACGTACGGCGACTGCACGTCGACGTCCGCTTCGATGAAGGCCGGCGCACCGCCGCGCGCGACAGTGACGGCGGCCGGCGCCACGCTGAGCGACAGCGGCGCGGTGCGTGCACCGCCGACCTGCAATGCCGGCACCGTGAGCACGCCTTCGCGACGCGGACGCAGGGCCACACCGAACAGCGAACGCGTGACGCGGCGGCCATTGGTGATCTCGACCTGGCGCCGGCTGGTGTGGCCGCTGACATCGAAATCGCGCGCCAGCGGCGCCCAGTCGGGCGCGTCGCCGGTGCCGTCGGTTTCGACGTTGAGCGTCGTCGTCTCGCCGAATGCGATGCGGTCGCGGTCCAGCCACGCGCGGGTCTGCGCCTGCGCGACGCCGACCAGGCACGACAGCATCAGCATCGCGACGATCCAAATCGCGGATCGCACGCCCTTCGAACGCACAGCCTTCATCGATCGCCTCCCGTTGCGCGCCGTTCGTGCTCGAGCCGGAACTTGGCCCGCAGCAATCCACCCGGATCGTCCGGCACCCGCCGCAGCCAGGCCGCATTCGCCTGCTCGCGTTCGTCGCCGGTATCGCCGCCCGGCATGCCGGCGTCCGATGCGTCTTCGCCGGACGGGTCCGGCCGACCATCGAGTGCGCGCTGCATCCGTTCGCGCTGCTCCGCATCGGCGTCGCGCTGCGCCTGTGCGCCGGCCGGCGGCGTAGTGTCGGATTCCTGCGGTTCCGGATCGTCCGGCGGCGGACGCGTGTCGCCCTGCCCTTGCGCATCGCCGGGCTGACGCTCCGCCGGATCGCCTGCGTCGCCCGGGGTCGGCTGACTGTCACCGTCGCGCGGCGTCTGCGGCGCGCGTGGATCCTGTCCCGGCCCGGGCGGCGGCTTGCGATTGCGCGCCGCCTCGACGGCGGCGCGGTTGGCCTGCGCATCGGCCATGCCCGGCTGCTGCGACAACGCCTCGTCATAGGCCGCGATCGCATCGTCGAACCGGCCCAGCCGCGCCAGCGCATTGCCGCGGTTGTAGGCGGCGTCGGCACCCGGCAATCCGGTCCAGGCCTTCAGCGCCTCGTCGTAGCGCTCGCCGCGATAGGCCGAGGCGCCCTCACGCATCCGGCCGTCCGCCACCTGGTCGGCGCGCTGCCAGGGCGTCGCGGCCGGCGGCTGCGCATGTGCGGGCACCGGCAGCAGCGCCGGCAACAGGACGAGCACGGCCACGCAGGCGAAGCCCGAACCGCGGCGGAAGGCCAGCAGCACCAGCGCGAGCAGCGGCAGCACCAGCCAGTAGCCCTCGTCGAGCACCCGGCGCACGCCTGCATCGCTGCGCGCAGACGCTGCGCCTGCAGTCGTCTCCGGCGTCAACACGCCGAGTGCACGCAGATCGCCGTCGTCGATCGACAGCGCGTGGTAGCGCCCCTCGCCGGCGACCGCGAGCGCGCGCAGCGCGACCGCATCCAGGCGTGCATGCGCGAGCGCGCCGTCGGCATCGCGATAGGCCGCGCCGGCCGCGCTACCGAGCCCGAGAACCGACACCCGGTAGCCCATGCGCGCGGCGAGGCCCGCTTCCGCGACCGCCGCCGTGTCCGCATCGCCGGTCACCAGCAGGATGTCGCCGCGCAGCGCCTGTCCCTGCCGCAGCAGACGCGTCGCATGCGCGATCGCACGGTCCGCGCGCTGACCATCGACCGGCATGATCTCCGGCGCCAGCGCATCGAGATACAGCGCCACGTTGCGCGCGTCGTCGGTCAGCGGTGCGACGGTGAAGGCATCGTCGGCGTAGGCCACCAGCGCCACCTGTCCCGCGCCGCGCTCGGCCAGCAACTGCGAGAGCTTCGCGCGCGCCTGCAACAGCCGCGAGGGCGGCAGGTCGCTGGCGGTACTCGCCGTCGACAGATCGATCGCCACGACCAGTGGCGCCATGCCCCGGGTGTCGAGCGGCACCGCGACCTCGCGCCAGCCCGGCCCGGCCAGTGCCAGGACCGCGAGCAGGCCCGCGAGCAGCCACGCGGCGAGTCCGAGCAGACCACGACGGTCCGGACGCGCTTCGAGCAGATGCGCCAGCAGATGCGGGTCCACCGCCTCGCGCCAGGCCTCGGCGCTGCGTCGACGACGCCACCAGATCCAGGCCAGAAACGGCAGCGCCAGCAGTGCCCACAGCCATACGGGACGCGCGAACTGCAATGCGTCGAAGGGCGGACTCATGCGCCAGCCTCGCGACGCAGCCGCAACTGCGGCAGCAGGGCGAGCACCAGCAACCCGCAAGCCGCCGCGAGCGGCAGCGGATAGCGCTCGATGCGCGGGCGCAATGCCGGGCCGGGCTGTTCGACAGGCTCCAGACGATCGATCTCGCTGTAGATGCCGGCAAGCTCGGCGGCATCGCGCGCGCGGAAGGCGCGGCCGCCGGTGGTGTCGGCGATGCGTTGCAGGGCGGCTTCGTCGATCGCCGGTTCGCTGCCGGGCATCTGGAAACCGAACAGGCCGCCCGCGCCGGCATCGCTGCCGAACGCGATCGTGTGCACGCGCACGCCGGCATCGCGCGCCAGTTCGGCGGCCTTGTCCGGTGCCAGCACACCGGCATTGCTGACGCCATCGGTCAGCAGGATCAGCAGGCGCTGGCCGCGCGGCGCATCCTGCAGACGCTTGACCGCGAGGCCGACCGCATCGCCGATCGCGGTCTCGCGTCCGACCAGACCGACGACGGTGGCATCGAGCTGCTGGCGCACACTGTCGCGGTCCAGCGTCATCGGCGTCATCGCATAGGCGCGCTGACCGAACACGATCAGACCGATGCGGTCGCCGGCGCGACGTTCGAGGAAATCGGCGATGACCGCCTTCGCCGCGGTGAGCCGGTCCACGGGGCGCCGGCCGACGAACATGTCTTCTTCGCTCATGCTGCCCGACAGATCCACCGCGAGCATGAGATCGCGTGCGCTGCGCGGCGGCTGCTCGGCCTCGCCCCACTGCAGCGGCCGCGCCGCGGCGATGCACAGCAGGCACCAGGCCCCCCACAACAGCCAGGGCGTCTTCGACGCGCCGACCGCGCTGCCGGAGGTCGCCAATGCATCCAGTCCGCGATAGGGCACGCGCAGCGCGCTGCCGCGGCTCTGCGATGCCGGCAGAAAACGCCGCACCAGCCAGGGCAAAGGAATCGCGAGCAACCACCATGGCCACGCGAACATCTCGCGCAGCGCCTGCAGCCATGTGGACACATCACCGCTCATCGACGGCGTCCCAGCATCAACGCAACGAAACGCGCGCGTGCGAGCGCGTGCAACGCGGTGGTGTCCAGGGTGTCCGCGTCACGCCGGAACGCGCCGTCCTGCAATGCGGTGCCGACGCCGGTGGAGAAAGGCGCGCCGGGCACGCCGGTGTCGAGAAACGCCAGCCAGTCGTCGCCATGCAGGCGATCCGCTTCCGGGCGATGACGCCGCGCCGCCCGGCGCAGCAGCGAGGACATCGCGGCGATCCGTCCGGCCGCATCAGCGGCGATCGCGACCTCGGCATCGAACAATCGCCGCCAACGCCGCCGCTGCCACGCACGGAACACACGCCAGCCCACGACGGCGCACGCCAGGACCAGCACCGCGGCCGCCAGCCACCACCAGCCAACCGCCGGCGGCCACCACGACGGCGCGGGCGGCTGGTGGATGTCGCGCAGCACCAGGTCGGGCATCGTCGCCATCAGGGCGTCCGGCCTCGCGCGAAGGCCGACAGCCAGGCATCGCTGGGCGCATCACTGGACAGCGACTCGACGCCGATGCCGGCGCGTTGGAGATGAGCGATCGCGTCATCGCGCGGTGCATCGAAGGCCTCGCGCCACCGCGCGCGCTGCGCCGCGGCCGACAGATCCAGATCGACCCGTCCCTCCGTACTGGAGAATCCGAGACGTGCGCGCGGCGGCGCACGTTCCACCGGATCGTCGAGCAGCAGCACCAGTGCATCGCAGTGCGCGCCGACCGCCGCCCAGTCGCGTGCCGGCACCGCGGCGACGCTGCCGGCATCCGCCAGCACGAGCAGGCGCGATCCCGGACGCAACAGACGCCGCGCATGATCCATCGCCACGCCGAGCCCCGCATCGCCTTGCGGCGGCGCCGCATACCAGCGCGTCAACGCGTGCAGCACCCGCAGCGCGCCGCGCGTCCCGCCTGCCGGCGGCACCGGCGCCTCGATCGCCGACCCGCGCAAGGCGGCGATGCGGTCACCGTCCGCAGCCGCCATCCAGGCCGCGATCGCGCCTGCGCGTGCAGCCTGGGTCGATTTGAAGCGCACGCGCGTGCCGAAGTAGAGCGCGGCAGCGGTGTCGGCGACGATCAGCGTCAGCCGTTCGCGCTCGCGCTGGAAGGTCTTGGTGTGCGAGCGCCCGGTGCGCGCGGTCACGCGCCAGTCGATGTGCCGCGCATCGTCGCCGGCCACGTAGTCGCGCGACTCCGCGTACTCCATGCCCTGCCCGCGTTGCGGGGACGGCGCCAGCGCGCGCACGCCGCTGCGGGCGCGACGCACGGCGCCGCGCTGCCGCGCGAGCGGCCGCAGCGCGACGAGTTCGGCCAGCGAAGGCCGGATGCCGGGCGCGGCTTCCGCCTCGGCGGGATTCACGGCAATGGCACCCGTTCGAGCAGGGCCTGCACCAGACGCTCGCCGTCCCAGCCCTCGGCCGTGGCTTCATAGCTTGGCAGTACGCGATGGCGCAGGACATCGGGTGCCACGGCGCGCACGTCGTCGGGCGTCACGAAATCGCGGCCGGCGAGCCACGCGGTCGCCCGCGCGCAACGCTCCAGCGCGATCGAGCCACGCGGGCTGGCACCCCAGGCGATGCGTGCAGCCAACGCCGTGTCGTAGCGGCCGGCATCGCGCGATGCCAGCACCAGCTCGACGAGATAGCGCTCGACGGCCGGCGCCACGTGCATCGCCAGCACTGCGCGACGCGCCTCGAACAGCTGCGCCAGCGGCATGCGCTCGACCGGCGTGGACACATCGTCGAGCTGCGCCAGCGCGCGATCGCGCGCGAGCTGCAGGATGCGCGCCTCGGCGTCAGCTTCCGGATACCCGACGCGTACGTGCATCAGGAACCGGTCCAGCTGCGCTTCGGGCAACGGGAAGGTGCCTTCCTGTTCGATCGGGTTCTGCGTCGCCATGACCAGGAACAGGTCCGGCAAGCGGTAGGTCTGCCGCCCCACCGTCACCTGACGCTCGCCCATCGCCTCCAGCAGCGCGGACTGCACCTTGGCCGGCGCGCGGTTGATCTCGTCGGCCAGCAGCAGCGGGTGGAAGATCGGCCCGGCCTGGAACTCGAACCGGCCGTCCTGCGGACGCCAGATCTCGGTGCCGGTCAGGTCCGCCGGCAACAGGTCCGGCGTGAACTGCACCCGCGCGAAATCCGCGTCCAGCCGCGCGGCCAGCGCCCGCACCGCGGTGGTCTTCGCCAGGCCCGGCGCACCTTCGACCAGCAGATGCCCGTCGGCGAGCAACGCGACCAGCAGGCGCTCGACCAGCGCCGTCTGCCCGATGATCTCGTCCGATAGCGCATCGCGCAGCGCCACGAATCGCGCATGCAGTTCGCCCGCAGTTGCATCACCCAGTTCCATCGCCATCCTCGATCATCGGCGCCGATCGCGCAGAGGGCCAGTTTGACCGGAACCCGCGCCGGAGGTTCACAACGCCAGCCAAACCGGTGATCCGGAAACGCGAACGGGGCCCGAAGGCCCCGTCGCTCGAATCTGTACCGGCGCCGGTCAGTTGACCGGACGCTGCGCCACGCGCATGACCTTCGGGGTTACGAAGATCAGGAGTTCGGCCTTGTCCTTCGTACGCCCCCGGCTTTTGAACAGATTGCCGAGCACTGGAATATCACCGAGGAAAGGAACCTTCCGGAGCGAAGCACGATCACTGAACTCGTACACGCCGCCGATTGCAACGGTCTGCCCGTCGTCGATCAGGACCGCGGTGGTCACGTTGCGCTTGCTGATCAGCGGGACTTCGCCGAGATCTCCGTACTGGACGAACCGCTCGATCTCGTCCTTCTTGATGTCCATCGCCAAGAATACACGGCCGTCATTGGTGATCGTCGGCGTGACCTTGAGCTCGAGCAGAACATCCTTGAACTCGACGGTCGGCACGCTGTTGCTCTGGCCACCGGTCACGGTGAGATAGCCGACTTCCTGGCCTTGGCTGATGACCGCCTCGCGCTGGTTGCTGGTCACGATACGCGGATTGGAAATCACCTCGCCGCGCCCCTCTGTCTGCAGTGCCTGCAGCTCAACCGCCCAGTCGATGGTACGCCCGAGGATCGTGAAGCCGAGTGTTGGCGCGCCCCCCTCGAGAGCGACAGGCAGGCTGACATTGAGTCCACCGGGTGTCAGCGAACCATCAAGCGCGCCGCCGACATTGACGCGCTCCTTGGTTGCACTGACCCCGAACCGCGCGCCCAAGTCACGTGCGAACGACTCGTTCGCGATCACGATGCGCGCCTCGATGACCACCTGGTCGACAGGCTTGTCGAGCATCGTGACCAGGCGCTTGATCTCCGACACGCGCTGCGGAATGTCGATGACCAGCAAAGTGTTGGTACGGCGATCGAAGCTCAGGCTGCCGCGCGAAGACAGGAATCCTGCATCACGGCTCTGCGTCCCGCTGCCGCCACCGCTACTTCCGCCGCCACGGGCCGATGTCTTGCTCTCCTCGGTCAGCAGCTTCGCGATGTCTTCCGCATTGCCGTAGCTGATCGGGATGTACTCGGTGGTCATCTCCGCCCGCTCTTCGATCGCCAGGCGCGCGTCCTCCTTGGCCTGTTCGAACGCGGCGATCTCGCTTTGCGGCGCGACCCAGACCACGTTGCCGCTGCGGCGCTTGTCGAGGGACTTGGCCTGCAGGACGATGTCCAGGGCCTGGTCCCAGGGCACGTTCTGCAACCGCAGGGTCACGTTGCCGGTCACGCTGTCGCTGGCGACGATGTTGAGGTTCGACTCGTCGGCGATCAGCTGCAGCACCGTGCGCACCGGCACGTCCTGGAAATTGAACGTGACCGGCGCGCCGGCATAGGTGCGGACGTCCGACACGGTCGCCAAAGCCGCCTGGCCCATGGTCGCGGAGGTCGTCGCCGCACCGACCGCGCGATCGCTGGCGGCAGCACCCGTGCGCGGGATGATCTCGACGATGTAGTCGCGGCCGCTCTGGTAGGCCATCGGTTCGAACTCGCCGCGTGCGCTGAGGACGACCTGGGTGCCGGCGGCGCCCTGGCGTGCGTCGATGCGCTGCACCGGCGTGGCGAAGTCGGTGACGTTCAGCGGTCGCTGCAGCGATGCCGGCAGTGTCGCATCGCCGAGATCGATGACGACATTGCCGTCCTGCGTGCGCAGATCGGGCGCAGCGCCATCACCATCGAAGCGGAGCACCAGCTTGCCCGACCCGCCATCGCCGCGACGGAAGTCGATATCCGTCACCGCGATTGCCCCAGCGGGCTGGGCTGCTGCAGTCGCCGCCTGCAGCAGCGGCAGCACCGACGCATGCGCCGGTGCCTGCGCCGCATGTGCGCCGCTGAACGTCGCCATCAACCCGATGGCAAGACCGAGCGCGCCGGCACGCACCGATTTCATCCGGCCCGACTGCAGGCTCCCCGCGTTGCTCACGGTCATGTTGCTTCCCCTCATCATTGTTCGTTCAGCGCGAGCGAAGCCGGACGTTCCAGCCAGCCGCCGGCACCATCGGGCACGAGCTCGACGAGCTCGATGCGATTGTCGTCGACCGAAGTGACCCGGCCATCGTTCTGCCCCAGATAGTTGCCGGGGGTAATGCGGTAGGTCACCTTGTCCGGCGCCAGCACCAGGCCGACGATGCGTCCGCCGGTGCCGATCGTGCCCACCATCGACATGCTGTCGAGCGGGTACTGCTCGGTGATCTCCTTGCGCCGGTTCGAATCCGGACGCGGCCCACTGCCACCGCTGTCGTCCGTGAAGGCATTGCTGAAGGGATCGCGGATGCCCTGCGCCGAATACTCGAAGGTCTCGAACTGCTGCATCACCGGCAAGGGGTCGAGCGCCGGTGCCGGGCGCTGTTTGACCTCCTCCACCCAGACCTCGAGATTGGGCGCCTCGCCCGGCTCACTGGTGACGCCGCGGCCGCAACCGCTCACGGTCAACGCCAGCGTCAGCAGCGCGAGGCCGCGGACCGTCGTTCCTGTCGTCGTGGCCTTCATGGCGTCGCCTCCGTCGCCTGCGCCTGCGCCGCGGTCTCTTCTTCGTCGAGGTAGCGGTACGTCTTCACCGTGCCCGAGAGCTCGAGGCTGGAATTGGGGCCAATGGCCGCCAGTCCGTCGGCGCTGCCGCCGGCACGCGGCTTCAGCGAGATGTCGTGCATCGTCATGATCACCACGCGCGGCAGCGACGCGACGCCGCTGACGAAGGCGCCGAACTGGTGGTAGGTGCCCACCATGCGCAAGGCGATCGGCTGCTCGGCGTAGAATTCGCGCGGCACTTCCTCGCCCGGCTTGAACAGGTCGTTCTGGATGCCGGTCGCGATGGCGGTCTGCGAGATGTCGACGATGAGATCCGGCATCTCGGTCTTGCTGGGCAGCTGTCGCAGCATCTGCTGGAGCTGCTGCTCCATCTGCGCCAGTTGCTGCTTGAGCGGTTCGAGGTTCGCGGCCTTGCCCTGCTTGCTCTCGAAGTCCGCGCGCAGCGTCGATTCCTGCGCTTCCAGAGCGGCCAGTTCGTCGCCTTTCTCCCGCGTGATCACGTACCACAGCAGGAAGAAGATCAGCAGGCCCACGAGGATGCAGGCGCCGATCCTGTACTCGCGTGGCCACGACCCGGTGTTGTTGAGGTCGAGTTCGCGCAGCGACATCTTCTTCCTGCTCATGACGCGGCTCCTTCAACGGCGGGTGCGGCCACCGGTGCCCCGGGCGCCGTATCGCCCGGCCCGGCGGGTTCGCTTGCCGCTGCCTCTTTGGCCGCCGGCGTCGACAACTGCACGCTCAGGGTGAAGGCGTAGGGCAGACCCGGCACGCCATCGCGCGCCTCGATCACCGACAGCTGCGGGCTGGTCATCCAGCCGGAGGCGTCGAGCGCGCGCATGTAGGTGCTGACGCGCGCGTTGGACTGCGAGCGCCCTTCGAGCGTCAGGGCCTGGCCCTCCTGCTTGAGCGAGGTGAGCAGCACACCGTCGGGGATCGTGCGCACCAGTTGGTCGAACAGATGGACCATCTGCGAGCGGTTGCCCTGCAACTCCTCGATCACGGCCTTGCGCGCCAGCAGGCGCGCGCGCTGCGATTCGAGCGCGTCGATCTCGACGATCTGCGTGTCGACCGCGGCGATCTGCTGCTGCAGGAACGCGTTGCGCTCGTTCTGGCCGTCGATCTGCGCGTTGTAGTACATGTTCACGAGGAACCACAGCGCCACGCCGGCCGCCGCGGCGATGCCGACCATGACACCGAATTCCTTCTGCCGCTGCTTGCGCCGTTCGGCGCGCCACGGGAGGAGATTGATCCTGGACATCAGTCGAAGCTCCTCAGTGCCAGGCCGCAGGCGATCATCAGCGCCGGCGCATCCTGGGCCAGCGCATGCGCCTGCACGCGCGGCCCGAGCGTCATCTGCGCCAGCGGATTGGCGAGCACGGTTTGCACGCCCAGTTGCTCCTCGACCATGTCGGCCACGCCCGGGATCGACGCGCAGCCGCCTGCCAGCACCACCTGGTCGACGCGATTGAAATCGCTGCCGGCGTAGAAGAACTGCAGCAGGCGGCTGACCTGCTGGACCATCGCTTCTTTGAACGGCTCGAGCACTTCGACCTCGTAGCTCTCCGGCAGGCCGCCCTGGCGCTTGGCCAGGCCCGCTTCCTCGTAGCTCAGGCCGTAGCGGCGCATCACCTCGTCGGTGAGCTGCTTGCCGCCGAACACCTGCTCGCGCGAGTACATGCTGCGGCCGTTGCGCAATACGTTGAGCGTGGTCATCGTCGCGCCGACATCGACCAGCGCGACCACGCCGTCGGACGGCATGCTCAGCGTGCCGGCGATCATCGCGAACGCGTTCTCGACCGCGAAGGCCTCCACATCGATGACCTTGGCGGTCAATCCGCCCAGCTCCAGGGCCGAAGCGCGCAGTTCGACGTTCTCCGAACGCGAGGCCGCGAGCAGCACCTGCACCATCTCGGCATTGCCGGGCATCGGCCCGAGCACCTCGAAATCGAGGTTCACTTCCTCGATCGGGTACGGAATGTAGTTGACGGCCTCGAGCTCGACCTGCGATTCGAGATCGTCCTCGTCGAGATCGGCCGGCATCGGCATGGTCCTGGTGATGACCGCCGAGCCCGCGACCGCGGCCGATGCGTGCCTGGCCTTGGTCCCCGAGCGCGACACCGCGCGGCGGATCGCCTCGCCGACGGCCTCGACCTCGACGATGTTCTTCTCGACGACCGCATTGGGCGGCAGAGGTTCGACCGCGTAGTGCTCCACGCGGTAGCGATTGCCCTGGCGTGACAGCTGCAGCAGCTTGACCGCAGTCGAGCTGATGTCGATGCCGACGATCGGCACCTGCCTTTTTGTGATGAGCCCCACGGAATATCCCCTTTGCCACGGGCGTTTAGCCACGCCTCGTGTCCCGGCGCATTAAATATCTGACTTTCAAGGCATTGGCAACACGCGTCTTCGATCGCGGGAAGCTGAACAGTCGGTAGACGGAGACCCCGAACCGCCCTGCGAGCGGTGCTCCACGCCGGCGCTCCGGCGTCCCCGAGGCGCCTCCCCTATACTTCGCCGCCATGAGCACAGCCCGCACGTCGACGCCCGCACCCCGCCCGTCCCGCTTCCGCCGCCTGCTGCGCTGGACCCTGATCCTGGTGCTGGTTCTCGGCATCCTCGGCGCGATCACCGGCGGCATTCTCTATGCCGCGGTGGCTTCGAAGCTGCCCGACGTGGAAGCGCTGCGTGACATCGAGATGCAGGAGCCGCTGTACGTCTACGCGAAGGACGGGCGGCTGATCGCCCTGTTCGGCGAGACGCGCCGGTATCCGGTCGAGATCGAAGACGTGCCCGAGCGTCTGAAGCAGGCCTTCCTCGCGACCGAGGACGCACGCTTCTACGAGCACGGCGGCATCGATTACCGCGGCGTCGCCCGCGCGTTGTGGCTGCTGGCGACGACCAACGACCGCCGCGTGCCCGGCGGCTCGACGATCACCCAGCAGGTCGCGCGCCAGTTCTTCCTGAGCTCGGAATACAGCTTCACGCGCAAGTTCGCCGAGATGCTGCTCGCGCGGAAGATGGAGCAGAACCTGTCGAAGGACGAGATCTTCGAGCTCTATCTCAACAAGAGCTTCTTCGGCAATCGCGCCTACGGCGTGGCGGCGGCCGCCGAGTTCTACTACGGCAAATCGCTGGCCGAACTCGATCTCGACGAGATGGCCTCGCTGGCGGCGATCCCGAAGTTCCCCTCCAGCGGCAACCCGCTCAGCAACCCAGAACGCGCGAAGGAGCGTCGCGATGTCTACGTACTCGCGCGCATGCAGGCGCTGGGTTTCATCGGCGCGCAGGAAGCGGCCGCCGCGCGCGCGGTCGAGATGCACGCCAGTCCGCACGAGCGGCCGATCGAGGTCTTCGCACCGTACGTCGCCGAGATGGTGCGGCTGGAGATGGTCGCCCGTTACGGCGGCGACGTGCTGACCCGCGGCTACCACGTCACCACGACCATCGACCCGACCATGCAGGCCGCGGCGGAACTGGCCGTGCGCAACGGGCTGACCGCCTACGACCGTCGCCATGGCTGGGTGAAACCGGCCGACACCTTCGAACTGGCAACCGGCGAGGACGCCGGGACCACCGCGCGTCGCCTGCGTGGCATCGCACCGCAGGGCGGCATGCTGCCGGCCATCGTCGTGCGCAGTGGCGAGGGCACCGCCGATGTCGTGCTGGCCGACGGCAGCACCGTGACCCTCGATGCCACCGCCAGCCGCTGGACCGGCAAGACGCCGGCCGCGCTGCTCACGCGCGGCGATCTCGCCCGCGTGCGTCGGGTCGAGACAGCGGCCAAAGCGTCGCCAGGCGCGGCGGCGGATGCGCTGCCGCCGCCCACCATCACCTGGCAACTGGAACAGCTGCCGCGCGCGCAAGCCACCCTCGTCTCGATGGAGCCCGACGACGGCGCGGTGCGCGCATTGATCGGCGGCTTCAGCTTCGCCGGCAGCAGCTTCAACCGCGCCACCCAGTCGCGTCGCCAGCCGGGTTCGAGCTTCAAACCCTTCATCTTCGCGGCCGCGCTCGAGAAGGGCTTCAATCCCGCGTCGATCGTGCTCGACGCCCCGGTCCTGTTCCGCATGCGCCGCGGTCAGGACTGGCGCCCACAGAACTCCGATGGCAGGTTCGTCGGCCCGATGCGTCTGCGCGAAGCACTGGTGCAGTCGCGCAACCTGGTGGCCGTGCGTCTGCTCGACGCCATCGGCGTCGATTACGCGCGCCGTTACATCAGTCATTTCGGCTTCGAGGAATCGCAACTCCCGCCGAATCTGTCCATCGCGCTCGGCACCCCGTCGCTGACGCCGCTCGACGTGACCCGCGGCTATGCGGCGTTCTCCAACGGCGGCTTCCGGGTGACGCCATGGTTCGTCGACGAGGTCCGTGACCGCGAAGGCACCCTGGTGTTCAAGGAGAATCCCGCGCGGGCCTGCCGCGGCTGCGATACCAGTGGCACGCCGGGACAGCCTTCGACGCCCGGCAATGTGATCGACGGGTTCAATCTGGGCCCGGCAGCGGAGAGACGCGAAGTCACCGCCGCGCCAGTCGAGGCCCCGAAACCGCCCGAGCCGCGCGCCGATGGCGCGGTCCCGGTGATGGCGCCGCGCGCGATCGACGAGCGTGTGGCCTACCAGATGATCTCGATGATGCGCGACGTGGTGCGTCGAGGCACCGGTACCGCCGCGCGCGCGCTCGAGCGCGAGGACGTCGGCGGCAAGACCGGCTCGACCAACGACCATCGCGACGCCTGGTTCTCCGGCTTCGGCGGCAACCTGGTGACCTCGGTCTGGGTCGGCCGCGACGACAACCGCTCCCTAGGCTTCCGCGAGTACGGCGGCCGCGCGGCACTCCCCATCTGGATCGACTTCATGCGCGTGGCACTCGACGGCGTGCCCGAGGCCACGAACGAGCCGCCCGAGGGCATGGTCCGGGTCGCGGTCACCGCAGGCGGCCGCCTGCTGCCGACCGCATCGGAGGGCGGCATCGTCGAATACGTCAAGGTCGAAGACCTGGAGCGCATGGAATCGGAGATCGACCTGCAGATCGACGATGTGCCGGCCGAGGAAGCGTTCGACATCTTCTGATGGGTGAGACGGCCGGCATGCGCGTCGCGCCGCCCGTCCAAGCCTGCGTCAACCAGCAACGACGCGGGCTCGAAGCGTCCACCAGCTGAAGCGCATCGCGCCGTGTATTGACCCGTCACGGTGCAGGCGTAAAGTCGATCCCAGGTGATCGACGACAGGGGACGCGCATGCACCGCGCACGTCAGCACGCGCAGACCCAGACCCGCGAACGCCGCCATCGCCTCGCGCATGAGGCCGCCCGCCTGATGGCCGAAGGCGGGATACGCGACTTCCATATCGCCAAACTCAAGGCCGCAAGCCGGCTCGGCATTCACGACGATGCCTCGTTGCCGCGCAACCGCGAGATCGAAGACGCCTTGCGCGCGTACCATCGACTGTTCGTGGGCGCGCGCCAGACCGATGCGCTGCGCGAGCGGCGCGAAGCGGCGATGCGCGCAATGGGCTTCTTCGAACGGTTCTCACCGCGGCTCGTCGGCCCCGTTCTCGAAGGCACGGCCGATGCGCATTCCGCGGTGACGCTGCATGTGCATACCGACGACACGGGCGGCCTGGCCCGCTTTCTCGATGATCACGGCATTCCGGCCGAAAGCCGGATGCGCCGGTTGCGGCTGGACCGCCAGCGCGCCGGCGATTTCGATGTCTGGGTGTTCGCGGCCGAAGACCTGACCTTCGACCTGACGGTGCTGCCGGAAGCGAGCCTGCGACAGGCGCCGTTGTCGACGATGGACGAGAAACCGATGCGCCGTGCGTCCAGATCGCAGCTGGAACAACTGATCGTTCTGGAGCACGGCGCCGGCTGAATCCGCATGCCATCGCAGCGATGGCACGCTCCGCTTACTCCATGACGATCTGCGCGCTCTGCCCCGTGCCGAACACCCTTGCACGGGCACCGACGCGCAGACCATCGGCGCTCGCGGCGCGGATCGCCGACTCGCTGCCGTCGTCGAACTTCAGCATGACCATATAGGCCGTGACCGTCGGCACGCCCGCCGCCGGCGCAGCAGCGGCGCCCTCGACGACATCGCGCGTAGCGCCGCTCGCGACTTCATAGGCCTCGTACGCGTACTCGCCGGTGACGCGGGATGCCGCCCGCCCGGCCATCCGTCCAAGGGCGCGGCCGAGCGCGCCGCTGGTCTGAGAGGGCTTCGCCTGCTGCTGGGCAGCCGCCGCGACCTGCATCGGACTGATGCCCGTGATCAGCCCACTACGGAACGACATTTCCTGCGCAGCCACGTTCGGCCCGGCCAGCGCCGTTCCGCAGGCGAGTACCGCGATCCACATCCATCGCATCTTCATCCGGGCATCCCCCTTCGAGTGAGCCGAGCGCTGCGGCGACCCGTGCGATACAGGACGCTGACCAGCGCATGTCGAAGCCAGTCTGCCGAGCGTCTGGCGATCCGGCTGTCGGAAAGCACCTGAGGCGGATGTCGGAATTGTCGTAGAAGCAGGCACTCTTCCAGACACGACAAAGGCGGCCCGAAGGCCGCCCTGCCATGACACGCCGGGTCCATGGACCCGGCTTTGCCGAATCAATCAGCGCTGGTTGGCGCCCGTGTAGTCGCGCACGTCGTAGCCGGTGTAGATCTGCCGCGGACGGCCGATCTTGGCTTCCGGGTCGACCTGCTGTTCGAGCCAGTGCGCGACCCAGCCGGCGGTGCGGCCGATCGCGAACATCACGGTGAACATCTCGGTCGGGATGTTCAAGGCCTTGTAGATGATGCCGCTGTAGAAATCGACGTTCGGGTAGAGCTTGCGCTCGACGAAGTAGTCGTCCTTCAGCGCCGCTTCCTCGAGCTTCATCGCGACATCGAGCAGCGGGTCGTTGATGCCCAGCTCGCCGAGGACCTTGTGGGTCATCTCGCGGATGATCTTCGCGCGCGGGTCGAAGTTCTTGTAGACGCGGTGGCCGAAGCCCATCAGGCGGAACGGGTCGTTCTTGTCCTTGGCGCGCAGCACCGCCTTCTCGACGTTGTCCGCCGTGCCGATCTCGGCCAGCTGCTTGAGCACCGCCTCGTTGGCGCCGCCGTGCGCGGGGCCCCACAGCGCGGTGATGCCGGCGGCGACCGACGCGTACGGGTTCGCACCGGTGGAGCCGACCAGGCGCACGGTCGAGGTCGACGCGTTCTGCTCGTGGTCGGCATGCAGGATGAAGAGCAGGTCCATCGCCTTGGCGACGACCGGGTTGAGTTCCAGCGGCTCGCTCGGCACTTCGAACATCATGTGCAGGAAGCGGTCGACGTAGCCCAGGCTGTTGCGCGGGTAGCGGATCGGCTGGCCGATCGAATAGCGGTACGCGGCCGCAGCCAGCGTCGGCACCTTGGCGATCAGGCGGATCGCGGCGAGGCGGCGCTGTTCGGGATCCTGCAGGTCCAGCGTGTCGTGGTAGAACGCCGACATCGACGCGACCGACGCGGCAAGCATCGCCATCGGATGCGCATCGTGGCGGAAGCCCTGCAGGAAGCTCTTCAGCGACTCGTGCATCATCGTGTGATGCGTGACTTCGTGCTCGAACCTGGCGAATTCGTCGGCGGTCGGCAGCTCGCCGGCCTGCAGCAGATAGGCGACTTCGAGGAAGCTCGACTTTCCGGCCAGCTGATCGATCGGATAACCGCGATACAGCAGCACGCCCTCGTCGCCATCGATGTAGGTGATCGCGGACTTGCAGCTGGCGGTGGCGGTGAAGCCGGAGTCGTAGGTGAAGCAGCCGGTTTCCCTGGGCAGCTTCGAGATGTCGACGCAGGGGTTGCCGAGCGTGCCGTGCAGAACGGGCAGCGTCACCGTTTTGCCGGCGGCTTCAAGCGTGACCTGGTCGAGCTTGGCGTTGGATTCAGACACTCTGGAGGCTCCTCATTTCCCCGGACGGCGACGCCGTCCGGCCTGGCGGGCGGCGGTGCCGCAACGCGTCAATTATCGCATAGCGATTCCATGCGCGCCCGTACGCGGCATTGCACGAAAGTCGAACATGGCCAAGCGCGCCGCGGCATCGATGCGGCGGCGGGAGCAGGTTGCAGGAATGCAGAAGGCCGCCCGAAGGCGGCCCGCTGGTGTCGTCGAAAGATACGCGCCGCGACTGCGGCGCGCATCGATTCCACGCGCGCTTACTTGGCGTAGCGCTTGCGGAACTTGTCGACGCGACCGCTCGTGTCCATGATCTTGTTCTGGCCGGTATAGAACGGGTGCGTGGCCGAAGAGACTTCGATCTTGATCAGCGGATATTCGTTACCGTCCTCCCACTGGATCTTTTCCTTCGCCGAGGCGGCGAGGGTCGAGCGGGTGAGGAACTTGAAGCCGTCGGACGTGACGTCCTGGAAGACGACTTCGCGGTATTCGGGATGGATGTCGGCCTTCATGGCGGCACCAGAGTTGCACAAGGGAAGAGCGGCATTTTAACCATCGACCGGACCACGGCGCAAGCCGCCGGTCGCATGATGTTCAACGGGCCAGCACGCGGCGGATCCGCGCATGGAACCGCGCGGGGTCGTAGCGCAGCAGGATGTGGGCATTGTCGGGCCGCCCGAGCTGGCGGTTCCAGTCGACGATCGTCGCGCCACGCGCAGGCCCCCGCTCGAGCACGACATCCAGCGGACGCTCGACGACCTCCAGCGCCGCCCCGGGTTCGAGAACCCAAGCCATCGCCAGCGCATCCGCGCAATGCCAGTCGTCGCCGCGGCGGTCCGCGGACCACTCGCGGGTCTTGCGCGAGATCGCCTCGTAGAACCGTCCGATCTCGCCGCCGGCCTGCATCCAGCCGAGCACCGCATCGTGCGGCAGCCCATGGGCGACGGTGGCCTCCCAGTCGGAGAGGTCGAAGACCGGGAACGCGTCGAATACGATCTTCGCGGCCTCGGGGTCGAAATAGGCGTTGAACTCGGCACTGGGCGTGATGTTGCCGTGGCCGGTCACCGCGCCGGACATCGCGACGAAGCGCGCGACCCGCGAGGGCAGCGTGGGGTCGAGCTTCAATGCCAGCGCGATATTGGTCAGCGGCCCCAGGGCGACCAGCACCAGACGCCCGGCGTGCACATGCGACAGACGCAGGATCGCCAGCGCGGCGTGCTCGTCCTCGGCCGCGCGCGCCGCCGGCGTGTAGCCGATATCGCCGAAACCGTCGTTGCCATGCACATAGGCGGCATCCGGCGCAGCGTGCAACAGCGGCGACGGACTGCCTGCGAACACGGGCACATCGGCATGGCCTGCCACTTCACAGAGCTTCAGCGCATTGGCCACGGTATGGCGCAGGCCGACATTGCCGGCGGCGATCGTCAGGCCGATCACCTCGTGCGCATCGTCGTGCAGCGCCAGCAGCAGCGCGAGGGCGTCGTCGACGCCCGGGTCGGTATCGATCAGCAGCGGGAGTTTATCGGTCATGCCGCATTATTGCCTGCGCCGCGTCCAACCGCGACCATTGGCCGAGCCGCCCGGAGGCCATCCACTCAGGCGGCCGAGTACCGCGTCGCGCTGCCGATCCAGCGCGAGACCACGCGGTCGGCCAATCCGGGCTGCGACGCCAGCATCGCATCGCCGATCCGGTGGATCTCCGGCAGCAGATCGGCGTCGCGCGCGAGGTCGGCGAGCCGGAACTCGGCCAGGCCGGTCTGTCGCGTGCCCAGCAGTTCACCGGGGCCGCGCAGGGCGAGGTCCTTTTCGGCGATGACGAAGCCGTCGCTGGTCGTGCGCATCGTCTCCAAGCGCTCGCGGGCCATCCGCGACAGCGGCGACTGGTACAGCAGCACGCAGCTCGATGCGGCACTGCCCCGCCCCACGCGACCGCGCAGCTGATGCAACTGCGCGAGGCCGAGCCTCTCGGCATTCTCGATCACCATCAGCGAGGCGTTGGGCACGTCGACGCCGACCTCGATGACGGTCGTGGCAACCAGCAGATCGATATCGCCCTGCTTGAACGCGCGCATCGCGTCCTGTTTGGCGGCAGGCTTCATGCGTCCATGCACGAGTGCGACACGGACTTCGGGTAGCGCGGCCGACAGCTGTTCGAACGTCGTCTGCGCGGCCTGCGCGACGACTTCGTCCGAATCGTCGATCAGCGTGCATACCCAGTAGGCCTGGCGACCGTCGGCGCAGGCGTGGCGGATGCGTTCGATCAAGGCCGGCCGTCGCTCGCTGTTGAGCACGACCGTCTGCACCGGCGTGCGTCCGGGCGGCAGTTCGTCGATCGCCGAGACGTCGAGATCGGCGTAGGCCGACATCGCCAGGGTGCGCGGAATCGGTGTCGCCGTCATCACCAGCTGGTGCGGCACGCGGTCGCCACCCGCGCCCTTGTCGCGCAGTGCGAGGCGCTGGTGCACGCCGAAGCGGTGCTGCTCGTCGACGATCGCGAGCGCGAGATCATGGAAGTCGACGCCCGCCTGCATCAACGCATGCGTCCCGACCACCAGTGGCGCGGCGCCCGAGGCGATATCGGCCAGGACCGCCGCGCGCGCACGTCCGGTGACCTTGCCTGCGAGCCAGGCCACACGCACGCCCAGCGGTTCGAACCACGCGCGCAGATTCTGCGCATGTTGTTCGGCCAGCAGCTCGGTCGGTGCCATCAGCGCGGCCTGGCGGCCGCCGTCGAGGGCGGCCGCGGCGGCGAGCGCGGCGACGACCGTCTTGCCGCTGCCGACATCGCCCTGCACCAGCCGCAGCATCGGCTTGCGTCGGGCGAGGTCGACCAACAGTTCGCGATGCACGCGCGCCTGCGCACCCGTCAACGCGAACGGCAGCGCGGCCTGCAGCGCAACGGCAAGCGGCCCCGGCCGCAACACCGGCGCGCGATGCGCCTGCAGCGCAATGCGTTGCCGGCGCAGGCTGAGATGGTGGGCGAGCATTTCCTCGAGCACCAGACGGCGCTGCGCCGGATGTCGGCCCGAGGCCAGCATCGCCATGTCCGCATCGCTGGGCGGCCGATGCACGTAGAGCAGCGCTTCGCGCAGCGTCGGCATGCCGAGCTCAATCAGCGCATCGCCTGGCAACAGTTCGAGCGCCGCGTCGCCAGGCAGACGGTCGAGCGCCTGACCGACCAGCCGGCGCAACACCTGCGGGCCGACGCCCTCGATCGCGGGATAGACCGGATCGAGACGATCGTCGAGCACCGTGATCGCGTCGTCGCCGAGCACGCGGTAGCTCGGGTGCACGATCTCCAGCCCCTGCTGTCCGGGCCGCGGCGTTCCGAAACAGCACAGCCGTGTGCCCACGGCGAGCTGCGCGACCTGCGCGGCGCGGAAATGGAAGAAGCGCAGGACCAGCGTGCCACCAGAGCCATCGCTGATCGCCACGCGCAGCATCGGCCGGCGCCGGAATCCTGTCTCGATCGCCTCGACCGTGCCTTCCACCTGCGCCGGCACGCCGCCGCGCAGATGGCGGATCGGCGTGACGTGGGTGCGGTCCTCGTACTGACGCGGCAGATGCAGCCACAGATCGCCGATCGTCGCGAGCCCGCGCGCGGCGAGTTTTTCCGCGACCTTCGGCCCGACGCCCGACAACGCGGACACCGGCGTCTGGCCCGCGTCGGCGAGCGTCGGCGCGTGGGTACCGGACCGGCTCATGCGTGACCGGTGGAACTCAGCCGAGCACCATCACCGCATCGACCTCGAAGCGTGCGCCCTTCGGCAACGCCGGCACTTCGATGGTGGAGCGCGCGGGGTACGGCGATTCGAAGCACTCCGCCATCACCGCGTTGACCTGGGCGAACTCGCCCAGATCGGTCACATACAGCCCCACGCGCACGATGTCGTCGAGACTGCCGCCGGCCGCAATCGCGACGGCCTTGAGGTTTTCGAACGCGCGCCGCGCCTGCGCGGTGATGTCGCCGGTGACGATGTCGCCGGTGGCCGGATCGAGCGGAATCTGACCCGAGAAATACACGGTGTCGCCGGCGCGGACAGCCTGCGAATACGGACCGATCGCGGCGGGCGCGTCCGGCGTGGAAATGGGCGTGCGGGGCATCGTGGAACTCCGGCAACGGGAAAGCCCGCATTCTAGCGGGCGCACGCCGCGCCGCGATTCGGATTACATCCGCTGCACGCCGTGCACAACCGGCAGGCGGCGTGTCCGTCGGATCACTTCGGCCAGGTGCTTGCGGCCCTTGACCTCGATCGAGAAGCGGATCGCGGCGATGGTGCTGTCGCGTTCCAGGTATTCCACGCCGTCGATGTTGGAATGCACGCGCGCGATCGCCGCGGCGACCTGCGCCAGCACGCCGGGATGGTTCTCGACCTCGATGCGCAGTGCGACGTTGTAGTCGCCGACCACCTCGCGGTCCCAGTCGATCGCGACCCAGCGCTCGGGCGACTTGCGGAACTCGGCGACGTTCGGGCAATCCACGCGGTGCACGACGATGCCGCGGCCGGTGGTGTGGTAGCCCATGATGTCGTCGCCGGGAATCGGCATGCAGCAGTTGGCGAAGGTGATGACGCCGCGCTCGTCGCCGCGGATGCGGATCGTCTCGCCGGCGCGTGCGATCTGCTCGGTCGGCACGCCGCCGTCGTGCTGCGCCAGCGCCAGCGCCACCTGCGCCGGCATCCAGTTGCCGAGCGCGATGTCGGCCATGAGCTCTTCGAGCCGCGGATATTTCGCTTCGACCAGATACGCATCGAGCCGCTCCTGCGGCAGGCGGTCGAGCGAGGTTCCGAGCAGTTCCAGCGCGCGGTCGAGCATGCGGTGGCCGAGCTGCACCGCATCCTCGTGCTGCAGATGCTTGAGCTGCGCGCGGATCGAGGTGCGCGCCTTGCCGGTGACGACGAACTCGAGCCACTGCGGACGCGGCATCGAGGATTTCGCGGTGACGATCTCCACGCGCTGCCCGCTGGCGAGCATCGTGCGCAGCGGCACCAGCTTGCCGTCGACGCGCGCGGCGACGGCCTGGTTGCCGATGTCGGTGTGCACCGCGTACGCGAAATCCAGCGCGGTCGAGTTGCGCGGCAGCGACATGATGTCGCCCTTGGGCGTGAACAGGTAGACCTCGTCCGGGAACAGGTCGACCTTGACGTTCTCGAGGAACTCCAGCGACGAACCGGTCGCCCGCTGCGATTCGAGCAGCCCGGCGATCCACGTATGCGCCCGCGACTGCGCGCTGTTCGGGCCTTCGCCACCGTGCTTGTAGGCCCAGTGCGCGGCGATGCCGCGTTCGGCGATCAGGTCCATCTCCTCGGTGCGGATCTGCACCTCGATCGGTGCGCCGTAGGGTCCGAACAGCACCGTGTGCAGCGACTGGTAGCCGTTGGCCTTGGGGATCGCGATGAAATCGCGGAAACGCCCGTCGAGCGGCTTGAACACCGAATGGGCGATGCCCAGCGCGTGATAACAGTCGGCCGCGTTGCCGACGATGATCCGGTAGCCGAACACGTCCATGACCTGGGTGAAGGTTTTTCCTTCGCCCTGCATCTTGTTGTAGATGCTCCAGGGCGATTTCACCCGGCCCACCAGCCGGTACTGCAGCCCCGCACTGGTGAGCCGCTGGGCGAGTTGCGCCTCGATGCTCGCCAGCGCTTCGCGACGCACCAGCGGCTGGTTGCGGATGCGCCGCTCCAGCACCATGTGCCGGATCGGATACAGCGCGTGGAAGCCGAGATCCTGCAGCTCGGCCTTGATCTTGTTCATGCCCAGGCGCTGGGCGATCGGCGCATAGATGTCGAGGGTTTCGCGCGCGATGCGTTCGCGCGACGGGCCCGGCTGCGCGCCGAGGGTGCGCATGTTGTGCAGGCGGTCGGCGAGCTTGATCAGGATCACGCGCAGATCGCGCGCCATCGCCAGCATCATCTTGCGGAAGCTCTCTGCGTCCGCTTCCTGGCGACTGCCGAAGTTGAGCTTGTCGAGCTTGGTGACGCCTTCCACCAGTTCGGCGACGGTCTCGCCGAAGGCGGATGCCAGCGCCTCGCGGGTCAACGGCGTGTCTTCGATCGTGTCGTGCAGGATCGCTGCGACCAGCGTCTCGATGTCGACCTTCTGCTCGGCCAGCACCACCGCCACCGCGACCGGATGGGTGATGTAGGGCTCGCCGGACTTGCGCAGCTGGCCCGAGTGCGCGGCCGCGCCGACCGACCAGGCACGGCGCAGCTGCACGCGCTGTTCGTCGGGCAGGTACTGCGCCGCCCGCTCGAGCACACGCATGTACTCGGGCACCGCGTCGTCCGCGGGGACATCGGGCGTTGCGGGAACTGTGGCGGGTGCGGCGGGCGTCATTCACGAAGCCTACGGGCACGGTCGTGGTTTTGGAACCACATCCGCACACGGGAACGCGGCTGCGTGTGCGCGGCGCACAAACGCAACGACCCCGCCGGAGCGGGGTCGTCGGTACGCCATCGGGCTGCGCGCATCAGGCGCGCGGCAGGCGGATCAGAGATCGTCGCCCTTGCCCATGTCCTCGTCGGCCACGACTTCGGCGGCGGCCCATTCCAGCGCCTCGCGCTCCTTGCGCTCGCGCTCGGACTTGTCGACGGCTTCGATGAAGGGCTGATCGATGCGGCGCGCGGCGATTTCGCGCAGCGCCAGCACGGTCGGCTTGTCGTCGTTCTCGCTGTTGTCGAGCTGCGATTCGACGCCGTTGGCGAGCTGGCGGGCGCGGCGGGCGGCCAGCATGACCAGCTCGAAGCGGTTGTCGACGACTTCCAGGCAATCTTCTACGGTGATGCGGGCCATACGGGCTCCCGGCGACCGGATCGGCCGCGCGAATTGACGAAAAAGGGTCGCGCATCGTAGCGCCCGACCCATGCCGGCGCAAGCGCCAACTATAGGAATCAAGCAGTTAGAGCGCGTTCGTCGCCGCCGCGGCCGCCTCGTCGCGCAGCAGGCGCGCGATCAGCGCGGCGTGGCGCTCGGCCTGGCGTTCGCGACGCAGCCGGCTGGCGCGGAAGATCGCGCACATCTCGGCCACGGCGGTGTCGAAATCCTCGTTGACCACGACGTAGTCGAACTCGTCGTAGTGCGACATCTCTTCCTGCGCGGCAGCCAGGCGCTGGGCCATCACCGCTTCGCTGTCCTGGCCGCGCTTGCGCATGCGCTGGTCCAGCGCTTCGCGCGACGGCGGCAGGATGAAGACGCTGACGGCTTCGGGCACCTTGTCGCGCACCTGGCGCGCGCCCTGCCAGTCGATCTCCAGCAGCACGTCCTTGCCGGCGGCGAGCTGCGGCTCCACCGACTGGCGCGCGGTGCCCTTCCAGTCGCCATGCACCTGCGCGTATTCGAAGAAGTCGCCGGCATCGATCATCTGCTGGAACGCATCCTTGCCGACGAAGTGATAGTGCTCGGCATGCCGCTCACCCGGCCGCGCGAGGCGCGAGGTGAACGAGATCGACAGGGCGATGTCCGGATCGCGCGCCAGGCAGGCGTTGACGATGCTGGATTTTCCGGCGCCCGACGGCGCGGCGACGATGAACAGCGTGCCGCGCATGGGGCTGGAATCCGCGATGGGGGATTGGGGAGTCGGCGACACGGATGGCCGTCCGTCGGTCAACAGGGCGGCCATCGTACCTGCTCTTTCGAATCGCGGATTTCAACGGACGAATGTCCGGTCATCGCGAATCGCGAATCCCGGCTATTCAATGTTCTGGACCTGCTCGCGGATCTGGTCGATCAGTACCTTCAGTTCGATCGCCGCCTGCGAACTGCGGCGGTCGACCGATTTCGAACCCAGCGTATTCGCCTCGCGGTTGAACTCCTGCAGCAGGAAATCCAGGCGCCGGCCCTGCGGCTCGCGCTGGGTCAGCACGCGGCGGATCTCCACGACGTGGCTGTCGAGGCGGTCGAGTTCCTCGTCCACGTCGAGCTTCTGCAGCCACAACACCAGTTCCTGCTCCATGCGGCCCGGTTCGACCGGATGCGGCAGATCGTCGAGCCGCGCCTGCAGCTTGGCGCGCTGGGCCTCGCCGATCTGCGGCATCAGCACACGGATCCCGGCGGCGATCGCGGCGATGCCATCGACACGCTCCAGGATCGCGGCGACCAGCTTGCCGCCCTCGCGTTCGCGCGCGGCGATGAAGTCTTCGAGCACGGTGTCGAGCAGCGCCAGCACTTCGACCTGCAGCGCCGCCGGATCGACGCCGCGCGACTGCAGCACGCCGGGGAACTGCAGCAGATCGGTCAGGCTCGCGCGCAGTTCCGGAAATCCACCGCGCAGATCCTGCGCCAGGTTCTGCAACTGGGTCAGCAGCGCCTGGTTGAGCTGCAGTTCGCCGCCGCCCTCGGCGCTGCGCAGGCGCAGGCCCAGGTCGACCTTGCCGCGCGAGACCTTCGTGGCGATGCGCTCGCGCAATGCCGGTTCGGCCGCACGCATCTCTTCGGGCATCCGCGTGCCGAGTTCGAGGAAGCGGTGGTTCACCGCGCGCAGTTCGCAGGCCAGCGTGCCCCACTCGGTGCTGCGCTCGCCTGAAGCGAAGGCGGTCATGCTGCGGATCATCGGCACGTTCACTGCGGAAAACGGCGGACGAGTATGCCTTAGAGCCGGGATTGGGGATGACCGGACATTCGTCCGTTGAAAACGGGGATTGGGGATTGGGGAGTGGGGAGTGGGGAGTGGGGAAACTGGGCGCTGGTAGAATTGCCGGCCGTCTTCCGGCACTTCCCCCATGTCCGAGTTCTCCCGTCCCAGCGGCCGCGCGCCCGACCAGTTGCGCGCCGTGCGCTTCGAGCGCGGCTTCACGCGCCATGCCGAGGGTTCGGTGCTGGTGAGCTTCGGCGACACCCGCGTGCTGTGCACGGCCAGCGTGGAGAACCGCGTGCCGGGCTTCCTGCGCGGCAAGGGCGAGGGCTGGGTGACGGCCGAGTACGGCATGCTGCCGCGCGCCACCAACACCCGCAACGATCGCGAAGCCTCGCGCGGCAAGCAGGGCGGCCGCACGCTGGAAATCCAGCGCCTGATCGGCCGCAGCCTGCGCGCCTGCGTGGACCGCAAGGCGCTCGGCGAACGCACCATCACGCTGGACTGCGACGTGCTGCAGGCCGACGGCGGCACCCGCACCGCCGCGATCACCGGCGCCTACGTGGCGCTGGTCGATGCGATCGGCGTACTGCGCGCGCGACGGGAGATCACGCGCGACCCGGTGCACGGCGCGATCGCGGCGGTCTCGGTCGGCGTCTATCGCGGCGTGCCGGTGCTCGACCTCGACTACGCCGAGGACAGCGACTGCGACACCGACATGAATGTCGTGATGAACGACGGCGGCGGCTTCATCGAGGTCCAGGGCACCGCCGAAGGCCACGCCTTCCGCCGCACCGAGATGGACGCGATGCTGCAACTGGCCGAAGCCGGCGTCGCCCAGCTCGTCGCCCTGCAGCGCGAGGTGCTGGCCGGATGAGCGCGCAGCCGGCGTCGCGACTGGTGCTTGCCAGCGGCAACGCCGGCAAGCTCGTCGAACTGCGGGCGATGCTGGCCGATCTGCCGTTGACGATCGTGCCGCAGCGCGAACTGGGCGTGGACGACGTGCCCGAGACCGGCACCACCTTCGTCGAGAACGCGCTGATCAAGGCGCGGCATGCATCGCAGGTCACCGGACTGCCGGCACTGGCCGACGACTCGGGCCTGATCGTCGATGCGCTGGATGGCGCGCCTGGTCTCTACAGTGCGCGCTACGCCGGCAGCCCGACCGACGATGCCGCCAACAACGCCAAGCTGCTGCAGGCACTCGACGGACTGCCCGAGGCGCAACGCACCGCGCGCTTCTATGCGGTGATCGTGCTGCTGCGCCACGCCGACGATCCGCAGCCGCTGATCGCCGAAGGCAGCTGGGAAGGCCGCATCCTCGACGCGCCACGCGGCCGCAACGGCTTCGGCTACAACCCGGTGTTCCTCGATCCCGCGCATGGCCTGACCGCGGCCGAAATGGCGCCGGACCAGAAGAACCGCATCAGCCACCGCGCACTGGCGCTGCAGGCGCTGCGCGACCGGCTGGCGCTGTCCGGCCTGCTCGCCTGAGCGACCGTCGCCGCGCGCACTTGCGCCTGCCGCCCGCCGCCCTGACGTCATTGCGATGCTGATCCCGCCGCCGCTCTCGCTGTACGTGCACCTGCCCTGGTGCGTGCGCAAATGCCCGTACTGCGATTTCAACTCGCATGAGTTCAAGGGCGGTACGCCGCCGTTCGACGCCTACGTCGATGCGCTGCTGGCCGATCTCGACCAGGACCTGCCGCTGGCCTGGGGCCGTACCGTGCACAGCGTGTTCTTCGGCGGCGGCACGCCGAGCCTGTTTCCGGCCGATGCGATCGAACGCATCCTGCAGGGCGCGTCCTCGCGGCTGCGCTTCGCGCCCGAGGCGGAGATCACCCTGGAGACCAATCCCGGCACCGCCGAGCACGGCCGCTTCGAGGACTACCGGCGCGCCGGCGTGAACCGGATCAGCTTCGGCATCCAGACCTTCGACGAAGCCACGCTCAAGAAGCTCGGCCGCATCCACGACAGCGCGCAGGCCGTGGCCGCGATCCACCTTGCCCGCGATGCCGGCTTCGACAATGTCAACCTCGACCTGATGTACGCCCTGCCCGACCAGACGCTGGCAATGGCCGAGGCCGATGTACTGCGCGCGATCGATCTCGCGCCGACGCACATCTCGCATTACCAGCTCACGCTGGAACCCAACACCGTGTTCGCCGCGCGGCCGCCGACCGGCATCCCCGACGACGACCTCGCCTGGGACATGCAGGAGCGCTGCCAGGCGCTGCTGGCCGGCGCCGGCTATGCGCAGTACGAAGTTTCGGCATATGCACGCGCCCGACGGCAGTGCGCGCACAACCTCAACTACTGGCGGTTTGGCGACTACCTCGGCATCGGCGCCGGCGCGCACGGCAAGCTCACGCTGGGCAGCGAGCAGACCATCCTGCGCCGCTGGAAGTCCAAGCACCCGGCGGCCTGGCTGGCCGGTGCAGGCACGCCAGCCGGCATCGGCGGGGACGAGCGCATCGAGCCGTCGCGTCGCCCCTTCGAGTTCATGCTCAACGCGCTGCGGCTGGTCGAGGGCTTCACCCTGTCCGGCTTCGAAGCCACGACCGGCCTGCAGGCATCGGCCATCGATGCAGCGCTCGACATCGCCATCGACAAGCACTGGCTGCGGCGCGACGGAGACCGGGTCGTGCCGACCGAACTCGGCCGACGCTTCACCAACGACGTGGTCGCCCTGTTCCTCGAAGACTGAGGCCCGCGCGCAGCGGCCTGCCGCAGCGCAGCAGGCATTGTGGCCGCCACCCGCCAAACACCCCGTTGTTGAGAACCGCAAGCCCCCGCCCGCGCGCGGGCTGCCGCTTGTGTCCGCACACCAGTGGTGACGACTGCGCGCGCATGCTAAAGAATGTGGCCGATGCACAGCCCGGCCACCGGAATGCCTGCGACTGCGCACTTCCCGCCACCGCCCCGCTCGCTTGCCGCGGCCGGCCTGCCCCCGCGCGTGCGCCGCACGCTCGAGCGTGCGCTGTCGCTCGTCTCGATCGAACTCGATGGCGGCCTGTCCAGCCTCGTCTCCGAGTTCGAACAGGAACTGTTCCGGCTTGCCGACCACGCGCGCAACCCGGGCCTGGAATCGGGCTGCATGGCCACGCTGCGTACGTTCCGTGCCAATCGTGCCGACCTGGTACCGCGGTTCCTGCTCGCCCTGGAAGCCGCCATCGCCGCCATCCGCACGCCTGCGCAGCCACCGCCGCCCGTACCGCTGGACACCGCTTCGTTCGGCCCGCTGAGCCTGGTCGAAGACACGGTCATGGACGAAGGCACGGTGCTGCGCGAGATCGCGAGCCGCCAGGAGGGCCGCGCGAACCTGTCGCTGCACCTGCTGGGCCAGCGCTTCGGCGTGCTCGCCGCGGCGCCCGCGTTCGATGCCGAGCGCTTGCCGCTGGGGCCGCAATGCCTATGCCGGGCGATCGCGTCGGCGGCCCGCACGCTCGGGATCGAGCATGACGCACGGCTGCTGCTGTACCGCATTTTCGACCGGGTGGTGATGCCCGGTTATGTCCGTGTCCTCGAGCGGCTGGACGCCCAGCTCGCCGACGACGGCATCCTGCCTTCGCTGACGTTCGTGCCGATGCGCGCCCGGGTCGAGGCTGTCGGGACCAATGAAACGAGCCACGCGGCGAGGACTGCCGACACCATCGAGATTCCGCGCCCACAGGTGGACGACGCGCAGCGTCCCTACACCGGCTGGGGCGTACCCGCGACCGCCGACGACGCCGCGAACGATCCGCAGTCGCACGAGGCCGCCTACGCCCGCCTGCGGGCGCTGATGTCCGGGCGCCGCGAGCTGCTGCGCAAGTTCCAGCCGCGCAGCGATTCCCCCTTGCCGCGGCGCCAACTGGCGACCAGCGAAGTCTCCGATGCACTGCGGCAACTCCAGCAGCAGCCGCAGGGCGGCGGTCGCAGCCTGGTCGAGATCAAGCGTTCGCTGCTGGCGCAGGCGCGTCAGCGCAGCGGCGAAGGCGCGAGCCTGGCGCCACAGGACGAGGATGCGTTCGAACTGCTCGGCATGCTCTACGGGCATATCGAACAGGAGATCCGCAGCGAGGCACCGGCTGCGCCACTGGTGCGCGAACTGCGGATTCCGGTGCTGCGCGCGGCCCTGCAGGACCACGCCTTCTTCACCCGCCAGCGCCACCCGGCGCGGCAACTGCTCAACGCCGTCGCCGAGAGCGCCGCCAGCTGGCACGACAACACCGCCTTCGATCCGCGCGTGCAGGCCGCCCTGCGCGCGGCGGTCGCCCACGTGGTCGGCAATTATGAAGGCGACATGGCCGTATTCGCCGAAGGCACCGCGCACGTCCGGGCGCAGTTGCAGACACAGGCGCGCACCGCCGAGCTGCAGGAGCGTCGCCATATCGAGGCCGCACGCGGTCGCGAGAAACTGGCCGCCGCGCGCGCACGTGCCGACGCGCTGATGCAGGGCATCGTCGGCGATCGCCGCCTGCCGCGCTTCTCGCGCGCCCTGCTCGACCAGGCCTGGGCCGATGTGCTCACGCTGACCCTGTTGCGTCACGGCGAGTCCTCCAGCGAGGCCGAACACCAGCTGACGATGACCCGCCGCATCGTCGACGCCTCGCTCGACGCCGTGCCGCGCGCGGACGACGCGCTGCAGTGCGATGTCGAATCCGCGCTCGGCCAGGTCGGCTACCACGGCCAGGACGCGACGGTGATCGCCCAGCGCCTGACCAGCCTTCGCAGCGACGGGGACGATGCCGCCTCGCGCACCGAACTGGCGATGAAGCTCAAGGCGCGCGCGCGTCTGGGCGAGGACGCTGGCACCGCGCGCCGCGAGAAGCCACCGGTGCGCACGCCGGAGGAACAGGCGCAGTACGACCACCTGCGCACGCTGCCGTTCGGCACCTGGATCGAATTCACCGCCAACCAGCGGGGCAACATGCTGCGTCGGCGCATGTCCTGGTACAGCCCGATCACCGACCACGTGCTGTTCGTCAACCAGCGCGGCCAGCGGACTGGCGAACAGTCGCTCGACGCGGTCGCGCGGCTGATGGCTTCGGGCGATGCACGCGTGGTCGCCGCCGACCGCGGCCACCTCGTCGACCGCGCCTTGCAGGCCGCGATGGGCGCCCTGCGCAGCTTCGCCGGCCGCGGTGAAAGCCGCACTTCGGAGGCGACGGCATGATGCAGGAATTCCGCCGCGCCCGCCGCCGCAAGGCGCCCGACATCATCCTGGTGACCGATGCGATGACCGCACGCGTCGTCGGCCGCGTCGGCAACCTGTCGGAGACCGGCATGCTGCTGATCGCCAGCGAACCCTTCGTCGAGGACGCGCTGTACCAGCTGTCCTTCACCCTGCCCGATGCGCCCGATGCACCGATCGAGATCGGCGCGCATCTGCTGTGGCTCGACGATGCGACGCTCGCGGGCGCGAGCTGGGCGGGCTTCCGCTTCATCGCGACGACACCGTCGCTGGCGCATCGGTTGCAGGGGTGGGTCAATGCGCCGGGGAGTCATTACGCCTGACGTTCGGCGTTGCGGCCACATGACGCGACGCGGCACCGCCGGTAAGCAAAGGCCGAAGGCTGCAAAACAACCCCTCTGCGTCGATGCGGCAGAATAGGCCGATCCACTCGCCGCCCCGGGATCAAGATGTCCACGCCTGCTCCGTCCGCCGCCAGCCTCTACGCCGACCACATTGCGACGCTGCTGGCGCGCGCTGCGACCGCGCTCGAACGCGCCGGTCTGGAACACCTGGTCATCCCGAGCGGCACGCTGCACTACCAGGTGTTCGACGACCGCGATTACCCGTACGCGGTGAATCCTCAGTTCAAGGCCTGGCTGCCGCTGACGCGCAATCCGGGCAGTTGGCTGATCGTGACGCCGGGCGCGCGGCCGAAGCTGGTGTACCTGCAGCCACGCGACTACTGGCATGTGGTGCCGGAAGCGCCGTCAGGCTATTGGGTCGAACACTTCGACATCGTCGTGATCCGCAAGCCCGAAGACGCGCAGCAGCATCTGCCCAGGAACGCGGCGCGTTGCGCGATTCTCGGCGAGCCGCAGAGTGCGCTGGGGCATTACGGCGCCTACAAGCCGAACAACCCGCAGGCGGTCGTCGATCATCTCGACTACCACCGCGCGTTCAAGACGCCGTACGAACTGTCGATGCTGCGCGAGGCCTCGCGGCGCGCGGTGCGCGCGCATGCCGCGGCCGAGCGTGCGTTCCGCGCGGGCGCAAGCGAATTCGGCATCCATCTGGCCTATTGCCAGGCCGCCGGTCAGGACGCGAACGAACTGCCCTACGGCAACATCATCGCACTCAACGAGCACGCGGCGGTGCTGCACTACACCGAGCTCGGACGCCTGCCGCCCGATCCGGTGCGCAGCTTCCTCATCGACGCCGGCGCCAGCCATGCGGGCTATGCCGCCGACATCACCCGGACCTACGCCGCCGATCCCGGCAGCGAATTCCAGGCGATGATCGAGGCGGTCGACACCGCGCAGCAGGCGATGGTCGCGCAGGTGCGCAGCGGCACGGACTACAGGCAGATGCATCTCGATGCGCATCTCGCCCTGGCGGGCGTGTTGCGCGAGTTCGGCCTGATCAAGGTATCGCCGGAAGCCGCACTGGCGACCGGCGTCAGCGCCGCGTTCTTCCCGCACGGCCTCGGCCACGGCATCGGCCTGCAGGTGCACGACGTGGCCGGCTTCGCGGCGTCGGAGACCGGCGGCGTCATCGCCAGGCCGGATGGGCATCCGTTCCTGCGCCTGACCCGCGTGCTGGAACCGGGCATGGTCGTGACCATCGAGCCTGGCGTCTACATCGTCGACATGCTGCTCGAGGACCTGAAGGCCGCCGGCCACGGCGACGGCATCGACTGGGATCGCATCGAAGCCTTCCGCCCCTACGGCGGCATCCGCATCGAGGACGATGTGGTGTGCACCGATGACGCGCCCGAGAACCTCACGCGCGACGCGTGGGACGCAGAAGCCGCGATCTGAACCGGTGGGAGCACGCTTGCGCGCGACAGGACTGAATGGATCACGCTGCCCGCGTAGAAGACAGTTGCTCCCACACACGCCACGGCGCTTCAGTACGCCCTGAAGGCCTCGAGCTCGTCGACCGCTACATAAATCGTGTCGTCTGCGCCGCAGACGTGTCGGAGAACCTCACGCGCAATGCGTGAACACAGAATCAGCGATCCGAACCTGTGGGAGCGCGCTTGCGCGCGAAGGAGCTTCACTCCGAAAACCCCCACGACCGCCCCCCCGCCACCCCCAACCTCGGTGGTGTGGGCGGGGGGGCGGGTGCTGGGTTTCCCCCCCACCGCCCCCCCCCCCCCCCCCCCCGCTCCCACATGCACCGCGGTGCTTCAGCGCGACATGAACGCCTCGATCTCGTCAGCGGTACGCGCAAGACCGGTCGTCAGCACTTCGTGCCCGGTCTTCGTGACCAGCACATCGTCCTCGGTGCGGATGCCGATACCGCGCCACTTCGCATCGACGCTGGTGTCGTCGGTCGACACGTACAGGCCGGGTTCGATGGTGAACACCATGCCCGGCTCGAGCAGACGCGATTCGCCTTCGATGCGGTAGTCGCCGACGTCGTGCACGTCGAGGCCGATCCAGTGTCCGGTCTTGTGGCGATAGAACCGCTTGTAGCTGCCGTCGGCGATGTTCTTCGCCAGCCTGCCCTTCAGCAGGCCCAGCCGCAGCAGGCCTTCGGTCAGCGCCTCGACCGCGGCGTTGTGGCCGGCTTCGTAGGCGACACCCGGACGCGCCTGCGCAAGAGCGGCCTGCTGCGCGGATTCGACGACCTCGTGCAATGCGCGCTGCGCCGGGCTGAAGCGGCCGTTGACCGGGAAGGTCCGGGTGATGTCGGCGGCATAGCCTCGATATTCGGCGCCGGCGTCGATCAACACCAGATCACCATCGCGCGCCTGCGCGTTGTTGGCGCGGTAGTGCAGCACGCAGGCATTGGCGCCCGCGCCGACGATGCTCTCATAGGCAGGACTCGCGTCATGCCGGCGGAACACGTATTCGAGTTCGGCCTGCAGCGCGTACTCGTGGATGCCGGGGTGCGCCGCGCGCATGGCCGCGGCGTGCGCGTCGATGCTGATCTTCGCGGCGCGCCGCATCAGCTTGAGCTCGCCGGCGTCCTTGAACAGACGCATCTCGTCGAGCAGATGGCCGAGCTCGAGGAATTCGTGCGGCGGCTGCGCGCCGACCCGCACCTGCGCGCGCACGCGGTTGAGCCAGCCGATCAGCTGCAGGTCGAATTCTGTGTCGCGGCCGAAGTGGTAATAGACGCGCGTGCGGCCTTCGAGCAGGCCGGGGAGGATCTCGTCGAGATCGTCGATCGGATACGCGTCGTCCATGCCCAGCGCCTCGACCGCGCCTTCCGGACCGACCCGCGGGCCGTCCCATCCTTCGCGCTCCAGGTCGCGCTCGCGGCAGAACAGCAGCGCCTCGCCATGCCTGCGGCCCGGCACCAGCACCAGCACCGCGTCGGGTTCGGCGAACCCGGTGAGATACCAGAGGTCGGAATCCTGCCGATAGGCATGGTGGGTGTCGCGGCTGCGCACCCGTTCGGGCGCGCTGGCCAGCACGAGGATCGCGTTGTCGCCGACCAGCCGCATCAGCTGGCGCCGACGCTTCTCGTAGGTGGCCGCGGCGATGCCGGTCGCGCTCGCCATGTCAGTTGAGCCGGTTGCGGTGACGCGGCCCCAATGCGGCGTCGCCATGCAGCAACAGCGCGGCTACGCGCACGAATTCCTCGATCTCGGTCAGCGCGTCTTCCTCGACCGTATCGTCCTCGTCATCGGGATCGGGCTGCGCAGCCGCGAGGCGTGCGAGATCGGCCAGCGCCTCGTTGCCCTCTTCCGACAGCGACGCGCGTTCGCCCGCGGCCAGGCCGAAGCCGCCGAGAAACCCGCGACACCAGTCGAACAACGCGGCGCTGCGCACCGACAGCGGCTCGCCGTCCTCGGGCAGCAACAACGCGAACGTGAAATCACCGTCTTCGAGCTGGGCGGCGGTCGCCACGCGCAGGCGGTCGAGCGCACTGCCGGTCGCGGGTGCGGGCAACGCCGTGTCGGCCAGTACGGGAGCCAACCAGCCGGCGATGTCGTCGCCGCCACCAGCCAGCCAGCCGCTGAGGCCGCCGTGCAGTTCGCTGCCTGGTGTCGCCAGGTGCAGGTGGCGGATCTCGGCGTCGATCTCGGCGAGGCTGGGCAGGGTTTGGGACACGGCGGGGCGCTCCTGGACGGAAGGGTGCCAGTGTAGCAATGCCCCCCCACGCAGCAGCCTTCGGCCCGCTTGTTGCGGCAGTCGCCGCACGCCTAAACTCCGGTTTGCCGATCCCGGCACGGAGTGCCGCCGCGTGATCGAACCGAGCCAATTGCACGTGCCAGGTGCCGCCGTGCTGATTGCCTTGATGGTGATGCTGGTGGTGATGGTCGTGCGCCGGCGCAGCAGCGAACGTGCCTATCTCGCCGAGATCGACGACCGCCGCGACCGGCTCGAGCTCGCGTTGTGGGCGACCGGCGAGCACTACTGGGATTACGACGTCGGCAGCGGCCAGCTGCGACGCCTGCTCGACGACGATCAGCGCAAGGACGGGCGCATGCTCGAAGACAGCATGCCGCTTGAAGCCCTCTTGCATCCCGACGACATCGAACTCGCGCGCGAGACCCTGCGTCGTTACCTCGACGGCGATACCGAGCGCTACCAGGCGCAGGTGCGCGTTGCCGATGGCGCCGGCGGCTGGGCGTGGGTACGGGTGCGCGGCCGCGCAGTCGAGCGCGACGACGACGGCAACGTGCTGCGCATCGCCGGCACCGCACTCGACGTCTCCGCCACCCGCGAGGCCGAGCGCGAGCGACAGATCGCCGCCGCGGTGTTGCGCAGCATGGGCGAGGCGGTCGCGGTCATGGATGCGGACTTCCGCTATGTCTCGGTCAATCCGGCGTTCCTGCGCATGACGGGGTATGCGGAGACGGAAGTGCTCGGGCGCAGTGCGTCGCTGCTCGACAGCGCGCAGAGCGACCCCGCGTTCCACCGGCACATCCGTGCGCAGGCGGGGCGCCAGGGCCACTGGAGCGGCGAACTCTGGCAGCGCCGCAAGGACGGCGACGAACTGCTGACCGCGCTCGAAATGCGCACCGTGCGCGATGCCGGCGACGACAGCGCGCTGCTGGTCTGCGTGTTCAACGACATCACCCAGCAGAAGCGCACCGAACAGGAGCTGCGCTACCTTGCGAACTTCGACACGCTGACCAGCCTGCCGAACCGCGCATTGCTGTCCGAACGCCTGTCGCGCGCCATCGTGCGCGCGCATCGCGAAGATATGCGCCTGGCGGTGCTGTTCCTCGACCTGGACCGCTTCAAGGACATCAACGATTCGCTGGGCCACGCCGCCGGCGACCGCATCCTGCGCGCGGCCGCGGTGCGGCTGCAGCAGACCCTCGGCAAGCAGCACACGGTGGCGCGGCTGGGGGGCGACGAGTTCACGATCGTGCTGGAAAACCTCGAGACGCCGGACGATGCCGAGCGCATCGCGCGCGGGATCATCAACGCGTTCGAGGCGCCGCTGCTGCTCGACGACCGGCACGAGGTCTCGATTTCCCCCTCGATCGGCATCAGCCTCTATCCCGATCACGCCCAGGTGCCGACCGAACTGCTCAAGCAGGCCGACACCGCGATGTACCAGGCCAAGGCCGCCGGGCGCCGCACCTTCATGCGCTACAACGACAACATGGACCTGGCGGTGCGCCAGCGCGCGACGATCTCCGGCGCGCTGCGCAAGGTGCTCGACCGTGGCGAACTGCGACTGGTGTTCCAGCCGCGCCTGTCGGTGTCGCCGCCGCGCATCACCGGTGTCGAGGCGCTGCTGCGCTGGTCGAGCCCGGAGCACGGCGACATCCCGCCGGACGAGTTCATCCCGATCGCCGAGGAGAGCGGGCTGATCCTGGAGATCGGCGAGTGGGTGCTGCGCGAGGCCTGCCTGGTGCTGCAGCGCTGGCGCCAGCACGGCATGGACGCGCTCAACGTCTCGGTCAACGTTTCGGTGCTGCAGCTGCTGCGCGGCGATTTCGTCGGCGTGGTCGGCCGCGTGCTCGCCGACGCGGGCATCCCGCCGCACCTGCTCGAACTTGAGCTCACCGAAAGCGTGCTGATGGCCAACGCCGAACAGACTGCGGAAGGCCTGCAGGCCTTCCGCGCGCTCGGCGTGTCGCTGGCGATCGACGATTTCGGCACCGGATATTCGTCGCTGGCCTATCTCAAGCGCCTGCCGATCACCACGATCAAGATCGACAAGGCCTTCGTCGACGGCCTGCCCCACGACGCCGAGGATGCCGCGATCACCCCGACCATCGTCGCGATGGCGCACTCGCTGGGCCTGCGCGTGGTGGCCGAGGGCGTGGAGACCGAAGCGCAGATGCGCTTCCTCGCCGAGCGCGGCTGCGACGAGATCCAGGGCTTCTGGCTCTCGCCGCCGCTCGATGCGCTGCAGTGCCTGGCCTTCATGCGCAACTGGCGCCCCGACGGCCTGCTCGCGGCGCGCCAGGAGCCGCTGGCCGCGCTGCCTTGACCGCCACCGGCGCGCTGCCTATGGTGCGGCAATGACCGAACCCGACGTCATCGCCCAGCTGCAGAGACTGACGTCGCGCCTCGATGCGCTGATCGAACGTGTCCGCATCCTCAGCGACGAGAACCGCAGCCTGCGCCAGCAGCAGGAATCCATGGTCGGCGAGCGCGCGCAACTGCTGTCGAAGAACGAGCAGGCACGCTCACGGGTCGAGGCGATGATCGCGCGGCTCAAGTCACTGGAGCAGCACACATGAGCGCCACCGAGGCCGTCAGCGTGCGCGTGCTGGATCGCGAGTACACCGTCGGCGTCACGCCCGACGAGCGCGAGAGCCTGATGGCGGCGGCCAAGCTGCTCGACACGCGGATGCGCGAGATCCGCGGCGCCAACCGCATGGCCGCGGTCGATCGCATCGCGATCCTCGCCGCGCTGAATCTCGCGCACGAACTGCAGCTGCTCGGCGACGGCCAGTCGCACGGCTCGCGCGAAGTGTCCGATTCACTGGCGGCGCTGCACCGCAAGCTCGACGTGCTGGACGCTGAACAGCGCTGAGCCCCGCGCGTCTTCGCGACGCCGCCACGCAACTGAATCCCCGCAGCCGCCCGCCACGTGGCGACCGACGAACGGAACACGGGCCGCGGATCGATTGGCTATACTGCACCTGCGTTCTCTGCCGTGTTCGACAGCGTGCAAAACATTCGCCTTGTCCCTTAATAACGACACCGGGGACGTCAGGAAACCGGGAGTGCCGGTCCGCCCCCGAGCGGAAAGCCCGAAGGAATCCCAGCGTTCCCACTTGAACCCCGGGTTCAAGGTCGTTTCGCCTGCATCGGCATCGGCGGAGAACGTATTTTTTGAGCCTGCCTGCCGCGTCGCCGGCACTTCCGACGACGAGCCCGGCCGCATGACCGACCGCCCCGCCCTCCGCCGACGCCTGCGCGACCAGCGCCGCGCCCTGCCTGCGCCCGTGCGCATCGCCGCCGCCGAGGGACTCGCGACGCAACTGTTCGCACTGCCCGCATTGCCCGCCACCGGCTACGTGGCCGGCTACTGGGCCAGCGACGGCGAGATCGGCCTGCATGTCTTCCAGATGCGCCTGCCCGCCGGGCTGATCTATTGCCTGCCGGTGCTGCACGACGACACGCTGCGTTTCGCGCCCTGGCGCGCCGGCGACCCGCTGGTCACCAATCGCTATGGTATTCCCGAACCCGATGTCGAACCGGCCTCCGCGCTCGATGCGCGCGCGATGGCCCTGGTCGTCGCGCCGCTGGTCGGCTTCGACGCGCGCGGCAACCGGCTCGGCATGGGCGGCGGCTGGTACGACCGCAGCTTCGATTTTCGCCGCGCGCAGGCCGCGCCCCCTTTGCTCGTGGGCGCGGCGTTCGCGCTGCAGCAGGTCGAGGCGCTCGACGCCGCGCAGTGGGACGTGCCGCTCGACGCGATCTGCACCGAATCGAACACGCTCCACCCGCCCACAGCTGCCTGACCGAGACGCGATGAGCACCCGCAAGCGCTACTGGCTGATGAAGTCCGAACCCGACGACTTCTCGATCGACGATCTCGCCCGCGTCGGCACCGAGCCCTGGACCGGCGTGCGCAACTACCAGGCGCGCAACTTCATGCGCGATGGCATGCGGGTCGGCGACGGGGTGCTGTTCTATCACTCCAATGCGGACGTGCCGGGTATCTACGGCATCGCCGAAGTCGCGAGCACCGCGTACCCGGATCCCACGCAGTTCAAGAAGTCGTCGAAGTACTACGACGAGAAGGCGACCGAAGAGACCCCGCGCTGGTTCCTCGTCGATGTCGGCTACGTGCGCACCCTGGCCCACCCCATTGCGCTGGCGGAGATCCGCGAGCACAGCGCCGAACTCGGTGAGGAATTCGCGCTGATCCGCAAGGGCGCGCGCCTGTCGGTGCTGCCGGTCACGTCCGCGCAGTGGAAACTGCTGTTGTCCCTGGAGAAGAAGCGATGAGCGAAGGCAAGCGCCTGGCCGCCGAGAAGGCGATCGAATACGTGGAAGACGGCATGATCGTCGGCGTCGGCACCGGCTCGACCGTCGCCTACTTCATCGACGCACTGGCGCGCATCAGGCACCGCATCGACGGCGCGGTGTCGAGCTCGGACCAGAGCACAGAGCGCCTGCGCAGCCACGGCATCGACGTGCTCGACCTCAATGCGACCGGCCCGTTGGCGCTGTACGTCGACGGCGCCGACGAATGCGATCCCGGCAAGCATCTGATCAAGGGGGGTGGCGCCGCACTGACACGCGAGAAGATCATCGCCGAGGCCAGCAAGACATTCGTCTGCGTCGTCGATCCCTCCAAGCAGGTCCCGGTGCTCGGTACGTTCCCGCTGCCGGTCGAAGTGATCCCGATGGCGCGCAGTCTCGTCGCCCGCACGATCCTGGAGGCGACCGGCGGCCAGCCGGTCTGGCGCGAGGGCGTGAAAACCGACAACGGCAACTGGGTGCTCGACATCCACGGCCTGTCGATCGCCGACCCGGTCGCGCTGGAAGCGAAGCTCAACCAGATTCCGGGCGTGGTCAGCGTCGGCCTGTTCGCACGCCGCAAGGCCGACGTGGTGATCGTGGGCACGCCGACGCCGACGGTGCTCTGACGCACGCATTCCCTGTGGGAGCGCGCTTGCGCGCGAAGGCGCTTTCCCTGCAAAAGCCATCGCGCGCAAGCGCGGTGCCCGGGGGCGCCCCGGCGCCGCCCCCCCCCCCCCCCCCCCCCCCCCCCCCCCCCCCCCCCCCCCCCCTCCCACAAGGGACTTCGGAACCGTCCAACAAGAAAGCCCGCCTTCCGGCGGGCTTTTTCGTACTGCGTGCAGCCTCGACTCATTCGACGTCGAGGAAGCTCCGCAGCTGTTCGCTGCGCGAGGGATGACGCAGCTTGCGCAGCGCCTTGGCCTCGATCTGGCGGATCCGCTCGCGGGTGACATCGAACTGCTTGCCCACTTCCTCGAGAGTGTGGTCGGTGTTCATGTCGATGCCGAAACGCATGCGCAGCACCTTGGCCTCGCGCGGTGTCAGGCCGGCGAGCACGTCGCGGACCGTCTCCATGAGGTTGGTGTTGGTGGTCGCGTCGATCGGGGACTCCACGTTGGTGTCCTCAATGAAGTCGCCCAGGTGCGAGTCCTCGTCGTCGCCGATCGGGGTCTCCATGGAGATCGGTTCCTTCGCGATCTTCATGACCTTGCGGATCTTATCTTCCGGCATGTCCATTTCCTTGGCCAGCTCCTCCGGCGTGGCCTCGCGGCCGTACTGCTGGAGCATCTGGCGGGAAATGCGGTTGAGCTTGTTGATCGTCTCGATCATGTGCACGGGGATGCGGATGGTGCGCGCCTGGTCGGCGATCGAACGCGTGATCGCCTGGCGGATCCACCACGTGGCGTAGGTCGAGAACTTGAAGCCGCGACGGTGCTCGAACTTGTCGACCGCCTTCATCAGGCCGATGTTGCCTTCCTGGATGAGGTCGAGGAACTGCAGGCCGCGGTTGGTGTACTTCTTGGCGATCGAGATCACCAGGCGCAGGTTGGCCTCGACCATTTCCTTCTTGGCCTTGCGGGCCTTGGCCTCGCCGTAGGCCATCGCGCGGTTGATCTCCTTGAGATCGCCCAGCGTCACGCCCATCGCCTTCTCGATCGCGAGCGTGGCTTCCTGCTCGGCGACGATCTGGTCGCGCACGTCCTTCAGGCCCGACGACCACTTCTGCTTGCGCTTGATCATCTCGTCCGCCCAGCCCGTATTGGTCTGGTTGCCGTCCCATGCGCGGATGAAATCCTTGCGCGGCATCTTGGCGACGCGGGTCGACAGGTCGAGGATGCGGCGCTCGTGGTCCTTCAGTTCGGACACGACCTCGCGCAGCTTGCGGACCAGCAGATCGGTCAGCGGCAGCGGCAGCTTGAAGGTCATGAAGACCTCGGCCATCTCGCCGCGCAGCTTGATCGACGACTTCGCGGTCGCACCGTGCTTGGCGTACGACTTCTGGAACTTGTTGAACAGATCGGCCATCAGGTCCATGCGACGCAGGACCTCCGCCGGATCGGGACCGGTCGGACCGGTGCTCTCTTCGTCGTCCGAGGCATCGTCGGAATCGTCGTCGTCGCTGTCGGCGTCTTCTTCCGCTTCGGCGACAGGCGCAGGCGCATTGCCCGCAGCGGCTTCTCCCTCGGCCGCGAGCTCTTCGAGCAGTTGGTCGTTGAAGCCGGCCACGACCTCGGCCAGGCGCTTCTTGCCGCCCTTGTGCAGTTCGTACTCTTCGAGCAGCAGCTGGACCGACCACGGGAAGCTGGCCACCGAGGTCATCATCTGGTTCAGACCTTCCTCGATGCGCTTGGCGATCGCGATCTCGCCCTCGCGGGTCAGCAGCTCGACCGTACCCATCTCGCGCATGTACATGCGCACCGGGTCGGTGGTGCGGCCACCCTCGGTATCGAGCGAGGTCAACGCGGCGGCGGCTTCCTCGGCCGCGGTCTCGTCGACTTCGCGGTTGCCGCCGGACTCGCCGGCCAGCAGCAGCGTTTCCGCATCGGGCGCCACTTCATGGACAGCGATGCCCATGCCGTTGATCATGCCGATGATGTCTTCGATCTGCTCCGGATCCACCATGTCGTCGGGCAGGTGATCGTTGACCTCGGCATAGGTCAGGTAGCCCTGCTCAAGCCCCTTGCTGATCAGGATCTTGATGTCGGACTGCTGGGCGGGACGTTCATTCGCCATGTGGCGCACCGTCTGAAAAGTGAACCCGTAATTATACCACCTGCGAGGCCGGGATCATGCCCTGAGCAGGAAGGTGACCGGGCCGTCGTTGACCAGGCTGACCTCCATATGGGCACCGAACCGCCCGGTTTCCACCCCTGCGTGACGCGACCTGCAAACGGCGACCAGGCGGTCGAAGATCCGTTCAGCCGCCTCGGGCGGCGCAGCGGTACTGAAACCGGGCCGGTTGCCAGAGCGGGTGTCCGCCGCCAGCGTGAACTGGCTGACCAGCAGCAGCCCGCCGCCGGTGTCGGCGAGCGAACGGTTCATGCGGCCAGCGGCGTCGGCGAAGACCCGGTAGGCGAACAGGCGGTCGGCCATCCGCGCGACCTGGGGCGCGCCGTCGCCGGGCTCGATGCCGACCAGGGCCAGCAGGCCGGGGCCGGTCTGGCCGACGATTTCTCCGTCGACGCGCACGGCAGCTTCGCTGACGCGTTGGATCAGGGTGAGCATCGCAGTCCAGAAGCGAGGCGCCGCTTCAAGCCCTCCCCCGCATGCGGGGGAGGGTTGGGTGGGGGCGATCCATCAGGCCACGCAGACAACCGGAACGAGCGCCGAAGCATCAGCCGCAGACCGTTCTGTCCGCGATCCGGAACCTTGCCCCCATCCCAGCCTTCCCCCGCACGCGGGGGCAGGGGCTGACCCCGCGTGCGCGGAAGGCGTTGCGAGGAGCGAACTCCGTACGGTTCGAACACCCCATCAACCTTCATACCGGTTGCTGATCGGATACCGCCGCTCGCGCCCGAATGCGCGGCGCGAGATCTTCGGGCCCGGCGCGGCCTGGTGGCGCTTCCACTCGCTGGTGCGCACCAGCCGCAGCACGCGGTCGACGGTGGCCGCGTCGAAGCCGGCGGCGACGATCTCGTCGCGGGATTCTTCCTGGTCGACGAAGCGGCGCAGGATCGCGTCGAGCACGTCGTAGGGCGGCAGCGAGTCCTGGTCGAGCTGGTTGGCGCGCAGTTCCGCCGACGGTGGTCGATCGATCACCGCCGGCGGGATCACCGGCGCACCGCCGACCGTATTGCGCCACTTCGACAGGCCGAAGACCTCGGTCTTGTAGAGGTCCTTGATCGGCGCGTAGCCGCCGCACATGTCGCCATAGATCGTCGCGTAGCCCACCGCATACTCGCTCTTGTTGCCGGTGGTCAGCAGCAGGCCGCCGTGCTTGTTCGACAGCGCCATCATGATCGCGCCGCGGGTGCGCGACTGCAGGTTCTCCTCGGCGATGTCGACGTCCCTGCCTTCGAACGCTTCGGACAAGGTGTCGAGGAAACCCTGGAACGGCGGTTCGATCGGAATGGTCAGCATGCGCACGCCGAGCGCCTCGCACTGCTCGGCGGCCAGATCGTTGCTCAGCCCCGCGGTGAAGCGCGAGGGCATGCGCACGGCGGTGACGTTCTCCGCGCCCAGCGCATCGACCGCCATCGCCAGCACCACCGACGAATCGATGCCGCCCGACAGTCCCACCCAGGCCTTCGAGAAGCCGTTCTTGCCGCAGTAGTCGCGGGTGCCGCGCACCACCGCGCGCCAGGCCAGCGCATCGATGCTCTCGTCGCCGTCGTCGACCCAGACAACGGGCGAAAACCTGCGTGTGGCGGGATCGAAGTCGACGACCAGCCACTGGTCGTCGAACGCGACCGCCGCCGGATGCACGGTGCCATCGGCATCGGCGACCACCGAGGCGCCGTCGAACACCAGCGCGTCCTGCCCGCCGACGACGTTGACGTAGGCCAGCGCCACCCCGCTGTCGCGCGTGCGCTCGGCCAGCAGCGCATCGCGCTGGCGATGCTTGCCGCGTTCATAGGGTGACGCGTTCGGCACCACGACGACCGCCGCGCCAGCGGCCACGGTATCGGCCAGCGGCTCGGGAAACCAGAGATCCTCGCAGACCAGCACCCCGACCGGCACCCCGCCCACGTCGACCACGCAGGGTTCGCCATCGGGATCGACATGGAAATAGCGGCGTTCGTCGAACACGTTGTAGTTCGGCAGTTCGCGCTTGCGGTAGGTGCGCTCGAGCTTGCCGTCGCGCAGCACGCTTGCCGAGTTGAAGAGGATGCTGCCGGCCGACTCCGGCCAGCCGACCACCGCGACGATGCCACGCACGTCCTTGGCGATCTGCATCAACGCCGCTTCGCAGTCGATCAGGAACGAGGGCCGCATCAGCAGGTCCTCGGGCGGATAGCCGCTGATCGCGAGTTCCGGGAACACCACCACGTGCGCGGCGAACTCGTCGCGGGCCACCGCGATCATCTCCGCGATGCGCTCGGCATTGCGGCCGACGTCGCCGACAGGGAAGTCGAACTGGGCCAGGGCGATGCGCAAGGGATCGGTCATGTCAGATTCCGGAAATCAGCAGGTCGAGGGCGGCGAGGATGGCATGCCGTTCGTGCGACAGGTCGGCGACCTGCTTGCCCAGCATGCGCATGGGGATTCCCATGATCTGCGCGGTATCCATCACCAGGCGCTTTTCGCCCACCGCCAGGCACGGCATCAGTCGTTCGATCACCCCGCCGGCGCGCTCGACCGTCACCAGTGGCACGACCACGCGCGAGCCGATGGTCTCGATCAGGTCGCTCTGTACGTCCAGGAAATACGGAACCAGTTTTCTGGAGACGGCATCCGCATTGGCGTAGGCGAAGAACTGGCTCATCCGTCCGCCCGGGACGTGAACGCAAGCACGTGATCGCTCAGCATCCCGTCGCGCTCGATGCGACGGTTGTACGCCTCGATCGCGCCCCGATTCTCCTCCAGCCACCTCTGGCGCTTGCGCGCGCGCACCTCGGCCTCCAGCGCTTTCTCGAGCGTGGCCGACAGGTTGATCTCCAGCGCCCGGGCCTCTTCGAGCAGTCCCTGGTTCACGCTGACGTTGGTGGCACGCTTGCCGTAGCCGGCGTAGTCCTCGCGAGTGCGCATGGCGGAATCCTCTTCGATGCGCATCGAGAATGCGCATTCGCATACTTCATGTCAACCGCCGATGGGCGGCGATACCGCGAATTGCCCGCCCCGATGCAATGGGCCCGGCGTCCCCATGTGGGAGTGCGCTCACGGAAACGGAAGAATGCCCACGAAAAAGGCCGCCCGAAGGCGGCCTTTCCGACATCCGGAAGACGGATGGATTACTTGACCAGCTCGGCGATCGCCGCACCCAGGTCGCCCGGCGAACGAACGGTCTTCACGCCGGCCGCTTCCATCGCCTTGAACTTGCCTTCGGCCGTGCCCGAACCGCCCGAGGCGATCGCGCCGGCATGGCCCATGCGCTTGCCCGGAGGGGCCGAGGCGCCGGCAATGAAGCCGACGACCGGCTTCTTGACGTGCGCCTTGATGTACTCGGCGCCCGCTTCCTCAGCGTCGCCGCCGATTTCGCCGACCATGATGATGCCCAGCGTCTGCGGGTCCTCGTTGAACAGCTTGAGGCAGTCGACGAAGTTCAGGCCGTTGATCGGGTCGCCGCCGATGCCGATCACGGTCGACTGGCCCAGGCCCGCCGCCGTGGTCTGCTTGACCGCTTCATAGGTCAGCGTGCCCGAACGCGACACGATGCCGATCTTGCCCGGCATGTGGATGTGGCCCGGCATGATGCCGATCTTGCACTCGCCCGGCGTGATCACGCCCGGGCAGTTCGGACCGACCAGGGTCACGTCCGGATGCGACTTGAGCACGTTCTTGACGCGCAGCATGTCGAGCACCGGAATGCCTTCGGTGATGCACACGATGACCTTGATGCCGGCCGCGGCCGCTTCGAGGATCGCGTCGGCCGCGAACGGCGGCGGCACGTAGATCACCGACGCGTCGGCGCCGGTGGCCTCGACCGCTTCGCGCACGGTGTTGAACACCGGCAGTTCGATGTGGGTGGTGCCGCCCTTGCCGGGGGTCACGCCGCCGACGACCTGGGTGCCGTATTCCAGCATCTGCGTCGCGTGGAAGGTGCCCTGCTGGCCGGTGAAGCCCTGCACGATCACCTTGGTGTTCTTGTTGATCAGAACGCTCATCTGTAAATCCTTCGCTGTCGTAGGAGCGGCCTTGGCCGCGATGCCCTTGCTTCGTCCGGAACGGAAAGCATCGCGCGCGAGCGCGCTCCTACAGGTGATGTGTGTGGGCTTAAGCGGCGGCCGCGACGGCCTTCTTCGCACCGTCGTTGATGTCGTCGGCCGGGGTGATCGCCAGGCCCGAGTCGGCCAGCAGCTGCTTGCCCGCTTCGACGTTCGTGCCTTCCAGGCGCACGATCACCGGCACCTTGACGTCCACTTCCTTGACCGCGGCGATGATGCCCTCGGCGATCATGTCGCAGCGGACGATGCCGCCGAAGATGTTGACGAAGATCGCCTTCACCTTGTCGCTCGACAGGATCAGCTTGAACGCCTCGGTCACGCGCTCCTTCGTCGCGCCGCCGCCCACGTCGAGGAAGTTCGCCGGCGAACCGCCGTTGAGCGCGATCACGTCCATCGTCGCCATGGCCAGGCCTGCGCCGTTGACCATGCAGCCGATGTTGCCGTCCATGGTCACGTAGTTCAGGTCGTACTCGCTGGCGCGCACTTCGGCCTCGTCTTCCTGCGAGGTGTCGCGCATCGCGGCCAGGTCCTTGTGGCGGAAGGTCGCGTTGTCGTCGCTGTTGACCTTGCCGTCCAGCGCGTAGAGATCGCCGTTGTCGAGGATCGCCAGCGGGTTGAGCTCGACCAGCGCCAGATCCTTCTCGTTGAACAGCGTGTACAGGCCGCCCATGATCCTGGCGAGCTGGTTGGCCTGCTTGGCGGTCAGGCCGATCTTGAAGCCGATGTCGCGGCCCTGGTAGGCCTGGAAGCCTTCGACGAAACCGACGTTGAGCGTCTCGATCTTCTCCGGGGTCTCGGCGGCCACCTGCTCGATGTCCACGCCACCCTCGCTCGAGACGATGTAGGTGATCGACTGCGTGCCGCGATCGACCAGCACCGACAGATACAGTTCCTTGGCGATCTCGCCGGCCTCGGTGACCAGTACCAGGTTCACCGGCAGCGCGACGCCCGCCGACTGGTAGGTCGCCATGCTGGTACCGAGCATCTTCTCGGCCGCGGCCTTCACATCGTCGGTGGTCTTGCAGAACTTCACGCCGCCGGCCTTGCCGCGACCACCCGCATGGATCTGGGCCTTGACCATCCAGGGGCCATTGCCCAGGGAGTTCGCTGCTTCGACTGCTTCGTCGGCGGTGGACGCGACGCGCCCGGCCGGCACGGGGATGCCGTAATCGGCAAACAACTGCTTCGCCTGGTATTCGTGGAAGTTCATGTGGGGTCCGTACGGAAAGGAAAAGTCGCCGGCCGGCGGGCGGCGCATGACGCGCGGCGGGCCGACGGGGTCCGCTATTCTCGCCCATGCGGCGGCGGCGGGCAAAACCGCCTCCGATGCGCATTCCGGGCCGGCACCTATACTCGGCCCCGTCCAGTCCCGATGGAACGTGCCTGTGCATCCGCCTGCAGCCTCCGCACTGCCCCCGTCGCTGCTGCAGCGCGAGCTCTCGCTGTTCGCGCTGTACCGGGTGCTGGAGGCCGCCCTGCTGGCGCTGCTGGTGTTCAGCCCCTGGGGCCAGACGCTCGGCACCATCACCAACGCACCGGCCGCGATCTCGGTCTGCATCGGCTATCTGGTCGCGTCCGTCGGCCTGCTGCTGAACGCGCGTCGCGCGCGGGGCGACTATCACCACCATGCCATCGTGGGCGTGGCGGTCGACATCCTGGTCGCCACGCTGGCCACCCATGCGATCCCCGAAGTCGCGCCGGGCATCGCGATGCTGCTGCTGTTCAACATCGGCGCCGCGTCGCTGTTCGTCACCCTGCACACCAGCCTGCTGATCGCCGCAGGGGCCTCGCTGGCGTTGCTGGTCGAACGCATCGTCGGCCTGTTCGGCAGCGGGACGTTCGACCGCCCCTTCGCCGAGATGCTGATGTTCGCCCTCGGCTTCTTCGCCGCCGCCTCGCTGATCCGCCAGCTGGGCAAGCAGGTGCGCGACTCGCAGGCATTGGCCGACCGGCGCGGCGCCGAGGCGGCGAACCTGGCCGAGATCAACGAACTGATCATCCGCCGCATGCAGACCGGGGTGCTGCTGGTCGACGGCACCGGCCACATCCGCCTGACCAATGAAGCGGCCACGCTGCTGATCGGCGAAGCCGAGACACCCGGCGAAGACGGCCTGCACGGCCGCACGCTGTCGCAGCTGGCGCCGCCGCTGGCGATGCGCCTGGCCGAGTGGCTGCGCAGCGGCAACGTCGACAGCGCACCGCTGACGCTCCGCGAGCACACCGATGTGATGCCGCGTTTCGTGCGCCTGCTGGCCGAGAGCGACACTACCCTGGTATTCCTCGACGACACCTCGCTGGTCTCGCGCCGCGCCGAATCGCTGACGCTGGCCACGATGGGCCGCTTCTCCGCCAGCCTCGCGCACGAGATCCGCAACCCGCTCGCCGCGATCAGCTACGCCACCCAGCTGATGGAGGAATCGGACCAGATCGGCGAGGCCGATCGCCGCCTGCTGCAGATCATCCACCAGCAGTGCGTGCGCACCAACGGCATCGTCGAAAGCGTGCTCGGCCTCGCCCGGCGCGAACGCGCCCGGCCCGAACACGTGGACCTGGTCGCCGCCGCCCATGCCTTCGTGCAGGACTACCGCATGATCGTCAGCGACGACAACGCCGAACTGAAGGTCAGCTGCGACCAGCCGGCGCTGCGCGCGATCTTCGACCCGCGCCACCTGCAGCAGGTGCTGACCGCCCTGGTCAACAACAGCGTCCGCTACGGCCGCATGCCCGGCGAACCGGCCCGCATCACCCTGCGCCTCGAGCAGACCGACGAGTGCCCCACCCTGAGCGTGCTCGACCGCGGCCCCGGCATTCCCGACGCGGTCGCCGCACAGCTGTTCCGCCCGTTCTTCACCACGTCCGAAAGTGGCACCGGCCTGGGTCTCTACATCTGCCACGAACTCTGCCGGGCGAACGAGGCGCACTTGGAGTACGTGGCGGTACCCGGCGGCGGCGCATGCTTCCGCGTCACCCTTGCCGCGCGGCGGAGTCTGCTGCGGACGTGAGACGCCAAGAGTTCAGGGCGGACCGGAGTATCGGACGAGAGCCCTGCCGTCGCCCCGGCGAAAGCCGGGGCCCAGCGACTTGATGCGACGGTCGACGGCCCGCTTTCGCCCCGGCACGCACCCCGACTTGCAGCTTGATCCCATGCCAGTCTCCCAATTCCCGCCCGCGGTCGCCCCGCCGCCGTGACGCCCGTCACCAGCGTGACTCTCGTCACTTTTGGCAAAATCTGTCACTATGCGTCACATCAAACAGACGTTTTAGACAGCCACGCATGAGCGAAACCCGCAGCGTCCTGATCGTCGACGATGAGCACGATATTCGCGAACTGCTGGTCCTGACGCTCGGCCGCATGGGGCTGCGCACCGAAACCGCGCCCACCCTCGCCGCCGCACGCGAACTGCTGGCGGCCTCGGCCTTCGATCTGTGCCTGACCGACATGCGCCTGCCCGACGGATCGGGCCTGGAACTGGTCGGCGAAATCAGCACCCGCTTCCCGGGCACGCCGGTCGCCGTGATCACCGCCTACGGCAACGTCGAAGCGGCCGTGGAGGCTCTGAAGATCGGCGCCTTCGATTTCGTCAACAAGCCGGTCGATATCCACGTGCTGCGCGGCCTCGTGCGCCAGGCGCTGGAGCTGGGCGAGCGCGCCAAGCGCGCCACCGAAGAACACAGCAGCCGCCTGCTCGGCACCTCCGATGTCATGGCCACGCTGCGCAACACGATCGCCAAGGTCGCCCGCAGCCAGGCGCCGGTCTTCATCCAGGGCGAATCGGGTACGGGCAAGGAGCTCGTCGCCCGCACCATCCACGCCCAGGGCGCGCGCGCCAACAATCCGTTCGTGCCGGTGAACTGCGGCGCCATCCCCGCCGAACTGATGGAAAGCGAATTCTTCGGCCACAAGAAGGGCAGCTTCACCGGCGCGCACAGCGACAAGCCCGGGCTGTTCCAGGCCGCCGACAGCGGCACCCTGTTTCTCGACGAAATCGCCGAACTGCCGCTGTCGATGCAGGTCAAGCTGCTGCGCGCCATCCAGGAAAAGTCGATCCGCCCGGTCGGCGCCTCGACCGAGATCCCGGTCGACGTGCGCATCCTCTCGGCGACGCACAAGGATCTCTCGCAGCTGGTCAACGACGGTCGCTTCCGTCATGACCTCTATTACCGCATCAACGTCATCGGGCTGAACGTCCCGGCGCTGCGCGAACGCGCCGGCGACCTGCCGCTGCTGTCGGACGCCATCCTGCGCCGCCTCGCCCAGGCCATGCACCGCCCCGCACCCACCCTCGCCCCGGACGCCGTCGCCGCGCTCGAGGCCTACCACTTCCCCGGTAACGTGCGCGAGCTCGAGAACATCCTCGAACGCGCACTGGCGATGGCCGACGAGGACCGGATCACCGCTGCCGACCTGCACCTGCCGGTGCCGCGGGGCGCCGGGCAGGCCAGCCAGCCCCAGCCTGCGTCCCCGTTCGTCACCGGCACCCACCAGGCCCTGCCCCCGGGTGCCGCCCCGCCCCGCGACCCGCGCACCGTCAGTCCCTACGAGACCGCCGGCACCGCCCTGCCCTCTTTCATCGAAGACATCGAGCGCGCCGCGATCCAGCAGTCGCTGCAGGAAAACCGCTACAACAAGACCAGGACCGCGGCCGCACTGGGCATCACGTTCCGGGCGCTGCGCTACAAGCTGAAGAAGCTCGGGATCGACTAGTGTCGCGTCACGCATCAGATGCCGGTCTGCACTTGCCCTCGGCGTGCATCGCCGCGTTGCCTGGCTTGCCAGGACGGTCGGTATTGGCTGCGCCAGGCGCCTTGCGCTGGACGCCGATTGCGGCGCGCAGTCTGCGACATCTGATGCGTGACGCGACACCAGGGCACTACGGCGCATGATGCAGATGTCCTGGATTCAGGACATTTCCACCTAGATGTCCTACATTTCGGACATGCGCACCGCCGACCAAACGATCCCGACCCGCCACCTGGGCGACACCCTGCGGACAGCGCGTCAGCGCCTGGGCCTCACCCAGGCCGAAGCCGCCCGACGTGCGGGCATCGCCCGGCAGAAGCTGATCCAGATCGAGCAGGGCAAACCTGGTGTCGCGATGGCCGCCTATGCCGCCGCCATGCAGGCGCTGGGACTCGAGCCGGATGTGCGCCCGGCCCGGGTGCGACTGGCCGAGTATCCGCAGCTCAAACGCCTGACATGGAACCAGCCCGGCATCGATGCATTGGACGAGCGCGACGCCCTGGCGCTGTACGAGCGCTACTGGGATCTCGTGGACGCCGACCAGATGGATGCAAGCGAGCGCGCCCTGCTCGAACGCCTGGTGCAGTGGTACGGGAACGGCGTTCTCCATGTTTAGCCGCCCGCATCACCAACGCATCGCCAAGGCCCTGGCCGCATTCGACGCCGACCTGCTGGCACGGGCACGCTGCTACTTCGCAGGTGGAACTGCGATCGTCCTGCAACTGGAGGAGTACCGGGAGTCGGTCGACATCGACTTCCTGTGCGCCGATCCCGCAGGCTACCGCCTGCTCCGGGAAACCGTGACCTCGCATACGCTCGGCGCCATCCTGCGGGCACCGTTGCCTTACGCGCGCGACATCCGCACGCAGCGCGACAAGATCTCGACATACCTGTCCATCGACTACACGCCTGTCCGCGTCGAGTTTGTTCTGGAAGGGCGCATTCCAATCAGCGGTCAACCGCATCCCCAACTCGCAGTGCCGGTGCTCGACCGGAGCGACATGTACGCAGAGAAGCTGCTCGCCAACGCCGACCGGGTACTTGACCGCTCCCAGCGCAGCCGCGACCTGATCGATCTGGCGTTCATGATTCAGGCTTGGGGGCCCATCCCCACCGCCGCGGTCGAAAAGGCAACCAGTGCCTACGGCGACGCGATCCGGCGCCACTACGAACAGGGCATCTCAATGCTGCAGGATCGTCGCTATCTCGAGGCCTGCATGTCCGCCATGTCCATCGATCCCGAACACGCCGATGCAATCCTCGGCGTCCTCACCGGCAGCCGCCTTCCGGCCCGATCCGGCAGCCACTCCGGCCATGACGTATAGCCGTCGCCCCTGAGCTGGGGAAGACGTCAGGCATTCGGCTGGCAAGCCGAACAGGGTGACGCGACCCCAGCGTTACGTCTGCGGGATCGACGGCGGGCGCTGCATTGCACGCGGAAAGGAGGGCCTTCCAGACATTCAGGGATCCTCTGAACACGTCCGTCATCCCGCGGCTCTCAACAGACGAATGCCTGGTCAGGCGGGAATGACGGGCAAATTGCCCCTTGCTCAGACCATCCTCATGGGTATTCCCACGCCGAAACACGGACCCCGGCTGAGATCGACACCCGCCAGGTCCGACCCGCGAGCGCTGCCCGGCGCCCGATCGAAGCCGGACGCTCAGCTCAGCCCGTCGCGGCATCCGTCGACCGCTGCGACGCGTTATCCCGGCCGTGCGCCTTGCCTGCCTTCGGCCGCGCCTGCGACCAGTCCATCGGCCGGTTGCCGTCGATCGCGATCCAGCCCTGCGCCAGCGCCTGCACGGGGTTGTCCAGCACGCTGAAGGCGTCGACATGGGTGCCGGCGTCCAGGCCCCACAGCCCTGCCCAGGCGTTGCGCCCGGCGCGCTTGGCCACGTACAGCGCGCGGTCGGCGGCGCGGACCGTCTCCCGCCAACCGCCCGCGCCGCCGGGCAGCAGCGGCAGCGATGCCGCGCCGACCGACACCGTCAACGGCAGCGCGCCGCCGCGGCCATCCTCCACGCGGAGCTGCGCCACCTGCCGGCGCAGGTGGTCGGCCAGCGCGAACGCCGCCGCCTGCGTGGTGCGCCCGCGGACCACCAGGAATTCCTCGCCGCCCCAGCGCGCGACCAGATCGTCCGCGTCGCTGGCAGCGCGCAGACACCCGGCCACGGCGGCCAGCGCACAGTCGCCCACGTCGTGGCCGAAGCCATCGTTGATCCCCTTGAAACCGTCGATGTCCAGCAGCAGCACCGCGGCGCGGCCGCTGCCCTGTACCGCCAAAGCCTGCAGCACGGCGTCCGCGCCGCGCCGGTTGGGCAGTCCGGTCAAGGGATCGGTATCGCCGAGCACCGCCAGCGCGCGCTCGCGTCGTCGCCCGCGCAGCCACAGCCACAGGGCTCCCGTCGCCAGCACTGCCAGCACCGCCAGGGCGCCATTGCGCAGCCAGTCCGAACGCATCGTCCGCTCGCGCGCAGCCACGGCATCGGGTGCCAGGCCCTGCTGCGCCTGCGCCTGCATCTGCGCCAGCGTTCGGCCGGTGATCTCGCGATCGTGCGCGCGGGTCATGTCGCGCGCGCGCGTCGCATAACCGCCGGCAGCATCGCGATCGCCGGCAGCGGTGGCCGCATCGGCCAGCAGGTACAGGCCGTCGCGCAACTCGGCCATGTAGCGCCCCTGCTCGGCAAGCGCCACTGCCTGCCGTGCCAGCACCAGTGCATCCTCGGCACGCCCCAGGTCCAGTTCCGTGCGCGCCAGCCGCTGCAGGGTCACCACTTCGCCCTGCCGGTCGCCAGCGGCGCGCTGCAGCGCCAGCGCATCGCCGAGCAACGGCCTGGCACGACCGGCATCCCCCCTGGCGCGCAGGATTTCCGCGCGATGGCTGGCGATGCGCGGCTTCAGCCCGGCCAGTTCCGGATAGCGCGCACTTCCCGCCTCGGCCTCGGCGAACAGTTGGTCGGCCGCGTCGTAGTCGCCCAGCAGCAGATGCGCGTAGCCCAGGTCGTAGCCCAGCACGACACCGGGCAACGGCGGCTGTGCATTCAAGGCCCGGTCCAGTTCGTAGGCCCGCTGCAGATAGGGCAGCGCAGTAGCGGACAACATACTTTCCTGCCAGGAAATCACGCACCGTGTCCGGCCGCGGCGCCTCGGCGACACTGCGGCCTATCCCGGGAACCCGGCACAGGTAAATCCATGCGTGCAATCGGGTCGGCAGCGACGCGCGCTGCGGCGGATGGATCATGCATTGCGACGAAAGCGCGGAGGCGGACAAGATCGGCGACAGCCTCCTGAGCGCGCGACATCCGCACGCAACGCGACAGGATCTCGACCGACCTGTCCATCGACGACATGCCTGTCCGCGTCGAGTTCGTGCTCCAGCGCGCTGTGTTGACACCATCGGCCACAATCCACAGACAGTTGATGTCGCATATACGTCACATATCAACTGGGATGTGATAAATACCACACATGCGCACCCCCTATACACTTCGCCTCGGCCAGTCCCTGCGCCGGATCCGCCAGCAGCGCGGACTCACCCAGGCCCAGGTCGCCACCTTGGCCGGCTTGACCCGCGAGAAGCTGGTCCAGATCGAACAGGGCCGCGATTCGGTGGCCCTGCGCGCCTACGTCGCCGCCGCCGAGGCACTGGGAGCCGAACTGACCATCCGTCCAGCACAGCGCCCCACCCTGGACGAAGTGCGTACATTGCTGGCCGATGACTGACATCCGGCCACCGCAGCAGATACAGGTTGCCACGCCCCAGGGCGCAGCCGGGCAGTTGCGGCATGGCGAGGACTACTACTTTGACTATGGGGAGCACGCCCCGCCCGAGGCCGAGGTCTGCCTGGGCATGCCCAAGCGCCGCCAACAGTACGTGGATCGCGCGCTGTTTCCGATCTTCCAGATGAACCTGCCGGAAGGCTACGTACTGGAGCAATTGCGCCTGCGGCTGGCCAAGGCCTCGCGCATGGATCCCATGCTGTTGCTGGCCCTGACCGGCGGAGACGCCGCCATCGGCCGCCTGCAGCTGCATGCCCCGGACATCGCCCCACTGCCGGCCGAATCGATCCCGCTGCCGGAATTGCTGGCCCACCAGGGCAGCGAAGACCTGTTCCGGCACCTGGTGGACCGCTACCTGCTGCGGACCGGCATTTCCGGCGTGCAGCCCAAGCTGCTGCTGCCCGCACGGGTGGACATGGGGGGCAGGCCTGGCAAGGGCACGCTGGCCACACGGGAACTCATCGTGAAGACCGGCAATGCCGAGTTCCCCGGCCTGCCCGTCAACGAGTATGTCTGCATGCGCATCGCCCGCGAAGCGGGCATTCCGGTGCCGGACTTCCATCTCTCCGCCGACCACCAACGCTTCGTCATGCATCGCTTCGATCGGCTCGACGACGGTAGCTCACTGGGATTCGAGGACATGGCCGTCCTGCTGGGCCTGGGTGCCGATCAGAAGTACCAGGGCAGCTACGAGCGCGTGGCCAGGCTCATCGGCCTGTACTGTCCGCCCCCTTTCCGGGCCGCAGCCCTGGCCCAGTACTTCGACCAGGTGGCGTTGTCGTGCATGGTCGGCAACGGCGACGCCCACCTGAAGAACTTCGGCCTGCTTTACACCTGCCCTGCCGCCAACGACGCACGGCTGTCGCCTGCCTACGACATTGTCTGCACCACCTGCTACCTGCGCGACGACGCCCTGGCCCTGACCCTGGCAGGCTCCAAGAGCCTGCTCCGTTCACGCCCGGACATCCTGGAGTTCGGACGCACGCATTGCGGCATCCGGGACCCGCGGAAATCCATCGGCAGGTTGGCAGCCGCCATGGCGAAGACCATGGCCGACCTGCGCGAACTGATAGAAGAAGTGCCGAACCTGGCGGAGGAGCTGGGGCGCGGTTACCAGCGCTTTCAGCGGATCGAAGAACGAGGTTGAAGAACGGGAAGAACGGTGTCGTGCAGGAGATCGTTCCTGACCTTTCCCCGCCCGCCTGCCACCATTCCCCGCCACGCAGCCTGGGACGTGAACCGCCCCATGGCGTTCTAAAAAAAAAGAAGGCACCCTTTGCGTCTGTAAAATTCATGCAGCCGGGGTAGAAAAAATGCAGGTCGGCTACGCATTTGTGCGGGACCATCTGCAGCTTGCGGCGTTCCCACCCGCACGACCCGCCCAGGTCCGCGCCGTGACCCGCGTCGAAGAGATGGCGGATCATCTGGCGATCCCCGCGCGGATCGCGCCGAAGGACGACGATCCGCTGACCCACCTGCTGTTCGCGCTCAAACACGAAGGCGTCGAAATGGGCATCCTCATGGACGCCTTGCCGCGGATCCCGGCGACACGCATGCGCGACGAGATCCACCTCACACCCGGCGGCGCCTACATCCGCCTCGCCTGCCATCTCTGGGAGCAGGCATCCGGAACGCTGCTCGACGATCTTCCCGTCGTCACCGGGCGGGCAGTGCCCCTCTTTGCCCCAGAGCGGTACGTGACCGGACCTGCGACACGCAACCCGCGGTGGCGGGTGGACGACAATCGCCTCGGCACCGCGGAATACTGCGCAACGGTGAGACGCACCCCCGCGATCGAAGCCGCCATCGCGGGCAACCTCATCGCCCAGGCCAATCGCTATGTGGCCGGACTCGACGGCCTGCTGCTCGATCGCACACTCGCATGGGCCTATCTGCACGAAACCCGCGACTCGTTCGCCATCGAACGCGAAACACCCAGCGAGGAACGGCAACGCGCCTACGTCGCGCTCTTGCACCAGGCTCATGCCCGCACACCCCTGAGCGAGGATTACCTGAGCGGCCTCCAGCAGGCCACGGTCACCAATCCGCTGGATCGCGCGTTCGGTTTTCGTCAACAGCAGAACTGGCTGCAGGGGCCGCTCCGGGGCGCCGCCGGCGTCACCTACCTCCCGCCGCCGCCCGAACTCGCGCACGAACTCATGGCGGCATTGATGACGTTCGCCAACGGGCCTGCGCTCGCCGTGGATCCCCTGGTCGCAGCCGGCATCGTGTCGTTCGGATTCGTGCTCATCCACCCCTTCATGGATGGCAACGGACGCCTGTCGCGCTTCCTGTTCCATCACGCCCTGTGCCGTCCGGGCGGACTGCGCGATGGCCTGATCCTGCCGGTCTCGGTGGCGATGAAAAAGCACGAGGCCGAGTACCTGCGTGCGCTGCAGACCTTCTCGCGCCCGGCGCGCGAGCGCTGGAACGTCGAATGGGCAGGCGAAGACACTTATGGATTCATCTATCGCGGCGATCCCGGCCATGCCTTCTACCGGTACTGGGACGCCACGGCCTGCGTCGAGTTCGGCTTCCGGATGGCGGCGCAGGCCCTCCAGGTGGAACTCCGCCAGGCAACCGAATACCTGCAACGCTACGACACCATTGTCCGCAGGATCGGCGAACGCATCGACCTGCGCGGCAGCGATCTCAGCACCCTGGTAATCGCATGCCTGGAGCAGGGCGGCAGGCTCTCGAAGCGACGCCGCGACCAGTTCGGCCTGCGTGTGCCGCAGGCCGCCTTCGACATGATCGAAACCGTGACGCAGGAGATCCTCGCAAACGAGGGTACACACGCGGAGCACGACCCGGCGCCGTGAGCCAGCTTTACCTGACGCCTGGTGCAAGGCATCGTCCCCCATCAATCGACCCCCGCAAGATGCGGTGGGAGGACACCATGGCACAGAAGAAAACCCCGAAGACTCCCGTCGAAACCTATGACGTCGCCGAGCACCTCCGCACCCCCGAGGAGATGGCGGCCTACCTCGAAGCCTGCATCGAGGAAAGCGATGGCGACGCAGCATTCATCGCCAGGGCACTTGGCGACATCGCCCGCGCCCAGGGCATGACCAAGGTGGCCAAGGACGCAGGCCTGTCCCGCGAGAGCCTGTACAAGGCGCTGTCCGGAGACCGAAGCCCGGATTTCTCCACGGTATTGAAAGTGACCAGGGCCCTGGGCGTGAGGCTGCACGCTGCCGCTGCTTGAGGGCGGACAACGAACCCCAACGACAGACCCACTTGCCGGCTCCGCTTCGCGCGATAGAGGACACGCCGCTTCGGCGGTGAGGACATCGTCCCTGACACGAATGGCACTTACTTAGCGCCAACCCACTGAAACCAAAAGAGAAGTCGGCTCACGATGCTAAGGTGGAGTTGCGAGACCACACCCAAGCAAAGGAGCCGACCCCATGCATCCTATGCGCAGCCGCGGCGTGCAG